>NZ_JAGXKA010000002.1:351945-805375 GCF_019091065.1 Burkholderia sp. GbtcB21
GTTTTGCGTGCGGCTGTAGCTCAGTTGGATAGAGTACTTGGCTACGAACCAAGGGGTCGTGGGTTCGAATCCTGCCAGCCGCGCCACCTTTTTGGGGGCCTTCCCATCGCAGAAGGTTCCGACAGTTGAAGCAGTACCGTTTTGCGTGCGGCTGTAGCTCAGTTGGATAGAGTACTTGGCTACGAACCAAGGGGTCGTGGGTTCGAATCCTGCCAGCCGCGCCACCTTAAAAGGGCTTTCCTCCGGGAAGGCCCTTTTTCTTTTCTGCCCCCCCCCGTCATTCACACCCCGATTTGCGAGCGCCCGATGCGCTTCGGAAGAGCGCCGGCAAGGCCGCACCTTCGCTCCACAACACACATGAAAACGGCGGCCATCGGCCGCCGTTGAGCGATCGCCCTCAAGAAGGGTACGCGTCAATAATCCTGCCGTTCGCGCTCGATGCGCATGCCGCCGTCGTGGCGCGCATGCGCGCCGTCGTCGGTCGAGCGCTCGCGCATGATCCGCATCACGTCCGGATTGGTTCGCACGCGCCGCATCACGTTCGCGAGATGCACGCGATCGCTGACCTGGATCACGAAACGCAGCACCGTCGATTCGTGCGTCAGATCCTCGTCCATCGCGATATGGACGATGTTCGCGTCGGCCGACGTGATGTCCGCCGCGACGCGCGCAAAGATGCCCTTCGTGTTCTTCACGAGCGCCTTCACCGCGACATCGAACAGCCGGCCCGGCTGCGGCGCCCATTCGACGTCGATCCAGCGGCCCGGATCGCGGCGATGGATGCGCTGCGCGACGCGGCAATCGGTCGTATGAATCGCCATCCCCAGGCCGATGCCGATGTAGCCCATGATCGCGTCGCCCGGAATCGGCCGGCAGCATGCCGACAACTGCACGGACATCCCTTCGGTACCGGTAATCACGACCGGCGGCGCATGATGCGCCGGATGCCGCTCGGACTTCGGCAGGTCGTCGTCCGCGTCGCGGCCGCTCATCAGCACCTCGATGCGCTTGGCCATCACCGCGGCGACGCGGCGGCCGAGGCCGATATCCGCGAAAATTTCCTGACGGCTCTTGTTGCCCGTCCACTGCACGAGCTTTTCCCACACCTCCGGCGCAACGTCGGCCAGCGCGAGACCATAGCCCTTCAGGCTCTGGTCGACGAGCCGCTCGCCAAGCTGCACGGATTCGTTCAGGCGCATCGTCTTCAGGTAGTGACGAATCGCCGAGCGCGCCTTGCCGGTACGCACGAAGCCGAGCCACGCGGGGTTCGGCTTCGAGTACGGCGCGGTGATCACCTCGACGATGTCGCCGCTCTTCAGCTCGGTGCGCAGCGGCAGCAGTTCGTTGTTGATCTTCACGGCCACGCACTGGTTGCCGAGATCGCTGTGGATCGAATAGGCGAAATCGAGCGCCGTCGCGCCGCGCGGCAGCGCCATGATCTTCGACTTCGGCGTGAACACGTAGACCGCGTCGGGGAACAGGTCGATCTTCACGTGCTCGAGGAATTCGCTCGAATCGCCGGCTTCGCTCTGGATGTCGAGCAACGACTTCAGCCACTGGTGCGCGCGCTTCTGCACGTCGCTGAGATCCGCACTGCCGTTCTTGTACAGCCAGTGCGCGGCGACCCCCGCCTCGGCAATCTCGTGCATCTTGCGCGTGCGCACCTGGAACTCGATCGGCGCGCCGAACGGGCCGACGAGCGTCGTGTGCAGCGACTGATAGCCGTTGATCTTCGGGATCGCGATGTAGTCCTTGAACTTGCCGGGCACCGGCTTGTACAGCGAGTGCAGCGCGCCGATGCACGTGTAGCAGTCGAGCGGGCTGTCTACGACGACGCGAAAGCCGTACACGTCGAGTACCTGCGAGAACGACAGCTGCTTGTCGCGCATCTTGCGGTAGACGCTGTAGATGGTTTTTTCGCGGCCGGTGATCTCGGCGTCGATCTTCGCGTCGGCCATCGCGCGCTGCGCGGCCTCGAGGATCTTGCTGATCACTTCGCGGCGGTTGCCGCGCGCGGCCTTCACGGCCTTCTCGAGCGTCGCGTAGCGATGCGGGTTGAAGTTCGCGAAGCTCATGTCCTGCAGCTCGCGATACGTGTTGTTCAACCCGAGCCGGTGCGCGATCGGCGCATAGATGTCGAGCGTTTCCCGCGCGACGCGGCGGCGCTTTTCCATCGGCACCGCGCCGAGCGTGCGCATGTTGTGCAGGCGGTCGGCGAGCTTGACGAGGATGACCCGCACGTCGCGCGCCATCGCCAGCAGCATCTTGCGGAAGTTTTCCGCCTGCGCTTCCTCGCGGCTGCGGAATTCCATCTTGTCGAGCTTCGACAAGCCGTCGACCAGTTCGGCGACCTTCGGACCGAACCGTTCGGCCAGCTCGTTCTTGGTCACGCCCTGGTCTTCCATCACGTCGTGCAGCAGCGCGGCCATCACGGCCTGCGCGTCGAGCTTCCAGCCGGCGCAGATTTCCGCGACGGCGACGGGATGGGTGATGTAGGGTTCGCCGCTCTGGCGATATTGACCGAGGTGGGCTTCGTCGCTGAAGTGGAACGCCGCCTTGACCTCTTTGATTTCGTCCGGGGCGAGATACTCGGCAAGCGCGGCCGTCAGTTTCGCGATCGAAACGACGCCGTGCTTGCGCGGCTGCTCCGGAGTGGCGGTCGGCCCGAACAGATGCCGGAAGGACTGTTCGAGGACCGCGTCGATGTACTGGCGCGCAGGCGACTGGGCCGTGGCTTCGGTGGTCGAATCCGCGGAGGCGGACGATGGGGTGGTGCTCATATTCGCCTCCAGGTCGAGTCGTTGCGCGCGTGGACTACATGGCTGGAACGGGCCGGATGCGCGTTACACCGGCACCTTCTTCAGCATCTCGACGCCGACCTGGCCGGCGGCGATCTCGCGCAGCGCGACGACGGTCGGCTTGTCGCGGCTTTCGATCTTCGGCGTATGGCCTTGCGCGAGCTGCCGCGCGCGATAGGTGGCGGCGAGCGCCAGTTCGAAGCGATTCGGGATTTGCTTCAGGCAGTCTTCGACGGTAATGCGAGCCATGTTGGTAATTCCTTCTGAATATAGTGCTTATTCTACCTTATGTCCCTCGTGCCCCGCGTCATTCCGCGTGGGGCAGATGGATGCCGAGCTCGATGAACAGCTCGGCGTGTCGCGCGTACTGCGAAGCAAAGCGCAGGCGCGTCGCCGCGACGATGCATTCGAGCTCCGCGAGCGCACGCTCGAAATTCTCGTTGATCACCACGTATTCCGCTTCCGACGCGTGCGCGATCTCGCTGCCGGCGGCAAGCAGACGCCGCGTGATCACGTTCGGCTCGTCCTGGCCGCGCTTCTTCAAACGCTCCTCGAGCGCGTCGAGCGACGGCGGCAGGATGAAGATGCCGACCGCGTTGCGAAACTGCTTCTTTACCTGCAGCGCGCCCTGCCAGTCGATTTCGAGCAGCACGTCATGGCCGTTCTTCATCTGCTCTTCGATCCACACGCGCGACGTGCCGTAATAGTTGCCGTGCACTTCCGCGCTCTCGAGGAATTCGTGCGCCGCGTGACGCGTGCGGAAATCGTCGACGGTCGTGAAGTGGTAATGCTGGCCGTCCTGTTCGCCCGGGCGCGGCTTGCGCGTCGTGTACGAGATCGACAGGCAGATGTCGCTGTCCTTCGACAGCAGCGCATTCACGAGCGTCGACTTGCCGGCGCCCGACGGTGCGACGACCATGAACAGGTTGCCGGGATAGACGCCGCCGTGCAGCGAATGCGCGGCGTGGCCGTCGTGAGTGGATTCGATCATGTTGCGTTACTCCAGGTTTTGCACTTGCTCGCGCATCTGCTCGATCAACAGCTTGAGCGCCATCGACGCGTCGGCCAGTTCCTTCGCCGCCGCCTTCGAGCCGAGCGTGTTCGCTTCGCGATTCAGCTCCTGCATCATGAAGTCGAGACGCTTGCCGACGCGGCCGCCCTTCTCGATCACATGACGCGTTTCGTTCAGGTGCGCGGTGAGCCGCGACAGCTCTTCCGCGATGTCGATCCGGATCCCGTACATCGTCACTTCCTGACGAATGCGTTCCGCGGCTTCCTCGCGCGTCACGATCGGCGCGCTGCCTTCGGGCGCCGCGATGCCGAGCGCCTCCTGCAGCCGCTCGACGATCTTCTGCTGATGCTTCGCGATCAGCTCCGGCACGAGCGGCGTGATGCGCGCGACGATCGCTTCCATCTCGGCGACGTTCGACAGCAGCATCGTCGCCAGTTGCGCGCCTTCGCGCGAACGCACGACGACGAGTTCGCCGATCGCTTCCTTGCCGCATGCGAGCACCGCGTCGCGGATCGCGTCGGCCGACACGCCGCTTTCGGCGATCACGCCGGGCCAGCGCAGGATCTCGCCCGCGCGCAGGCGGCCGACGCCCGGGAACGAGTCGAGCACCGCGCGCTCGAGATCGGCAAGCTGGCCGAGCGCCGACTGGTTCAGCGCGCCCGCGCCGATGCTCTGTTCGCCGCGCTGCAGGTTGATGCGCACGTCGACCTTGCCGCGCGACAGCTTGTTCATCAGCATTTCGCGCAGCGCGGGTTCGCACGCGCGCACGTCGTCCGGCATCCGGAAATTCAGGTCGAGGAAGCGCGAGTTCACGGTGCGCAGTTCGACCGACACGCTGGTGCCGCCGTTGCCGGTGGCCGTTGCGAGTTCGCGCGTCGCGCTCGCGTAGCCCGTCATGCTGTAGATCATGGTTCGTCTCGCCGTCTGGTTGCCCTCGCGGGCGGGGATATGTCGAGGCGCCCGGCGCATCGGACCAGCGCGGGGCGGGAAGCGCGCATTATCCCATTTTTGCGGACCACCCCGCCGGGCAAGCCCGCCGTTCGGCGCTAAAATCGGGGTTTCCTCTCCTTCCGCGATTCCCACATGACGTCCTCCCTTTCCCGCCCGAGCGGCCGCCGCGCCGACGAACTGCGCAAGGTCGCCCTCACGCGCCACTACACGAAACATGCGGAAGGCTCCGTGCTGGTCGAATTCGGCGACACCAAGGTGCTCTGCACCGCGAGCGTCGTCGAGCGCGTGCCCGAATTCCTGCGTGATCGCGGGCAAGGCTGGCTGACCGCCGAATACGGGATGCTGCCGCGCGCGACGCACACGCGCAGCGACCGCGAAGCCGCGCGCGGCAAGCAGACGGGCCGCACGCAGGAAATTCAGCGCCTGATCGGCCGCGCGCTGCGCGCGGTGTTCGATCTCGAGGCGCTCGGCCCGCGCACGATCCACATCGACTGCGACGTGATCCAGGCTGACGGCGGCACGCGCACGGCGAGCATCACCGGCGCATTCGTCGCCGCGCACGATGCCGTGTCGAAACTGATGGCGGCCGGCAAGCTCACGCGCTCGCCGCTCACCGACCACGTCGCCGCGATCTCGGTCGGCGTGTACGAAGGCGCACCGGTGCTCGACCTCGACTACGCGGAAGATTCGCGCTGCGACACCGACATGAACGTCGTGATGACGGGCGCCGGCGGTTTCGTCGAAGTCCAGGGCACGGCCGAAGGCGTGCCGTTCTCGCGCGCCGAGATGAACGCGCTGCTCGACCTCGCGCAGGGCGGGATCGCCGAGCTCGTGCAACTGCAGAAGGACGTCCTGGGCGCCGGCCATGCCTGACGATCGCACCATCGCGCCTCTGTCGCGCATCGTTCTCGCGTCGAACAACCCCGGCAAGCTGCGCGAATTCACCGCGCTGTTCTCGACGGTCGGCATCGAGATCGTGCCGCAGGGCGACCTTGCGGTGCCCGAGGCGGACGAGCCGTTCGGCACGTTCATCGAGAACGCGCTGACGAAGGCGCGGCACGCGTCGCGGCTCACCGGGCTGCCGGCGATCGCCGACGATTCGGGCCTGTGCGTGCGCGTGCTGCGCGGCGCGCCGGGCGTCTATTCGGCGCGCTACGCGCAGCGCGCGGGCCGCGACAACGGCGACGCGGCGAACAACGCGTATCTCGTCGAGCAGTTGCGCGGCGTCGACGACCGGCGCGCATACTATTGCTGCGTGCTCGCGCTCGTGCGCCATGCGGACGATCCCGAGCCGCTGTTCGCCGAAGGGCGCTGGGCCGGCGAGATCGTCGACGCGCCGCGCGGCGAGCACGGATTCGGCTACGACCCGTATTTCTACCTGCCGTCGCTCGGCGCGACGGCAGCCGAACTCGAGCCGGCCGTGAAAAATGCGCACAGCCATCGCGCGCTTGCGCTGAAGGCGCTGCTTGCGCGGCTCGCGGAGGAAGCATGACCGTGCCCGATACCTATCCGCTGCGGGAGGTCGCATGAGCCAGGCCGCGGAAACCGGCGCGCGCGTCGTGGCGACGTTCACGTCGCCCGGACAGGTGCGGCTCACGTCGCTGCCGCCGCTCGCGCTGTACGTGCATTTTCCATGGTGCGTGCGCAAGTGCCCGTACTGCGATTTCAACTCGCACGAGTGGAAAGGCGAACGGTTCCCGGAAACCGAGTATCTCGACGCGCTGCGCGCCGATCTCGAGCAGGCGCTGCCGCTCGTGTGGGGACGGCAGGTGCATACCGTGTTCATCGGCGGCGGCACGCCGAGCCTGCTGTCGGCGGCCGGTCTCGACCGGATGCTGTCCGACGTGCGCGCGCTGCTGCCGCTCGACGCCGATGCCGAGATCACGCTCGAGGCGAATCCGGGCACGTTCGAGGCCGCGAAGTTCGCGCAGTTCCGCGCAAGCGGCGTGAACCGGCTGTCGGTCGGCATCCAGAGCTTCAACGAGGCGCACCTGAAGGCGCTCGGCCGGATTCACGACACCGCGCAGGCGCGCGCGGCCGTCGAGATCGCCGCGAAGAACTTCGACAACTTCAACCTCGACCTGATGTTCGCGCTGCCGAACCAGACGCTCGACGAATGCCGCACGGACATCGAGACCGCGCTGTCGTTCGCGCCGCCGCATCTGTCGCTGTATCACCTGACGCTCGAGCCGAACACGCTGTTCGCGAAGTTCCCGCCGGTCGTCCCCGACGACGACGCGTCGGCCGACATGCAGGAATGGATCCACGCGCGCACGGCCGAGGCCGGCTACGGGCGCTACGAGGTTTCCGCTTACGCGAAGCCGAATCATCAGTGCAAGCACAACCTGAACTACTGGCGCTTCGGCGACTATCTCGGGATCGGCGCGGGCGCGCACACGAAGCTGTCGTTCCCGAACCGGATCCTGCGGCAGGCACGCTACAAGCATCCGGCGACCTTCATCGAGCAGGCGATGGCCGGCGCGGCCGTGCAGGAAGAGCGTGAAGTCGGCGCGCGCGACCTGCCGTTCGAGTTCATGCTGAACACGCTGCGGCTCGTCGAGGGCTTCCCCGTGCACAGCTTCGCCGAACGCACGGGCCTGCCGATGAGCACGATCGAGCCGGCGCTGAAGGAAGCGGAACGGCGCGGGCTGATCACGCGCGATTTCACGCAGATCGCGCCGACGCCGCTCGGCCAGCGTTTCCTCAACGACCTGCAGGAATTGTTCCTGCGCGACGATTGAAGCGATGCCGACTCCGGTCGACAGCGGCGGCATTTCGGTTACAATGCCGCCTCGCGTGGAAGCGTGGCCGAGCGGTTTAAGGCACTGGTCTTGAAAACCAGCGACGGGAAACTGTCCGTGAGTTCGAATCTCACCGCTTCCGCCAGGAAATTCGCCAAACCCCGTCCATTCGCTGAATGACGGGGTTTTTGTTTGTCCGCACGCCCCTGCCCCAACGTTCCGACGCATCGCACCGGTTGCCGTTACAATCCCGCGCTCCGATTCGCGAAAACGGGAAACCCACGTCATGAAACCCTTCATCGTCTCGTCGCTCGTCGCCATGCTGGCTGCCGTCAGCACGCACGCGGCGGCCGACACCGCCTCCGGCAGCGGCGCGCAGGCGTCGTGCGCGATCGCTTACGTGACCGGCGTCGGCGGCTCGCCGCGCGGCCTGAGCGAATACCTCGCGAGCCCGTCGCCCTACAACTACCTGAAGGACAACGATCTCCAGTGCAAGGTGTCGGACGACGGGCGCACGTCGAACTGCACCGGCGTGACCTACCTGCGGAATGAACAGGTCAGCGTATACGACGATTCCGATCCGGCAACGCTGACCGTCGTGGCGCGCGTCGAGCTCGACCACGGCCAGAAGTACCCGGTGATCGTGGTCGTGCAGCGAAAGGACGCGCGCTGCAAACAGTGACGCAGCCATGCGAGCGAGCGCGTCCGTCGAGGCGGAACTCGCGCTCGCGGCAGCGCACAACCGAATCCGCGCAACGGCCGCTGTCGCGCCCCGCCGGAAGCCTCCCTGCCCGCCCCGCGATCACCTAGAATTCGTTCAACACGGCGACACGACCGCCGCCGCGTACTCGATGCCGCACACGCCACCCCTGCGCGCGGCACACGGAGATCGCCATGACCGAACTGTCGACACCGACGGATCACGTCGATTACGAAGGCTTCGAGATCCATGTCGTGCCGGCCGCCGCGCCCGGCAGCGACACGCGCTACACGTACACCGGCTACGTGTGCCATCCGGGCGCGAATCCCGCACTGCCCGGCCACGCAGTGCCGTTCCACGCGGACGGCGAGGAAAGCTTCGCGAGCATCGATGAAGCAGTCCACGAAGCCGTGCACATCGGCAAGAGCATCATCGACGGCACGCATCCCGACCTGTCGGTGCTGTCGCTCGTCACGCACGGCTTCTGAATCGGACGAAGGACATCGCATGTGATTGTGCGGACGTCGGTCGCAGTGCCGCATTCGGCGACCGCTACGCGCAGCCGGACGATCGACGCGAGCCTGCGCGGGACTCGCGCGCCGCGCCTTTCAAGCTTTCAAACTTGCAACATGGCGCGCCGGCATGCGCGTGCGCTGCCGTAACGCGAGCGAGTCGAGCGCGCTGTCACATGTCACGTCACATCACGACGTGCGATGCGGCGCCCGACCGTCATCATCAGCGATCGCAACGTCTCGCATCGCGCGTTATGCGTTTCTCCCGATATCGGCTTGCGTGCGCACGCCTATCATTTTTTTATAGTCACTTCTGGCTATCTCCCATGCGCCCCGTTCTCCATCCGCGCGTCGACCGGCTGCGTGTTGCTGCGCTGGCCGTCGCCACTATGCTTGCCGCATGCACGATCACGCCGCCGCCGTCGCTGCACCCGGCCCTGACGATTCCGTCGATCACGCGCAGCGCGAGCCGCGCCCAGTATCGCGTCGAGATCGCGCAACGCGTTGCCGAACGCAATCCGTCCGGCGTACTGCACGGCACACCGCAGGCGATGCTCCGCTCGCTCGTCGTCGTCGCATTCACCGTCGATCGCAACGGCCGCCTCGTCAACGCCTCCGTCTATCGCAGCAACGGCGACAGCGAAGCGGAAGCGCTCGCGCTCGCGTCGCTGCGCCGCTCGGCGCCGCTGCCGACGCCGCCGTCGCGACTGCTCGACGGCAACGGTCAGATCGAAATGATGGAAGGCTGGCTCTTCAACGACGACGGTCACTTCCAGTTGCAAAGCACTGCGTCCGCGCAGGCGCAATCGCTCGACTGACCGCCCGCCGCGCCGCGATTGCCGGTGTGCGGCGGCGCTGGCTATAATTTTCCGCAATCGCGCGGCCATCACGCCGCGCGCGCGTTCGCGCGCCCCATCCGGCATGCGAGCCGACCACGCCGGCACCGGGCGGCGGCGACATACCCGTCTCCATCGTCGACCGGCGGGTGACGTTCGCGCCACGGCGCGCGTCCACGGCGCCACCGCATCATCCGCTCGGCTGCCCCCGGCAGGCGTCCGCCTGCCCGAGCGCACGCACAGCCGACCGCCCCAACGACAAAACGGAGACATCCATGTCCGCATCTCCCCCGGCCGTTGCACACGCAACCGGCTCGGCCGGCGCCGTCAGCCACCGGCGCATCGTGTTCGCGAGCTTCATCGGCACCGCGATCGAGTTCTACGATTTCTATGTGTACGCGACGGCCGCCGCGCTCGTCATCGGCCCCGTCTTCTTCCCGCACGGCTCCGCGACCGCGCAGGCGCTGTCCGCATTCGTCACGTTCGGCATCGCGTTCATTGCGCGCCCGATCGGCTCGTTCCTGTTCGGGCATTTCGGCGACCGCATCGGCCGCAAATCGACGCTCGTCGCGTCGCTGCTCGTGATGGGCGTGTCCACCACCGCGATCGGCTTCGTGCCCGGCTACGACGCGATCGGCACGCTCGCGCCGGTGCTGCTGTGCGTGCTGCGCTTCGGCCAGGGGATCGGCCTCGGCGGCGAATGGGGCGGCGCAGCGCTGCTCGCGACCGAGCACGCGCCGCAGGGCAAGCGCGGCTGGTTCGGGATGTTCCCGCAGCTCGGGCCCTCGGTCGGCTTCCTGATGTCGAACGGGCTGTTCTTCGCGCTCGCGCTATCGCTGTCCGACGAGCAGTTCCGCAGCTGGGGCTGGCGCATCCCGTTCCTGGTCAGCGCAGTGCTCGTCGCGGTCGGCCTGTACGTGCGGCTCAAGATCACCGAAACGCCCGCGTTCCAGGCGGCGCTCGACCGCAACGAGCGCGTGCGCGTGCCGGTCGCGACGCTCGTCACGCAACACTGGCAGCCGACGCTGCTCGGCGCGCTCGCGATGGTCGTCTGCTACACGCTGTTCTATATCTCGACGGTGTTCTCGCTGTCGTACGGCGTGTCGGCGCTGCATATTCCGCGCCAGAGCTTCCTCGGCCTGCTGTGTTTCGCGGTCGTGTTCATGGGGCTCGCGACGCCGCTTTCCGCGTGGGCATCGGACCGTTTCGGCCGCAAGCCGGTGCTCGTGGTCGGCGCAATCGCCGCGCTGCTGTCGGGTTTTGCAATGGAACCGCTGCTCGGCAGCGGCTCGATGCCGCTCGTCGCGCTGTTCCTGACGATCGAACTGTTCCTGATGGGCGTGACGTTCGCGCCGATGGGCGCGTTGCTGCCGGAACTGTTCCCGACCAACGTCCGCTACACGGGCGCGGGCGTCGCGTACAACCTCGGCGGGATCCTCGGCGCGTCGATCGCGCCGTATATCGCGCAACTGCTGGCTGCGCGCGGCGGGCTGTCGTGGGTTGGCGGCTACGTCTCGGTCGCGGCGGCGATCAGCCTGGTCGGCGTGCTGCTGATGCGCGAAACGCGCGACGCGTCGCTCGTCTGAGACTCAGGGGCGGCCCGGGTTGTGCAGCGACCGGCGCTACCTATACTCGATCCTGGGCGCGCCGCTGCGCGCCCCCCGGATCCCGCCCCGAAGGAGCCGCCGCCATGAACATCCGCCTCGGCAATGCCGATCTCGTCCTGATCCTCGCGCTCGCGCTGGGTGGCGCGCTGCTGCTCGCGCTGCGCTTCCGGCCGAAGACATGGCGCGGCCTCGTGTTCGAGGCGCTGCTGGCGAATCTGGCGGCCATCGCCGCCGTCATCACGGTCGAGGCACTGCTGGCCTGAACCGGCCCGCCCCGCTGCGTCAGGCGGTCAGTCGCGCGCGCAGCGCGCCATACGCAGGATCGACCGTATCGATCGCGTCGAGCGCCTGCTCGACGGACGGGATCGTGCCCGGCTCGCCGATCGACAGTGCATTCGGTGCGCCGCCGATGCCGCAATGGTGACGCGACGTCGCGACGAAAATCATCACGGTCGGCCGCTGCAGCGCGTGCGCCATATGCACGAACCCCGTATCGACCCCCACCACGAGCGCGGCCCGGCCGAGCGCCGCACCGAGTTCGCGCACGGTCATCGCGGGCAGCACGATCGCGCCCGGCGCGCGCGCGGCGATGTCCTGCGCATCGTCATGCTCGGCAGCCGATCCCCACGGCACCAGCACGCGCACGCCACGCGCCATCATCTGCGTGGCGAGCGCGGCCCAGTGGTCGGCCGGCCATTTCTTGTCGGGATTGGACGTCGCATGGAACAGCAGCATGAACGGCGCGCCGTCGGTCACGGCGGCCGGCAGGCTCGCGTCCTGCGGCGCGACGATGCCGTACGTGGCGACGCCTTCGGGCACGTAGCCGAACGCCTCGCCGGCGCTCACGCGCATCCCGTGCCATGCGTCGCAGTCCGGCCGCGGGCCGAAGCGATGCGAATACGCGAAGCGTGCGCCCGTTTCGCCGAGATCCTGCGTCTGGTAGCCGAAGCGGCGCGCGGCGCGCGCCAGCGCGGAAATGATCGCGCTCTTGTAGACGCCGTGCAGGTCGATGACGGCATCGTAGCGGTGCGCGCGCAACGCGCCGATCGACGCCGAGATCGCCTTCAGGTCGCCGGCATTCCGGAGCTTCTTGAAGCGTCGCAGCGGTGCGCACAGGACGGCGCTCACGCCCGGGTGCCAGCGCACGACCTCGGCGCACGATTCGTCGACGGCCCAGTCGACCGTCACGCCGGGAAAGGCGCGATGCAGGTCCGCGACGACGGGTAGCGTCTGGACGACGTCGCCGAGCGACGTCACTTTTACGATGAGGATGCGTTTCACGATATGTGGGGATTGACGACCATTTCGGCATGCTAGCGACGGTTGCCGTGCGCGAACATTACTTCGACATTACGTTTGTAACAAAATGCATCAAGCTTGCGAAACGCTGTCGCCCACGGCGTGGCTGCGGTTCGTTCTTATAATGCGGTCTTTGCCTTCCGGCCCGCGCCGATGCCACGCCCCGCCCTTCCCGCGCTGTTTCCTGCTCTCACCCGCCGCTCGCTGCGAATCTGGCGCCAGTACGGCGTTTTCTGGCTCGGCGCGATCGTCGTCGGCCTCGCGGCCGTGCTCTATGCGCGGCTGATCGACTGGGGCTACGAGACGTTCCGCACGATGCGCGATCATGCCACGTGGCTGCCGCTGCTGCTGACGCCGGCGATCGCCGCCCTGTCGGTGTGGATCACACGCCGCTTCTTCCGCGGCGCCGAGGGCAGCGGCATCCCGCAGGTAATCGCGACGCTGCATGCGCGCCCGAGCGCGTTCGGCGCCCGGCTGCTGACGCTGCGCATCCTGTTCGGCAAGGTGCTGGTCTCGTTCCTGGGCATTCTGGGCGGCTTCACGATCGGCCGCGAAGGGCCGACCGTGCAGGTTGGCGCGGCGCTGATGTTCAACCTGCGGCGCTTCTACCCGCGCTCGAATGCGCAGATCGAACGCCAGCTGGTGCTGGCCGGCGCGGCGGCCGGGCTGTCGGCCGCATTCAATACGCCGCTCGCCGGAATCGTGTTCGCGATCGAGGAGCTGACCCGCAGCTTCTCCGCGCGCGCGAGCGGCGTGCTGATCACCGCGATCATCCTCGCCGGCGTCGTCGCGCTCGGCCTGAACGGCAACTACACGTATTTCGGCACGATCGATGCCGGCCTCCATTTTCCGAAGCTGCTGGCGCTCGCGGTGCTGGTCACCGCGATCGTGACGGGCATCGCGGGCGGCCTGTTCTGCTGGCTGCTGCTCAATACGGGCCGCTGGCTGCCTGCGCAACTGCTCGGCCTGTATCGCGAGCGGCCGATCGCGTTCGCCGCGCTATGCGGCTTCGTGATCGCCGTCGCCGGCCTCGTGTCGGGCGGCACGACGTTCGGCAGCGGCTATGCCGAGGCGCGCGGCCTGCTCGACGGCCGCGAGCAGTTGTCGGTGTTCTACCCGTTCCTGAAAATGGTGTCGATGGTCGCGTCGTACCTGCCGGGCATCCCGGGCGGGATCTTCGCACCGTCGCTGTCGATCGGCGCCGGGTTCGGCAACCTGCTGCACATCGTGTTCGGCAACATGAGCCTGCCGATGCTGATCGCGCTCGCGATGGTCGGCTATCTTGCGGCCGTCACGCAGTCGCCGATCACGTCGTTCGTGATCGTGATGGAGATGATCAACGGCCACGCGCTCGTGATTTCGCTGATGGCCACCGCGCTGGTGTCGAGCCGCGTGTCGCGCTTTTTCGCGCCGCCGCTCTACGAAACGCTCGCGCAGCGTTATCTCGCGCCGCCCGCTGCGGCCGCGGAACCGGCCGCGGCCGCCTCGATGGGTGCGGCGGGTGCGACCGGCGTCACCGAGCCGCAGGATGCGACCGCCGCGCCCGCCGATCCGCTCGACACGCTGCGCGACGAAGGCACCGACGCGCCGACCGCCGCTGCGCCGGGCGAACACGCTACGCACGCGGCGGCGACGCACGACGCTGGGCCGGCTGCGCCCGGCACGCACGCCCCGGCGCAGCCCGGCCCGCGCGACGCTCAGTAAATCACGACGGGTGCCGGCCGGTAGTAGACGGGCCGCGCCGGCACGACGATGCACCCGGCCAGCGTGATCGCGACGAGCGCGATGGCGATTGCGGTTCTTTTCATCACGCGCCTCCGTCACGCCCAGTGGCCGCGGGTCCAGAACCAGTTCGGACCGCGCTGGTCCCAATGGCCCGGCACCCATTGCATGCCGACGCGCTCGGCTTCCCAGTGACCACCGATCCACACGTAGCGCCCATGGTCCCAGTGCCAGTGACCGCGCTCCCACACATAGCCCACCCGCGTGGTCGGCACGACCTCGTAGCGCACGGGCGGCGGCGCATTCGGCGCGACGACGACGATTTCCTCGGTGCGCACGGCGACCGGCTCGGCGATGACCACGCGGCCCTGCGGGGCGATCACGGGTGCGCCGACGAGAATCTCGTCCGCATGCGCGGCAAACGGCGCGACGACGGCTGACAGGCCCGCGGCAAACAGCGCGAGCGAAACGATACGACGTTGAACGGTAGAGACAGCCATCACAACCTCCAGGTTGAACAAGTAACGCGAGCGTATTCGTTCAATGCGGGAGGACCGAGAACGGCCGACATTCGCCGTGTTACGGCGTGCCCGAAAGTGCAACAGGGCGTAAGACGCGCACGGCGGCGAGTGCCGCCGTGCGGAGGGACAGGCAAGGGTCAGGCTTGCGGGATCTCGATCTTCACTTCGAGGACTTCGAGATCGTCCTGGCGCTCGAGGCTCACGCGGATGTCATCGTCCGAAATATGGACGTACTTCGAAATGACCGCGACGAGCTCCTTCTGCAGCGCCGGCAGGTAATCGGCCGGCGGCCGGCCGCCGACCCGTTCGTGCGCGATGATGAGCTGCAGGCGCTCCTTCGCGACCGATGCGGACTTCTTCTTCTCGCCGAGGAGAAACGAAAGGATGGACATGGGCGGCCTCCGTTACTTGCTGCCGAAGAGGCGCTGCAGCAGGCCCGGCTTCTGGTAATCGGTGAAGCGCAGCGGCTTGTCCTCGCCGAGGAAGCGCGCGACGACGTCCTTGTACGCTTCGGCGACGTCGGTGCCGTCGATGTGCACGGCCGGCAGGCCCTGGTTCGACGCGTGCAGCACGGCTTCCGACTCTGGCACCACGCCGATCAGCTTGATGCGCAGGATCTCGCTGATGTCCTCGAGCGACAGCATCTCGCCTTCGCTCACGCGCTTCGGGCTGTAGCGCGTGATCAGCAGGTGTTCCTTGATCGGATCCTTGCCTTCGGTCGCGCGCTTCGTCTTCGACGACAGGATGCCGAGAATGCGGTCCGAGTCGCGCACCGACGACACTTCCGGGTTCGTGACGATCAGCGCTTCGTCCGCGAAGTACATCGCGTGCAGCGCGCCGGCCTCGATGCCGGCCGGCGAATCGCAGACGATGTATTCGAAGTCCATCGCGACCAGGTCGTTCAGCACCTTCTCGACGCCGTCGCGCGTCAGCGCATCCTTGTCGCGCGTCTGCGACGCCGGCAGGATGAACAGGTTCTCGCACTTCTTGTCCTTGATCAGCGCCTGGTTCAGGTTCGCTTCGCCCTGGATCACGTTCACGAGGTCGTACACCACGCGGCGCTCGCAGCCCATGATGAGATCGAGGTTGCGCAGGCCGACGTCGAAGTCGATCACGGCCGTCTTGTGGCCGCGCAGCGCGATACCGGACGCAAAGCTCGCGCTCGTCGTCGTCTTGCCCACGCCGCCCTTGCCCGAGGTCACCACGATGATTTTTGCCATTTACCCAATACCCTGTGTTCGTCAATGAGAGCCGATCGATCCGGCGCGCACCGCGTGAATTACGTCAGGCGCAGCGGTTCGATCATCAGTTTTTCCTCTTCGAGCCGGATCTGCACCGCCTTGCCCAGTACTTCGGCGGGCAACGGGTTCTCGGTTGTTCGATAGATACCCGCGATCGAAATCAGTTCCGGTTCGAGACACGTGCAGAAAATGCGCGCGTCGTGATTGCCGTGCACGCCCGCGAGTGCGCGGCCGCGCAACGGCGCGTAGATGTGGATATTGCCTTCCGCGATGATCTCCGCGCCGTGACTGACCGGCGCGAGCACCACGAGGTCCCCTTTCGCGTAAATCTGCTGCCCCGAACGCAACGGCCGGTCGATCACGAGCGTCTGGCCGCCCGTCTGGTTCGACGCCGGCGCCGGCTCGGACGCCTGCTCGGGCGCCGCCGCGGCGGCGGCAGCGACGACGGCCTCGGCGACCGGCGACGCTTCCGAGCCCTCGGCCGGCTTCGGCGCGCGGCGATCGCGCGCCTCGAGCAACGGCAGGCCGGCTTCCCCCGCCCAGCCCTGCGTTGCCGATGCGACCACGCCCACCGGACGCATCCGCACGTCGTTCAGCATCTGGCGGATATCGGCCAGCGCGACGCGCTCGCCCTCCGCCAGACGGCGGACGTCGATCGCGACGACATCGTCGGCAAAAAACTCGGGAGTCGCTTCGAAGCGCTTGACCAGTTCGGCACGCAACGCGTCGAGATCGGTCGTCTTCACGGTGAACAGCAACGTATCGACCGATCCGCTGCGCAGCTCGAAGAATGGCGATTTTTTAAGCGACATGGACACTCTGCAAAAATTTTTTGCGTATTTTACAGGCGTCCACGCGCGCGGCCATTATTTTTGGGACACCGGGTTGCGATGGCCCTGGCAGGCGCGCAACCGGCAGGCGGGCAGGCAAGCGGGCGACCAGACCTTCATCGCGCCGCGCGGGCGTCACTTCAGTGCTTCACTTGCGACACGAACAGCGACTTCATCGCGCCGGGCATCCGCGCGATCGGCGCGTGTTCGCCGGTGTTGCCGAAACCCGCGCGCTCGTAGAAACGGATCGCGTTGCGGTTCGCATCGGCGATCCATGCATAGACCTCCTGAGCGCCGCGCTCGGCGAGCCACGCGGTGGCCGTTTCCAGCAGCAGCACGCCGCCGCGCAGGTGACGCACCGCGTGCGCGACCCACAGCTCGCTGACGAACGCACGCCGATCGGGCGTGTTGTCGAAATACGCGCCGATCATGCCGGCCGGATGGCCTTCGGTGTACAGCAGGAAAGTCGTCGACTCGTCGGACACGGCACGTTGCGCGGCAATCGCCGACGCGGCGTCCGTTTCGACGTTCAGCAATTCGGCCTCCGGCGCTTCGCCGGGTGCGTAGGGCTCACGCAGCGACGCGGCGCGGAGTTCGCGATACACGCCGCCCTGGTCGGCAACGATACGACGAACGGTCAAGGTCGAACTCATGCAGGCACAGCCCCCTTCGGACAGCAAGCTAGTAGCTTCAACCGAAAGCGGGGCATGAGTCAAATCGTAATTTTCAAACGGCGGCGCGAATCGAAAGGCGACAGGCGTCGCCGCCGGCGGCGCGTACCAACCGGTGTGCAGGTGCAGCATCGGCGTATCGACGCGTGTCGACGGACGGCAGCCGCGGCCTCTTCGTTCGACGCCTCGCTTCGTTCGCCTTGCGATACGCGGCAGACGCGTTTCGGGCGCTTTGCATCTCGTCCCGAAGGCCGTAATGTTCCGTAACATATGTAGCCGAAACAGGTGCCCCGCCGATACCAGCCCCATTTCGCTTATTGCGCCGCAACATTCGTTGCGAGCCCGCGAGGCGATACCCGCGCGCGCCACACGCGCCAATCATCTGATAAACACGCGGATCACGCGGGCCGATCCGGCCTCCCCGGCATGTTTCAATCGGCGCGCGCCGGCCCTTCCCGACACGCGTCGCACGCGCCCCTTCGTTTGGAGCCTCGCGCCTAGCGCCGGGGTTTGGAAAGCGTGCGCACGGGTCGTATAACAGGCAGAACCGGACGACGATCCGGTGCCACCGCGCGTGTCGCGGGCCAACGAGGATTCGAACAACCGTGCATGCGGTCGCCTACCGGGCCGGCCGACTGGAGGGAGACAATGGCAATGACCGACGGATCGGCTTCGGGCTGGTCGGATGGCAAGCGATATCTGTGGCTGCTCGGCGCGCTGACGATCACGCTGCCGATCCTCTCCGCCCAGCTCGCGCTTTCGACGGGCTTTCACGTGTTCTGGTGGTTCGGCCCGCTGTTCGCGTTCGGCGTGATCCCGATCCTCGACACGCTGATCGGCGACGATCGCGACAATCCGCCCGAAGCCGTCGTGCCGCACCTCGAACGGGAGCGTTATTACCGGTTCATCGTCTATCTCGCGACGCTCGTCGAGTACGTCGCGTTCTTCATGTGCGTATGGATCGTCGGCACGCACACGCTCGCGTGGTACGACTACGTCGGCTTCGCGCTGTCGCTCGGCGCCGCGACGGGCATCTCGATCAATACAGCGCACGAGCTCGGGCACAAGACGAACCGCTTCGAACGCTGGCTCGCGAAGATCACGCTCGCGCCGGTCGCGTACGGTCACTTCTACGTCGAGCACAACCGCGGCCACCACGTACGCGTCGCGACGGCCGAGGACCCGGCGAGCGCGCGCTACGGCGAGTCGTTCTGGGCGTTCCTGCCACGCACCGTGACCGGCAGCATCCGCTCGGCATGGCGGCTCGAAAAAGCACGCCTCGAGCGGCTTGGCCATTCGCCGTGGACCTGGCGCAACGAGGTGCTGCACGCATGGGCGATGACCGTCGTCGTGTGGGGCATCGCAATCGCGATGGCCGGCAAAGTGGTGATCCCGTTCCTCGTGATCCAGGCTGTCTACGGCGCGTCGCTGCTCGAAGTCGTGAACTACGTCGAGCACTACGGGCTCGGCCGCCGCAAGCTGCCGAGCGGCCGCTACGAGCGCTGCACGCCGCAGCATTCGTGGAACAGCAATCACGTCGTCACCAACCTGTTCCTGTACCAGTTGCAGCGGCATGCCGACCATCACGCGAATCCGACGCGCTCGTACCAGGCGCTGCGCCACTTCGACGATTCGCCGCAACTGCCGGCCGGCTACGCGACGATGATCCTGTTCGCGTACGTGCCGCCGCTCTGGTATCGCGTGATGAATCCGCGCGTCGTCGCGCACTACGGCCGCGACATGGCGCAATCGAACATCAAGCCGTCGATTCGCGACAGGGTGCTCGCGCAGTATCCGGCCGCGGCGTGATTGCGGATGGCGGGCCGGCGGGAGTCGGCACGCGCTCGCCATGGCGCGCACCGCTGAACGCTGCCGCCGCGCAGGCATCCGGTTCCTTCGGAACCCGGCCACCGCGTACCGCAGCGCGTTCGCCTGCTCGACGAGTGCCGCGGATGTCCACGGCTGCGAGACGGCAGTCAGCAGTGCAATGCCCGTCAGGGCTTTCGACAGCTGGTTCGTCATTGGGACGCGGTGCTTGCCATGCGGCGCAGTTGCATCGAAGACGCGACACGCTCGTGTCGCGCAGTTCGTCGTCATCGCATCAGCACGTCCGATGTGCCGATGGCCAAAACCGTTGCCACTGCAACGGCAATCGACACATCGCGCCGCAGCCCCAAAACGAAAAACCCCTTGATCCTTCCGGATCAAGGGGTTTCGTGTTCTGGCGGAGAGGGTGGGATTCGAACCCACGGTACGGGGAAACCGTACGCCTGATTTCGAGTCAGGTACATTCGACCACTCTGCCACCTCTCCGTTTTACTGCATTTCCCGGTTGGTCATGTCCGGGAAAGAAAAGATTATAAAACGATCTTTTCTGAGCTGACAAGCCCCTTCCGCAAATTTTTTTGCGAGGGCTTAGGCAGCCGATTTCACGACGCCCGTGCAGGCGCGTCGATCCGCTCCATGCCGCCCATGTACGGACGCAGCACTTCCGGCACCGTGACCGAGCCGTCCGCATTCTGGTAGTTCTCCAGCACCGCGACGAGCGTACGGCCAACCGCGAGACCCGAACCGTTCAGCGTATGCACGAGCTCGGGCTTGCCCTGCGCGTTGCGGAAACGCGCCTGCATCCGGCGCGCCTGGAACGCCTCGGTGTTCGAGCAGCTCGAGATCTCGCGATAGGTGTTCTGCGCGGGCAGCCACACCTCGAGGTCGAACGTCTTCGCGGCCGAGAAGCCCATATCGCCCGTGCACAGCGTGATCACGCGGTACGGCAGGCCGAGCTTCTGCAGGATCGCTTCCGCATGCCCGACCATCTCGTCGAGCGCCGCGTACGACGTTTCCGGTGCGACGACCTGCACCATCTCGACCTTGTCGAACTGGTGCTGGCGGATCATCCCGCGCGTGTCGCGGCCGTACGAACCGGCTTCCGAGCGGAAGCACGGGGAATGCGCGGTCAGCTTGATCGGCAACGCGGACGCGTCGACGATCGACTCGCGCACGGTGTTCGTCAGCGAGATCTCGGACGTGGAGATCAGGTATTGCGTGACCGTGTTCTCCGCGCCACCCTTTTCGACCCGGAACATGTCGTCCGCGAACTTCGGCAGCTGGCCCGTGCCGTAGAGGATCTCCGGGTTCACGATGTACGGCGTGTACGTCTCGGTATAGCCGTGCTGCTGCGTGTGCGTGTCGATCATGAACTGCGCGAGTGCGCGGTGCAGGCGCGCGATCGGGCCGCGCAGCATCGTGAAGCGCGCGCCGGCGAGCTTCGCGCCCGTCTCGAAATCGAGGCCGAGCGGCGTGCCGACATCGACGTGATCCTTCACCTCGAAATCGAATTGGCGCGGCGTGCCCCAGCGGCGCGCCTCGACGTTGTCGGCCTCGTCGTTGCCGACCGGCACGCTTTCGTGCGCGACGTTCGGCATGCCCAGCATCAGGTCGGACAGGCGTGCCTGGATGTCGCCGAGCTTGGCTTCTCCTGCCTTCATCTCGTCGCCGATCCCGCCGACCTCGGCCATCACGGCCGACGTGTCCTCGCCCTTCCCCTTCATCGCGCCGATCTGCTTCGACAGGCTGTTGCGGCGCGCCTGGAGCTCTTCGGTGCGGGTCTGGATCGCGCGGCGTTCCGCTTCGAGTGCGGAGAACGCGGCGATGTCGAGGGTGTAGCCGCGATCGGCGAGGCGCTTCGCGACGCCGTCGAGGTCTTTGCGCAGCAACTGGATGTCGAGCATGGGAGGACTTGGAAAATCGTTGTATGAGACGGGAATTCTAACGCACCGCGCGACCGCCACGGCACCGGCCTGATGGACGATGCCCGAAAACGGCCGGTCGTGGCAGTATCGCCATGCCGGCTCGCCTAAGCGGCCGGGGCGTCACATTGTGCCAAACCATTGCGGACAGCGAACCGCCTGCACCGGCCGCACGCAACGCGCCGTACGACGCCCCCGCCTCCGCATCACCGCCCTTCAAAGGAACCCGATGGCCATCGAACTGGACAAGGAAGTACGCGACCGCGCAATCGCGTCGCTGCAACGCTATTTCACAGAAAACATGGACGAGCCGATCGGCAACATCCAGGCTGGCGCGCTGCTGCACTTCTTCGTCGAGGAGATCGCGCCCGCGATCTACAACCTCGCGATCGCCGACGCGCAGGAACGCCTGCACGCGCGAGTCGCCGAACTCGACATCGACTGCCACGAAGAGCCGTTCGAGTACTGGAAGAAACAACAGCCGGGCCGCAAGCGCTGACGCATCCGGAACGGCGCCGGCCGGGCCGCGCGTCGCCCGTCAACCCTTCTTGCCGGCCTCGCGGTCGAGCTCGCGCAGCCACGCGAGCTTGTCGGCGATCTTCGATTCGAGCCCGCGCGGCACCGGCTTGTACCAGTGCGGCTCGCGCACCCCGTCCGGCAGGTACGTCTCGCCGGCCGCATACGCGTTCGGTTCGTCGTGCGCGTAACGGTACGCGTGGCCGTAGCCGAGTTCCTTCATCAGCTTGGTCGGCGCGTTGCGCAGATGCACGGGCACCTCGCGCGACTTGTCCTGCTTCACGAACGCCATCGCCTGGTTGAACGCGTTGTAGCCCGCGTTGCTCTTCGCCGCGCACGCGAGATAGATCACCGCCTGCCCGAGCGCGAGTTCGCCTTCCGGCGAGCCGAGCCGCTCGTAGGTCTCTGCCGCGTCGTTCGCCATCTGCAGCGCGCGCGGATCGGCAAGGCCGATGTCTTCCCACGCCATCCGCACGATGCGCCGCGCGAGATACTTCGGATCCGCGCCGCCGTCGATCATCCGGCAGAACCAGTACAGCGCGCCGTCGGGGCTCGACCCGCGCACCGACTTGTGCAGCGCCGAGATCTGGTCGTAGAAGTTGTCGCCGCCCTTGTCGAAGCGACGCGCGTTCAGCGTCATCGCGCTGCTGACGAAATCGGCGTCGATCGTCGCGACGCCGGCCGACGATGCTGCCGTCTGCGCCTGTTCGAGCAGGTTCAGGAAGCGCCGCGCGTCGCCGTCCGCATAACCGACCAGCGTATCGATCGCCTTGTCGTCGAACGCGAGGCCGTCGAGCGCGATTTCCTGCGCGCGCTTCAGCAACTGGCGCATCTCGTCGTCGTCCAGCGACTTCAGCACGTACACCTGCGCACGCGACAGCAAGGCCGAGTTGACCTCGAAGCTCGGGTTCTCGGTCGTAGCTCCAATGAAGGTCACAAGCCCCGACTCGACGAACGGCAGCAATGCATCCTGCTGCCCCTTGTTGAAGCGGTGGATCTCGTCGACGAACAGGATGGTGTGGCGACCGGTGCGGTTCAGCGTGTCCTTCGCCTGCTCCATCGATTCGCGGATGTCCTTCACGCCGCCGAGAACCGCGGACAGCGCAATGAACTCGCAGTCGAACGCGAGCGCGGTGAGCCGCGCGAGCGTCGTCTTGCCGACGCCGGGCGGCCCCCAAAGGATCATCGAATGCGGCTTGCCCGATTCGAACGCGAGCCGCAGCGGCTTGCCTTCGCCCAGCAAATGCGTCTGGCCGATCACCTCGGCGAGCGTCTTCGGCCGCAGCGCCTCGGCGAGCGGCCGGCGCGGCTCGACTTGAAACAGGTCGGACATGAACCCTCGCTCCACATCAAACGATGGCGGCCGAACCGGCCGCCGGACCCGACATTATGACAGCCGCGCAACGGCGCCGCCGCGCCCGGTGCCCGGTGGCCCGCGCCTGCGGCCAGCTCCCGAAACGACACGGGCCTGCCGTCGCCGGCAGGCCCGTTGCGGAAAAGCGGCGCGCGGCGCCGGTCAGCCGTTGATCACGTCGGCGCCCTTCGGCACGACGAACTTGAACGTATCGCCCTTCAGCGGCGGATTCGTCTGAATGTTCGTAAACGTCAGCAGCGTGACGTTGCCGAACACGTCATGCAGCTCCATCGCGGCGAGCGTGCCGTTCCGGAAGCCGATGCCGATCCGCTGGAACTGCGTGTCCTGCGCCTTCGGCAGCATCTCGAGCCATTCGATGCCGCCCTTCTCGCCGGCATCGCGCAGCGTGTAGTTCTTGTCGAGATCGTTGCTGCCGAACAGGATCGCGGCGGGGCTCGCGCCCAGCGCGCCGTTCAGCTTGCGCTCGGTGACCTGGTTCAGGTCGCGGTCGTACACATAGAGCTTGTCGCCGTCGGCCTGCAGCACCTGCTGGTACGGCTTCTGGTACGTCCAGATGAACTTGCCCGGCCGCGCGAATACGAACGTGCCGCTCGAATTGTCGGTGGGCTTCGGCGCGGCCTGCACGGCGCTCGCGCCCTTGGCCGGCGCCTTGACGATCTGTTGCGTGAAGTCGCCCTTCGCCGAACGCACCTGCGACACGAAGGCCTTCAGTTGCTCGGTGCCGCCCGCGAACGCGTGCGTCGCCGCGAGCATCAGCGATGCGCCGGCGAGCGCCGCACCGAGCCAGCGCCGCGTCGAACGAAGAGACATTGCGAACGAATGTTGCTGCATATTGCGGTTTTCTCCGTGGGTGGCCGGCGCTGCGGGCGCCGCGGACTCATTCCGCGTCGCGCGCCGGCACAAGAATTTCGCGGTTGCCGCTCGACGACATCGCCGATACGAGCCCCGACTGCTCCATCCGCTCGAGCAGCCGTGCCGCGCGGTTATAGCCGATCCGCAGATGCCGCTGCACGAGCGAGATCGACGCGCGGCGGTTCTTGATGACGATCTCGACCGCCTGGTCGTACAGCGGATCAGACTCGCCGCCGCCTTCGCCGGTTCCCGCGCCGGCCGAGCCCTCGTCGCCGTCGGCGGTGCCGCCTTCGAGCAGGCCCTCGACGTAGTTCGGCTCACCCTGCTCCTTGAGCTTCTCGACGACGCGATGCACCTCGTCGTCGCCGACGAACGCGCCGTGCACGCGCACGGGCAGCCCGCTGCCCGGCGGCAGGTACAGCATGTCGCCCATCCCGAGCAGCGATTCGGCGCCCATCTGATCGAGGATCGTGCGCGAGTCGATCTTGGACGACACCTGGAATGCGATCCGCGTCGGCACGTTCGCCTTGATGAGGCCCGTGATCACGTCGACGGACGGACGCTGCGTCGCGAGGATCAGGTGGATGCCGGCCGCGCGCGCCTTCTGCGCGATCCGCGCGATCAGTTCCTCGACCTTCTTGCCGACGACCATCATCAGGTCGGCCAGCTCGTCGATCACGACGACGATGTTCGGCAGGCGGCCAAGCGGCTCGGGATCTTCCGGCGTCAGGCTGAACGGGTTCGGCAGCTTCTCCTCGCGCTTGGCCGCGTCGTCGATCTTGTTGTTGTAGCCCGCGAGGTTGCGCACGCCGAGCTTGCTCATCAGCTTGTAGCGGCGCTCCATCTCCGCGACCGTCCAGTTCAGCGCGTGGCCGGCCTGGCGCATGTCGGTGACGACCGGGCACAGCAGGTGCGGGATGCCTTCGTAGACGCTCATTTCGAGCATCTTCGGATCGATCAGGATCAGGCGCACCTGCTCGGCGGTCGCCTTGTACAGCAGCGACAGGATCATCGCGTTGATCCCGACCGACTTGCCCGAACCGGTCGTGCCGGCGACGAGCAGGTGCGGCATCTTCGCGAGATCCGCGCACACGGGCTTGCCGCCGATGTCCTTGCCGAGGCTCAGCGTCAGCGCCGACGATGCGGCCGCATACACCTCGGAGCCGATGATCTCGGACAGGTGCACGGTCTGGCGGCGCTGGTTCGGCAGTTCGAGCGCCATGTAGTTCTTGCCGGGGATCGTTTCGACGACGCGGATCGACACGAGCGACAGCGAGCGCGCGAGATCCTTCGCGAGGTTGACGATCTGGCTGCCCTTCACGCCGGTGGCCGGCTCGATCTCGTAGCGCGTGACGACCGGGCCCGGATACGCGGCGACCACACTCGCCTCGACACCGAAATCCTTCAGCTTCTTCTCGATCAGGCGCGACGTGAATTCGAGCGTATCGGCCGAAATCGCTTCCTGCGTCTTCGGCGCGGGATCGAGCAGCGACACCGGCGGCAGCGTCGAATCGCCCGGCAGGTCGGTGAACAGCGGCACCTGACGCTCGCGCTCGACGCGCTCGGACTTCGCCGGCGTGACGACCGGCGGCACGATCGTCACGGGCTCGTGATCCTCGATGCGTACGCGCTCCTCTTCGACCTTGCCTTCGCGGCGCACGGCCGCGGCCTCGCCGAGCTTGCGGTCGCGCTCGGCCTCGCGGCGCAGCTTCGCGACGTTGACGGCGGACAGGATCGCGCCGCCGACGCGCTCGGCGACCGACAGCCACGAGAAGCGGAAATACAGCGACAGGCCGATCGCGAGCGCGATCAGCAGCAGCAGCGTGCCGCCCGTGAAGCCGAACGCATGCGACATCGCACCGGCGACGGCCTCGCCGACGACGCCGCCCGGCGCACGCGGCAACTGCACCTTCAGCGACCACATGCGCAGCGCCTCGATGCCGTCGCACGCCAGCACGACGAGCACGAACGCGAAGATCTCGGTGAGCCAGCCGATCGGCCGCTCGGGTTCGTCGGGAATCGCCTCGTGGCGCGTGATGCGGCGGTAGTTGACGGCGATGCGCCGCCCGAGCGGCACGATCAGCCAGTAGGCCGACAGGCCGAACAGCAGCAGGATGATGTCGGCCGTCCACGCGCCGACGCGGCCGGCCCAGTTCGAGATGTGGTCCACCTGCGCGGCGTGCGTCCAGCTCGGATCGCGCCGGCTGTAGCTCAGCAGGGCCATCACCAGAAATGCGCAGAGCGCGACCTGGAGAATCCAGCGGATCTCCGTGAGGAGCTTCGACATCCGGTGCGGCAACGCCTGTGCCTGGGCGGAATAAGGAGCTTTTGCCATGAATCCGTATAAAGAGGACGAGCCGTGCGCCCGCCTGTCGTTCGATCGCGCTTATTGTAAACGCTGCACCGGGCCGCCAAGTGTAAATGACGGTTACATAACGGGGACGGGGTGCCGAACCGGGCGCCGCCGGCGACCGCAAGCCGGCCGGACGACCGCTCCCTTGACCGGACCTGCGGCAGCGCACCGCCGCATGCCGGACAGCCGCCCGGCCTCCCGCACCGGCGCGGGAGGCTCGCCGCGAAACGCTATCGGCACGATTGAAACTCTCGTTCGGCAACGCAGCAACGGGGCCTTTATAATGCGCGACTGATACCCATCTATGACGGCATCCCGGTCAACCCCGGATCGTACGGCGAGCCCTATCCCGCCCGCCGCGGCCGCCTTTTACGGATTCGCACATGTCCACGCCCAAACACGCCAAAGTCCTGATTCTCGGTTCCGGCCCCGCCGGCTACACGGCTGCCGTCTATGCAGCACGCGCCAACCTGTCCCCGGTGCTGATCACCGGCATCGCGCAGGGCGGCCAGCTGATGACCACGACCGATGTCGAAAACTGGCCGGCAGATGCGAAAGGCGTGCAGGGTCCGGAGCTGATGGCGCGCTTCCTCGAGCACGCCGAGCGCTTCAACACCGAAATCGTCTTCGACCACATCCACACCGCGAAACTGCACGAGCAGCCGATCCGCCTGATCGGCGACTCGGGCGAATACACGTGCGACTCGCTGATCATCGCGACCGGCGCGTCCGCGCAGTATCTCGGCCTGCCGTCCGAGGAAGCGTTCATGGGCAAGGGCGTGTCGGCCTGCGCGACCTGCGACGGCTTCTTCTATCGCGGCCAGGAAGTCGCGGTGATCGGCGGCGGCAACACGGCCGTCGAGGAAGCGCTCTACCTGACGGGCATCGCGAAGAAGGTCACGGTGATCCACCGCCGCGACAAGTTCCGCGCGGAGCCGATCCTGATCGACCGCCTGCTGGAGAAGGAAAAGGAAGGCGTCGTCGACATCAAGTGGGATCACGTGCTCGACGAGGTGACGGGCGCGGATTCGGGCGTCACGGGCCTGCGCATCAAGAACGTGAAGACCGGTGCGAAGGAAGACCTGAACGTGCAGGGCGTGTTCGTCGCGATCGGCCACAAACCGAACACCGACCTGTTCCAGGGCCAGCTCGAGATGAAGGACGGCTACATCCTGACGAAGAGCGGCCTGCACGGCAACGCGACGTCGACGAGCGTGCCGGGCGTGTTCGCCGCGGGCGACGTGCAGGACAACGTGTACCGCCAGGCGATCACGAGCGCGGGCACGGGCTGCATGGCCGCGCTCGACGCGCAGCGCTACCTCGAAAGCCTGCACGACAAGAAGTAAGCCGCAAGCCCTGCCGCGCCGGGCGCTACAATGGCGTCCGCTGCCGCGAAGCGGGCCCGACCGGAAAGCCGCTGCCGCCGCGCAGCGGCTTTTTTTTGCCCGCGCGCCCGAACGCGCCTGCCCTGTTATCGAATCATGGCGAAGAACCAGCCCCATCCGAGCGATCCCGCGAAGCGGCAGATCGCCGCCCGTCCCGCGAACCCCGCGCCGGCCGCCGCGCCGCCCGCGCCCGATCCGGCCGCGTTGCGCGGCCAGGGCCTCGCCGGCCTCGGCGCGCTGCGCAAGTCGCTGCAAGGCGAAGCCGATCGCCGCGAACGCGAGCGCATCGAAACCGCGAAGGCCGAGCGCAAGGCGGAAGCCGACGCGAACCTGTTCCGCAACGAAATCGGCGCGATCCGGCCGCTGAACGCGCCGCCGCGCGCAGCGTCCGGCCGCATGCCGCCCGACCCGGTGCCGAAGCAGACGCAGCGCGACGAGGAAGCCGTGCTGAACGCGACACTGTCCGACGAATTCGATCCCGAAACGCTGCTCGACAGCGACGACTCGCTGTATTACCACCGCCCCGGCATCAGCCGCGACGTGGTGCGCAAGCTGAGGAGCGGCGCGTGGATCGTGCAGGCGCAGCTCGACCTGCACGGGATGCGCCGCGACGAGGCGCGCGACGCGCTTGCCGAATTCATCCGCGAAGCCGGCAAGAAGGGGCTGCGCTGCCTGCGCGTGATCCACGGCAAGGGGCTCGGCTCGATCGGCAAGGAACCCGTGCTGAAAGGCAAGGTGCGCGCGTGGCTCGTGCAGAAGGAAGAAGTGATCGCGTTCTGCGAGGCGCGCGGCATCGACGGCGGCGCGGGCGCGGTGCTCGTGCTGCTGCAGCCACTCGCGGCGCCGGCCGACCGGGGGCCGCGTGCCGCATCCTAGGCTGACGCTCGCGATCGCCGTACTGGAGGCGATCGCCACGCTGGCGTTTGCGATTTCGGGTTTCATCGAGGCACGCAAGAACCGCCTCGACTCGGTCGGCACGTTCGTCGTCGCGCTCGCCACCGCGTTCGGCGGCGGCACGCTGCGCGACATCCTGCTCGAACGCCGGCCGTTCTACTGGGTCGTGCACGACGACTACGTGATCGCGATCTTCGTGCTCGCACTGTTCGCGCCGTTCGTGCTGCGGATGCTGTCGCGACTGTCGGCCGAGCGGCTGCTGCTGGTCGCCGACGCGATCGGGCTCGGCATCTTCAGCATCTCGGGCACGTCGATCGCACTCGACGCCGAAATGCCGCGCTTCATCGCGGTGATGATGGGCGTGATCACCGGCGTGGTCGGCGGGATCATCCGCGACGTGCTGTGCAACGACATCCCGCTGATCCTGCGCGATTCGCGGCCTTACGCGACCTGCGCATTCGTCGGCTGCTGGTTCTACCTGCTGCTCGTGTGGCTGCAGTTCGATTCGGTGTACAGCGTGCTGCTCGCGACCGGCTTCATCCTCGCCGCGCGGCTGGCGACGTTCAAGTTCGACGTGCGGCTGCCGCACTGACTGCCGCCGCAGCGCCAACTTCAGCGCCAGAACAAAAGGGGCCGCTCATTCGAGTCGGCCCCTTCTCCTTCATTCAGCGCGAACGCCGCATCACGCGATCCGTTCTTCCGATGCCGGATCGAACAGCACGGCCTTCGACACGTCGAACAGCAGCGACTGCGTCTGCCCCGGCTGCGGGTTCGCGGCCGGATGCACGCGGCTCACGATGCGCTTGCCGTTCACCTGCGCGAACACGTGCGTGTCCGGCCCGGTCGGCTCGGTCACGTCGACGCGCACGTCGATCGGCTGCAGGCTCGACGCCTCGCCGTTGTGCGCGTTGCGTGCGTCGGTGATGCGCTCCGGACGCAGGCCGAGGATCACTTCGCGGCCGACGTGGCCGTTCATCCGCTTCGCGTCGAACGGCAGCTTCAGCGCGCTGCGCGCGAGGCCCGTGTCGATCTCGAGCGCAATCCCGCTGCCCTGCTCGACCAGCTTGCCGTTGATGAAGTTCATCGGCGGCGCGCCGATGAAGCCGGCAACGAACAGGTTCGACGGCGAATCGTAGATTTCCTGCGGCGCGCCGAATTGCTGGACCACGCCGTCCTTCATCACCGCGATCCGGTCGCCGAGCGTCATTGCCTCGATCTGGTCGTGCGTCACGTAGACGATCGTCGTGCCGAGGCGCTGGTGCAGCAGCTTGATTTCCGCGCGCATCTCGATGCGCAGCTTCGCGTCGAGGTTCGACAGCGGCTCGTCGAACAGGAACAGCGACGGATCGCGCGCGAGCGCACGGCCCATCGCGACGCGCTGGCGCTGGCCGCCCGACAGCTGGCCCGGCTTGCGGTCGAGCAGGTGCTGAATCTGCAGCATCTGCGACACGCGGTCGACGATCTGCTGCTGCTCGTTCTTCGGCACCTTGCGGATGTTCAGGCCGAACGAGATGTTCTCGCGCACCGTCATCGACGGATACAGCGCGTACGACTGGAACACCATTGCGATGTCGCGATCCTTCGGCGACAGGTCGTTGACGACCTTGCCGTCGATGCAGATCTCGCCGCTCGTCACGGTCTCGAGCCCGGCGATCATGTTGAGCAGCGTCGATTTCCCGCAGCCCGAACCGCCGACCAGGATCAGGAACTGTCCGTCCTCGATCTCGATGTCGACACCCTTCAGGACCGGCACCCCGTTCGGGTAGGTCTTGTACACGTCACGGATGGAAAGGCTTGCCATGCTGTGAATCCTCTGTCTCGTCTCGCGCGGCGCTACGGCGCCGCGTCGGGTTCGTTTCGATGCGCCGCGCGACGTGCGCGGCCGGTTCGTCGTATCGGATAAGGCCGCGCCTACCCCTTCACCGCGCCCGCCGTCAGCCCGCGCACGAAGTAGCGGCCGGCGACGATGTAGACGAGCAGCGTCGGCAGCGCGGCGATGATCGCGCCGGCCATGTCGACGTTGTACTCCTTCACGCCCGTCGACGTATTGACGAGGTTGTTCAGCGCCACCGTGATCGGCATCGAATCGACGCCGGAGAACACGATCCCGAACAGGAAGTCGTTCCAGATCTGCGTGAACTGCCAGATCAGGCACACCATGAAGATCGGCAGCGACACGGGCAGCAGGATCTTCGTGAAGATCGTGAAGAAGCCCGCGCCGTCGATGCGTGCGGCCTTCACGAGCTCGGACGGCACGCTCACGTAGAAGTTGCGGAAGAACATCGTCGTGAACGCGATCCCGTACACGACGTGCACGAACACGAGGCCGGGAATCGTATTGGCGAGGCCGAGCATCCCCTGCAGGCGCGCCATCGGCAGCAGGATCACCTGGAACGGGATGAAGCAGCCGACCAGCATCATCGTGAACAGCGCGTCCGCGCCGCGAAAGCGCCAGTGCGTGAGCACGTAGCCGTTGAACGCGCCGATCAGCGACGAGATCAGCACGGCCGGAATCACCATCTGCAGCGAATTCAGGAAGAACGGCTTCATCCCGTCGCAGCGCACGCCGGTACACGCACCGCTCCACGCCTTCACCCAGGGCTCGACGGTCCAGCTGGTGGGCGGCGTCAGCAGGTTGCCGGTGCGCAGCTGGTCGAGGTCCTTGAACGACGTCGACAGCATCACGTAGATCGGGAACAGGAAATACAGCGCGAACAGGATCAGCGCCGCGTAGATCACTGCCCGGCTGATCGTCATCTTAGGCTGCATTGCGGGTGCTCCTCGATTCCATATACATCAGCGGCACCAGCACCGCGACCACGGTCGCGAGCATCATCACCGACGACGCCGCGCCGAGCCCGAGCTGGCCGCGGTTGAACGAAAACGTATACATGAACATCGCCGGCAGCGACGACGACGTGCCCGGGCCGCCCGCCGTCAGCGCGACGACGAGGTCGAAGGTCTTGATCGTGATGTGGCACAGGATCAGCAGCACCGAGAAGAACACCGGCCGCATGCTCGGGATCACGATCTTGCGGTAGATGGTCGGCAGCGTCGCGCCGTCGACCTGCGCTGCCTTGAAGATCTCGGCGTCGACGCCGCGCAGCCCTGCCAGGAACAGCGCCATCACGAAGCCGGTCGACTGCCACACGGCCGCGACCACCACGCAGAAGATCGCCTTGTCCGGATCGTCGAGCCAGCCGAACGAGAAGCTCGTCCAGCCCCAGTCGTGCATCACCTTCTCGAGGCCGAGGCCCGGGTTCAGGATCCACTGCCACGCGGTGCCGGTGACGATGAACGACAGCGCCATCGGGTACAGGAAGATCGCGCGCAGTGCGCCTTCGTTGCGGATCCGCTGGTCGAGCAGGATCGCGAGGAACAGCCCGAGCGCGACGCAGATCGCGATGAACGGAATCCCGAACCAGCCGAGGTTCGCGGCGGAGGTCCACCACACGTCGTTCTGGAACAGGTCCGAGTAACGGCCGAAGCCGTCGAATTCGTAGTTCGGCAACAGTCGCGAGTTGGTCAGCGACAGATAGCCGGTAATCAGGATGAAGCCGTAGATGAACACCACGGCGATCGCGACGCTCGGCGCGAGCACGAGCTTCGGAATCCAGCGATCGGCGAGCGCCGACATCGGCGACGTACGCCGTGCATCGGCACCGCCGGATCCGTTTCCGCTAAGAGGGGCAGCCACTTGATTCGACTCCTGGAACGAGGGCGACGCTGGCCGGGCCGGCGCCGGGTACGGCACGGGCCCGCGGGCGAGCCCGTTTGCTGCACATGCAAAAACGCCCGGCCGATGAAGCGTGTCCGGCCGGGCGCCTGTCGTGCGTTACTTGACCTTCGCGGCCTTCGCGAGCGCGGCGACCGCGCTCTTCGAATCCTGCTGCGAGTTCATGAACTTCGTCACGACGTCCGTGATCGCGCCGGCGGTCGCATCGCTCTGCGCCATCCCGTGCGCGAGCGACGGCACGAAGCCGCCCGACTTGATCGCGGTCTGTTCGTCCGCATACGACTTCTTCGCGCAGTCGTCGAACTTGTCCATCTTCACGCCGAGGCGCACCGGCACCGAGCCCTTCAGCAGGCTGAACTGCTCCTGGAAGTCCGGCGTCATGATCGTCTTCGCGAGCGCGAGCTGGCCCGGCGTCGCGGCCTTGTCGCCCTTCTGCTGGAAGAACACGAACGAGTCGACGTTGAACGTGTACGCATTCGCCGTGCCCGGCACCGCCGCGCAGATGTAGTCCTTGCCCGCCTTCTTGCCCGCGTTCTCGAACTCGCCCTTCGCCCAGTCGCCCATGAACTGCATGCCGGCCTTGCCGTTGATGACCATCGCGGTCGCGAGGTTCCAGTCGCGGCCGTTACGGCCGGTATCGAAGTAGCCCTGGATCTTGCGCACCGTGTCGAACACGGACAGCATCTGCGGCGACGTCAGCGTCGCCTGGTCGAGATCGACCAGCGCCTTCTTGTAGAACGCCGGGCCCTGCGACAGCACGACGTCTTCCCACAGGGTCAGGTCCTGCCACGGCTGGCCGCCCATCGCGACCGGCTGGATGCCCGCGGCCTTCAGCTTGTCGGCCACCGCGAAGAATTCAGGCCAGGTGGTCGGCACCTTCGCGCCGATCTTGTCGAGCGCGGCCTTGTTGATGTACAGCCAGTTCACGCGGTGCACCGAGAACGGCGCGGCAACGGTGTGGCCCTTGTACTTGATGATCTTGTCGATTTCCGGCGGCAGGTTCTGCTTCCAGTCGCCGGCGGCGGAATCGATGTTGACGAGCACGCCCTGGTCGGCCCAGTCCTGGATCAGCGGGCCCTTGATCTGCGCGGCCGACGGTGCGTCGCCGCTGATCACCTTGGTCTTCAGCGCGGTCATCGCCGCGGCGCCGGCGCCGCCCGCGACCGCGAAGTCCTTCCACACGTAGCCCTGCTTCTGCACGTCGTCCTTCAGCACGCCGACGGCCTTCGACTCGCCGCCCGAGGTCCACCAGTGCAGCACCGTTACATTCTCGGCTGCCTGCGCCGCCACGGCGCCAGCCATCAGACCTGCCGCGCAGAGCGCACCCATGATCGAGCGAACTTTCATTACTTATCTCCTCCAGACTGAATCAACTCGTGAGGTTCCCTGACCGGGAACCGGCTTCTTGATAACGACGGGGAAATCGAGCCGCGGGACGCATGCAGCGTACGGGGCCGATGACCGGCCGGGCTCTTACAGAAAGCGTGAATCGAGATTCAACGGCGTGTCTCCTCTTTGTGTTTCTGGCCCGCCGCGATGATGCGACGCGAGCCCGGGGCCAACGGTGCGCGGACGATGCGCGCCGTCAATGTCCGATAACATTCGGCACAAGGCGCTCCCGAAGGCGAAGCTCGCGCAGTTCATCGACCGCACTTCTTTTTTTCTTCACCCAGGTGCTACCCCTTGCGGCGGATTGTAGTTAAACTACAATTCAGTGTCAAAAATATTTTTATCGCACTACGGATTGCTTCCCAGCACCCCAAAACCCGGCGGAGACACATGCATACCGATTCCAGCTTTACCTTCGTACTTTTCGGCGGCACCGGCGATCTGTCGATGCGCAAGATCCTGCCTGCGCTGTTCGAAGCGCATCGTGCGAACATGCTGGCGGAGAGCGGCCGGATCGTCGCCGTGGCGCGGCACGAATCGGATCAGGCGGGTTATCTCGAGTGGGTCGACACGCATGTGAAGCCGCATGCGGTCAAGGCGGCCGGCAAGGCGTTCGACGAAGCCGCGTGGAAGTCCTTTCTCCAGCGCATCGAGTACGTGAAGCTCGATCTCGGCCGCGCGGAAGACTACGTCGTGCTGCGCGACGCGATCGCATCGCTGCCCGGCATCCGCGTGTTCTATCTGGCGACGGGCCCGTCGCTGTTCGTGCCGATCTGCAACGCGCTCGCGTCGGTCGGCCTGAGCGAAGGCTCGCGCATCGTGCTCGAGAAGCCGCTCGGCTACGACCTGCGCTCGTCGAATGCGATCAACGACGCGGTCGGCGAGATCTTCGCGGAAGGCCAGATCTACCGGATCGACCACTACCTCGGCAAGGAGCCGGTGCAGAACCTGCTCGCGCTGCGCTTCGGCAATGCGCTGTTCGAGCCGCTGTGGCGCCGCGAATGGGTCGAGAGCATCCAGATCACGATCGCCGAGGAGCTCGGCGTCGAAGCGCGCGGCGATTTCTACGACAATACCGGCGCGCTGCGCGACATGGTGCAGAACCACCTGCTGCAGCTGCTGTCGATCGTCGCGATGGAGCCGCCGCACTCGATGGATTCCGACTCGGTGCGCGACGAGAAGCTGCGCGTGCTGCGCGCGCTGAAGCCGGTCGATCCGCGCGAGATCGGCAAGGTTGCCGTGCGCGGCCAGTATCATGCGGGCGTGATCAAGGGCGCGCAGGTGCCGGCCTACGCGACCGAGCCGGGCGTGAAGCCCGACAGCCAGACCGAAACCTTCGTCGCGCTGAAGGTCGAGATCGAGAACTGGCGCTGGGCCGGCGTGCCGTTCTTCCTGCGCACCGGCAAGCGTCTCGCCGATCGTGTCGCGGAGATCGTCGTCAACTTCCGCCCGGTGCCGCACTCGGCGCTCGGGCCGACCGCGCTGCGTCCCGGTTCGAACCGCCTCGTGATCCGGCTGCAGCCGAACGAGACGATCCGCCTGTACTGCCTCGCGAAGCAGCCCGGCGAAGGGATGAACCTCGCGAGCGTGCACCTCGACCTCGCGTTCGACCGGTTCTTCAAGGAAGGGCAGATGGAGGCGTACCAGCGCCTGCTGCTCGACGTGATCAACGGCCGGCTCGCGCTGTTCGTGCGGCGCGACGAACAGGAAGCCGCATGGCGCTGGGTCGAGCCGATCCTGAACGAATGGGCACGCTCGCTGAAGCCGCCGAAGCCGTACGCGGCGGGCACGTGGGGGCCGGCCGCGGCGAGCGCGATGCTCGCGCAGCACGACACCTGCTGGCTCGAAGAAGAAAACTGATGCAGGCCGTTGCCGCGCGCGTGACCGCGTGCGGCAACGTGCCCCACGATTCGTACGATTTGAACATACAAAGCAGTCCGGAGGAGATGTGATCGAGATCCACGCTTTCGACACCCAGGAAGCGCAAAGCGAAGCGCTCGCGCGCGCCGTCGGCGACGCGCTGCGCGCCGCGCTCGCCGGCCCCGCGCGCCCGACGCTCGCGGTGTCCGGCGGCACGAGCCCGCGCCCGTTCCTGCAAACGCTGTCGCATGCGGCGCTCGACTGGGCCGGCGTCGACGTGACGCTGGTCGACGACCGCTGGGTGCCGGAAAACGACGCGGCCAGCAACGCGCACCTCGTACGCGACACGCTGCTGCAGCACGCGGCGGCCCCTGCCCGCTTCCTGCCGCTCGTCGACACGCGCGCCACGCTCGACGCGCACGTCGCCGCGCTGAACGCGAACGCCGACTACCGCGTGCCGAACGTCGCGGTGCTCGGCATGGGCGAAGACGGCCACACCGCGTCGATCTTCGCCGACGCGCCCGAATGGGACCACGCGATCGCGACGCCCGAGCGTTTCGTCGCCGTGCATCCGGGCGCCGCGCCGCATGCGCGCGTGAGCTTTTCGCTCGATGCGCTCAAGCGCGTCGACCGGCTGTTCCTGCTGATCGCGGGCCCCGCCAAGCGCGCCGTGCTCGACGCCGCGGCCGCGTCGCTGCAGAAGAACGCGATTTCCCAACTGGCCAACGACAAGGGGACCCAGCTCGATGTCTACTGGTGCGCAAACTAAGGCGGTCGTCGCGGGTCAGCATGCCGACGGCCCGCGCCTGCTCGCGGACGTCGGCGGCACCAACGCGCGCTTCGCGCTGGAAACCGGCCCGGGCGAGATCACGCAGATCCGCGTATATCCCGGCGCCGACTATCCGACGATCACCGACGCGATCCGCAAGTACCTGAAGGACGTGAAGATCAGCCGCGTGAACCACGCGGCGATCGCGATCGCCAATCCGGTCGACGGCGACCAGGTCACGATGACCAACCACGACTGGAGCTTCTCGATCGAGGCGACGCGCCGTGCGCTCGGCTTCGACACGCTGCTCGTCGTCAACGATTTCACCGCGCTCGCGATGGCGCTGCCGGGCCTGACCGACGCGCAGCGCGTGCAGGTCGGCGGCGGCACGCGCCGCCAGAACAGCGTGATCGGGCTGCTCGGGCCCGGCACGGGGCTCGGCGTGTCGGGGCTGATCCCGGCCGACGACCGCTGGATCGCGCTCGGCAGCGAGGGCGGCCACGCGTCGTTCGCGCCGCAGGACGAGCGCGAGGACCTGGTGCTGCAATACGCGCGCAAGAAGTTTCCGCACGTGTCGTTCGAGCGCGTGTGCGCGGGCCCCGGCATGGAGATCATCTATCGCGCGCTCGCCGCGCGCGACAAGAAGCGCGTCGCCGCAAGCGTCGACACGGTCGAGATCGTCGAGCGCGCGCATGCGGGCGAAGCGCTCGCGCTCGAGACGGTCGAATGCTTCTGCGGGATTCTCGGCGCGTTCGCCGGCAGCGTCGCGCTGACGCTCGGCGCGCTCGGCGGCGTGTACATCGGCGGCGGCGTCGCGCTGAAGCTCGGCGAACTGTTCACGCGCTCGTCGTTCCGCGCGCGCTTCGAGGCGAAGGGCCGCTTCACGCACTATCTCGAGAACATCCCGACCTACCTGATCACCGCCGAATACCCGGCGTTCCTCGGTGTATCGGCGATCCTCGCGGAGCAGCTGTCGAACCGCTCGGGCGGCGCGTCGTCGGCCGTGTTCGAGCGGATCCGCCAGATGCGCGATGCGCTGACGCCGGCCGAGCGCCGCGTCGCCGATCTCGCGCTGAACCATCCGCGCTCGATCATCAACGATCCGATCGTCGACATCGCGCGCAAGGCCGACGTGAGCCAGCCGACCGTGATCCGCTTCTGCCGCTCGCTCGGCTGCCAGGGGCTGTCGGACTTCAAGCTGAAGCTCGCCACCGGCCTCACCGGCACGATCCCGATGAGCCACAGCCAGGTGCATCTCGGCGACACGGCCACCGACTTCGGCGCGAAGGTGCTCGACAACACGGTGTCGGCGATCCTGCAGTTGCGCGAGCACCTGAACTTCGAGCATGTCGAGAACGCGATCGAGATCCTGAACGGCGCGCGGCGCATCGAGTTCTACGGGCTCGGCAACTCGAATATCGTCGCGCAGGACGCGCACTACAAGTTCTTCCGCTTCGGGATTCCGACGATCGCGTACGGCGACCTGTACATGCAGGCCGCGTCGGCCGCGCTGCTCGGCAAGGGCGACGTGATCGTCGCGGTGTCGAAGTCGGGGCGTGCGCCCGAGCTGCTGCGCGTGCTCGACGTCGCGATGCAGGCCGGCGCGAAGGTGATCGCGATCACGTCGAGCAACACGCCGCTCGCGAAGCGCGCGACCGTCGCGCTCGAAACCGACCATATCGAGATGCGCGAGTCGCAGCTGTCGATGATCTCGCGGATCCTGCATCTGCTGATGATCGACATCCTCGCGGTCGGCGTCGCGATCCGCCGCGCGTCGCCGAACGGCGAACTGCCCGAGGCCGTCGCGCAGGCGAAGGCGCGCGCGAGCGACGACGAAACGGCCGACGTGCTCGACTGGCTGAGCCACGGCGCGTCGCCGGCGGCGAAGGACGTCGCGCGGGATTGATGCACGGCGCGGCGTCAGCCGCTTCGCGCACCCCAAGAAAAAACGCCACCGGCGCATCGCGCACGGTGGCGTTTTTCTTTGTGCCGCCCGGCTGCGCCGGTTCAGGCGCCCGCTTTCACCGGCCGCCCGTGCCAGCGCAGCACGAGGAAGCGTCCGGCCAGACACAGCACGCCCGTGACGCCGATCGTCACGCCCATCGCGAACGGCGTGCCGTCCGCGAGTGCGCCGATCGCGACGCTCGCGAGCGCGCCGAGCGCGAGCTGCATCGCGCCGAACACGGCGGCCGACGCGCCCGCGTTGTGCGGATAGCGATGCATGAGGTCGGTCGTGCAGTTCGCGGACAGGATCCCGACCACGCCGACGACGAAGAACAGGCACACGACGATCGACCACAGCCCGCCCCACCCGGTCAGCGCGACGAGCGCGACCGCGAGCGACGCGATGCAGCTCACGAGCGACGCGGCCGCGATGATGCGCAGCGAGCCGACGCGGCCGACGAGCCGCGTGTTCGCGAAGTTGCCGATCATGATCCCGACGACGTTCAGGCCGAACAGCAGCCCGTAGTGCTGCGGCGACACGTGGAAATACTCGATGTACACGAACGGCGTCGCGGTGATGTACGAGAACATCGACGCGAATGCCATCCCGCCGCACAGCATGTGCCCCCATGCGACGGGGTCGGACAGGATGCGCCCGTACGACGCGAACGACGCGAGCACGGCCGTGCTCTTGCGCCGCTCCTTCGGCCAGGTTTCGGGCACGCGCAAGTACGCGGTCGCCGCGCACACCGCGCCGAACACGGCCAGCACGACGAACACGCCGCGCCAGCCCGAGAAGCGCAGGATCTGGCCGCCGATCAGCGGCGCGAGCAGCGGCCCGACCGCGGTGACGATCGCGACCATCGACAGCACCTTCGCCGCGTCGCTCGGCTCGTGCGCGTCGCGCGCGATCGCGCGTGCCAGCACCGACGCGGCGCCGGCGCCGAGCGCCTGCAGGAAGCGCACGACGATCAGCATGTCGATCGAGCCCGACACGAAGCAGCCGATGCTCGCGAGCGTGAACAGCGCGATGCCGCCGAGCAGCACGGGCCGGCGGCCCCACGTGTCGGACAGCGGGCCGTACAGCAGCATGCCGATCGAGAAGCCGGCCATGAAGCTCGTCAGCGTGCGCTGCGCGGCGCCGGGGCTGACGGAGAAGCCGTCGGCGATCGACGGCAGGCTCGGCAGGTACATGTCGGTGGCGATCGGCCCGCAGGCGGCGAGCGCGCCGAGCAACAGGATCAGCCGGGCATCGGGCCGGCGCCGGACGACGTGAGACATGGGTATCCGGAATGGAGCCCGCGCACATCGGGGCGCGCGTGGCGGTGAAGACGGGAGGCCGCGCCGCGGACGGCGCGCTCGGGCCCATGATTGTACGCGCAACTTTTTTGCGTGCTGCGGGCCGCGTGCGGCAGCAGGCCGGGAAACACCGGCGCGGCGCCCGTCTCGCTGGATCGCGGGATCGCGCGCGGATTCGATTAAGCTTGCTGCTGCCTGCTTCTCTTGTCTGACCAATTTGACGCACGACCGAACCGATGACCGCTTTCCTGCTGATCTGGAGCCCCAAGAAATGGCCATGGCCCGAGCTGCCCGACGTCGCCGCGCGCGTGAAGGCCGGCGAGGCCGTGCATGACGTGTGGGGCTGCGGCTTCGCGCGCGGCATCCTGCCGGGCGACCGCGTATTCCTGCACCGCGTCGCGAAGGAGCCCAAGGGCGTGTTCGGCTCCGGCTACGTGACGCGCGCGCCGTACGAGGTGCCCGATCCGTCGACGAAGCGCGGTTACCGGCTGTGCATCGACTTCGTGTACGACTGGCTGGTCGACGCGCACCAGGACGTCGTGATCGCGCGCGACGCGCTGCGCGTCCACCCGTACTCGGTGCAGACCTGGGATGCGCAGAGCTCCGGCACGTCGATCAAGCCGATGGTCGAAGGCCCGCTCGAGAAGCGTTGGGCGGAGCTGACCGGCAAGCGCAAGCCGCCGCGATAACCGGGCCGATCGCCGGGACAAATCGGGCCCGCCTTTCCAGTCCGCGTGCCGAAAGGCCGCAGACCGTCTCGCGGGCCCGCCGCGCGCGTCTCCGGTACAATCAGACGATCGTTCCGCCCAGGCGCCGCGGCCCGTGCACAGGCCCCCGCGCCCTTCTCTCGCAGGTTTCGCCCATGTCCAACAATCAGATCCTCTTCGAACGCGCCCAGAAGACCATTCCCGGCGGCGTCAACTCGCCGGTGCGCGCATTCCGTTCGGTCGGCGGCACGCCGCGTTTCGTCGCGCGCGCGCAAGGCCCGTATTTCTGGGATGCCGACGGCAAGCAATACATCGACTACATCGGCTCGTGGGGCCCGATGATCGTCGGCCACGTCCATCCGGAAGTGCTGTCGGCCGTGCAGAACGTGCTGGCCGACGGCTTCTCGTTCGGCGCGCCGACCGAGGCCGAGATCGAGATCGCCGAGGAAATCTGCAAGCTCGTGCCGTCGATCGAGCAGGTGCGGATGGTGTCGAGCGGCACCGAGGCCACGATGAGCGCACTGCGTCTCGCGCGCGGCTTCACGGGCCGCAGCCGCATCGTCAAGTTCGAGGGCTGCTACCACGGCCACGCGGACAGCCTGCTCGTGAAGGCCGGCTCCGGCCTGCTGACGTTCGGCAACCCGACGTCGGCCGGCGTGCCCGCCGACATCGCGAAACACACGACCGTCCTCGAATACAACAACGTCGCCGCGCTCGAGGAAGCGTTCGGCGCGTTCGGCGACGAGATCGCCGCGGTGATCGTCGAGCCGGTGGCCGGCAACATGAACCTCGTGCGCGGCACGCCCGAATTCCTGAATGCGCTGCGCGCGCTGTGCACGAAGCACGGCGCCGTGCTGATCTTCGACGAGGTGATGTGCGGGTTCCGCGTCGCGCTCGGCGGCGCACAGGCGTACTACGGGGTCGCGGCCGACCTCACCTGCCTCGGCAAGGTGATCGGCGGCGGGATGCCGGCCGCCGCGTTCGGCGGCCGCCGCGACATCATGGCCCACCTCGCGCCGCTCGGCGGCGTCTACCAGGCCGGCACGCTGTCGGGCAACCCGATCGCGGTCGCCGCGGGCCTGAAGACGCTGCAGCTGATCCAGGCGCCGGGCTTCTACGACGCGCTCACCGCGCAGACGAAGCGTCTCGCCGACGGCCTCGCGGCCGAAGCGCGCGCGGCCGGCGTGCCGTTCGCGGCCGACTCGATCGGCGCGATGTTCGGCCTCTACTTCGCGGAGCGCGTGCCGACCAGCTTCGCGGAAGTCACGAAGAGCGACACCGAGCGCTTCAACCGCTTCTTCCACCTGATGCTCGACGAGGGCGTGTACTTCGCGCCGTCCGCGTACGAGGCAGGTTTCGTGTCGAGCACGCACGACGACGCGGTGATCGACGCGACGCTCGCGGCCGCGCGCCGCGCGTTCGCGGCACTCGCCGCCTGACCCGGGGCCGCGCGCATGTTCTCGGATACCGATTTCGCCCACATGGAGCGCGCGCTCGCGCTCGCCGCGCGCGGCATGTATACGACGGCGCCGAATCCGCGCGTCGGCTGCGTGATCGTCAAGGACGGCGACGTGATCGGCGAAGGCTTCACGCAGCCGGCCGGCCAGGACCACGCGGAAGTGCAGGCGCTGAAGGACGCGCGCTCGCGCGGCCACGACGTCGCGGGCTCGACCGTCTACGTGACGCTCGAGCCGTGCAGCCATTTCGGCCGCACGCCGCCGTGCGCGAACGCGCTGAGCGAAGCGCGCGTCGCGAAGGTCGTCGCCGCGATGGAAGACCCGAATCCGCAGGTGTCGGGGCGCGGCCTCGGCATGCTGCGCGACGCGGGCATCGACGTGCGCTGCGGGCTGCTCGCGCATGAAGCCGGCGAACTGAACATCGGCTTCGTGTCGCGGATGACGCGCGGCCGCCCGTGGGTGCGGATGAAGACCGCCGCGTCGCTCGACGGCCGCACCGCGCTGCCGTCCGGCGAAAGCCAGTGGATCACCGGCGAAGCCGCGCGCCTCGACGGGCACGCGTGGCGTGCGCGCGCCTGCGCGATCCTCACCGGAATCGGCACCGTGCGCGAGGACAACCCGCTGCTGACCGTGCGCGGCATCGACACGCCGCGCCAGCCGCAGCGCATCCTGGTCGACAGCCGCCTCGACCTGCCGCTCGACGCACGGCTGCTCGAAGGCCCGCCGCTGCTGATCTTCTGCGGCCGGCTCGATGCGAGCGGCGAAATGCGCGCGAACGTGTTGAAGTCGCGCGGCGCGGAAATCGTGTCGCTCGCGAATGCGCACGGCAAGGTCGACCTGCCCGCGATGCTCGCGGCGCTCGGCGCGCGCGGCGTCAACGAGTTGCACGTCGAGGCCGGCCACAAGCTGAACGGCTCGCTGCTGCGCGAGCATTGCGTCGACGAATTGCTCGTCTATCTCGCGCCGAGCCTGCTGGGCGCCGACGCGGCCGGCATGTTCGACCTCGCCGCGCCAGCGAGCCTCGACGCACGCACGCGACTGTCGTTTCACGGTATCGAGCGGATCGGCGACGATCTGCGGATCCTGGCGCGTGTCGCGCCGCCCGACGCCACGCACTGAACGGGACCGTCACGATGTTTACCGGAATTGTCGCGGCCGTCGGCCGCATCGAATCGATCGATCCGCTCGGCACGTCGGCCGATGCCGGAGTGCGCCTGACCGTGCTGGCCGGCGGGCTCGACCTCGCCGATGTCGCGCTGGGCGACAGCATCGCGATCCAGGGCGCGTGCATGACGGTGATCGACAAGACCGACGCCGCGTTCGACGTCGACGTGTCGCGCGAAAGCCTGAACCGCACGGTCGGCCTCGCGCAACCCGGCGAAGTGAACCTCGAGAAGGCGCTGCGCGCGCACGACCGCCTCGGCGGGCACATCGTGTCGGGCCACGTCGACGGCCTCGGCACCGTGTCGCGCTTCGCTCCGGTCGGCGAGTCGCACGAGCTGCGGATCGTCGCGCCGCGCGAGCTCGGCCGCTATCTCGCGTACAAGGGGTCGATCACGGTCAACGGCGTGAGCCTGACCGTCAACACGATCGACGATCGCGCGGACGGCTGCGAATTCTCGATCAACCTGATTCCGCATACGGTCGAGGTCACGACGCTGCGTCACCTGAAGGCCGGCGACAAGGTCAATCTCGAAGTCGACATGATCGCGCGGTATGTGGAGCGGATGCTGTCGACGTCGCAAGGCGTGCATCAGGACTGATCGTCCTTTTTCGTGCTTTCTTGAGAATGGGGGCCGGCGGTTCGGCCCCGGGCCGCCCGGGTCCGCATATCCGCCGTTTTCCGACAATCGCCGGCCGTCGCGCGCGAACCGCTACGTGTACCGGCGAGCCGCTCCATGAGCGCATTGCCGCCTCGTCGGGCGATCCGTCTTTCAGCGCTTCACCGCCTCGTCGATGACGGGACGACTCCCTGGCCCCATTTCCAACCGCCGCCTGTCCGGTCGGCCGGTCGATTCCGATATCTGCGGTCCATCGCAACAATTCCCGTCGCATCCGCTCGTCGACTCGCGGGCCCGATCCTCGGCCGAACGGCCAACGACGCGCACGGGTCATGCCGTCGCGCTAAGATGCGTCGACAGCGGTTTCAACGCCGCAACGCACGACGCGCCGCGTACCGGCCGCCCCTCTTCCCACAGGAGTCGTTCCCATGTCCATCTCGATGTACCAGGCTTCGCTGCCCGTCCTGATCCGCGGCCTGACCAACCTGCAGCACATCCTCGGCAAGGCGCAGGCGCACGCGGCCGAGAAGCAGATCGACCCGTCGGTGTTCGTCGGCGCGCGCCTCTACCCGGACATGCTGCCGCTCGTCCGCCAGGTCTACATCGCGACCGACACGGCCAAGGGCTGCGCCGCGCGGCTCGCCGGCGCCGAGATCCCGAGCTACCCGGACGTCGAGCAGACCTTCGACGAACTGCACGCGCGCATCCAGAAGACGATCGACTACCTGAAAAGCTTCGACGCCGCGCAGATCGACGGCAGCGAGGCGCGCCAGATCGTGCTGAAGATGCGCGTCGGCCCGATCGAGTTCACCGGCCAGTCGTACCTGCTGAACTTCGTGCTGCCCAATTTCTTCTTCCACGTGACGACCGCGTACGACATCCTGCGCCACAGCGGCGTCGAGCTCGGCAAGCTCGACTACCTCGGCGGACGCAACGAGCACGCGTGACGCATGACGCGCGGCGGCCCGGCCGGGCCTGCCGCGCAGGCCGGCCGCACCGCCTTCCGGAGCGCTTGCCGGCCGAGCGCAACCCGCGCCAGCCGAAACGCCGTCCGGCTGGCGTAAAATACGCACTTTCCTCTTTCTCGCCCCCTTATGACGCTCGCCTCCACGCTCGACATCATCGCCGAGCTGAAAGCCGGCCGGATGGTGATCCTGGTCGACGAAGAAGACCGCGAAAACGAGGGCGACCTCGTGATCGCCGCCGAATTCGTCACACCGGAAGCGATCAACTTCATGGCCAGGTACGGCCGCGGCCTGGTTTGTCTGACGTTGACGCAGGAACGCTGCAAGCAGCTGCACCTGCCGCTGATGACCTACCGCAACGGCACGCAGTACGGCACCGCGTTCACGGTCAGCATCGAAGCGGCCGAAGGCGTGACGACCGGCATCTCGGCCGCCGACCGTGCGCACACGATCGCCACGGCGGTCGCGCACGACGTGCGCCCCGAGCACATCGTGCAGCCGGGCCACGTGTTCCCGATCATGGCGCAGCCGGGCGGCGTGCTCGTGCGTGCGGGCCACACCGAGGCCGGCTGCGACTTCACCGCGCTCGCGGGCCTCACGCCGGCCGCGGTGATCTGCGAGATCATCAAGGACGACGGCACGATGGCGCGCCTGCCCGACTTGATCGAATTCGCGAAGGAACACGGTCTGAAGATCGGCACGATCGCCGACCTGATCCACTATCGCAGCCGCACCGAATCGATCATCGAGCGGATCGCCGAGCGCACGATGCAGACCGCGCACGGCACGTTCCGCGCGGTGCTGTACCGCGACCAGCCGAGCGGTTCGCCGCACATCGCGCTGGTGCGCGGCGCGCCGTCGCCCGACGTCGATACGCCGGTGCGCGTGCACGAGCCGCTGTCGGTGCTCGACCTGCTCGAAACCGGCGTGTCGACGCACTCGTGGACGCTCGACGCCGCGATGCGCGAGATCGCGGAACGCGACCTCGGCGTGATCGTGCTGCTCAACTGCGGCGACACGAAGGAACACCTGATCGACGTCTTCAAGGCGTTCGACGAGGAAGAAAAGGCCGCTGCGCTGAAGCGCCGGCCGGTCGATTTCAAGACGTTCGGCATCGGCGCGCAGATCCTGCGCGATGTCGGCGTCGGCAAGATGCAGGTGCTGTCGAATCCGCGCAAGCTGGGCAGCATGTCCGGCTACGGCCTCGAAGTCACGGGCTTCATTCCGATGCCCGGCGGCGAAGCCAAGTCCTGCCCGGCGTCCAACGCGTAACCCGCCACGGCGCTTTCGCCCTATAACCGTTCATCCACACCACGGACAAGATCATGGAAATCGGACAATACCAACCGAATCTCGAAGGCGACGGCCTGCGTATCGGCATCGTGCAATCGCGCTTCAACGAACCCGTGTGCAACGGTCTCGCCGACGCGTGCGTCGAGGAACTGGAGCGCCTCGGTGTCACCGGTGAAGACGTGCTGCTCGTGTCGGTGCCCGGCGCGCTGGAAATCCCGCTCGCGCTGCAGAAGCTGGCAGAAAGCGGCCAGTTCGACGCGCTGATCGCGCTCGGCGCGGTGATCCGCGGCGAGACCTACCACTTCGAACTCGTGTCGAACGAGAGCGGCGCGGGCATCACCCGCATCGGCCTCGACTTCAACCTGCCGATCGCGAACGCGGTCCTGACGACCGAAAACGACGAGCAGGCCGTCGCGCGCATGACCGAAAAGGGTCGTGACGCGGCGCGCGTCGCCGTCGAGATGGCCAACCTGACGATGGCGCTCGACCAGCTCGGCGACGATGACGAGGACGAAGAAGAGGACGAAGACGACGAAGAGGAGCGCGCATGAAGAAGAGCGCCCGCCGACAATCGCGCGAGCTGGCGACGCAGGGCCTGTATCAGTGGCTGCTGTCGAGCGCGCCCTCCGGCGAGATCGACGCGCAACTGCGCGGCGCGCTCGGTTACGACAAGGCCGACAAGGAGCTGCTCGAAGCCATCCTGCACGGCGTGATCCGCGAGCACGCGACGCTCGTCGAAGCGCTGACGCCATCGCTGGACCGTCCGATCGAGCAGTTGTCGCCGGTCGAACGCGCCGTGCTGCTGATCGCGACGTTCGAGCTCACGCACCACGTCGAAACGCCGTATCGCGTGATCATCAACGAAGCGGTCGAACTCGCGAAGACGTTCGGCGGCTCCGACGGCTACAAGTACGTGAACGGCGTGCTCGACAAGCTCGCCGCGAAGCTGCGCCCCGCCGAAACGCAGGCGCGCCGCAACGGCTGATACCGTTTGTTTGTCCACGGGCGCGCAAGCGCCCGTTTTTCATTCTCTCCCCCGCCCCGCCCGACCGATGAATACCACCGCCGATTCGCTCGTCACGCTCGCCGCACGCGTCGACGCGATCCAGCCCTTCTATGTGATGGAACTGATGAAGGAGGCACAGCGGCTCGAGTCCTCCGGGCGCGATGTTATCCACATGGGCATCGGCGAACCGGATTTCACCGCGCCGGAGCCTGTCGTCGAAGCAGCCGCGGCCGCGCTGCGCCGCGGCGTCACGCAGTACACGAGCGCACTCGGCATTGCGCCGCTGCGCGAGGCGATCGCCGCGCACTATGCGCGCGCGTACGGCCTCACGATCAGCCCCGAACGGATCGTCGTGACGGCCGGCGCGTCGGCGGCGCTGCTGCTCGCGTGCCTCGCGCTCGTCGGCCGCGACGACGAGGTGCTGATGCCCGACCCGTCGTATCCGTGCAACCGGCACTTCGTCGCGGCGGCCGAAGGCCGCGCGGTGCTCGTGCCGAGCGGCCCGGACGCGCGCTTCCAGCTCACCGAGGACGACGTCCGCACACGCTGGGGCGACCGCACGCGCGGCGTGCTGCTCGCGTCGCCGTCGAACCCGACCGGCACGTCGCTCGAACCCGACGAACTGAAGCGAATCGTCGAAGCCGTGCGCGCACGCGGCGGCTTCACGATCGTCGACGAGATCTACCAGGGGCTCAGCTACGACGCGGCGCCCGTGTCGGCACTGTCGTTCGGCGACGATGTCATCACGGTGAACAGCTTCTCGAAGTATTTCAGCATGACCGGCTGGCGGCTCGGCTGGCTCGTCGTGCCGCCCGCGCTGGTCGGCACGTTCGAAAAGCTTGCGCAGAACCTGTTCATCTGCCCGTCCGCACTCGCGCAGCACGCGGCGCTCGCGTGCTTCGAGCCGGCCACGCTCGACATCTACGAGGCGCGCCGGCTCGAATTCAAGCGCCGCCGCGATTTCATCGCACCGGCGCTCGAACGGCTCGGCTTCACGGTTCCGGTGATGCCGGACGGCGCGTTCTACGTGTATGCGCATTGCGGCGGCGTCGCCCATCCGGCAGCCGGCGACAGCGCCGCGCTCACGCAGGCGATGCTGCACGACGCGGGCGTCGTGCTGGTGCCCGGCATGGACTTCGGCGTCCATGCGCCGCGCGACTATATCCGTCTGTCCTATGCGACGGCCTACTCGCGGCTCGAAGAGGCGGTCGATCGGCTCGCGACGCTGTTCGGGCAGCACTGACGCCGCGGCCGGCACACCGGCCGTTTCGCGCACCGCAAAAGGAAAAGGCACCCGATCGGGTGCCTTTCTCATTTCCAGCCGGCCGGAACCGCGCGGTACGCGTCAGGTTACGCGCCGAGTTCCGAATGGTCGCCGTGCGACTGCTTCACGGTATCGACGCTCGCGTCGTTCTGCGGCGACGCTTCCTTCGACGCCGTCGTCTTCGCCGACGTTGCGGCTTCGAGCGTCGCATGCACGCGCTTCGCGCCGCCTGCCGATGCCGTTACGGCAGCGGCCGTGACGATCGGCTTCGCCGGCGCCTGCGGTGCATTGACCGGCACGCTGCGGCCATGCGACACGTCGCGCAGCCGGCCGCGCTCGGCCATCACCTTCGCGCCGTATGCGTTGTCGTCGGGGTTCGTCGAGCCGTTGTACAGCCGCAGGCCGTTCGCGAGCGAGCCGCCGCGGGCGATGCAGTCCTTCAGCACGAGCGCGCCGACCTGGAGGTTCGCGAGCGGCTGCAGTGCGGTATCGGTGCCGCCGAAATACTCGAACTTGTCGGAATGGACCTTCGACATGACCTGCATCAGGCCCTTCGCGCCGACGCCGCTTTCGGCGTAAGGGTTGAAGCCCGACTCGATCGCCATCACGGACAGCAGCAGCAGCGGATCGAGGCCGACGTCACGGCCGGTCTGGAACGCGGCCTTGACGAGCTGGCCGAGCGGCTCCTGAGCGATGCGGTAACGGCGCGACAGATAGGTCGCGACGAGCGCCTGTTCGCGGTTCGACGCGAGCGCACGATCGTCGCGCGCGTCGGCCGGCACCCGCTGGGTCGGGATCAGTTTCGCGAGCGCGACGGGCGACGGGCCGTTGCGGGCCGGATCGGACGCATCGCCCTGCGCGGCGGCTTCCGGTGCGACATCGAGGCCGACCGCAAGCGCGTCCGTTTCCGGGCTCTCTTCCTGCTGCGGCTGCGCGCCGGCAGGCGCGAAGTTCGGCAGCGGATGGCCGGACAGCAAACGGGCAGGCCCGGCCTGCACGGCCGCGGATACGACCGGCATCAGCTTCGCGGCAAGCGTGCCGCGTACGGTCGGCAGCAGCCACAGTGCAAGCGCAACCGCGACAGCGAGACAGCCGACAACGCTGAATAGATGGTGACTGACACGCGTCCCGCGACGCAGCATGTTGCGCACGATTTGCGCATGCTGCTCAGTGGGACGCCACGATAACCAAGCGTTCATTCAGATCATCTCCCATGAACATGACTCGTGCGGCTCGCTCAGCTCGATGGCGAGACAGAAACGCGCCGCGGAATCACGACGCTGCACGCCTTGGTTGGGACGTGCAAGCATCGGGGAAACGGTATAAGTACCGTTCGAGGCCACGGTGTAAGAAGGCCGACGCCTTCGCACACTGGGCGAGACGGGCATACGCGGTGGCACCCACGCAAAAAACCAGCGTCTGGTAGCGCTGGCTGGGACTACGACTAAGGCCGTCGAATACGCCGTGCAGGGTTCGGCGGACGGTGACGCGCTGCGTCAAAGATCGGTGATTGGCGGCTCGAAGCCTTTTACCCTGCAACCAATGTGAGCGGATTCTAGCAGGGTTTTATAGATCGTCAACACTATAAAATCTCAAAATCATAACAAAAAGTAATTTAAAGCCGCCCTTCAGATCGGGAGCCCCGTGCCGTAGGGGGTTTGCGCGCGATCGACTTTTTTCGCGGCCGGGCGTCCATGCGGCAGGCCGGGTAAAATCGTCGGTCGATTCGGGGCCGCAGCCGGCCGCTGCGCCCGCCCACCGTCGCCCGCCATGCGGGCGGCCCGGACCTTCTTCATGAAATACAAAGACTTACGCGATTTCATCCAGCGCCTCGAGGCGCTCGGCGAACTGCGGCGCGTCACGCAACCCGTGTCGCCCGTGCTCGAAATGACCGAGCTGTGCGACCGCGTGCTGCGCGCCGGCGGCCCTGCGCTGCTGTTCAACGCGCCGCCCGGTTATGCGTTTCCCGTGCTCGGCAACCTGTTCGGCACGCCGCGCCGCGTCGCGCTCGGGATGGGCGTCGATGCGGGCGACGACGCCGCGCTCGGCTCGCTGCGCGATCTCGGGCGCCTGCTGTCCGCGCTGAAGGAGCCCGACCCGCCGAAGAGCCTGAAGGACGCCGGCAAGCTGCTGTCGCTCGCGAAGGCCGTGTGGGACATGGCGCCGAAGTCGGTGTCGTCGCCGCCGTGCCAGGAGATCGTCTGGGAAGGCGCCGACGTCGACCTGCACAAGCTGCCGATCCAGACCTGCTGGCCCGGCGACGCGGGGCCGCTCGTCACGTGGGGCCTGACGGTCACGCGCGGGCCGAACAAGTCGCGCCAGAACCTCGGCATCTACCGCCAGCAGCTGATCGGCCGCAACAAGCTGATCATGCGCTGGCTCGCGCATCGCGGCGGCGCGCTCGACTTCCGCGAATTCGCGCTGCAGAACCCCGGCAAGCCGTATCCGGTCGCGATCGTGCTCGGCGCCGATCCGGCCACGACGCTCGGCGCGGTGACGCCCGTGCCCGATTCGCTGTCCGAATATCAGTTCGCCGGTCTGCTGCGCGGCAGCCGCACCGAGCTCGCCAAGTGCCTGACGCCCGACGTCGACACGCTGCAGGTGCCCGCGCGCGCGGAGATCGTGCTCGAAGGCTTCATCCATCCGCAGGACGGCACCCCTGCCCCCGCTCCGGCCGGCGCACCGCCGCGGCCGGCCGGCAACGCGTCCGCCGCGTACGAACATGCGCTCGAAGGGCCGTACGGCGACCACACCGGCTATTACAACGAGCAGGAATGGTTTCCGGTGTTCACCGTCGAGCGCATCACGATGCGCCGCGACGCGATCTACCACTCGACCTACACGGGCAAACCGCCCGACGAGCCCGCGGTGCTCGGCGTCGCGCTCAACGAGGTATTCGTGCCGCTGCTGCAGAAGCAGTTCACGGAGATCACCGACTTCTACCTGCCGCCCGAAGGCTGCAGCTACCGGATGGCCATCGTCCAGATGAGGAAGAGCTACGCGGGCCACGCGAAGCGCGTGATGTTCGGCGTGTGGAGCTTCCTGCGGCAGTTCATGTATACGAAGTTCATCGTGGTCGTCGACGAGGACGTGAACATCCGCGACTGGAAGGAAGTGATCTGGGCGATCACGACGCGCGTCGACCCCGTGCGCGACACGGTGATGGTCGACAGCACGCCGATCGACTATCTCGATTTCGCGTCGCCGGTTGCCGGCCTCGGCTCGAAGATGGGGCTCGACGCGACCAACAAGTGGCCCGGCGAGACGAACCGCGAATGGGGCCGTCCGATCGAGATGGACGCGGCCGTGAAGGCGCGCGTCGACCGGCTCTGGCAGGAGATCGGACTCTGAGGCCGTAGCCGGCGCCCGCCGGCCCGTGGCATCGCACCCACCACCAGAACGACGAAGATGAGCTTTCCTCCCGCCTCGATGCTGTCCGACGGTTTCTTCCTGTCGCTGTCGCTGTGTCTCGACATCGGCCTCGTGAACGTCGCGATGCTGTCGCTGACACTGTCGCACGGCTTCCGGCCGGGCTTCTGGCTCGGCGTCGGCTCGTGCGTCGGCGATCTCCTCTACGCGGCGCTCGCGCTCGCGGGGATGGCCGTGCTGCTGCAGTTCGAGGCCGTGCGCTGGATCGTCTGGATCGGCGGTGGCGCCGTGCTGCTGTTCCTCACGTGGAAGATGGCGCGCGAAGCATTGGCGCCGGCCAGGGCGGCCGACGACGACGCGGACGAGGCACCGCCGCCGCGCGCGAGCGCGCGGCGCAGTTTCCTGCGCGGGATGCTGCTCGCGATGTCGTCGCCGAGCGCGATCCTGTGGTTCGCCGCGGTCGGCGGCGCACTGATCGCGAAAGCCGGCGCGACCACGCCGGCCACCGCGTCGGTGTTCCTGTCGGGCTTCTTCCTCGGCGGCCTCGCGTGGACGCTCTTCATGTGCACGCTCGCGAGCCAGGGCCGCAAGCGCGCGGGCGCCGGGCTGATGCGCGCGTGCCACGTCGCGTCGGCGCTGCTGTTCGCCTATTTCTCGTACAGCGTGATCGTCGGCGGCTACCGCGACCTGATCGCGCACGCGGCGTAAGCGAAGCCGGCCTGCACGGGCCGCGCGTCGAGCCGCGGCACCAATAAAAAAACGGCGCAGCGCCCCTCGCGGGACGTTGCGCCGTTTTGCCACGCGCGGTCAGGCCGCGCGGGACGAATCAGCGACGCCAGTAGCCGTGATGGCCCCAGCCGCCGTAGCCATGACGCCAGTACGGACGACCGTAGTAACCGCCGTAGCCGCCGACGACCACCGCGGGCGGCGGCGCATAGTAGGCCGGTGCCGGTGCGTAGTACACGGGCGGAGGCGGCGGCGCGTAGTACACGGGCGGCGGCGGTGCATAAACGGGATACGCGGGCGCGACCGGGATACCGATGCCGACCCCGATCGACACGTGAGCCTGCGCGGCGCTTGCGGCACCCAGACCCAGCGCGGCGGCGGCGATGAACGGAATGAGCTTTTTCACTTCGATTCTCCTGCTGGAGCGGTATTTTCTGCGCCCCTGTCGGCAACGGCGGGCATGCACGTTGCATGGAAGCAATGTAGCGAAAACCCGCCTCTCGCGTGTTTCGCATTTGTTGCAAATTGCAATTGCAGGCGGCCGGAGCCGCCGTGCGGCGTGGCTTCCAGAGCCTGCGGCGAGCCTTGCAGGTCGCGCGATTCCGTCCGACGAGTCGGGGCGCGACGCGACGATCGGTCAGTCTTACCGGATGCGGCACGCGCGGCGGACACGCGCACGTAATGAACGATTACAAATTTGAAACAGGACGCCGACGATTCAACAGGAACGTGCGCGCAGCCTGTTTCAGGGTCGGGTTCACTGAACGGAATTCGACCGTGATGCAGGACGCAAATACGCGTGTGATCGCACCGCATACCGGTAATGACTACATGCGTCCGCGCGGAAATCGACCTTACGCGACCGCGCCTTCATTCCTGCGATACTGGCGGCTGCTTCGTTTTCGCTTACGTCCCCGCCGCCATGTCTCTTCCCGACACACCCCGTCTCGGCTTCATCGGCGCCGGCCGCCTCGCGCGCTGCGTTGCGCAGCGCTTCGCGCAGGCCGGCTTTCCCGTCGTCGCGATCGCGAGCCGCACACCCGAATCGGCCGCGGCGCTCGCCGCGCGCATCGCCGGCTGCCGGGCCGTCGACACGCCGCAGCAGGTCGCCGACGCCGCCGACCTGATCTTCCTGACGGTTCCCGACGACCATCTCGCGTCGACCGCCGCGGCGCTCCGCTTCGACGCGTCGCGCGCCGCCAGTCAGGCAGTCGTCCACTGCAGCGGCGCGTCGGCGGTCGCGCTGCTCGATCCGGCGAAACGGCAAGGCGCGGCCACCGGCGGCTTCCATCCGCTCTACCTGTTCGGCGGCACCGACGCCGACCTCGCGCGCATCGACGGCTGCTCGGTCACGATCGAAGCCGACGGCGCGCTGCACGCGACGCTGATGCGACTTGCTGCCGCACTCGGCTGCCATCCGCTGTCGATTCCGGCCGGCGGCCGGATGCTCTATCACGCGGCCGCGCACTACGCGGCGAGCTTCGCGCTGTGCGGGCTGTCGGAAGCGGTCGAGCTGTGGCGCGGCCTCGGTTTCGACGAGGAAGCCGCGCTGCGCGCACTGCTGCCGATGCTCGCCGGCACGATCGAAACCGCGCGCGACAAGGGGCTCGCGAACGCGCTCGCCGGCCCGGTGTCGCGCGGCGATACGGGCATCGTCGAACGCCAGTTGGCTCTGCTCGAAGCACGCGGTGGCGATCACGCGACGCTGTACGCGCTGATGACGCGCCGCGCGATCGCGCTCGCGGCGAAGCGCGCCGCGCCGCCGGCGTCGCTGCCGGCGCTCGCCGAAGCCGTCGAAACGTCGCTCGCGCGCACGGCCGCGCACCCCTCCCCGTCGCGAGACGAGGCGTGATAAGGTGTCGGCCGATGCGCCGCCATCCGGCGTTGGCGGCCGCACGCTACTCGACTGTATAAAAAGGATGCCAACGATGTTCGGCGAGATCGCCCGTTTTCTGCTCAATACCGTCTTCACGCTGTTCGGCGCCGCGCTGATCCTGCGCGTCTGGATGCAGGCCGTCCGCGTGCCGCCGTACAACCCCGTCACGCAGGCCGTGCTGCAGGCGACCAACTGGCTCGTGCTGCCGCTGCGCCGCGTGATCGCGGGCGTACGCGGCATCGACTGGGCCAGCGTCGTCGCCGCGCTGCTGACCGCGCTCGTCTACGTCGTGCTGATGGTCGTGATGGCCGGCTTCGATCCGGCCGCGGTGATCCCGACGCTCGTCGTGGTCGCGCTGCTCACCGTCGTGAAGTGGGCACTCAACCTCGTGATCTGGATGACGATCCTGATGGCGCTGCTGTCGTGGCTCAACCCGCGCTCGCCGGCGATGCCGATCCTGTTCCAGCTCACCGCGCCGTTCCTGAACCCGCTGCGCCGCATCATCCCGAACCTCGGCGGCATCGACCTGTCGCCGATCCTGCTGTTCGTGATCGTGCAGGTGCTGCTGATGATCGTCACGCGCGCCGCCGTGTCGCTGACGATCTTCGGCATCTGACCGACGCTGCCCCCTACGCCGCCGGCCCCTGCGCCGGCGGCGCGCCGAGCGTGTCGATCACGCCGAAGCGCGCCGGAATCATCGCGTAGCACACGCGCACTTTCTCGCGCGACAACCGTTCGAGCAAACGCTGCGCCTCGTCCTCGGTGACGATGAATTCGACCTCGATCGCGAGCGAACCCTGCAGCTCGAAGAAGCGGTCCTCGTGCAGCACGCGATGCTGGCCGAAGCCGGCCATCGCGCGAAACGCGGAACCGCCCGCGACGCCCATCCGGTTCGCCTCCTCCAGCAGCCATTCCCACAGCGGTTTCCAGTGCAGCCGGTGCTGCTCGTGCACATAGAAACGCAAGAAGACCCTGTCCATCGCACCCTCCGATGGCGGCACGCTCAGGCCGCCGCGAGCCACGCGCGCGCGGTCCACATGCCGAGCGCCGTCAGCGCGAACGATCCAGTCAAGTGTAGGGCAGCCACCGCAAACGCCCATCCGAATTCGCCCTGCAACGCATGCGTCATCACTTCGACCGAATAGGTCGAGAACGTCGTGAGGCCGCCGAGGAAGCCCGTGATCACGAACAGCCGCCACTCGGGCGGCAGCCCGACGCGGGTCGTGAACACGACGGCGGCGATGCCGATCACGTAGCCGCCGATCAGGTTCGCGGCGAGCGTGCCGAGCGGCACCTCGGGAAAGAATTCGTTGAGCGCGAGGCTCAGGAACCAGCGCAGCAACGCGCCGAGCCCGGCGCCGACGAAGATCGCGACGATCGAATAGAACAAGGGCACTCCTCGCTGACGACGCCGCGTGGCGGATGCGGCCTACGCTGAACTGTATGCGGAATCGCGCCGCGGCGGCAACGCCCGCGGAGCGGGCCGTCGTGCGCCGGATCGTGTCGCACCGGCACGATGCATTTCATTATTCCCGCGAATCCGTCGCACTCGATATTTTCCGACGCATTACGCAGGACATTACAAATCAATTAAAACCCAATTGATTATCCATCAGTGATTTTAAAAAATCGGCAAAGCAACTTCATCCGCTGCACGCCCACCTTTAAAACCCCATATTTCACGGGACTTCCGCGTAGTTTCCCTTATCAGACATTCCCGTATCCGGCCGATATTCCATGCAATTGAATTCGCCGATTTTGTAGACTTGTTCCGCCAACCCACTCCATCGACATGGAGACTCGAAAAATGAACAATATCCGCCTGTCATCCATGTTGATTCCGGCGCTGTGCGCGTCGCTGCTCGCATCGAGCGTCGCGCTCGCCGACGGCAACGGACCGCCGTCCTACGTCGAAGGCAACCGCGCGCCGAAAGGATACGCGCGCCCGCCGTTCCATACCAAGCCGCGCGCGAGCACGGCTTCGATATCCGGCCTCACGCCCGCGCTCACCCGACACGCGTACGGGTTCGACACGATCGCCAACCAGGGCGACGGGATGGTCGTCGCGATCGTCGATGCGTACGACGACCCGAAGATCGAGGCCGATCTCGGCGTGTTCAGCAACGCGTTCTCGCTGCCGGCCTGCACGTCGTCGAACGGCTGCTTCACCAAGGTGTACGCGCGCGGCACACGGCCCAGGACCGATTCGGGCTGGGCGCTCGAGACGTCGCTCGACGTCGAATGGGTGCATGCGATCGCGCCGAAGGCGAAGATCGTGCTCGTCGAGGCCGCGTCGGCCAGCTTCAGCGACCTGCTGGCCGCGGTCGACGTCGCGGTCAAGCGCGGCGCCTCGGTCGTGTCGATGAGTTTCGGCGGCAGCGAGTTCGGCAGCGAGGCCGGCTTCGACAGCCACTTCAACGTCGCGGGCGTCACGTTCGTCGCGTCGTCCGGCGACAGCGGCGCCGGGACCGATTACCCGGCGGCGTCGCCGTACGTGGTGGCGGTGGGCGGCACGACGTTGTCCATCGATGCGTACGGCAACTACGTCGGCGAGGCGGCGTGGAGCGGCAGCGGCGGCGGCGTGAGCACCGTCGAGGCCGAGCCGGCCGGCCAGACCGCGTGGCCGGTTCCGGTCGCCGGCAAGCGCGGCGTGCCCGACGTCAGCTACGACGCGAATCCGTCCAGCGGTTTCGCGGTGTACGACTCGGTCGCCTACCAGGGGCAGGCGGGCTGGTTCCAGGTCGGCGGCACGAGCGCGGGCGCGCCGCAATGGTCGGCGCTCGTCGCGATCGCGAATTCGCTGCGCGCGGCGGCCGGCAAGAGCCGGTTGAGCGGCACCTACGATTCGCTCTATACGGTCGGGAAAACCGCGTACGGCAGCGACTTTCACGACGTGACGACCGGGTCCAACGGCAATTGCGGCAGCGTCTGCAACGCAGCGGGCGGCTACGACTACGTGACGGGTCTCGGTTCGCCGCAAGCACCTGCGCTCGTGCAGGCGCTCGTCGCCCAGCCGTAACCGCGCGGGCGTCGCCGGTCAGCCCGTGGCGTGGCGTTCAGCCGCCACGCCATGCGCGGTCGAGCGCAGTCAGCGTCGCCAGCGCACCGCCCTTCAACCCGATCACGTCCGCACGGCGCGCATGTGCCTCTCGCGCGTTGATGCGAATCACGTCGGCGCCCAGCCGTTCGCTCAGCAGGCGCACGGTCGGAATCGCGGTGCCCGCGCCGATCTCGACCACGGCGACGCGCCCGGCCCGCTCGATCCAGTCGTCCAGCGCACGTTCCTGCGCGTCGTAGCGCGCACCGAGCCAGCCGGTGTCGCCGAACATCAGGATGTTCGGTCGCGCGAGGCCGCCGCAGTGCGGGCAGCGCGGCGCTTCGCCGACCAGCCGGCAGGTTGCTTCGTCGACGTCCGGCACGAACGGCGCCGCGTCCCACGTGTCGTCCGAACAGGGCCGCAGGCACTGCATCGCGTGAATCGAGCCGTGGATCTCGACGATCCGCGTCGGATCGAAGCCGGCTTTCTGGAACTGGCCGTCGACGTTGCTCGTCAGCACGAAGCCGCCGTTCGGCATCGCGTCGATCCAGCGACGCAGGATCGCGAAACCCGCATGCGGCACCGTCGCGCGGTAAAGCGCGAGACGGTGTCCGTAGAACCCCCACGCGAGCTGCGCGCGCGCACGGAACGCGTGCGGCGATGCGATCTCGTGGAATTCGAAACGCTCGTGGCGCAGCGCCGGATACGCGCGCCAGAAGCCGTCCGTGCCGCGAAAATCGGGCAACCCGGAATCGACGCCGATGCCAGCGCCGGCCGTCACGAGCAACGCGTCGGCGCGCGCGAGCACGTCAACCGCGGCAGCGACGAGATCGGCGGGAAGCTGCGCGGCGGCAGCGGTGGAATCGTCGGGATCGGGGAACGGCATGATGGGCGGCGGTAACGTCGAACGGGTCGCGGGTCGCGGGTCGCGGGTCGCGGGTCGCGTCGCGATCATACGCCGGTTCGGGTGCCGCGCCGCATGCGCGATGCAGCGGCATGACGCGATCGCAACGTTGCGATCCGGCATGGCGCCGGGCTTTTCCCGCGGCAGCCGACGCAGGGAGGCACCGGCGATGCCGCACCCCGACACCTCCCCGCGTGTTCAGCTATCCGAATCGTCTTGCGCGACCGGAATCTCGTCGACCGCGAAATAGACCGGCTTGCCGAGCTGCCGCGCGAGGCTGACGTCCGCATCGGCGCCGCGCGACACGCCGTCGATCCGCAATACGGCATCGCAGCGCCGCAGCAGCCGGTGCGCGGCCGGATACAGGAACGCCTCGCTGATCTCGTCGCCGACCTGTCGCGACCCGGCCGCGACCGCGAGCGGCAGCGACACCCACTCGCCGATCATCGGCACATGCCCGCGGCGATACACGGCGAGCGCGGCCGCTTCCAGCCGGTGCAGGTTCGCGGCGATGCGCGCGGGGTCGCCGTCCGTGCCGCTGCGATAGGGGCCGGCGACCAGCACGAGCAGCGGCGTCATGCCGCGCGCGCGCCGGCGGTTTCCCGCAGCGCGACGTACTGCAGCAGCATGATCGTCTTCGCGTCGACGATCTCGCCGCGCTCGACCGCGTCCAGCGCGGCCTGCAGCGGCATCTCGACGACCTCGAGATCCTCGCCCTCTTCCGCGACGCCGCCGCCGTCGCCGGTGCGCAGCGACGCATCGTATTCGCCGACGAAGAAATGCAGCTTCTCCGTCACGGACCCCGGGCTCATGAACGCCTCGAACACCTTGCGCACGCCGCGCACGCGATAGCCGGTCTCTTCCTCGGCCTCCGCGCGGATGCGTGCTTCGGGCGTCGCGTCGTCGAGCAGGCCGGCAGCGGCCTCGAGCAGCATCCCGTCGTGCCCGCTGACGAACGCCGGCATCCGGAATTGCCGCGTCAGCAGCACGTCGCCCGTGCCCGCATTGCGCAGCAGGATGGTCGCGCCGTTGCCGCGATCGTAGGTCTCGCGGCTCAGGCGCTGCCACGTTCCGTCGCGGCGCAGGAAATCGAACGTCACCTTCTTCAGCACATACCAGTCATCGGACAGCACCGTCGTATCGACGATGCGCACGCGGTCCCGCGTTGCAGCCATCGCAGCCTCCCATTCGACAAAAGACGGCGCCCATGGTAACGTGCATATTCGTGCAACTTCAAGAAATTTCGTGCAAACACGATGCTGACGACGCAACGCAAGAAAGCGATCCTCGATGCGCTCGCACGCGACGGCCAGGTGCTGGCGGTCGAACTGAGCGCGCAATTCGGCGTGTCCGAAGACACGATCCGCCGCGACCTGCGCGAACTCGCGGCCGAAGGCCTGCTGCAGCGCGTGCATGGCGGCGCGCTGCCGGCGTCGCCGGCCGTCGCGCCGTTCGCGCAGCGCGAGGTGCTCGAAACGGCGGAAAAGCGGCGCATCGCAAGGCGGGCCGCGCAGATGATCGCGCCGGGGCAAGTGGCGATCGTCGACGGCGGCACGACGTCGGCGCTGCTCGTCAGCCAGCTGGCGGCCGACCTGCGCGCGACGATCGTCACGCACAGCCCGAGCGTCGCCGTCGCGCTGGCCGCGCATCCGTCGATCGACGTGATCCTGATCGGCGGGCGGCTCTACAAGCATTCGATCGTCGCTGTCGGCGCCGCGGCGATGGAAGGCATCGCGCGCATCCATGCGGACCTGTACTTCATGGGCGTCACGGGCGTGCATCCGGTCGCGGGGCTCAGTACCGGCGATTTCGAGGAAGCGGCGATCAAGCGCGCGCTGGCCGAACGCGCGGCCGAGACGGTCGTGCTCGCGTCGCAGTCGAAACTGCGCGCGGCGTCGCAGTTCGTGATCGGCGACATCACGCTCGCGCAGACCGTCGTGGTCGAGAAGGAAACCGAAGCCGCGCTGACGAAGCCGATCGAGGCCGCAGGCGTGACGGTCGTGCGCGCATAGCGGCAGCGGTTCGAATCCGTGCGGTTGCGCCGGATATCGACTGCGCGCTTTCATCACGCCAACGCCGCACCGATGTCAGCGTGCTGACAGGCACCGCTTGCTAACATGGGCGCCCGCCCAATCGCCACGCGCCGCACGCACGATGCCCTCGCCCTCCGCCACCACCCCGCCTGCGCCGCCCACCGGCGATGCGCCGCCGCCCGGCGCCCTCGCGCTGTTCGTCGCGTTCGCGCAGATCGGCCTGACCAGCTTCGGCGGCGGGCTCAGCGGGCGGATGATGCGCGACTTCGTGCACGAGCGGCGCTGGCTCGACGAAGAGGCGTTCCTCAACGGCCTCGCGCTGTCGCAGGCGCTGCCGGGCGTCAACGTGAAGAACCTCGCGATCTGGATCGGCTACCGGCTCGCCGGATGGCGCGGCGCGGTGGCCGGCTTCACCGGCATCATCGCGCCGCCGGCCGTGCTGATCGTGCTGTTCGGCGTCGCGTTCTCGACCCTCACGCGCTTCCCGCTCACGCACGTCGCGCTCGCCGGCGCGGCCGCCGCGGCGATCGGGCTGTCGATCTCGATGGCGATCACGGCGGTGCGCCGGCTGCCGCGCCGCGCGTTGCCGTTCGCGGTGACGACACTCACCTTCGTGTCGGTTGCGGTGCTGCACTGGCCGCTCGTATGGACCGTGCTGATCGGCGGCACGCTGAGCGTCGCGCTCGAATACCGCCGCGCGGCCACCACGCCCGCCGGGAGCGACAAGCCATGACCGCGTCGCAACGCTACGCCGCGCTATTCGGCGTGTTCGCGCCGCTGTCGATCGCGACGATCGGCGGCGGGCAGGCGATCATCGCCGACCTCCAGCGGCAGGTTGTCGACGTGCATCACTGGATGACCGCCACGCAGTTCGTGAACGACTTCGCGATCGCGCGGATGGCGCCGGGCCCCGGCTCGCTGCTGGCCACGCTGATCGGCTGGCAGGTGGCCGGCTTCTGGGGCGCGGTGATCGCGACGCTCGCGCTGTTCGGCCCGACCGCGTTCCTGATCTACGGCGTCGCGCACCTGTGGCGGCGACACCAGGGCGCGCGCTGGCAGATCGCGCTCGAAGCCGGCCTGCGCCCGGTCGCGGCCGGCACGATTCTCGCGTCGGTGTGGGTGCTGCTGCAGGCGCTCGACGGCGGCTGGCCCGCACGCGCGATCGCGGTCGCGTCGACGCTGTGCGTGATGGTCTCGCGCATTCACGCGCTGCTGCTGATCGCGGTGGGCGCGCTGCTGCTCGTCGGCGTGCACGCGATCGGCGGCGGCGTGTAACGCATACCGCCGCACCTCAACGCCACCCGGACACCTGAACGCCTGGACACCTATACGCCGCGAAACACCGGCGCGCGCCGCTCCGCAAAGGCACGCAGCCCTTCGTCGAAATCCGCGCCTTCGCACGCGTGACGGCGCAGTTCGGCAATCCGCTCGAACGCATCGACCGGCAACGGCCGTGCGTCCTGCAGCACACGCAACTGCTCCTTCACGGCATGAACCGCGAGCGGCGCCTTCGCGGCAATCGTGCGCGCGACGTCGAGCGCCGCATCGTCGACGCCGCCCGCTTCGGCCAGCCGGTTCACGAGCCCGTGATGCGCGGCGCGCTCCGCATCGAGCGGCTGCGCGCAGAAGAACATCTCCTTCAGCACGTGGATCGGCAGGTTGTCGTAGAAGCGCAGCAGGCCGCTCGTCGAATACGGCAGGCCGATGTTCGCGGGCGTCATCGCGAAGCGCGCGTCGCGTGCCGCGACGACGAGGTCGCAGCTCATCACGAGATCGACCGCCCCGCCCCACGCCGATCCCGCCACCGCCGCGATCACCGCGCCCGGATAGGTCCGCACGCGCCGCAGCGCCCGTTCGAGCGGCTTGCCGTATGCGAGCGGATCGCGGTCGTCGGCCAGTTCGCGCAGGTCGTGCCCCGCGCTCCACACGTCGCCGCTGCCGTCGTTCGACAGGATCACGACGGGCGGTGGACGGAAGGCTGCGAGCGCATCTAGGCGCGCGACGAGCGCGTCGAGCAACGGCGCGTCGAGCGCATGCCGCCGCGCCGGATTCGCGAACCGCACGTGCGCGATCCGCTCGCCGATCATGTCGACCGTCACGCGCGATGCGCTTTCGTGTTTCATCGTGTCGGTCATTGCAGGGCCTCCGCCACCGCTTCCGCCTGGAAGATCGCACGCTCCGCCAGCAGCGCGTCGATCGCATCGTCGCCGTAGCCCGCTTCGCGCAGCACGTCGACCGTATGCTCGCCGAGCAGCGGCGGCGCATGGCGCGTGCGCGGCGCCGGCACATCGTCGCCCATCCCGCCGAGCGGCGTGACGACCTGGCGCAGCGTTCCGAGCGTCGGATGCGCGACCGGTTCGACCAGCCCGCAGTGCGCGAGCTGCGGATCGTCGAACACTTCGTCGAGCGTATTGATCGGCCCGGCCGGCAACCCGGCCTCGACGAAACGCTGCGTCCATTCGCGCTTGCCGCGCGTGCGCAGCCGGCTTTCGAGCAGCGCCTTCAGCGCGTCGCGGTGCTCGACGCGCGCATCGTTGGTCGCGAAGCGCGGATCGCTCGGCAGCTCGGGCAGGTCCAGCAACCGGCACAGCCGCAGCCACATGTCGGTCGTGATCGGCGCGAGGTTGAGCGGCCCGTCGGCCGTCTCGAACACGCCATACGGTGCGATCACCGCATGCGCATTGCCGGTGCGGCGCGGCACGTCGCCGAGGCTCAGGTAGCGTTGCCCGTGCACGCTCAGCAGCGCGACGAGGCTTTCGAGCAGCGAGGTGCCGACATGCTGCCCGCGCCCCGTGCGCTCGCGCTCGAACAACGCGGCCATCACGCCGGTCGCGACCCACATCCCCGAGCTGAGATCGCCGATCGCGGTACCCGTGCGGGTCGGCTCGCCGTCCGGAAAGCCGGTAAGACTCATCAGCCCCGCATAACCCTGCGCGATCTGGTCGAAGCCCGGCCAGTCGCGCAACGGGCCGCGCGGGCCGAACGCGGTGACGCTGCCCATCACGAGCCGCGGATCGCGCGCGCTCAGCGCGGCGTAGCCGAGCCCCATCGCGTCCATCGTGCCGGCCTTGAAATTCTCGATCACGACGTCGGCCTGCGCGATCAGCCGCCGCACGACGTCGAGGCCGGCCGGCTGCCGGAAATCCACGCAGACGCCGCGCTTGTTGCGGTTGCAGGACAGGTAGTACGTGCTCACGCCGCGATCGAACGGCCCCCACGCGCGGCTCATGTCGCCGCTCGGCCCCGACTCGACCTTGATCACGTCGGCGCCGAGATCGGCGAGCACCATCGAGCAGAACGGCCCCGACAGCGCGCGACTCAGATCGACGACCCTGATTCCTTGTAATGCCTGCATTCCGGACTCCTGATATTGATGACGGGATGTTGCGTGTTTCCGAACGATCGCGGCACGCCGCTCATTCGGGCAGCGTCTGGTGGCGCGTTTCGACGGCGAACGGCAGGATCAGGATGCCGAGCACGAACACGGCCGCGGTCCATGCGACCGGCACGCCGAGCGAACCGTAGCCGTGAATCGCGGCGCCGAGCAGGAAGTTCACGCCCGCGCCGATGAAGCGGCCGACCGACGCGTTGAACGCGAACGCGGTCGCCCGTACGCGCGTCGGATACTGCTCGGGCAGCCACAGCGAGAAGATCGCGAAGTTGCCGCCGAAGAAACCGAGGAACGCGAGCGACACCATGAACGCCGTGAGCCCGTTCGGCTGGTAGAACGCCCAGCCGAACGCGAACACGATCGCACCGGCCATGCCCGCGAAATACACGCCGAGCGCTGCGCGCCGGCCGAGCCGTTCCGACAGCCACGGCGCGACCAGGCAGCCGGCGATCGTCGCGCACGACAGGATCGCCGCGCCGACCGACGCGAGCCGCATCGCGCCGATGTGATCGATGCCCGCGCGCGCCGCCAGCGTACTGACCGCGCTCGCCTCGTAGACCGAGCCGGCCCACAGCCCGACGATCGCGACGCCGACGAGGCTCGCGCTCGTCAGCGTACGGCGCAGGAACGCCGGCGCGAAAATCTCGCGCAGCGGATGCGCGCGCCGCGCGTCGGCCGCGTCGCCGTCGCGCGCGTCGTGCCGGCGCCACTGCCCAGGCTCCTTCACGCGCATCACGGTGAACACCGCGAGCAGCGCGGGAGCGAGCCCGCACAGGAACATCGCGCGCCAGCCGTAGGTCGCACCGATCGTGTAGTTCAGGCAGGCCGCGATGAAGAAGCCGAAGTAGTAGCCCGTCTGCAGGTAGCCGGCGCCCATCTTGCGGCGGTCCTCCGGCCAGCTCTCGGCGACGTAGGTGCCCGCGAGCGCCCATTCGCCGCCGACACCGATCCCGGCGATCAGCCGGCACGCGGCCAGCGCCCACACGTCGTGCACGAACGCGGCCGCGCCGGTGAACACCGAATAGATCAGGATGCTCGCGGCGAGCGTGCGCACGCGGCCGAAGCGGTCGGCGAGCGGCCCCCAGACGAACGACAGCCCCCAGCCGATCAGGAACAGCGCGAACAGGATCGAGCCGTACATGCCGAGATTCGCGGGCGTCGCCGCGATGCCGGATGCCGGCAGCAGTTCGGTCAGTGCGGGAATCAGCACGAGCGCGTAGATCACCGAATCCACGCCGTCGAGCACCCAGCCCGCGTACACGGCCCAGAAGCCCTTGACCTGCTCGCGCGTGAGCGGCGTGCGCCGCGGCTTCGCGCCGGCCGCCGGCGCGTCGATCGCCTTGAACATCTTCGTCTCCTTGCCGGCGGGGCCGGCGCTGTTGCCGCGTCCGGTCCGGGATGGCCGGCAGACTGGCTCTTTTGTGAGACGAGTATAGAAATACCTTCGATCGCCGAAAAATATGATATTCATCTCGATCGATCGGATTGGCTTATGGCTTGAATCGGGAGACGGCGGCGATGGACTTGAGACAGTTGCGCTATTTCGTGAAAGTCGTCGAATGCGGCAACGTCACGCATGCGAGCGAGGCGCTGCATGTCGCGCAGCCCGCGGTGAGCCAGCAGATGCGCAATCTCGAACGGGATATCGGGATGCAGCTGCTCGAACGGAGCGTGCGCGGCGTCGCGCCGACCGCAGCCGGCCGAACGCTTTACCAGCATGCGCTCGAACTGCTGCGCCAGGCCGACGGCACGCGCGAGCTGCTGCGCCGCGACGCCGATACGCCGCAGGGCCGCGTGACGGTCGGCATGCCGTCAAGCACCGCGCGCGTGCTGGCGATACCGCTCGCACGCGCGGTGCGCGACCGCTATCCGGGCATCATGCTGGAGCTGATCGAGGCGCCGAGCGCCGATCTCGACACGCTGCTCGAACGCGCGCGGCTCGATCTCGCGATCGTCGTCGACGCGGTCGACACGCGCGGCATCGCGATCCACCGGCTGCTGACGGAAACCCTGTACCTGATCACGTGGCCCGGGTTTCCGGTGCCGGACGATCCCGTGCCGCTCGATACGATCGCGCGGATGCCGCTCGTGCTGCCAAGCGCGCCGAACACGATCCGCAACCGCGTCGACTGGGCGATGCGCGAGGCCGGGCTGTCGTACGAGATCAGCTTCGAGGCGAGCTCGACCGGGCTGCTGTTCGCGGCCGTGATGGCGCAGCTCGGCGTGACGATCCTGCCGTGGACGGCCGCGCACGTCGAGATCGAGGAACGCAAGCTCAAGCTGTCGACGGTCGCGCACCGGCTGTTCGCGCGCGACCTGTCGCTGTGCTGGCACGATACGGCGCTCGTCAGCAATGCGGTGCAGAAGGTGAAGGCCGAGATCGTCGGGCTGTTCGACACGCTCGGGCAGCGGACGGAATGGGCGGCCGGCGATGCCGGCCGCGCGTGACCTGCGCGGCGCGGCGGCATTGACAACGCTCCCCGGCGCCCCTTGACGTTGCTCCCATCGTAACCATCACCGGTTCAGCTTGAGAGGTTGTCGGCCCGCTCGCGCTCGACACCCCTGCCTTCCTCGAAGGCCTGCTGCTTGGCGCGGGCCTGTTCACGTCGGTCGGCCCCGAGGACGCCTTCGTCATCAAGCGCTCGATCTCGAGCCCCTATCTGCTCTCCATCGCCCTTGTCTGCGCAGGCAGCGACGCGCTGCTGATCGCGCTCGGCGCGCTTCACGCGTCAGCGGCCCGACAGCTTGCGAAACGCGTCGTGCGCGTCGGCACGCAGTTCGAAGCCGATGCCCGGTGCCTGCGGCACACGTGCGTAGCCTGCGTCGACGGTTTCGCCATCGGCGAGTCCGCTGAACGGATGGAACGCGAACGGATTGACTTCCGCGCCGCCGAGCCCGAGCGCGGCAACGACGTGCAGCGAAAACAGGTGGCCGCCATGCGGCCAGAACGCGCCGCGCCGCCAGCCGCGCGACACGAAGTGGTCGACGATCTGCAGATAGCCCGGCAGCCCGTAGCAATGCACCGGATCGAACACCAGCACGTCGCGATCGCTGCGCAGGCCGCCGTAGCGGTCGAGCAGCTTCGCTTCCGCGAGCGAGAACAGCGCTTCGCCTGCTGCGATCGGCGGTGAGTATCGCGCGGCGAGGTCTGCCTGGAGCGGCAGATCGTGCGGGTCGCAGATGTCCTCGAACCACCAGAGGCCGAACGGCGCGAGCATCGTCGCGGCCGCTTGCACGGTCGCTGCGTCGTACGTGTTCATCGCGTCGACCGCGAGATGCGAGCTGCCGGCGAGTTGGGCAGCGGCGGCTTCGATGCGTCGTCGGTCCTGATCGAGATCCGCGCCGCCGATCTTGATCTTCGCATGCGTGTAGCCGAGATCGGCGATGCGGCGCATCTCGTCCGACAGGCGTGCGAGATCGTCATGCGGATAGCGGTACCCGCCGCCCGCGTACACGCGTACGCGTGGTGCCGCGACGCGTTCAAGCCGGTCGGCGAGAAAGCGATGGAGCGGCAGGTTGGCGATCTTCGCGGCGGCGTCCCAGATCGCCATGTCAAGCGTGCCGACTGCGACGCATCGTTCGCCGTGCCCGCCGGGTTTTTCGCCGGCCATCATCGCGCGCCATGCGCGGAACGGGTCGAGGTTGGTGCCGGCTTCGTCGGCAAGCGTGTCGGCGGCGGCCAGCAGGCGCGGCGCGAACCGTTCGCGGATCAGGCCGCCCTGCGCGAAACGGCCGACCGATGCGTAGCCGTATCCTGTCACCGGGCGGCCGTCGCGCACGACGTCGGTGACGACCGCGACGACACTTGTCGTCAGCCCGCCGGATGGAATGGACGGGTCGGCGTAACGGGAGACGGGGATCGCTTGCTCATGGATGGCAGTGATGCGCATGGTCGGGTTCCGGTGGGGCGTCCGGCGCATGCGATGGTTCAAGCGGTGCGGCCGGAACGATAAGCAGACCGCTGCATCATAGGCGCTGGCGCGGCCGGGCGCAGGCGTTCGTTACCGGTGTCGGCCATCGCGCCGCCGCGGCTGTACGGTCGCAGGGAAGTCGGCCTTGATCACGGCGAAGATGCCGCGGACCGATACCGCGGGCGCGACAGCCGTTCGACCGGCCCGAATCGCTATCCCGGCAATCCTGTGGACGAAACAACGGTGTAGGCCCGGATACGCCCCGCAACCGCCCGGCATACGCGTTCTGCGAGCGTCATCTTGTTCTTAATGTGCATGGGCCCTTGCAACATGCAAGGGCCGCGATGACAGAGGCCGCGAACCGGGAAGGTAACCGGACGACGACGATATGCGTGGACGAATCTACAAGCCCGCTCAGGCGAAGACGAAGTACTTGCGCACCGTCTCCACCACTTCCCAGGTTCCTTTCATGCCGGGTTCAATCACGAACACATCGCCGGCTTTCAGGTGCACCGACTCCTCGCCTTCCGGCGTGATGATGCAGTAGCCGTCGAGGAAGTGGCAGTACTCCCATTTCTCGTAGTTCACCTCGAACTTGCCCGGGGTGCAGATCCAGGTGCCCATGATCTTGCTGCCGTCCCTGGAGACGTAAGCGTTGAGGTTCACGGTGTGCGGATCGCCGCCGATGCGCTTCCACTTGGTGGCGTCAAGGACCGGAGTCGGGCAGGTTTCGCGCAAAACGGTGATGAAATCGGACATGTCAGCTCCAAACGATCGGGTAAGTGATCCGTCACGTTAGTTCGGAAGCGCTACCGGGGCTTGTATGCTTCCGACACCGACTCGTCTATTTTCGACACCGGCTCGGGTGCAAGCGCGCTGCCCCCTGGCTCGGGCGGAATGGCCCCAGATTTGCGGATTCAACCATTCGAGCAAATCGCGTCGACGGACCGTTTTTGGCCGATCTTTGACGACCATTCTCGGCGACGCCACCGCCCCACGATCCAGCCATGCCAGTTTCGCTGCCATCACCCCAAACCGCCCGCTTGCCATCCCCACGTCAAACCCTGTAGAATTGCGCGTTCTGCGGGCGTCGTATAATGGCCATTACCTCAGCTTCCCAAGCTGATGACGTGGGTTCGATTCCCATCGCCCGCTCCACTTTCCGGCTGCACGGCAGCCTGCGCAAAAGCCGCCTCGTCGAAGGCGGCTTTTTTGTACCATGTGCCGGTTCACCCGACACACTGCTGCGCGCAACGGGCCCTCGCCCGCAACAACGCCTTTCTCTGTACCGATGATGCACGACGATCCGAACGAAGCCGGCCTGCCGCCGCACGACGACGCCATTCCCGACGAAGCCGCCGACGGCGCCGACGAAGTCAATCCGCTGCACCACCGCCGCATTCGCAGCTTCGTCACGCGCGCCGGCCGCGTGTCGACCGGCCAGCGCCGCGCGCTCGACGAGCTCGGCCCGCGCTTCGTCGTCCCGTATGCGCCGGAGATGCCCGACTGGAATGCGGTGTTCGGCCGCAGCGCGCCGCGCATCCTCGAGATCGGCTTCGGAATGGGCGCATCGACCGCGGAAATCGCCGCGAACCGCCCCGGCGACGACTTCCTCGGCGTCGAAGTGCACGAGCCGGGCGTCGGCGCGCTGCTGAAGCTGATCGGCGAGCAGAACCTGTCGAACATCCGCATCATTCAGCACGACGCGGTCGAAGTGCTCGAGCACATGCTCGCGCCGGAAAGCCTCGACGGCGTGCATATCTTCTTCCCCGATCCGTGGCACAAGGCGCGCCACCACAAGCGCCGGCTGATCCAGCCGCCGCTCGTCGCGCATCTCGCGTCGCGCCTGAAGCCCGGTGCGTACATTCACTGCGCGACCGACTGGCAGAACTACGCGGAACAGATGCTGGAAGTGCTCGGCGCGGAACCGACGCTCGAAAACACGGCTGCCGACTACGCGCCGCGCCCCGACTATCGCCCGGTGACGAAGTTCGAACGGCGCGGGCTGCGGCTCGGCCACGGCGTGTGGGATCTGGTGTTCCGCAAGCGCGCAAACTAAGCCATTCCGCGCTGAGGCGGCGCACGTCGTGCCGCCCCGGACGACAAAACGGCCCGACCGGCATCTGCCGATCGGGCCGTTTTTTATCGGAAGCGCGCTCGCCTCCGTATCTGCATCACGCCCAGTTCAACCAGCCGCTATACCCGACCAACAGCACGAACAGCCCGAACGCAATCCGGTACCACGCGAACACCGTGAAATCGTGCGTCGCGACGTAGCGCAGCAGCCAGCGCACGCACACGAACGCGCTGACGAACGCCGCCACGAGCCCGAGTGCGAACAGGCCGAGCGAATCGACGGTGAATGCCTCCCAGTCCTTGACGGTTTCGTAGAGCGTCGCGCCGAAGATGATCGGGATCGCAAGGAAGAACGAGAATTCGGTGGCGACGCGCCGGTCGAGGCCGAACAGCATCCCGCCGATGATCGTCGAGCCCGACCGCGACATGCCGGGAATCAACGCGAAGCACTGCGCGATGCCGACCTTCAGCGCATCGAGCGGCGTCAGTGCATCGACCGACATCACGCGCGGCGGCTCGCCGCGCTCGCGCTGCCGCGCCTCGGCCCACAGGATGATCGCGCCGCCCACGACGAGCGCGAACGCGACGGGCACCGGCGAGAACAGCACGGCCTTGATCTTCTTCTCGAACAGGAGGCCGAGGGCGATCGCGGGAATCGTCGCGATCACGACGTTCAGCGTGAAGCGCCGCGCGTCGGGCCGGCTCGGCAGCCCGGACACGATCGATGCGATCCGTTGCCGGTACTCCCAGCAAACCGCGAGGATCGCGCCGAACTGGATCACGACGTCGAAGGTTTTCGCGTGCGAATCGTTGAAATTCAGGAAGCTGCCCGCGACGATCAGGTGACCGGTGCTCGACACCGGCAGGAATTCCGTCAGCCCCTCGACGACGCCGAGGATCAATGCCTTGCAGATCAGGATCCAGTCCATCCGTGGCCCAACTCCGAAATGGTCGAAAGGAAGGGCCAGGTTGCCGCGCGGCCCGCTCGGCCGCGCGGTTCGACGTCATTTTTCGACGATCGCCACGCGTATGCCGTTTGTAAGAATCGTAATTGTACCGGGTTCGTAGTTCACCCCGGCAAATTGCAGCTGTTCAGGCTTGAACGTGTAGATCGGATAGTTGGTCAGCAACTGCGTCGCGAGCAGGCCGGCGGCAGCGCCGACCTGTTGCCCGTACATCTGCGCGTCGCCGTCGAGCACGAGGCTGTCGACGGACGGCGCCTTCAGCACGACCGAGCGGGTCGGCGCGTCGTACGCGAGCTGGCCCGACACGGTGAACTTGCCGCTGACGGGCGCGCGCAGGAACGGGCTCGCGAAATTCGCGTCGAGCTGCACGGCGACGCGGTTCTGGTCGGGCAGCAGGTTGACGGCCGGGTTCGCGAGCGACACGTCGACGACCTGCGCGACCGTCTTCTGGTACGGGAACTTGCGCGCGACGGCTTTCTGCACGTCGCCGCGCGAGAACGTGTAGTGATCGGGGATGAACGGGAACGTCGACGCGCACGCGGCGAGCGACAGCGTCACGCCGATGGTGCCGACGGTTGCGGCGAGAAAACGGCGCCGGCCGGGCGCGCGAGGTGCGGTCATGCTTGAACAATCTCCTGTATCCGGCGCAGCGGCGATCGGGCTGTCGGCGCTGCGCCCATGCCGGGCAAACGACCGGAGTTAGTGCTTCAACCCGCGCCACGGGTTCCATGCGTCGTATTCGCGTCGAACGTGGTCGGCAACCCGCTACCGCCCCACCATGCCGCCACGCGGCGTCGGCTGCGTCGCCGCCTCGAGGCGCGTGAGCCACGCGAGCGCATCGCCGCGCGATGCGCCGCACATGTCGGCGGACGGCTGCAGCCCCGAACAGCACGCGGGGCGCTCGGGCCGGCCGAAGATCCGGCAGCGCAGGTCGTCGCCGAGCTGCACGCAGCGCACGCCGGCCGGCTTGCCGTCGGGCATGCCCGGAATCGGGCTGGAAATCGACGGCGCGATGCAGCACGCGCCGCAGCCCTCGCGGCACGCGTGCGGCGGCGGGACATCGGCGGGTGCCGGGCGGACAGGCATTTCGACGGACACTCGGCTCTCTCGAACGAACAACAAAAAAACGGTGCGGCAACCGGACGCGGTGTCCGGCAGCCCACCCCGCATTGTGCCATCGCCGGCTGCGACGTTATTACGCAATGCAGCCGAATCGCGCGTTTATATACTCGAAAGCATCTGAAAAGCGCGAGACCATCATGAGTTCCGGTTCTGCCGACATAATGTTCCGTCCCGATTTGCTCACGAAATACGGCGCGAACGGGCCGCGCTATACGTCGTACCCCACCGCGCTGCAGTTCCGCGACGATTTCGATCCGGCCGACTACGTGCGCGCGGCCGGCGACCCCGGCGCGTCGTCGAGCGAGCTGTCGCTGTATTTCCACATCCCGTTCTGCAACACCGCGTGCTTCTACTGCGGCTGCAACAAGATCGCGACCAACAACCGCCGCCGCGCGCGCCCGTATCTCGACCAGCTCAAGCGCGAGATGGCGCTGCAGGCCGCGCTGTTCGATCCGGCCCGCCCGGTCACGCAGCTGCACTGGGGCGGCGGCACGCCGACCTTTCTTTCCGACGACGAAACGGCCGAGCTGATGGCGGCCACCCGCGAGTACTTCGCGCTCGCGCCGGACGCCGACGCCGAGTTCTCGATCGAGATCGACCCGCGCACGGTCACGCCCGCGACGCTCGTGCACCTGCGCACGATCGGCTTCAACCGGCTGAGCCTCGGCGTGCAGGATTTCGATCCGGTCGTGCAGCAGGCGATCAACCGCATCCAGCCGCTCGCGATGACGGCCGACCTGCTCGCTGCCGCGCGCGCGACGGGCTTCCATTCGGTCAGCGTCGACCTGATCTACGGGCTGCCGCACCAGACGGTCGCCGTGTTCGCGCGCACGCTCGAGACGATCATCGAACTCGCGCCCGACCGGCTGTCGGTGTTCGGCTACGCGCACATGCCGCACCTGTTCAAGATGCAGCGGCAAATCGACGATGCGACGCTGGCGCCGCCCGAAACGCGCATCGCGCTGCTCGGCCTCGCGATCGACATGCTGACGTCGGCCGGCTACGTGTACATCGGGATGGACCACTTCGCGCGGCCGTCCGACGAACTCGTGCGAGCACAACAGAACGGCACGCTGCAGCGCAATTTCCAGGGCTACAGCACGCGCGCGGATACCGACCTCGTCGGTTTCGGCGTGTCGTCGATCGGCAAGGTCGGCGACGTCTACGCGCAGAACGCGAAGGACCTGCCCGCGTACGGCGCCGCGCTCGACGCGGGCCGGCTGCCGATCGTGCGCGGCGTGCGGCTCACGCCCGACGACCGGCTGCGCCGCGACGTGATCACGCAACTGATGTGCAACCTCGACCTGCCGTTCTCGCATGTCGAGGCCGCGCACGGCATCCGCTTCGCCGATCATTTCGCGCGCGAGCTCGACGCGCTGCGCCCGTTCGAGCGCGACGGGCTGCTGACGATCGCGCGCGACCGCCTGACGATCCATCCGGCCGGCCGGATGGTCGTGCGCAACATCGCGATGGCATTCGACGCGTATCTCGGGCAGACGTCTCAACAGCGCTACTCGCGCACGGTCTAGCGCCGGCGCCAAACCGGCGGCCGCACGCGGGCGTGCCGCCGGTTTGCTACAGTGTGAGGCTTCCGCTCCGCCAGAACCCGCACGATGCGCACCACCAAAGCGACCTACGCGGTCGAACGCCTGAAGACCCGCTCCGGCAACCCGCAATTCGCGGCCGTCGCGATGGCGGGCGGCCTGTTCTATCTCGTCGACCGCTCCGGCGGCACCGCCGAGAAGCGCTGCGAGCCGCTGCCGCTCGACGAGTTCGTCAAGTTCGTCGACGAATTCGGCCCCAAAAAGCCGCGCAAGGCGAGCAAGCTCGACCTCGCTTTCGAGGCGCAGATCAAGAAGAGCAAAGGGTAAAGGTCTGTTGCAGGCTGCCTGAAGGCTTGACCGCCGCCCTGTTTGGTACAATCGCGTAGTTTATCTACCCCCGCTGATGGCCGACCAGGCTGCGTGACCACACCATGAATATCGAAAACGCGCGTTTCAACATGATCGAACAGCAGATCCGTCCGTGGGACGTGCTGGATCTGGACGTCCTGGGCCTGCTGTCGATCGTCAAGCGTGAAAACTACGTTCAACCCGAATACCGCGATCTCGCGTTCGCCGATCTCGAACTGCCGCTGCCCGGCGGCACCAGCAAGATGCTGTTCCCGCGCGTCGAAGCGCGTGTGCTGCAGGAGCTGACGGTCAAGAAGCACGAGAACGTGCTGCTGATCGGCGCGGGCTCGGGCTACCTGGCCGCGCTGTTCGCGCATCGCGCGCAGCACGTGACGGCCGTCGAGATCGATCCGGCGATCGCGAAGTTCGCGGAAGACAACCTTCGCAACGACGGCGTGACCAACGCGGAAGTCGTGCTCGGCGACGGTTCGCGCGGCTGGGCCGGCAAGGCGCCGTACGACGTGATCTGCGTCGCGGGCGGCCTGCCCGTCGTGCCGCAGGAAATGCTCGAACAGCTGAAGGTCGGCGGCCGCCTGTCGGCATTCGTCGGCGGCCGTCCGGTGATGAAGGCGCAGATCATCACGCGCATCGACGACAAGCAGTACCGCGTCGCCGACGTGTTCGAAACCTACATCGACCACCTCGTCAACGCGATCGAGCCGTCGCGCTTCAAGTTCTGAGCGGCGGAGCCTCCATGCAGATCCTGACGCCCGCAATGCTCGCGGAATGGCTCGGCGATACGGCGCGCCCCGCGCCGATCGTGCTCGACGTGCGCGAGCCTTGGGAAATCGCGACCGCGCAGATCGCCGGCAGCATGTCGATCCCGATGCAGCAGATTCCCGCGCGCAGCGAAGAGCTCGACGACGAAGCGGAAATCGTCTGCGTGTGCCATCACGGGATGCGCAGCGCGCAGGTCGCGATGTTCCTCGAATCGCGCGGCTTCACGAAGCTGTACAACCTGCAAGGCGGGATCGACGCGTGGTCGCGCGACGTCGATCCGTCCGTGCCGCGTTACTGATCTCTCCGGCGGCGCATCGCGCGCCGCCATACGGTGACCGGCGCCGCGCCGGCCACACGATCCGCCGAACGGGCGCGCGCTGCGCGCCCGTTTCTCTTTCCCGCCCTGCTCCGTTTCCTTCAGCGCATCGGCGACGACCGCGAACAGCCCGGCAATCTGCGCGTCGTCGATGACGATCTGCGACGAGAACACGCGATGTCGCCCGTATCGCCCGTATAGCGCTCCATCGCACCGTTCCGGTAGCGCGTGCAGGCACCGGAACGGTGAAGCGCGTCCGTGCACCATTTGCGCCCGCGAACCTGCACCGCAACGGACCATTGATGCCGCACGAAGCGTCACGCGCACCGCGCGTTCGCCCGCACCGGCACGTCCGGCGTGCATGCATGCGGACTGGCACATGCCTTGCGTTACCTGATGGCCGGCGCCGCCACGGCGCACGCACATCCAACACGTCAAGGGGAACCCGATGAAACGTCGCAGTCTGTTGAAGTTCGGTTCGATGGCCGGCGCGCTCGCGCTGGCGGGCAAGAGCCCGTTCGCGCACGCGGCCGATGCGGGCACCGGCCCGATCAAGGTCGGCATCCTGCACTCGCTGTCGGGCACGATGGCGATCTCGGAGACGTCGCTGAAGGACACCGCGCTGATGACGATCGCCGACATCAACAAGAGCGGCGGCGTGATGGGTCGCAAGCTCGAGCCCGTGGTGGTCGATCCCGCGTCGAACTGGCCGCTGTTCGCCGAGAAGGCGCGCCAGCTGCTCACGCAGGACAAGGTCGCGTGCGTGTTCGGCTGCTGGACCTCGGTGTCGCGCAAGTCCGTGCTGCCGGTGTTCGAGGAACTGAACGGGCTGCTCTACTACCCGGTGCAGTACGAAGGCGAGGAAATGTCGCGCAACGTGTTCTACACGGGCGCCGCGCCGAACCAGCAGGCGATTCCGGCCGTCGAGTACCTGATGAGCGCGGAAGGCGGCGGCGCGAAGCGCTTCTTCCTGCTCGGCACCGACTACGTGTATCCGCGCACGACCAACAAGATCCTGCGCGCGTTCCTGAAATCGAAGGGCGTGAAGGATGCCGACATTCAGGAGGTCTACACGCCGTTCGGCCACAGCGATTACCAGACCATCGTCGCGAACATCAAGACCTTCTCGCAGGGCGGCAAGACGACCGTGATCTCGACGATCAACGGCGACTCGAACGTGCCGTTCTACAAGGAGCTCGGCAACCAGGGCATCAAGGCGACCGACGTGCCGGTCGTCGCGTTCTCGGTCGGCGAGGAGGAACTGCGCGGGATCGACACGAAGCCGCTCGTCGGCCATCTCGCCGCGTGGAACTACTTCATGTCGGTGAAGAACCCGACCAACACCAAGTTCAAGGACCAGTTCGCCGCCTGGGTGAAGGCGAACAACCTGCCGGGCGGCGCGAAGCGCGTGACCAACGACCCGATGGAAGCGACCTACGTGGGCATCCACATGTGGAAGCAGGCCGTCGAGAAGGCGAAGAGCACCGACGTCGACAAGGTGCGCGTCGCGATGATCGGCCAGACCGTCGCCGCGCCGTCGGGCTTCACGCTCGCGATGGACGGCAACCATCACCTGCACAAGCCGGTGATGATCGGCGAGATCCGCGGCGACGGGCAGTTCAACGTCGTATGGAAGACGAAGACCGCGGTGCGCGCGCAGCCGTGGAGCCCGTTCATCGCAGGCAACCAGGGCAAGCCGGACATCGTCTCGTCGATCCCCGCGTTCCTGCGCCGGCAGCGCGCGGCGCTGGCCTGACGCGGTGCGGCGCGTCGCGCACCGGCGTGACGTGCCGCTCGCATGCCGGTGCCGACGCGCCGGCCGCGCCTGCGGTGACGAACCGCAAGCGCCGGCGCCTCGCCGCATGAATCCGCTTTCCCACGCCCGACAGGATCTCCCGATGCCTATCCGCTTTCGCCGAGCCGCCGTCGCGATCGTCGCGTGCGCCGCCCTCGCGGGTGCACTGCCGCGTGCCGCGTTCGCGCTGACGGCCGCCGATACCGCCGCGCTTGCCGGCGACGACTTCGACGCGAAGACGTCCGCGATCGACCGGCTCGCCGCCGATGCCGATCCGCGCGCCGTTGCCGTGCTCAACGCGCTGTCGACCGGCGACGCGCTCGCGACCGGCGACGGCCGCCTGCTGATCCAGAGCGGCGACACCGCGCACGACGCGCTCACGCAGGCCGCGACGCCGGCCGGCGACGCGCAGCCCGTGATGCTGAACAACCTGCTGCGCACGAAGATCGCGGGTGCGCTGTCGGGCCTCGCGCTCGCATCGCCCGACGTCGCCGCGCGACGCGACGCGATCGATGCGCTGCTGAAGTCGCCGGACCCGGCACTCAAGCCGATGATCGACCGCGCGCGCGCGAAGGAAACCGATCCCGCGCTGAAGCGCCGGCTCGACGCACTGTGGGCGATCGCCGCGCTGCACGATGCCGATCCGGCGAAACGCCTCGAAGCCGTCCAGGTGGTGGCCGCGCGCAGCAACCTCGACATGATCGAACAACTGCGCCCGCTCGTCGCGAAGAACGCGGACGGCAGCTACGCGGAGCCCGACGCGCGCGTGCGCGATGCCGCGCAGCAAGGGCTCGACGCATTGCATTCGCTGCAGCGCCGCGGCGAGATCGTCGGCACGCTGTTCGCGGGCCTGTCGCTCGGCAGCGTGCTGCTGCTCGCCGCGCTCGGCCTCGCGATCACGTACGGGCTGATCGGCGTGATCAACATGGCGCACGGCGAATTCCTGATGATCGGTGCGTACGCAACCTATGTCGTGCAGACGCTGATCCAGCGCTATGCGCCCGGCGCATTCGACTGGTATCCGCTCGTCGCCGTGCCCGTGTCGTTCGCGACGGCCGCGCTCGTCGGCATCGTGCTCGAACGGCTCGTGCTGCGGCACCTGTACGGCCGCCCGCTCGAGACATTGCTCGCAACCTTCGGCGTGAGCCTGATCCTGATCCAGGCGACGCGCATGCTGTTCGGCGCGCAGAACGTGCAGGTCGTGAACCCGTCGTGGATGAGCGGCGGCGTGACCGTGATGCAGAACCTGATCCTGCCGTACAACCGGCTCGCGATCCTCGCGTTCGCGCTTGCGGTGGTGTTCGTCGCGTGGGCCGTGCTGACGAAGACGCGGCTCGGCCTGTTCGTGCGCGCGGTCACGCAGAACCGCCGGATGGCCGCGTGCGTCGGCGTGAAGACCGCACGCGTCGACGCGTATGCGTTCGCGTTCGGCGCGGGCATCGCCGGCCTCGGCGGCTGCGCGCTGTCGCAGATCGGCAACGTGGGCCCCGATCTCGGCCAGAACTACATCATCGATTCGTTCATGGCGGTCGTGCTCGGCGGTGTCGGGCAGATCGCCGGCACCGTGCTCGGCGGCTTCGGGCTCGGCCTCGCGAGCAAGGCGATCGAGCCGTTCTGGGGCGCCGTGCTCGCGAAGATCGCGGTGCTCGTGATGATCGTGCTGTTCATCCAGAAACGTCCTCAGGGCATGTTCGCCCCGAAGGGCCGCAGCGCGGAGGCTTGACGTGACTTTCGTAACCGATTCGATGTCGAACCCGGTCGCCGGCACACCGAAGCCCGCTTCAGCCGCACGCGCGGCAGACGGCTTCGCGCTCGGCCTGCCGCCGCGCCCTGCGCTGCTGTCGCGCCGCGCGTGGCTCGCGCTCGTCGCGCTGTGCATCGCGATCGGCGTCGGCGTGCCGCTCGCCGCGCTCGTCGCGCCCGAGGCGAGCGCATTCCATCTGTCCGCCTACGCGATGACGCTCGCCGGCAAGCTGATGTGCTACGCGATCGCCGCACTCGCGCTCGATCTCGTATGGGGCTACTGCGGGATTCTTAGCCTCGGCCATGGCCTCTTCTTCGCGCTCGGCGGCTATGCGATCGGCATGTACCTGATGCGCGAGATCGGCCGCGACGGCAAGTACGGCAGCGACCTGCCCGACTTCATGGTGTTCCTCGACTGGCATCAACTGCCGTGGTACTGGAGCGGCACGCAGCATCTCGCGTGGGCACTCGCGCTCGTCGTGCTCGTGCCTGCCGTGCTCGCGTGGGTGTTCGGCTTCTTCACGTTCCGCTCGCGCGTGAAAGGCGTGTACCTGTCGATCATCACGCAGGCGCTGACGTTCGCCGCGATGCTGCTGTTCTATCGCAACGAGACGGGCTTCGGCGGCAACAACGGCTTCACCGACTTCAAGCGCATCGCCGGTTTCGCGATCACGTCGCCCGGCACGCGCACGGTGCTGTTGCTGCTGACGTTCGCGACGCTGGTGCTCGCGTTCATCGCCGCGCGCGCGATCGTCACGAGCAAGCTCGGGCGCGTCGTCACCGCGGTGCGCGACGGCGAGACGCGGCTGATGTTCCTCGGCTACAGCCCGCTCGCGTACAAGCTGTTCGTGTGGACCGTGTCGGCCGTGCTGTGCGGCATCGCCGGCGCGTTGTACGTGCCGCAGGTCGGCATCATCAATCCCGGCGAGATGTCGCCCGGCAACTCGATCGAGATGGCGATCTGGGTCGCGGTGGGCGGGCGCGGCACGCTGATCGGGCCGATCGTCGGCGCGTTCGCGGTGAACGGCGCGAAGAGCCTGTTTACCGCGTACTTCGCCGAATACTGGCTGTTCTTCCTCGGCCTGATCTTCGTGCTCGTGCCGCTGCTGCTGCCGCGCGGGATCATGGGTCTCGTCGAAACCGTGCTCGCGAAGGGGAAACGCGCATGAACGGAACGGCCCTCTACCAATTCACGCCGCCGCCGGAAGACGAACTGCTGGCCATCAGCGGCACCGCATCGATGGGTCGCGTCGTGCCGCCCGGCATCGACACGTCGCACGGCACGATCCTCTACCTCGAGGATATCGAGGTGAGCTTCGACGGCTTCCGCGCGCTGAAGAAACTGTCGCTCGCGATCGACGCGGGCGAGCTGCGCTGCGTGATCGGCCCGAACGGCGCGGGCAAGACGACGATGATGGACGTGATCACCGGCAAGACGCGCCCCGACGCCGGCAATGTGTTCCTCGGCCAGACGCTCGACCTCGCGCGGATGAGCGAGCCGGAGATCGCGCGCGCGGGTATCGGCCGCAAGTTCCAGAAGCCGACCGTGTTCGAGCAGCATCCGGTGTGGGAAAACCTCGAACTCGCGATGCAGACCGACAAGGGCTGGCTCGCGTCGCTGCGCGCGCGGCTCGACCGCACCGCGCAGGCGAAGATCGAGGAGACGCTCGCGCTGATCGGCCTCGAAAGCCATGCGTTTCGTGCAGCCGGCGAGCTGTCGCACGGTCAGAAGCAGCGGCTCGAGATCGGCATGCTGCTGATGCAGCGCCCCGCGCTGCTGCTGCTCGACGAACCGGCCGCCGGGATGACCGACCACGAGACGATGGAACTCGCCGAACTGCTGAACACGCTGCGCGGCACCTGCTCGATGATGGTCGTCGAGCACGACATGGAATTCGTCGCGGCGCTCGCCGGCGACACCGGCCGCGTGACGGTGATGGCCGAAGGCGCGGTGCTTGCGCAAGGCACGCTCGACCAGGTCAAGCGCGACGACGCGGTGATCGAGTCTTATCTCGGACGATGATGCGATGCTGAAGATCGAAGGTCTGAACCAGTATTACGGCGGCAGCCATATCCTGCGCAACGTGAACCTCGCCGCCGACGATGGCAAGCTCACCGTGCTGCTCGGCCGCAACGGCGTCGGCAAGAGCACGCTGCTGCGCTGCCTGATGGGTGTCGTCGCCGCGAAGAGCGGCACCGTGTCGTGGCGCGGCACCGCGCTCGGCGCGCTGCCGCCGTATGCGCGCGTCGCGGCCGGGCTCGCATACGTGCCGCAGGGCCGCGACATCTTTCCGCGGCTGACCGTCGAGGAAAACCTGCTCGTCGGCGCGGCGAGCCGCAAGGCGCCGTCGAAGGTGCCAGACCGCATCTACGACCTGTTCCCGGTGCTGAAGGACATGCGCGCGCGGCGCGGCGGCGACCTGTCGGGCGGCCAGCAGCAGCAGCTCGCGATCGGCCGCGCGCTGATGAGCGAGCCGCAGTTGCTGATCCTCGACGAGCCGACCGAGGGCATCCAGCCGTCGATCATCCAGGACATCGGCCGCACGCTGCGCCAGCTCGTCGACGAATCGAACATGACTGTGCTGCTCGTCGAGCAGTATTACGATTTCGCGCGCTCGATCGCGGACCGCTACTGGGTGATGAGCCGCGGCGAGATCGTCGCGGGCGGCGATGCGCGCGACATGGAGACGAACGGCGTGCGCGAACTGATCGCGGTGTGACGCGCAGCGCGGCAGCGGGCACGGGCGGCCGGTTCGCGATGCGGCCGCATGCGGCGCTTTCAACGAACGCGGCATCTGGATTATTGTTCCGGTAGCATCCACGTCCTTCGCGCCCGTTTCTCTCGTTTCCCGCTCGCCGCCGATGTCCGCCCCCGATTCCCACGCCCCGCTGTCCCGCCCCGCCGTCGCCAAGTCGTGGCGCGGCCGCCTCGAGCTCGGCTTCGAGCGGCACGGCGCACGCACGACGCTCGCGCACCGGCTGCACGACGGCCCGCTGCGCGTGCAGCGGCCGCTGTACCCGGAAGGCGACGCGATCTGCCATGCTGTGATCGTCCACCCGCCTGGCGGCGTCGCGGGCGGCGACCGGCTCGACATCGGCATCGCGCTCGGTGCCGGCACGCACGCGGTGCTGACGACGCCCGGCGCGACCAAGTGGTACAAGTCGAACGGCCTCGATGCGACGCAGCGCATCGGCATTACCGTCGGCGAGCACGCGAAGCTCGACTGGCTGCCGCAGAACAACCTGTTCTTCGACGCAGCGCACGCCGCGCTCGACTTCACGGTGACGCTCGGCGCAGGCGCGAGCGCGATCGGCTGGGACGCGACGCAGCTCGGCCGGCAGGCGGCCGGCGAAACCTGGTCGGCGGGCCGTATCGCGTCGACCTCCGCGCTCGTCGGTGCCGACGGCCGGCCACTGTGGACCGAGCGCGCGCTGCTCGACGCGCACGATCCGCTGCGCGGCGCGCTGCAGGGCCTCGCGGGTTTTCCCGCGTACGGCACGCTGTGGGCCGCCGGCGCCGCGTGCGACGCCGCACTGGCCGAATCGCTCGCTGCGCGGATGCCGTTCGACGACACGCTGCGCGCGGGCGCAACCTGCGTAACGCCCGGCGTCGTGCTCGTGCGCGCACTGTCGACGTCGATGGAAGCGCTGCAGCGCCATTTCACCGATTGCTGGCTGCATCTGCGGCCGATCGTGCACGGCGTCGACGCACGGCCGCTGCGCCTCTGGCAAACCTGAGCGCGCCCGCGCCGCGCACCGTTTCGGCGCATCCCCACATCCGACGCTGCACGCTATCCATGCACCGCGCACCACGAACGCGCATCGCGCTGCGTTCCATGCACATGGCACGCGCCTTGCTGCTTACATAACCGATACACGGCGCGCGCAAAACGGCGCGGTGCTACGATGATCTGCACGTCCGCCCGGTTGGGCGCGCACCGATAAAAATTACGTTTTCCTGAACGTTTGCCTTCATGAAACTGACTCCCCGAGAAAAGGACAAGCTGCTGATCTTCACGGCGGCGCTGCTGGCCGAACGCCGTCGCGCGCGCGGCCTGAAGCTCAACTATCCGGAGGCGGTCGCCTTCATCACCGCCGCGCTGATGGAAGCCGCGCGCGACGGCAAGACGGTTGCCGAGGTGATGCACTACGGCACGACGCTGCTCACGCGCGACGACGTGATGGACGGCGTGGCCGAAATGATTCCCGACATCCAGGTCGAGGCGACCTTCCCCGACGGCACGAAGCTCGTGACCGTCCACCACCCGATTCCGTGAGGCAACGCATGATCCCCGGCGAAATCCTCACCGACGACGGCGAGCACGAACTGAACGCGGGCCGCGAAACGCTGACGCTCGTCGTCGCGAACACCGGCGACCGCCCGGTGCAGGTCGGCTCGCATTACCACTTCTTCGAAGTCAACGACGCACTGTCGTTCGACCGCGCGGCCGCACGCGGCTTCCGGCTCAATATCGCGGCCGGCACGGCCGTGCGCTTCGAGCCGGGCCAGACGCGCACCGTCGAGCTCGTCGCGCTCGCGGGCGACCGCGCCGTCTACGGTTTTCAGGGCAAGGTGATGGGGCCGCTCTGAGCGCGCGCCCCATTCTTCAGGTCTTCAGGAACATCACGAGATGACACTACGCTTGAGCCGCCGCGCGTACGCGGAAATGTTCGGGCCGACGACGGGCGACCGCGTCCGGCTCGCCGATACCGAACTGCTGATCGAGATCGAACGCGACTTCACGACCTACGGCGAGGAAGTGAAATTCGGCGGCGGGAAAGTGATCCGCGACGGGATGGGCCAGTCGCAGCGCGTATCCGCCGATGTGCCCGACACGGTCATCACGAACGCGGTGATCCTCGATCACTGGGGCATCGTGAAGGCCGACATCGCGATCAAGCACGGCCGCATCGCCGCGATCGGCAAGGCCGGCAACCCGGACATCCAGCCGGGCGTGACGATCGCGATCGGCGCCGCGACCGAAGTGATCGCCGGCGAAGGACTGATCGTGACGGCCGGCGGCATCGACACGCACATCCACTTCATCAGCCCGCAGCAGATCGACGAGGCGCTCGCATCGGGCGTCACGACGATGCTCGGCGGCGGCACGGGGCCGGCCACCGGCACCAACGCGACGACCTGCACGCCGGGCCCGTGGCACATGGAGCGGATGCTGCAAGCCGCCGACGGCTGGCCGATCAACCTCGGCTTTCTCGGCAAGGGCAATGCGAGCCTGCCCGAGCCGCTCGTCGAGCAGATCGCGGCCGGCGCGATCGGGCTGAAGCTGCACGAGGACTGGGGCACGACGCCCGCCGCGATCGACAACTGCCTGTCGGTCGCGGACGACACCGATACGCAGGTCGCGATCCACACCGACACGCTGAACGAAGCCGGCTTCGTCGAATCGACGGTCGCCGCATTCAAGGGCCGCACGATCCACACGTACCACACCGAAGGCGCGGGCGGCGGCCATGCGCCCGACATCCTGAAGGTGTGCGGCGAGGCGAACGTGCTGCCGTCGTCGACCAACCCGACGCGCCCGTACACGATCAACACGCTCGACGAGCATCTCGACATGCTGATGGTGTGCCATCACCTCGATCCGTCGATCGCCGAGGATCTCGCGTTCGCCGAATCGCGGATTCGCCGCGAGACGATCGCGGCCGAGGACATCCTGCACGATCTCGGCGCGCTGTCGATGCTGTCGTCCGATTCGCAGGCGATGGGCCGCGTCGGCGAAGTGATCATCCGCACGTGGCAGACCGCGCACAAGATGAAGGTGCAGCGCGGCGCGCTGCCCGGGGACGGCGCGCGCAACGACAACTTCCGCGCGAAGCGCTACGTCGCAAAGTACACGATCAACCCGGCGATCACGCACGGCATCGCGCACGAAGTCGGTTCGATCGAGCCCGGCAAGTGGGCCGACCTCGTGCTGTGGGAACCCGCGTTCTTCGGGATCAAGCCGTCGATGATCCTGAAGGGCGGGATGATCGCGGTCGCGCAGATGGGCGACCCGAACGCGTCGATCCCGACGCCGCAGCCCGTCCACTATCGCGAGATGTTCGCGACGCGCGGCGGTGCGCTCGCGCGCACGTCGCTGACCTTCGTGTCGCAGATGGCGGCCGATGCGGGCATCGCGGAACGCTACGGCCTCGCGAAGCGGATCGTGCCGGTGCGCAACTGCCGCAACGTGACGAAGGCCGACATGATTCACAACGCATGGCGCCCATCGATCAGCGTCGATCCTGAAACCTACGATGTGATCGCCGACGGCCAGTTGCTCACCTGCGAGCCGGCGACGGTGCTGCCGATGGCGCAGCGCTATTTCCTGTTCTGATTTCCGGTTTTCGTTTTATGCGCACCCTCGACAAACGCATTGCCCCGAACGTGAAACTCGCCGCGTCGCTCGTCGCGCGCGCACCGACTCTCACGCTCGCGTATGACGCCCGCTGCAAGAGCCGCCTCGCGGCGACGCTCGACACCGGCGAGGACGTCGCGGTGCTGCTGCCGCGCGGCACCGTGCTGCGCGACGGCGACGTGCTCGTCGCCGACGACGGCGCGCTCGTGCGCGTCGCCGCGGCGCCCGAAGCCGTGCTGCTCGTGCGCGCGGCCGATCCGCTCACGCTGATGCGCGCCGCGTACCACCTCGGCAACCGTCACACGCCGGTCGAGATCGGCGACGGCTACCTGAAGCTCGAAGCCGATCCGGTGCTCGCGGACATGCTGCGCCGGCTCGGCACGCAGGTCGAAGCAGCGAACGCGCCGTTCCAGCCGGAAGCCGGCGCGTACGGCGGCGGCCACAAGCACGGGCACGACGCGACGTTCGCCGAGGACTACGCGCTCGCGCAGCAGGTGTTCGGCGAGCACCACGGGCATTCGCACGATCACGATCATCAGCATGGTCCCGGATGCACGCACGGCCACGGCCATGACCACCACTGAACTCGTCGCGCTGCTGCACCTCGCGTCGCCGGCGCTGCCGATCGGCGCGTACAGCTACTCGCAGGGCCTCGAAGCTGCGCTCGACGCGAACCTGATCCACGACGCCGATTCGGCACGCGACTGGATCGCGAGCGGCCTGACCGACGTGCTCGCGCACGGCGAGCTGCCGTTCCTCGCGCACCAGCTCGCGCGTTGGCACGCGCATGACGCGCACGCGCTCGCCGCCGAAAACACGTGGTTCATCGCGAGCCGCGAATCGGCGGAACTGCACCGCGAGACCGAGCAGATGGGCTGGTCGCTCGCGCAGCTCTGCGCATCGCTCGAATGGGGCGATGCCGCGCACCGCGCGACGCTCGCGTCGATGTCGCCGATCGCACTGCCGACCGCATTCGCATACGCGGCCGCCGCACACGACGCGAGCGCCGACGCGACGCTCGCCGCGTACGCATTCGGCTGGGTCGAGAACCAGACGTCCGCCGCGCTGAAGGCCGTGCCGCTCGGCCAGCTCGCCGGGCAACGCATCATCGTCGCGCTGCGCGGCGCGATCGACGCGGCCGTGCGCCGCGCGCTCGCGACGCCGCCCGACGCCGTCAACACGTTCGCGCCGCAGCTCGGCATCCTGTCCGCGCGGCACGAAACCCAGTACTCGCGGTTGTTCCGCTCCTGAACACGACGCTATTCGCCATGAACGCACCTGCTCCCTCCTCCGCCCGCCGCACGAAGAAACTGCCGCCGCTGCGCGTCGGCATCGGCGGCCCCGTCGGCTCCGGCAAGACCACGCTGCTCGAAATGCTGTGCAAGGCGATGCGCGACCGCTACGACCTCGTCGCGATCACCAACGACATCTATACGAAGGAAGACCAGCGGCTGCTGACGGTTGCGGGCGCGCTGCCCGAGGAACGCATCATGGGCGTCGAGACGGGCGGCTGCCCGCATACGGCGATCCGCGAGGATGCATCGATCAACCTAGAGGCCGTCGACCGGATGCTGTCGCGCTTTCCCGACGCCGACATCGTGTTCATCGAATCGGGCGGCGACAATCTCGCGGCGACGTTCAGCCCCGAGCTGTCGGACCTGACGATCTACGTGATCGACGTCGCGGGCGGCGAGAAGATTCCGCGCAAGGGCGGCCCCGGCATCACGAAGTCCGACCTGCTCGTGATCAACAAGACTGATCTCGCGCCGCTGGTCGGCGCGAACCTCGACGTGATGGCCTCCGACACGAAGAAGATGCGCGGCGAGCGGCCTTACGTGATGACGAACCTGAAGGCGCTCGACGGCGTCGCGGACGTAATCGCGTTCATCGAGAAGAAGGGCTTGCTGACGGCCTGAGCGGCGCGGCGGCGGCACACGACGCCGCCACGCATGCCCGGGGCGGCATTGCGCCGCCTTCGTCTATTTGTCGGAAGTGTCCTGCTGCTCACGCTCGCCGCGTTCGGCGGGCGGCAGCAGCGCCGCGAGCACGTCGACCGTGCGCGCGGTCGCGCCGCGGTGACGCGCCGCGAAGGCCGCGCCAGCCGCGCCCATCGCGATGCGCCGCGCCTTGTCGGCGAACAGCGCGTCGAGCACGTGCGCGAGATCGAGCGGATCCTCGACCTGCATCGCCGCGCCGGCCGCGACCGCGTCGGCGGTTGCCTGCGTGAAGTTGAACACGTGCGGGCCGATCAGCACCGGCACGCCGACCGCGCACGCTTCGATCAGGTTCTGTCCGCCGAGCGGCAGCAGGCTGCCGCCGATGAACGCGACGTCGGCGGCCGCGTAGTACGCGCCGAGTTCGCCCATCGAATCGCCGAGCAGCACCGTCACGTCGCCCGGCAGCGGTTCGGCAGCCGGGTGGCCGGCCGCGAGCGCGGCCGTGTCGGCCGCCCATGCCGAGCGTCGCACGCACTTGAGCCCGCTGCGCTCGACGAGCGCCTCGACCTCGGCGAAACGCTGCGGGTGGCGCGGCACGAGCACCAGCAGCGCGCCGGGCGTGCGCATCGCGGCGAACGCCTGCAGCACCAGCGCCTCCTCGTTCTCGCGCGTGCTGGCGGCGACCCACACGGGCCGCGCGCCGATCGCGTCGCGCCACGCATGGCCGCGCGCCGCGAGTTCCGGCGGCGTCGCCATGTCGAACTTCAGGTTGCCGAGCACGGTCACGTTGCGTGCGCCGAGCGACGTCAGCCGCTCCGCATCGGCCGGGCTCTGCGCGAGCACGCGCGAGAAGCCGCCGAACACGTCGCGCGTCGCCGCGCCGAACTTCGCCGCGCGCCGGAACGACCGCGCGGACATCCGCGCATTGGTCAGCACGAGCGGCACGTCCGCACGGCGGCACTCGTCGATCAGCGTCGGCCACACCTCGGTTTCCATCACGAGGCCGAGCGTCGGCCGCCATGCGTGCAGGAAGCGCCGCACCAGGCCCGGCATGTCGTACGGCAGGTAGCAGCGCAGCACGCGATCGCCGAAGATCTGTTCGCCGGTCGCGCGGCCGCTCGGCGTCATGTGCGTGAGCAGGATGCGCGCATCGGGGCGCGCGTGCATCAGCGCGTCGATCAGCGGCTGCGCGGCGCGCGTCTCGCCGACCGATACCGCATGCACCCAGATCAGCGGCGCACGGTCGTCGCGCGAGCGGCCCGCCACGCGGCCGAAGCGTTCGCCGATGTGCTCGCGATAGCCGCGCTCCTTGCGCGAGCGCACATAGAGCCGGATGACCGCGACGGGCGCGACGAGCCACCACAGCGCGCGATAGATCGCCCTCAGCATGCGGCGGCCCTCGTATTGCTTCGAAGCAGGTGCGCGCTCAAACCAGCGCCCTGCCCGTCAGGCGCTCGAGAATGCCGAGCGGCGCGCATTCGCGGCGGACCATCGCATCGACCGGCAGGAAGAAGGTCTGCTCGAGCATGAACTGGCCGGACATCACAGCGTGCGAAGTCTGGTCCGAGAAACATATCCACACGCTGCCCGGCGGGAACGGCATCGTCTGCTGCGGGCTCGTCTTCTGGTAGTCGAGATCGGCCTTCATGCCGTCGTGCAGGTTCAGCATCAGGTGGTCGTACGCGCTGCGCGGCGACTTCGTCACGTGCAGCAGGTTCAGCAGCCACGCGGAACCGGGGAGCTGCGGCCTGATGCGCGGCAGGAAACGCTTCGCGACGTCCTCGAACGGCTCGCCCACGCGCCACACGCGTGGTGCGCCGGCCGGGTTCACGTTCGTGAACACGCGCAGGATGCGCTCGCCGTAGTTCGGCCGCGACGGGAACGCGTCGACGTGCAACCGGCTGTCATCCTTGCGCCATGACGTCTGGCGCGTCTCGACCCGCATCAGCCGCAGGCTCGTCGGCGCGACGCGCAGCTTGCCGCGGTATTCGGGGAACAGGCCGTCGACGAGCGTGCCGGCCTGCTGCTGGAAGCGCGCGACGAGCGCGCGCACGGCCGACTGCGTGACGCTGTCGCCGAGCACGCCGGCGAGCGCGCCGCCGTTCGGCGCGAGGCTGATGTTCTTGCGTTTCGGATCGGCGAGCGCCGGATCGAGCAGCGCTTCCTCGCCGCCTTCGATCGCGAAGCGCAGATGCGGGAAATACAGCACCTTACCTTCCTCGACCGCGGCCAGCAGTTGCTCGCGCGGTGCCGACAGGTTGTGTCCGCTCCAGTCGGCGGACGGGACTTCGATGATCTGGGATTCGCTCATGATCGGTTCGCGTAATTGACAGGCGTTACAGGAGACCGAAGCCCGCGAGCGCCGACTTCACCTGCGCGATCGACGGGGGTTGCCCCGCGGTGCCGAGATTGACGACGTTCGGCGACCAGTAGCCGCCGGTCCGCCAGGCCGTCGCGAAATTGTACAGTTCGACCGTCGGACGCTTCAGCGCGGCCGCGATGTGAACCAGACCTGTATCAACCCCGACGGTTGCGGCCGCGCCGTCGATCAGACCGACCACGGCCGGCAGCGACAGCTTCGGCGGCACGATCGCCGCCGCGCCGAACTCCTTCGCGAGCCGCTCGCTCGTCGCGCGCTCCGCGTCGTTGCCCCACGGCAGCACGAGCGACGCGCCGCGCCGCACGAGCGCCTGGCCGAGCTCGATCCACGCGGCGTCCGGCCACTGCTTGTCGGCGCGCGACGTCGCATGGACGAACACCACGTACGGCACCGGCAGGTTCAGGCCGAGCGCGGCCACCGCGAGCGCCGCCGCGCGCGTGTCGAGGCCGAAGTCGACCGGATCGGCCGGCGTCGGCGCCGGGTCGCCCAGCGCGGCCGCGACGAGTTGCCGCGAGCGCTCGACGACGTGCGTGCGCGGCGCGATCGGCACGCGCTTGCGGTAGAAGAAACGCACCGGCCATTCGTAGCCGGCGCCGTCGGTGCGGTTGCCGAGCCCGACGAGCGGGCCGCGCGCCCAGCTCGCGACCCAGGCCGTCTTGATGAGGCCCTGGCAGTCGATCACGAGGTCGTACTGCTCGGCCGCGAGGCGCCGGCGGAATGCGCGGATCTCGCGCCACGTCGCGCCCGAGAACGGCTTCTTGCGCCAGCGGCGCAGCGAGAACGGCAGCACCTCGCGCACGCCGTCGACGAGCCGCACGAGGTCGACGAAGCTTTCCTCGACGAGCCAGTCGATCTGCGCATCGGGGTGGCGGCGCCGGATATCGGCGATCACCGGCATGTTGTGCACGACGTCGCCCAGCGACGACACACGCACGATCAGGATCTTTTGCACGCTGAAAAAACGCCGGCTGACAGCCGGCGACAGACATAAAGGAGCGATTTTATCTCGCCCGGGGGAGCAGACAGACAAAAAGCGGCCGCACGCTGTCGCGTGCGCCGCTTTTCGGGGATGGCGCGACCGCTAAATCGGCCGCCGCGCCGTTGGCGGCCCGCAGGCCGCCGACGCTCAGAACGGCAGCTTGACGTCCGGCTTCGCGGCCGTCAGCACGCGGCGGAAGTCCTCCTGGATGCGCTTGAGCCCTTCCTGCGTCTCCGACTCGAAACGCATCACGACGACCGGCGTCGTGTTCGACGAACGCGCGAGGCCGAAGCCGTCCGGGTACTCGACACGCAGGCCGTCGATCGTCACGACTTCCTCTGCGCCGTCGAACTTCGCCTCTTTCTGCAGCTTGTCGATCAGGCGGAAGTTCTCGCCCTCTTCGAGCCACAGCTGCAGCTCGGGCGTGCTCATCGCGTCCGGCAGACCGTTCAGCAGCGCGCTCGGATCGGCCGTCTTCGTGAGGATCTCGAGCAGGCGCGCGCCCGTGTAGAGGCCGTCGTCGAAGCCGTACCAGCGATCCTTGAAGAACACGTGGCCGCTCATTTCGCCGGCGAGCGGCGCACCCGTCTCGCGCAGCTTCGCCTTCACGAGCGAGTGGCCCGTCTTCCACATCAGCGGCTCGCCGCCCTTCGACTTCACCCACTGCGCGAGGTTGCGCGTGCACTTCACGTCGTAGATGATCTGCGCGCCCGGGTTGCGCGACAGCACCTCTTCCGCGAACAGCATCAGCTGGCGGTCCGGATAGATGATCTGGCCGTCCTTCGTGACGACGCCGAGGCGGTCGCCGTCGCCGTCGAACGCGAAGCCGAGCTCGGCATCGGTGTCCTTCAGCGCCTGGATCACGTCCTGCAGGTTTTCCGGGTGCGCGGGATCGGGGTGGTGGTTCGGGAACGTGCCGTCGATGTCGGTGAAGCGCTCGACGAGTTCGCAGCCGAGCGCCTTGAACAGGCGCGTCGCGAGCGGGCCCGCGACGCCGTTGCCGGCGTCGACGACGAGCTTGATCGGCCGCGCGAGCTTCACGTCGCCGACGATGCGCGCGATGTACTGATCGGCGACGTCGACCTGCTCGTAGGTGCCGCTGCCCGTCTCGAAGCGCTCGTCGACGATGCGGCGGTACAGCGCCTGGATCTGCTCGCCGTAGATCGCGGCGCCGCGCAGCACCATCTTGAAGCCGTTGTAGTCGGGCGGGTTGTGGCTGCCCGTGACGACGATGCACGAATCGATGCGGCGCTCGCCGCCCTTCAGCGCAAGCGGCACGCTCGCCGCGAAATAACCGACCGGCGTGGGCACCATGCCGACGTCGACGACGTCGACGCCCGCTGCACGCAGGCCGTCGGCGAGTGCGCCGACGAGTTCGGGGCCGGACAGGCGGCCGTCGCGCGCGACGACGACCGCGTCGCCGCCCTGGGCGCGCACTTCGCTGCCGAATGCCCGGCCGATCCCGCGCGCCGTGTCGACGTCGAGCGTCTTGCCGACCACGCCACGAATGTCATATGCCTTGAAGATGGATTGGGAGATCATCGATTCTCTTCTCTCTCGGTTGCGTGCATGGAAAATTGTCTGGCCGCGTCTCGCCGGCGCCGCGCATGATACAGGCAGGCCCCTGCGAAACAAGGAACGGAACGGCTGGAGCGGCCCCGATCCCACTTATAATCGCGGGTTTTGATGACGCGCATGTCGCCCATTTTAATGCCTAGCCGACCCGCCGCCGCCAACCCGCAGCCTCCGGGCGCCCTGCCGGCCGCCCCGCGTACATGCGGCCGCCGCGCATGCTGAAGCGCTTCGGCAACCCGGATGTCGCGAAGGCCGTCGCGAACCTCGTCTGGCTGGGGCTCGAACGGCTGACGCAGATCGGCGTCGCGATCGCGATCAGCGGTCTTCTGGCCCGTTATTTCGGGCCGGACGTGTTCGGCAAATGGCAGTATGCGAATACGCTCCTCCTGGTACTGGCGCCGCTCACCTGGGTGTGCGGCGCGGAAATCCTCGTTCCGACCATCGTCCAGCGCCCGCCTGCCCAGCTCGGCGCGGTGCTCGGCAGCGCATTCGCGCTGCGCATCGCCGTCTCGGCCGCCGCGCTCGTCGCGACCTGGATCGCGATCGCCGCGGGCGCCTTCGATCCGCTGGTCGGCGCGATGCTCGCGGGCCTGGCGGTCACGATGGTGTTCCGCGAGCCGTTCGTCGGCGTGATCAACGCGTGGCTGCAAAGCCTCACCTACAGCAAGCCGCAGCTCGTCACCAGCATGATCACCGCGCTGGCGAAGGCGCTGCTCGTCTGGCTACTGGTCCGTGCGGCCGCCGGCCCCGCGCGCTTCGGGTGGCTGTGGGCGCTCGAGGCCGCCGCGATCGGCTTCGCGCTGCTGCTCTACTACCGGCATCGTAACGGCGGCGCGCTCGGCTGGACGTTCGATAAACCGCTGTTCAGGCACTTTGCGACGGCCGGCACCGTGTTCTGGCTCGGCCTCATCTGCATGTACCTGTTCCTGAAGCTCGACCGCCTGATGCTCGAGCGCCACGTGTCGTTCGCCGACCTCGGCCGCTACTCGGCCGCGCAGCAGCTCAACGAGAACTGGATCACGCTCGCGCTGATGCTCGCGCAGACGATCGCGCCCGCATTCGTCTACCGCGTGCAGGACGTCGCGCGGCTGCGCCGCAACATCGTCCGTCTGATCGCGATGACGGCCTGCCTGATGACGGCCGGCGCGCTCGTGCTCGACGCGGCCGCCCCGCTGATCGTCGGCAAGGTGTTCGGCCGCGGCTACGAGGCCTCGGTCGACATCTTCCGCTGGGCCGTCTGGCTGTCCGTGCCGGCCGGCATCGAGGCGATAGGCAATCTTATCGTTCTCAAATATCAAGCAAAATTCGTGTTGCTGTCGAAATGGCTGCTCGCGCTCGCGATCGCCGCGCTCGTCAACCTGTTCGCGATCCCGCGGCTCGGCCTGTACGGCGCGCTCGTCGGGCTGGCGGCCGGCTACCTGGCCGCGGCCGCCGTCAATTTTTATTACATCCGTTTCAAGCTGCAAACATGACGTCATCCGATTGCCCGCCCCCGCTCGACGACGTGGCCGTGCTGATGCCGGCCTACAACGGGCACGACGACGTCGTCCGGACCCTCGCGTCGTTTCGCGAGGACGCGCCCGTGCACGTGCTGATCGTCGACGACGGCAGCACGCCGCCGATCGTCGCGCCCGACCTGCCCGGCCTCGCGATCGAGGTGCTGCGCATGCCGCGCAACGGCGGCATCGAGCGCGCGCTCGCGGCCGGCATCGACGCGCTCGCGGCACGCGGCTTTCGTTATGCGGCGCGCATCGACGCGGGCGATCTCGCCGCGCCGCAGCGCCTCGCGAAACAGCGCGCGTATCTCGGCGCCCATTCGCGCGTGGCCTGCGTCGGCATGTGGACGCAGGTCGTATCGCGCGCCGGCGAGCCGCGCTTCATGCTGACGCCGCCCGCCGATCCGCGCACGCTGCGCCGCACGCGCTTCCTGCGCTCGCCGCTCGTGCATCCGTCGGTGATGCTGCGCATCGACGCCGTGCTGGAAGTCGGCAACTATCGCGCGAAATACCGCGCGGCCGAGGACCTCGATCTTTTTTTACGGTTAATGCAACGCTACGATTGCGCGAACCTGCCGGAACTCGGCCTTTATTACGAACTCAACGAGGGCGGGATCAGCGCGACCAAGCGCCGGCGCCAGCTGGTGTCGACGCTGTCGCTGCTGCTGAGCCACTTCAATGCGCTGAACCCGTACGACTGGGCCGGCCTCGCCAAGAACCTGCTGCATTTCGTGACGCCGTACCGCACGCTGCAGCGGATCAAGCAGACGCTGTTCGCCGCGCGGCCGTCCGCTTGAACGCGGATCCGGCCCCTTCGGCATTTTCGACGCTTTATTTTTTTCTTTTTTCATGTCCGCCACCTCCCCGCTGCGCATCGCGCTCGTCTGCAACACGGCCTGGGCGATCTACACGTACCGCCACGGTTTGATCCGTGCGCTCGTCGCGCGCGGCGCCGAGGTCATCGTGATCGCGCCGCACGACCGCACGGTGCCGCTGCTCGAGCAGATGGGCTGCCGCTACGTGGCGCTCGCGGTCGCATCGAAAGGCACGAGCCCGCGCGAGGATCTCGGCACGCTCGCCGCGCTGGTGCGTCACTACCGTGCGCTGAAGCCCGATCTCGTGTTCCATTACACGATCAAGCCGAACATCTACGGCTCGGTCGCCGCATGGCTCGCGCGCGTGCCGTCGATCGCGGTGACGACGGGGCTCGGTTATGTATTCATCCAGAAAAGCCGCGCGGCCAGCGTCGCGAAACGCCTGTACCGCTTCGCGTTCCGCTTCCCGCGTGAAGTCTGGTTCCTGAACCGCGACGATCTCGCAACGTTCACCGACGAGCAGCTGCTCGCGCATCCCGACCGCGCGCGGCTGCTGCACGGCGAAGGCGTCGACCTCGAACAGTTCGCGCCCGTGCCGCTGCCCGGCGGCGACGCGCCCGTCTTCATCCTGATCGGCCGGCTGCTGTGGGACAAGGGCGTGCGCGAATATGTGGAGGCCGCGCGCATCGTGCGGGCCCGCTACCCGAACGCGCGCTTCCAGCTGCTCGGGCCGCTCGGCGTCGACAATCCGAGCGCGATCGACCGCGCGGATGTCGACGCGTGGGTCGGCGAAGGCATCGTCGAGTATCTGGGCGAAGCGCACGACGTGCGCCCGCATATCGCGGCCGCCGACTGCGTCGTGCTGCCGTCGTACCGCGAAGGCGTGCCGCGCACGCTGATGGAAGCCTCGGCGATGGGCCGCCCGATCGTCGCGACCGACGTGCCGGGCTGCCGCGACGTCGTCGCCGACGGCGAAACGGGCTTCCTGTGCCGCGTGCGCGACAGCGCGAGCCTCGCGGAGCAACTGCTCCGCATGATCGAACTCGGAACGGCCGGACGCGACGCGATGGGCGCGCGCGGCCGGCAGAAGGTCGCGGCGGAATTCGACGAGCAGCAGGTCGTCGAACGTTACCGGCAGACCATTCATTCGTTGACAGGCATCACCCTCTGAAGGAGCGCATCAGCATGACCGCTAAAGGCACCATCCTCGTCACCGGCGGTGCGGGCTACATCGGCTCGCACACGGCCGTCGAGCTGCTCGACAACGGCTACGATGTCGTGATCGTCGACAACCTCGTCAACAGCAAGGCCGAATCCGTGCGGCGCATCGAGCAGATCACGGGCAGGACGCCCGCGTTCCACCAGGTCGACGTGTGCGACGAAGCCGCGCTCGCGAAGGTGTTCGACGCGCACCCGATCACCGGCACGATCCACTTCGCGGCGCTCAAGGCCGTCGGCGAATCGGTCGCGAAACCGCTCGAGTACTACCAGAACAACATCGGCGGCCTGCTCGCCGTGCTCAAGGTCATGCGCGAGCGCAACGTCAAGCAGTTCGTGTTCAGTTCGTCCGCGACCGTATACGGCGTGCCCGAGCGCTCGCCGATCGACGAATCGTTCCCGCTGTCCGCGACCAACCCGTACGGCCAGTCGAAGCTGATCGCCGAGCAGATCCTGCGCGATCTCGAGGTGTCCGACCCGTCGTGGCGCATCGCGACGCTGCGCTACTTCAACCCGGTCGGCGCGCATGCGAGCGGGTTGATCGGCGAGGATCCGGCCGGCATCCCGAACAACTTGATGCCGTATGTCGCGCAGGTCGCAGTCGGCAAGCTGGAAAAACTGCGCGTGTTCGGCTCCGACTACCCGACGCCGGACGGCACGGGCGTGCGCGACTACATCCACGTCGTCGATCTCGCGAAGGGGCACATCGCCGCGCTCGACGCACTGGCGAAGCGCGACGCGAGCTTCGTCGTGAACCTCGGCACGGGCCAGGGCTACAGCGTGCTCGAAGTCGTGCGCGCGTTCGAGAAGGCATCGGGCCGCCCGGTGCCGTACGAGCTCGTCGCGCGCCGCCCGGGCGACATCGCCGAGTGCTACGCGAACCCGCAGGCCGCGGCCGACATCATCGGCTGGCGCGCGACGCTCGGCATCGAGGAAATGTGTGCCGACCACTGGCGATGGCAGGAGGGCAACCCGCGCGGTTTTGTATAATCCGCTGTCCATTTTTCGAGCGATCCCATGCTCAGCTTCGCGTCCGGTTTCATCGTCTCCCTGCTCGTCACGCTGTTCATCGTGCGCTACGCGCACCTTCACGAGAAATTCTCGGTCGACAGCGACCTGGCCGGCGTGCAGAAATTCCACGTGCGGCCCGTGCCGCGCGTTGGGGGCATCGGGATCCTCGCCGGGGTCGTCATTGCCGCGCTGATCCTGTCGCGGCGCTATCCGACGATCGCCGGCAGCATTCTCGGGATCGCCGCATGCGGAATGCCGGCGTTCCTGTCAGGGCTCGTCGAGGACCTGACCAAGCGCGTGTCGCCGCGTGCGCGGCTGCTGTGCACGATGGGCGCGGCCGCGCTCGCGTTCGGGGTGATGGGTATCGCGGTCAAGCGCATCAGCGTGCCGCCGCTCGATTTCCTGCTCGGCTACGTGGCTATCTCGGCGTTCGTCACGGTGCTCGCGGTCGCGGCGCTCGCCAACGCGATCAACATCATCGACGGCTTCAACGGACTCGCGTCGATGGTCAGCTTCATGATGTTCGCGTCGCTCGCGTATGTCGCGTTCCATGTCAACGACCCGGTCGTGATGTCCGCGTCGATCATCATGATGGGCGCCGTGCTCGGGTTTTTCCTGTGGAATTTCCCGGCCGGGCTTATCTTCCTCGGTGACGGCGGCGCGTATTTCATCGGGTTCATGCTCGCGGAACTCGCGATCATGCTCGTGATGCGCAATCGCGAAGTGTCCGCTTGGTATCCTGTGCTGCTGTTCATGTATCCGATCTTCGAGACGTGCTTCTCGATCTACCGGAAGAAGTTCATCCGCGGGATGTCGCCTGGGATTCCGGATGGCGTGCATCTGCACATGCTCGTGTACAAGCGGTTGATGCGGTGGGCGGTCGGGACGAAGCACGCGCATGATCTGACGCGGCGGAATTCGCTGACGTCGCCTTATCTTTGGCTGCTGTGCCTCGTCGCGGTGATTCCGGCGACGCTGTTCTGGCGGCATACCGTGCATCTGTTCGTTTTTGTCGTGCTGTTCGCGCTGACGTATGTGTGGCTGTATCTCAGCATCGTGCGGTTCAGGGCGCCGCGGTGGATGGTGGTGAGGAAGGGGAAGCGGGGGTATTGAGGGGCGCGGGTCGGCCGACGTATCACCGAGAGTCGCACGGCCCGCCGTTGGTGACGGGGCCGTGGCGGCGCGGCCGCGAATCGACGAGCGGAATACTAGGCCCCCCCTGTATTCGTGCTCCAACGCGGCAGTTGCGTATAGGTCACGACGTTACCGTCGTCCTGAACGTAAGTGGCTGCACCGGGATATCCACCCGTGCGGGAATACCAGAGCGGCACCCATGTCGAACTGTAGACGACCAAATTGCCGTCCGTTTGCATCACTGCAAAGGCGCCCGGATGATTGTAGGTACCCGAACTCCACTGCGGAACGCCCTGGCGAAGAAGCACCAAATTCCCGTCTCCCTGCATGACCAGCACGTTCGCGCCATTGCCTGAAGTAAAGCTTTGGCCGCTGCTGAGGGTGACGCCGCCATTCCAGATGGCCGGGCCGCTCGTGGAGTTCGTATATCCGCTAGTAGTGGTCGATGTGAAAAATACCGGGACGTACGATCGGTAGATCACCATGTTGCCATCGTCCTGCACGACAAGAGACTGGCCGTAGGACGTCCCGCCGGTCGCCGAGTACCACAGCGCATTGCCGCTCGCGCCGTAGACCACGAAGTTGCCATCGGTCTGAAACACGGCATACGCTCCGGCGTTTCCGTGCGTACGGGAATTCCACACTGCGGCACCATTGGTCGTGTTGTAAAGCACGAGGTTGCCGTCGTATTGCATGACCAACTCATGGCTTTTGGAAGCCGAATACACGATTTGCCCCGGCTTGAGCGTCGTACCTTCGTTGATCACACCGCCGTAGATCGGGGCCGCCGGAACGCATATCGCGGAATACAGCACGCTGACGTTCGGCGTGCCCCAGCCGGTCACGAAATCCCATCCCGAACCCGCACTGTATGCGCCATTCGAACCGTTGGTGATATCGCGAAAGCTCGATGGGGTCGTGGCTTTAGCGCCATACAGCGTGGGCGCCGCGAAACCGAGATTCGTCGCGCAGGCACCGGACAGCATGCGCGCCCAAGTCGCGGCAAACAGCGGCGCGGACAGGCTCGTCCCGCCCACTATCTCGAGTTGTCCTCCCACGATGACTGCTTCGCCGCTGTTCGGATCGGCATCGAACGCAAGATCCGGCAGGCCCCGGAACGCCCGCCCCTTGAGCGCCGGAACGTTCGACTGCCACGATGGAATCGGCTCGATGCCACTGATGCCGCCCCCGCTGGAGTCCCAGGCCGTCTCGCCCGCGTAGCTGCCGTTCCCGTTCGTATAGAGCGTGGTGCCCCCAACGGCCACGACATACGGGGACGTCGCCGGGTATTGCACCGACGTGCCGGTGCAACCGTACGCCACGCTGCCTGAATCCCCGGAACTGACCGCGAAAGTCTGCCCCTGCGCGACGGCGAGCTGGAACAGCGTGTCGATGGCCGCCGTCGGCGCCCAGTTCTCGCAACCGCCGATCGACATGTTGATGACCCGGGCGGTGTTGTCGATCACGGCGCGATTGATTGCAAGCGCCATATCGCTCCAGGCAAGCGATGACGCAACGTAGAAATTGAGCTGCTTGAGGCCGCCGGACATCCCGACGATGGCCTGGCTATCGAGCGACCATTCGACATTCGCGCTCGTGTCCGCGCTCGGCAGTCCGGCATGGATTACCGAAACGGGTACGGCGGGCAGATGGTTGTTGCTCTCGAACGTCGCCAAGTCGATGACAGGCTGCGTCACGTCTCCTTCGGCAATGATGCCGACCGTGACGTTGGCCGCCGTCGGGGTGCTGCCGACGGAATAGATGCCGGGAAAGTCCGTCGGGTTGTGACCCACCGTGACTGCGGAAGTAGTCGGCGACGCATTTGCGGTCGGCGCAGCGCCGGCATTGGGAGCGCGCACGAAATTCGGATGCAGGCGGGTCGCGGTATCGAGCCCGAGAACCCCTTGAACGACCCCGCTGATCGCATCGGGCATCGTCTCCGGGGCGGTATTGATATGCGTGCTGGTGCCGTCCGCCATCGCGACCGGGACGAGCGACGTCTGGAACACGCCGGATATCACGCCGGCCGGGGCATCGGCTTCAACGATCATGTTGTTGTCGGCCACCTTGATGTTCGTGAAGCCCTTACTTCCCAAATAGGCCTTCACTGTGGCGACCTGGCCTGCGGTGGGCGCGTACTGCGCGGCAATCTGCGCGGACGTCAGCACGGCCCCGAAGCTGGCGCTGCCGGGCGTTCGCGCTTGCTGCAGAAAGCGGCTCAACCCGGCTTCGTCATTCAGTTTGAGCACCAGTGCAACATGGACCGGCGCCGTTGCGCTCATCGGCGCCGCGCTCACCGCGTTGCCTGTGGCTCGCAGCGCCGACAGTTTGCCGGCCTGCGCCGTGGCCACCGCCGGACTTGCGTCGTCGCCGCCGCCGCAGCCTGCAAGCACGAGCACCATGAGTGCCGCGCTCATTCCCCTGGCAATATGTTCCGCTTTCATCGGATTGGTATCGAACGTAGATTTTTTATTCAGTTTTTCACATCGTTCTTTACGGCAATCGCACGGCTATCTTGAGGAAACCATATGCAGAAATCGGCCGACAGTCAAATGACGCTGACGTATCGAGCCATGCGCCCGTTCAGCGCGGCGCGCGCGTCCGGTCATACCTGCGGATTCAACCCGATAGACGCCACATCGTTATAAAACTGAAGGCATTACACTTGGCATTCCCCGAGCTCAAACCCGACTTTGTTCCTGGCGATTCCACCAATAAAAATGCCGTTCAGTACGCTACTGAACGGCATGAATTTCGCGATCGTCTGTTATCTCGGCGCCACCAACCGACGGCCCGATTACTCGCTGGCAACGGCCCGTCTCGGCACGCTCTGTAGCACCGGCGCAACCGCTGTCTGATATTCCGGCACCCAGCGCCGCAAATCGCGCCGCACCTCGTCGTCGGACAGCACGCGGTGCTGCATCAGCCACGGCAGCAATTCATCGAGCAGGTTGTCCGGCACTTCGCGCGCCCGCGCGATCCGCAGTTTCGGATGAGGCGTGCGCGTCGTCGCCTCGTCGTCCGCCAGCAGCTCCTCGTAGAGCTTCTCGCCGGGCCGCAACCCGGTGAACTCGATACGGATCTGTTCTTCCGAGAAACCATACAGGCGGATCAGGTCGCGCGCGAGATCGACGATCTTCACCGGTTCGCCCATGTCGAGAATGAAGATCTCGCCGCCATGCCCCATGCTCGACGCCTGCAGCACGAGCTGCGACGCTTCCGGGATCGTCATGAAGAAACGCGTGATCTCCGGGTGCGTAACCGTCACCGGGCCGCCCTTCGCGATCTGCTGCTGGAACTTCGGGATTACGCTGCCCGCGCTACCGAGCACGTTGCCGAAGCGCACGGTCTCGAACTGCGTGCGCCCGCTCGTCTGCTGCAACGCCTGGCAGGCCATTTCGGCCAGACGCTTGCTCGCGCCCATCACGTTGGTCGGATTGACGGCCTTGTCGGTCGAGATCAGCACGAAGTGACGCACGTCGTGGCGGATCGCCGCGCGAGCCACGCGATACGTGCCGAGCACGTTGTTGCGCAGCGCCTGCCAGGCGTTGTGCTCCTCCATCAGCGGCACGTGCTTATAGGCGGCTGCATGGAACACGATATGCGGTGCATGGCGCGACATCACCTGGTCGAGCAGCAGCGAATCCTTCGCGTCGCCGATAATTGGCAGGACCGGCAGGTCGGGGAAGCGTTCGCGCAGCTCCTCGGTCAGCCGGTACATCGCGTACTCGGACAGGTCGAACGCCACAAGCTGCGCCGGCGCGAAGCGCAGGATCTGCCGGCACAGCTCGGAGCCGATCGAGCCGCCCGCGCCCGTCACCATCACGACGCGGCCGCGCAGCAGCGCCTCGACGTGCGGCGTGTCGATCGTCACGGCGTCGCGGCCGAGGAGGTCTTCGAGGTCGATCTGGCGAATGTGCGACAGGAAACCTTGGCCGGGCGGCAATTCGGTCAACGACGGCAGCACCATTGCCCGCACGCCAGCGCGAACACAAAGGGTTGCTGCGCGACGCTGTGCCTCGACCGGAGCTGACGGAATCGCGATGATTGCATACTCAATCTTCAGCGCCGCAGCGAAATGAGACAGTTCATCGATACTGCCAAGCACTTTGTATCCGTAGACCTCCCTTGCCCGCTTGGCAGGGTCATCGTCGAGCAAGCCTACCAGCCGCCATTTCCCGGAACGCGACAACTCACGCGCCAAGCTAGCCCCCGCAGTGCCAGCGCCCAAGACTAGGACGGGTCTGCCTTGACCGACCAGGCCGCCATATAGATAGAACTCCTTGACTGCTCGATACAGCGCACGCGCACCGCCCATCGTCACGAACAACAACAATGGGGACAGCAACAGTACGGAACGAGGAATGATCGGCGTCGGCTGCAACATGACGGCGCCAACCATTACGATCACACCGCCGCAACTCACGGCCTTAGATATCCGAAGCAGATCAGGTAGGCTCGCGAATACCCAAAGTCCTCGATAAAGTCCGAAAACATGGAACATCAGGCCGTAGATGGTGAGCACCCAGGTGAGCGCAAGGAGACCGCCCATCCAGAACTCCGTCGGTACGGAACCGTTGAATCTAATCACGTACGCGACCAGCCACGCACATGCGACCGCCATCAGATCATAGAAGAATGCGCTCAACGACAGCCACGAACCCTTCGGCTTGAACATGGGTGTCATGCCTCATCCTTTTCGGTTGTAAGTTTCAGGAATCGTTGCCATCGCACATCAATTGCACCACCTACGCATATGAGTATGCAGGCCCACACGGCAACGACAATCCATTGAATCAACGGTGAACGATCGAGCCCCCACAACGCTACGCCAACGCCGATGGCCATCACGAAGTACCATGAAACCGCGGTCAACGCGTGTCCCAACCCGGAACGAACCATTCTTTGATAGTAATGTTCACGATGAGCTTGCCAGAACTTCTCCCCTCGAAGAAGCCGCTTGAACAGCGTCGCGGATGCATCTGCGATGAACGGAGAAAAAATTAAGGGCGGGAACCACAAAGGCCATACTCCGCGAATCCACCCCCAATACCCCATTGCCCCAGCCAGAAAACCGAGCGATATGGACCCGGCATCACCAAGAAAAATTCGTGCCGGATGAAAATTGAATATCAGAAACCCGAGGCTGGCCCCCGCTACAGTCACGGCTGCGATAGCCAACGACGGTGATGGATGAGCGCTGATGGCAGCTCCCGCGGCATAAGCCGAAAAGCCGAACAGCGTCATACCGCCTGCCAGCCCGTCCGCGCCATCCATGAAGTTATACAAGTTGATCAACCACACCAGCACGAAGGCGATCACGAGGAATACCCACCATGGTTGAACACTCGGATAGAGACTCAGGAGCACGGCAACGGCAGCGACATGGGCGCTGAAGCGCACTCGTGCTGGCAACCCGCGTCGGTCGTCTACTAGGGACACAATGGCCAGAAAGGCCACGAGTGCCACGATCCAGTGAAATTCGGAGTCCGCCATCCATATGCCAACCCCGGCAACCGGAACCACTCCCCAAGCCCCCGCCCTTGGCGTGGGCAACGTATGCAAAGAACGATCGTTCGGAACATCCGTCGCAAGGTGCCATGCGAGACCGGTTTTTAGCAATCCCCAGAGAATCGCCGCGCAAGCCAGCGCGGCACATAGCGCCCAACTTGCCGCGACGAGGAAAGGACTAGATGTAATCGTACTGGTCAACATTGCATTTACTGCGTGGAGCGATACCAAATCGCCGTTTGTCTCAACCCGTCTTCTACGTCGTGCGGAGGGCACCAGTCGAGCACCTCTCGAATCCGACGAGTGTCAAGTTGCAGCGGCCCGACAAGTCGCTCGACCTCAGGGAGGCGCCCTGTCAGCCGCCCCGCGATACGCAGCCAGGTCGCAGGCACTGGAAGCAGTCGAGCGGGAGCATCCAGGTACGTGGCCAAGCTACGCGCCAACTCGGTCACAGTAAGATCCCGGCCATCGGCGACGTGAAAAACCTGCCCGGCGGCGCGGGAATCGCTGGCACACACCAATAGCGCATTCGCAAGATTCTCAACGTAGATCAAGCTGCGGCGCGCCGAAATCGCCCCGATAGGCAAAGGGATTCGCTTGGATAACGCTCGCATCAGGCTTTGGAAATTGGCACGCACGCCTGGACCATATACCAGCGGTGGCCTGACGATCACAGTTTCCATCCCCGATTCGCGACCGAATGCGACAAGTCCCCTTTCGGCCTCCAGTTTGGATATGCCGTACGGGTCTAGCGGAGTCGGTTCGTCGACTTCGCCAAGTGGCGCGCGTCCAGCACTGCTTTCCCCTACCGCCTTGATGCTGCTCACATAAACAAACCGACGTGCGCCGATCGCGTGCGCTGCTCGAGCCACGCGAAGCGTGCCCTCCACATTGGTTTCACGGTATGCCGCCGCAGGATCCACCGCCGAGTCGCGCATGACATGAACCCGCGCGGCGAGGTGAATTACGGAATCGCATCGTACCCAGTCGGGCCACATTTGCTCGATGCCGGCGAAATCCGCCTGATCGTGCACCCATTCAGGGCCGAGGTCAGGTTGACCAGTCGGGCGCCGGACCAGCCTGACGACGCGCTCCCCACGCTCCAGCAACGCGCGACACGTCACTTGGCCCACGAACCCGCTGGCTCCTGTTACTAGAATCATTCGATAGATTTCATCGTGAATCCGCCGTCCGGACCAAACACGTCTGTGCAGCCTTGTCGGCAGGTATTGTCGGTGGGTCGGATCGTCGTCTTGGCAGCAGCATTCTATCAGGCAGCCGATTACCAAGCTCGTATCGAACATTCGTGTAGCAAGGCTGTTCATCCGGTCGCCTCACCATTTCTAGTGGATCGTGCCACCCGTCAAGCACGCGCGACACCCCCTCCGCGTAACGGCATCGGGAAGGAAGGCACCTGTCCGAGCCAGTGGCCCACGCACGGTGCCAAGCTCTCCCTCCCGAAATCGCGTTACGTCATGAATTGCTGACACAACTCGTCAAGGCGGGTTTACCAAGTCCGCCGACGGAATATCGCCGGAACCGGCCCTTCATATCACGCGAGCATTTCTGGTTCCTCAATCAACATCCGGATCACGTTGAACGCCTGCTTGTGATCATTAGGATTCCTACATCAAATGCGGAAGAGGGTTGGTGTCAGGAGGACCCGCCGTGTTAGACGTTGCACAAACCTTATGCATTAAGCAATGCGCTCCAGGCGCGCATGCCCCAGTTCTCCCAAGATGACGGAAAGATACTAAACAGGCATTCGCTAAACAAAGTCACCAGCTTACGATTCGACACGTTATGATGAATTCCTACGAGGTATGGATTGGCCGAACGCGTGATCCCCGCTTCGCGAAAACGCTCAATCAACCGGACACGCTGTCCGTCCGACCGCCGCCCAAGACCTCTTCATACAGGTCCCTGTAAGCTCCACCCAATGCAGGAGCAGAAAACAAGCGCTCGTAACGCGCGCGTGCAGCCTTGCCCATACACTCCGATGCATACTCGTCATCAAGCAACGCATTAACGGCAACCGCCAACGCACGCGGCGACTCCGGCTCCACGACGTAGCCCGTCACACCATGCTCGTTGACATACGAGGTGCCTGAACCGATTTCGCAGCACACCATCGGCTTCCCGAACATTGATGCCTCGACCAACACCATGCCGAACGCCTCCGAACGCAATTGAGACGGCAACACCAACCCGCGGCACCCTTTTAGGAGCGCCACCTTCTCTTCGTTCGTAACTTGCCCTGCGAATATCACGTTCGACGCCCCAACCGCGGCGGCCAGTGCCTTCAGGCGATTCAACTCAGGACCAGATCCGGCTATGACCAAATCGGCCGGAATAGAAGGTGCAGCTTCGATCAGCGTGTGAAGCCCCTTGTAGTAACGCAGCACGCCCAGCGACAGGAAATACGGCCTGTTGCGCAACGAAAGTCGCGCCAGCGTGTCCGGTCCGCACTGCCGCGCAATATCATCAGTCGCATAATCCGCGATGCCGAGCGGAATCACGCGTACCCGATCCGGACGTACGAGCGACGTCAGGACCGGGCTTGAATGTGCGTAGGCAGGAGACGTTGCGACAACGGCTGACATCGAGCTCAGCATCCAGCGCATCAGCGGCCCGTACACATATCCGAGATACCGTTGCCGGACAACATCAGAGTGGTACGTCATTACCGCCGGCTTGTTCCTCATTCCGGAAAGCCGCAACACGTCGCCAAACGGCCAAGGAAAATGAAAGTGGAGAACATCAGCCCAATTCGCAAGCTCACGAAACCGCAAGAACGCATCCGGTCCGCCGATGTCGCAAGAGGCCGGCGCCATCCACGACTTCGACCGGATCACGTTTCCTTCGGCGAACTGCAATTCGCGCGGCGCTGGCGTGGGCGACAGCGTGAATATCCGCGACTCGACACCACAGTCCCGCGTGGCGAGGCTGATCTGCCGGATCGCCTCCTGCAATCCCCCCGGTGGATCAGGGAAATACGTACGATAAATATGAAGCGCCTTCAAGATGCCCGCCTTTACGCTTCATACATCCACTGCAGGGTTTCCTCGAGCGAGATCGCCTTCAATTCGCCGATCTGGCTTCGCAGCTTTTCGTTGCTGCCGCGGAGGTACTTTACCTCCCCCGCGCGCACGAACGCAGGATTGACCTTCACATCGATCTGATAGCCGGCGACTCGCTCGAGGATCGAAATCGCGTCCCGCAAGGTGACCGCGTCGCCCGAGCATACATTGAAAACATCACCCGCGGGCTCGACTTCAAGCAGGCGCGCATAAGCATCCACAACTGTCCTGACATCGGAAAAGTCGCGGGCGACATCGAGATTTCCAAGTTCGATTTCGCGTGCGCCTCGCTTGAAATGGTCGACGATCTTCGGCAAGAGGAAGTTCACCGACTGACCAATTCCGGTGTAGTTGAACGGACGCACGAGCGTGACAGGCAAACGCGAAACCCAGAGGCTTGCCATGTACTCCATTGCAACCTTGCTGACTGCGTAATCATTGGCAGGCGAAGGCGCGACAGTCTCGACCAACGGGTCGATAGCAGTATTGCCGTAAATGTTTGCACTGCTGGCCAGCAACACCGAGCGAGGAATGTGGCCAGCCGCCGTCACTGCTTCCAGCAAGTTGCGCGTGCCAACCACGTTGGTGCGATACATGGCATCCGCATCGCCGTGGGCTACGAACGCAATAGCAGCCAGGTGAACCACGTAGTCGGGTTTCACTTCGCGCACCACGTTCGCAAGACCACTCCGGTCCAGCAGGTCGCACTGGTAAATGTGCTCCTCCTCGGAGCACACGTTGTGTGCGATTCCGCTGACGCCGTAACCACGCATACGCAACAGGTCCGCGAGATACTTGCCCGTGAACCCCGCGATTCCTGTTATCAGGACGCTCGGCATGTCAGAACGACTTCCCTTGTTCATTGCGGCGCAGATCCGCCTCTACCATCATCGCGCATAGTTGCTCGAGCGTAGTTTGAGGTTGCCAGCCGAGTTCGCTTTTTGCCTTCTCCGGGTTCCCGATCAGCAGTTCCACTTCAGCCGGGCGATAGTACTTCGGGTTGATGCGCACCACGGCCTTACCCGTAGCTTCATCGACGCCGATCTCGTTCTCCGCCTCTCCCTTCCACGCGACTTGCGTACCGGCTGCCTTGAACGCCATCGTCACGAAATCACGGACCGTCTCGGTGCGATTCGTCGCCAAAACGTACGTATCAGGCTTGTCGGCCTGCAGCATCAACCACATCCCCTCGACATACTCCTTCGCGAAACCCCAGTCGCGCTTCGCATCGAGGTTTCCCAGCTCCAAAACGTCGAGCATGCCAAGCTTGATCTTCGCCACTGAGTCCGTGATCTTGCGCGTCACGAACTCGCGCCCACGCAGCGGGGACTCGTGGTTGAACAAAATTCCGCTACATCCAAAGATGCCATAGGATTCGCGATAGTTGACGGTAATCCAGTGTGCGTAAAGCTTCGCAACGCCATATGGGCTTCGCGGATAGAACGGCGTGCTCTCGATTTGCGGCACCGCCTGAACCTTGCCGAACATTTCCGACGTCGATGCCTGATAGAAGCGGATCGCCGGATTGACGATGCGGATGGCCTCGAGCAGGTTCAGCGGTCCGATACCCGTGATTTCGGCCGTGGTGACAGGTTGATCGAACGAAACGCCGACAAAGCTCTGCGCAGCAAGGTTGTAGACCTCGGTCGCGCCGGTTTGCTGCAACAACCGGATGCTGGCCGACAAGTCGGTCAGATCGTATTCGACGAGATGCAGGTTCGGGTGCTTGTCGATACCAAGTTCCTCGATCCGCCAGAAATTCACCGAGCTCGTACGGCGATACGTTCCATGTACGACATAGCCTTTCTCGAGCAAAAGCTCCGCGAGATATGCTCCGTCTTGGCCCGTGATACCGGTAACGATAGCTGTTTTGTTTTGCGTTTCCATCTGTCTTTCCAATCAACAATTTCCAATATTCTACAATCCGGGACATATTGATAAATACTATGTCCCAACGGCCGGGCAAGCAGATTCCCGTGAATCGCTGGCAACCCTCCCTCAACTCCTGACTTGCGCTGCTATCGCGCGACCGAGGCGCTGCGCGCTTTGCGCCCACGTATCCCACTTAAGCCGGGTAACATCCGGCACCTGTCCTTTCTGATTCAAATCGAGCCAAGTCAACACTGCTTGCGCCAAATCCGCATCATCCGCGCCTGAGAAATAGGTCGCCGTGTCGCCCGCTACTTCCCGGAACACTTCGATGTCACGTGCGAGGATCGGCTTACTATGCTGGGCGGCCTCGATGAGCGGCAACCCGTAACCCTCTCCTTCCGATGGTGACAGCAAGCAGGACGACGCAGCATAAACACGCTCAAGATATTCGTCGCTTATCCCGTCGAGCCAGAACAGCCGCTTCGTCAGTTCGCTGCAATTCTGGATCGCCTTAATCGTGGCTGGGATGTTTCGGCGATCCTCTTCTGGCAAGGGTTTCCAACCCTCACGTCCGACAATGACCAGATTTACGTCAACACCGGTCTGCCACATTCGTTCGAATGCTCGCACGGCTTGCAGATGTCCCTTTCTAGGCTCAATCGTCCCGACCATCAGGAACGTGGGCCGCGCAGCAATTTCGTTCAGGACTTGCTCAGCGCCTGCCGGAAATCCGAATGTGGGGAAGGATGCGTTGACGTCTGCCCCGTGATGCGAAACGAGTAGCTCGGGGCGACGACCAGGTTCCCGAACATTCTCCTCCATCCATCGCGTTACATCCCGTTTCACGTGTTCGGAAATACAGATCAGCATATGTGAATGGGCGCAGATGGCTGCCATCCAGGCACAATGCATGTCGTGAGCCCACGGCGGGAAAAACTCCGGCCGAGTTATCGGCAGGATGTCGTGCACTACGTATCCAATTTTCGCGCCGGCAGCGCGCCAATACGCGTACAAACCACTGCGCTCCGCATCAACGACTCCATCCGAAAACAGATCCAGTCCGATCAACGCATCGCCCTTGGACGGAACGACGATCTCGTCCTGCTGATTCAGTATCTCGAATCCCGGCTGACCCGCAAGATATTTCATCGCCCTACGAACACGCCAGCGCCCACCTTCGTTGCAGAGATAAACTGGAACGACCTCGAACCCGCTTGGAGGCGCAAGCAGCATTTCCCTAACCAGAGCGCGTGCGACGCGCTCGATACCCGTCTTGAGATCGTTCCGTACTGTCGCAGATATATCGAGATAGATACGGCGACGCGTCGGTGCGCACACAAGATCTGCAGCCTTTTGCATACAGATTTCACGATCGGCAGGCGCAAGCGATGCGACCTGCCGACCGAAACCAATCATGCTCCGTCTGACATTCTGGATCTCTACACTATTACATGCGTGTTCTATCGACGCCGCATAACCAGCTGCGGTCTTGTGAGGATCGTGACTGGCCTCGACATACGCAATCCCCTTCTTGCCAAGGTGTGCACGCAGTTCCGGACTGGAATGAAGGCGCTCAAGCGCTTCAGTCAGATCGTTAGTATCGAATTCGTCATCGAGCTTGATCAGCGTGTCGTCGGGATATTCAGCCATCGGGCCGTTCGCATTGACGATCAGCGGCACTTTGTATGCAAGACAATCGAGCACCGTACGCGACGTCTCGCCACGCGAATGGGTACGCAACTGCACCGCGACATCCACAGCGGACAGGTAGTCAACAAACGTGTCATGATCAACGAAACCCGTGATATGGATACGCCGCCCACCGTCAATACCAGCGATAGTTTCGTCGATAAGACGTCCGTAATCAGCCTCTTCCTTTCCGCCAACGAAAATTAGCCTGCATGCCTTATCACTGGCCAAGCAGGATCCTTTCCATGCATCCAGAAGAATGTGATTCAACTTCGTGAAATCCATGAAACCCAATGCGGCCACGACGAATTCGTCCGGCCGGAGGCCCAAGCGGCGTCGAGAGTCGTCCCGATCTCGCGGCCGAACGGACTCGCGGTGCTGACGCACCACCTGCACTTTCTCCAGGAATTCGTCGCCATAAAAACGCGCGACGAGTTGTTGCGAGTATGCAGAGTGCACAATGATGCCCAGAGCATTCTGCACGACGTCGTAGCTACAAGGCCACGCCAACTTTGCGACCTGTTCCCCTTCGCGCGCCAGTTGCTCCAACGCGCCATAGCCGTGCGATCGTTGCAATGACCGAATTTTCTCTCCAGGTCGATAGCCGGACGCATCCATCCAAAACACCAAGCTGCTGATATAGAAATCATGCAGCACCACGACCCCCGGATGACGCTTCATCATCTCGAGCATATGAACGTGGAACGGTGAGTTTCCGACTTGATATACGATCCGATCGAACTCCGAAGCATGCTTGTCAAACCACAACAGATTTTCAACCGAAATTCGTCCTTCGCAACGGCTCGATGAGACCGTTTTCTGATCGGTTATCACGACAATGTCGTAACGTTCCGAGAGCGTCGGTAGAAGTTCGCCAACATAATCAGCAATTCCGGTCTGCTCGGGCGGAAGCGGAGAAACGAGAGCAAGGCGCGGCCGACCTCCTCCCAAGGAAGGAAGCGGCGAGCCGTTGGTTGTCCGTACCGCCCGCGTTCCTGCGCGCTCTTCCAAGGCAAGCAGCGCTCTCTGCGCCGTCTTGTCCCACGAAAATCCAGCCGCTTGCTTCAACGCGCTGGACTTTAACGTTTCCCTATACCCGTCATCTGTCAATGCCTTGACCATCAATTCGGTCAATTGGGGAAGCGATGTCGGATCGAACAACGCGTCTTCTCGACCGATGACCTCCGGAACACTTGTTGCACTCGAGCCTATGGTCACAGCACCACAGGCCATTGCTTCGAGAGGAGGCAACCCAAAACCTTCATGCAGCGACGGAAATACAAACAGTTCACAGGCTCGATAAAGCGCCAGCAACTCTTGATCGGTCACATGACCCAGCACTCGCAGTTGATCGGGTGCCAATCCCGCCTCTTCCGCTACACGACTGGTGCGTTCGATCTGCTCTGCATCCGCACCACCGACAAGTACCACTTGTCGATGATTTCTTAGCGATGCAGGCATCGCACCGAACGCACGAATCAGTTGAGCGAAATTTTTCCGCGGCTCCAGATTGCCAGCCGACATCACGAACGGCCTCACGACGCCGAATCTCTCAAGCAGTTCAGACAATTCGGCTTCGGGCGTGACACCCGGTACGAAAGCGCTGTCACATGCCGAAGACATATTCACAACGCGGCCATCCAATTCCGGTATTGCCCGGATGCACTCGAGCCTAGCGTAGTCCGAAATCGAGAGCAAAAGATCCGCTCGCTTTAAAGACTCGATCTTGAGATCATAATAATTTCTATAATGACTCGGCCAATTTGGATCCGGATTGAGATACGGAATCAAATCATATAGCGTCACAGCAGTAAACGGCCCATCGCCCAACAAACCGATCGACGTAACTGCATCATCGACAAAACCTTCAAAAAGACTCGTCAACAACACTACATCCGGACTAATCGACTTGATTAGACGCTCCCTTGCAAGCTCAGCAAGCCGTGCGCGAGGCGCATTATTGACATCAAATTCCGCAACCGGCCCCTCAGCATCAAATACGATAACATCGACGCCGTCGATATCTCCGCTGAACTGAGCTTTGAGATCATCCAACCCATCCGCGTAAAGTCCATTCAACAGGAGCGTCACCGAATGCTGGTTACGATTGCGGACGATAGCCTTAGCCAGGGCGAGCGAATACCGCCCAATCCCTCTGAATCGGCTTGCAGATTGACATCCCTGCAGATCAAGTATGATTTTCACGTGACTTATTACGGTAACAAATCGTCAATCAAAGGACCGATTCATAGCAGCGCACGACTTCCGGCATCACCAGCGGCCAGAGCAATCGGTCCCGCGCTGCCCAAATCGACTTATCCGAAGACATGCCAGCAACCTCGCCGATACCGGCTCGCATGGAATCGCGCGACCACGGGTCAACGTAAGTCACGGAATCACCGAAATACTCGCGGGTAGATCCAACTTTCGTAAGAAGCACACGGCAACCTAGCGCGGCAGCCTCGATGGCCGCAATGCTTGGCGTTTCCAGCAAACTTGGCATTGCAAAGAACTCACAACCGCTCAACGCGGAGCGCAGCATCTCGGATGCATAGGGTAGATTTCCAACAATCCGCAAGCGATCGCCACCGGCTTCCTTGCATGCGTCCGCGTAATATTGATTACGGATCGAACCAGCAATTACGAACGTCAGATCAGGCCGCTCCTCACGAAGCAAACGAAGGAATTCAAGTTGATTTTTACGTTCCTCGATATTCGCCACATTAAGAACGAATGGCCCATCAACACCATAAGCATCACGAAAAACACTTGGCGAAACCGAGACAAGAAAATCCGCCTCAGCACCATTAAATACCCGATGGAATTTTGATCGATCAATACCAAAGACATCGCTCAGGGTGTCCCCCTCCATATTGGAATTGACGACAATTCGATCAGCAAGCTCCAAAATATTCCATATATCAGAATACGGATAATTATTCTTTGTTTCCTGCGTTACCCACAAATTAGGACTGACGATTAATTTCAATCCTTTAGACTTCGCATAATCGCACATCTCGATGATGCCCGGCATAACAGAAAACACATGAAACAACTGATAATCTTTCAGCCTGGACTTCCACATGTCATACAGATCAACCTCGACACCAAAACGCGGCAAGTGATGCGCGTATGCTAACAATTGACGCTCCCCGCCACCAGGAACGTCCATAGACCACGGGTAATTATAAAAAAGGGCTTTCATGAATGGCTCGATTACGGAGTGGCTTTTGCAACTCTAAAAAATCTGACGATCGGCTTCAACACTGGTTCCAGACCGTATGCATTAACCAGTCTCGCCCGGTCACGCCGGAACCCTCTTCCGAAATCAGGAATGCAACCAGATTGGCCACTTCGGTCGGCGTCGTAAACCGCTTCAGTTCCAGCGGTTCGCATACGTCCTTGTAAAACTCGTCTGCCGAGAGCCCCTCTTCTGCCGCAATCCGGTCGACATCCTTGAACGACATCTCGGTGCCGACCCAACCAGGGCAAATGGCATTGACCGTCACGCCCTCCGCCCCAAGTTCCTTTGCCCAGCATTTTGTCATGCCAATCAACCCGAACTTGGAGGCGCAGTAAGCCGAATATCCGGCCCGCCCTTCCTGACCAAGTTGCGAGGCAACATTGACGATCCGGCCAGGCCTGCTCAAGTACGGCAACAGCCCTTTAGTTAGACGATATGGACCAGTCAGATTGGTGCTCAGCACCTCGTCCAGCGGGTCATCACCTTCGTCGAGAATGCCAAACGTCTTGCAGATTCCAGCGTTGTTCACAATACCCCAGAGCGCCGCCCGCCAGTTGGCCACGAACTGGCCAATTGCGTCGCCGCTCGCCAGATCGACCGCAAACACATTCGCCCTCGAATCTTTCACGAAATCAGCGCGTTGCAGTTCTTCTGCCGACGCTTCGCTGCTTACGATGAGATCGAGGTCGTATTGCTTGAGTGCAAGCACCTCGGCGATCGCGCGGCCGATACCACGACTTGCCCCGGTTACGATTACGCGTTTGCGCATTAGTCAACACTCCAGAAAAATTCAGTGTCTCGCATTCTGCCGACAGCCGCCATCAGTTGCTGGGCGGAGTCCGGCCACGAAAGCACCTCCATGCCGTTGGGCAACAGACATTGCCCCGAATTCCACTTAACAAGCCACTCGACAAGCAGCCCCTTCAAGTCCTCGCTCGACTCGCCAGAAAAGTACGTTGCGGCATTGCAGCAAATTTCCCGAAATACCGGGATGTCACGAACGATCAGGGGCAATTTGAAGTGCGCCGCTTCAACGAGCGGCAAACCAAAGCCCTCTGCCGACGAAAGTGCGAACAGCGCGGACGATGCCATGTACACCTCTCGCAAGTACTCGTCGCTAATGCCATCGAGCCAAAACAAACGCCTGTTCAAGTCGGGATGCCGCTTTATGCGTTCTGTCAAATGTTCGACCTTCCAACCAGCCCTCCCGACAAACACAAGCTTCACGTCCTGTCCGTCAGCCCAAAGCTTCTCGACCGCATCGAGGGCCAGTTCATGCCCTTTTCTCGGCTCCAGCGTGCCGACCATGAGAAAGGTCGTCGACAATTTGAGCTGTGCCAGGACGTCTGGTGCGTTGTGGGGCAATCCGCGCGAAGGAAGACTTTCTGTAATATCCGAACCGAGATGGAAATATTCGAGTTTGAGCTGATGTCGTCGCACCGGAGGAAACCGCTCCAACCAAGCGATGACGTCCTTACGTACGGCGTCGGAGATGCAAATCATGCCGTCGCTTTCTTCGCTGACGCACTCAAACCAGTAATTGAATAGCTTGAGATAGTCGTTACCTTCGAACCACGCGTTGGTTCCCTCAAACCACTCCGGATACATCAGCGGAATGAGGTCGTACACAACGAAATACACGCCAGCACCGTTCGTACGGAATCGGACGAGTTCCTGGCGCAGCGAAGGCGTGATGTTGTATGCGAGATCAACGCTGAGAAAAATATCGTCCTTCGCCGGCTCGACCGCAATTTCAACAGACGGATCGGGATTCCCTGCGAGCTGACGCTCGGCTAGCGCAGTGGCAGTTACAAAATGGCCCTTTGCCCCGTCTCCTCGCACCGGAATGACCTTCCAGTCCGCAGGCGTTTTTTGCCTCAGCGCTTGAAGCAACGCGCGCGTGACCCGTTGAATACCGGTTCCTTTGTCAAACCCGGCCAGTTCGGTCACGTCGAAAAATAAACGGTGGCGCATGAACTTCAATCTCAAAATAAACAGACACCGCCGCTCGATACGAGCGGCGGTGCAAACAAATAGCCAAGACGAGTATCGGTCAGCTATGCGGCCTCTGATAAAACTGCTTGCCGCACAAACCCATCACACTCCGGTCAACTGACCCGCAACGCGTCTCGCTGTCCCTGGCGACGGTTCCTTTCGATCGCCTCGAATATGACCGATTGCTCGATGTAATGCCCAAAGTTTCCATTATTGGTCGGCGCCATAACACCCGCCGTACGCACCAGGCCCATATAAGCCTTCCCACTGAGGAAGTGCTTGTCGTAGCGAATTTTTTCCCACAAATCGGACAACGAAAATGCCTCAGGCACGGTCGTCGGCAGACCAACTCTGCTAAACACGTCATAGTGCATCGCAACGGTTTCCTCGTCCGACAGTCCAAGCAGTAGGGCGACTTCCGCAGAAACACACATACCAATCGAGATCGCCTCGCCGTGGTACACCTCCCCCTCCGAGAGATGCTCGACCGCGTGACCAATCGCATGGCCGTACTGCTTCAGCGTTTCATCGTAATCCGAATCAAGATCGCCGCTCATCACCTCGAGTTTCAGTTCGATCGATTTCGTCACGACCTCGGACAGAAAGTCTGGATCGACGAGATGCTCGCTGTTCGAACAGATGTAGTCGAGGAATTTCGTATCCTGGCAAATCGCGTGCTTGATCGCCTCGGCCAGCCCGTCCCGAATAAGTCGAACGTCCAGCGTACGCAACACCAGCGGGTCGACCACAATCTTGGAAGCCGGGTAATAGCTTCCGATCAGATTCTTGCCGTGGTCGTAATTGATCGCCTGCTTGAAATCGATGGCCGCGTCGACCTGCGAAAGCAGGCTGGTCGGGAAATGCACAAGACCGATACCACGGTAAAGCGTCGAAGCCAAGAAACCCGCGAGGTTGTTCACCACCCCACCGCCGAGACTGAAGATCACCGAATATTTGTCGAAACCATAATCGAGTGCCTTCTCGACCAGCTGCGAGTACCACTTGAAGCTCTTCGATCCCTCGCTTGCGGGAACGACCAGCGTACGCACCGAACGGCCCGAACGCTCGATACATTCCAGCACGCGACGCAGGTAAAGTTTCTCCACATTTTTGTCGGTTACCAACAGGTGTTTCGACTCCAATCGGATATGGTCGAAAATCCCCATCGTATCCAAATGGCGGAGGGCATCTTTCTTCACGATGACTTCGCTTTCCAGCTTGCGATCAGCATGGAAGTTGAAGGTTCGCGGGACTGTATGTTCGCTCATATATTTCTAAATGACCACTCAACGTGTCGTAACGAGTATTGAATGCGTCAGGACCGCACGCGCAGCACGCGAACCAGCGGCTCGAGACATTGCGGCATCAGGTACTGGTTATGGACGTCGCGCTGCAGCTGCGGCGATACCGGTGCCTCCAAAGCAGCTTTCACACCGCCCTGAATCGATGCCGGCGACATGGGATCTACCTGATGCACCAATTCGCCGAAATGTTCCTGCGTCCATGCTCCCGCCGACAAAACCATTGGCACACGTGCCAGCGCAGCTTCGAATGCGGAGAATCCAGCCGGCTCGAGCGACACTTCGACGAACGCCTTACACCCTCGCAGCGCCGACCGCAAAATTTCTGACTTGGGTTGCAGATACGGAAGGAACTTGAAATGCGACGGAGCCGCCTTTACACACGACTCGTAGTAAGCGCGGTCACGATAGTCTCCGACGAACACAAGGGGAATCTTCGAGTCACGCAGCGCGTGTATCGCCGCCAATTGATTCTTGCGCTCCTCAATAATCCCAACCGACAACAGGTACTCGTCGAGCTTGTAGGTTTCCTTGAACAACTGCCCGTCGACCAGCTCCTCGAAACACGAATCGACACCCCACCGGCAATACGCCACTTTCGCTTCGTCTAGCGAAACGTGCTGCGCGATGTTCGCGTACTCAGATTTCGACTTGAATACAACCACGTCGGCGAGGTCGAAGAACGCCGCGACCGAGTCCTTCTCGCCCTGCGCCGGCGCTTTCGACCACCACACTGCGGGCAACAGAACCAGCTTCTTGCCAGCGGCCTTCACTTCACGGACGAACTCCATACCCGTTGGCACAACCGAGTAATGCAGGACGACGTCGTACCGGTTGAGCGGCTGGCAGCCCGGCCCGTAAAGATCCGCGCGAACGCCAAGTTGCCGCAGATTCGCCAGCAGATCCACCAGCTCAAGCTCCCCACCGCCGCGATGCAGAAATGCGGCAGGATAGGTCGTGATCAAGACACGCGAATCGCTCATTCAACACTCCAGTTTAATGTTCGGAAGCAAGCGGCTGCGGCCTTTCCCGGCCGGCCTGCCGCCACACGTGATTCAGCATTTTAACGGTTCGGGCTTCCCAAGTATTGTCGCCCACGCCGGCCTGCGCCTCTGCCGGCGTCAGTCTACCGCGTTGCAGCTGCCGTTCGATCGCCTCCACGAAGCGCTCGGGCGTGTCGCCGACATCCAGACCATCCAGCCGCTCGCGGGTAAAATCCAGCGGGGTCGAAACAACCGGCACCCCTGCTGCCAAATACTCAAAAAACTTCATCGGGAACATCGAACGCGTGTAGTCGTTCAGCAGGGTCGGCAGCAACCCGACGTCCATGCCTCGCAGATAGTCAGGCAACTCTTCATAGCGCCGATACCCCAGGAAATGCACGTTCGGCAATCGCTTCAGCTGTGTGATCAGCTCGCTGCGCTGCCCTTCCCGCTCCTCTCCGATGAAGATCCATTGCCAATCCGGCCTCGCACGCGCGGCGGCCAGAACAAGCGGGAAATCGACCTTGAAATCGGACAAGACACCGTGGTACACGAGTCGCACGCCCGAAATATCGGCCACGTCGCGCGGCAATGGTCCGGGCTCCAACGCCCTCCCGAAATGGTCGGCGTCGACTACGTTGGAGAAAAAGTGCGTATTCGGATTAAATGGCAAGCACTGGTCTCGCAACGCGACAGCCGTTGTGAATACCGAATCGCACTGCTTGAGCAAGTCCTGCTGGGCGCTTCGGAAGGCAGGGACATCGACGCCCGGAATAGCAGCGAGATCGTCTACACAGTGATAGACAAGTGCGCCACTCTCCAGATTTCGCACGGCATCGAGCATGAATGGGTGGTAAGTCCAAATAATCGGCTGCTGAAACGAACGCCGGCGCGCAAACCGAGTGATGCTCCACCGCAGCAACGTCTGGTTGAAGCGACGCACCAGCGGCCAATGGTGCTTTGCCGGAATCATCAGCGGCGAAAGCACCCAGACATTGGACTCCCGCTGCGGCGGTGCAACGAAATTGGACCGCACACCTTGCCACAAACGGCGCCAGATACGCCCCCAATCCTTGCCGCTTGTGAGCTTTGGCGAGCGCAAGCCTACGCTCTCAACATACAGTACGCGCCAGCCGCTCTTCGCAAGCACCCGCGCAGTATGTTGCTTGTTCGTCCAGTATGGCTCGTCCCAGTCAGCTGTCGAAAAGAGCACACAATCGCCACGCGAGCCAGGCCGCCCTTTCACTTCAGCCACCAAACACCTCCTGTGGCTGGTCAAGCAGGTTCGCAACGATACGCTGCGACGCCCGACCGTCTCCATACGGGTTCGGGCGATCGCGCAGCGCCCCGCGTCGTTCCGCGTCATCGAGCCACGACGACGCTGCCGCCTCGATCCGATCGGCAGCCTGTCCGGCCAACGTGGCGAATCCTGCTTTGACGCCTTCCTCTCGTTCGGTGTGATTGCGCATGACGACCACCGGAACACCGAAGCTCGGCGCCTCTTCCTGGATACCCCCGGAATCGCTGATGACAAGCGCGCTGCGGCTGATCAGATAAAGGCTGGACGGATAATCGACGGGCTCAATCAATGCGAGATTCCGCACCCCCGTCAGCTCGCGCATGACGGGCTCCCGAATCGAAGGATTAAGGTGGACCGGGAAAATCCATTGGTACTGCGTGTAACGCTCGCACAAGCGCCGCAGAACCTGGCAGATACCCAACAGGGTTTCGCCGAAGTTCTCGCGACGGTGACAAGTCACCAGAACGAATGGCCGTGTCACATTGCACGACTCGGGCAAACGGAGGGACGCAGGCGCATCGAGCCATTCATGTTTCGCCAGCGCAATCGCATCCACGACCGTATTACCGGTCACAACAATGGACGCGTCGTCGATCCCCTCGCGCAGCAGGTTCTGGCGGGCGGATTCGGTCGGCGCAAAGTGGCGAGTTGCAATCCGTCCCAGCAGGCTGCGATTGGCTTCTTCGGGAAATGGGCTGGAGAGATCGCCAGTTCGAAGTCCCGCCTCGACGTGACCGACCGCGATGCCGCGATGAAATGCAGCGAGGCCGGCGCACATTGCAGTCGTCGTATCCCCTTGTACAAGCACCCAGTCCGGTTTCTCTCGCGCGAGAACACCATCCATCTCGGTCAGGATGCGTGCCGACAAGACGTTCAACGACTGCCCAGGGCTCATTGTATCGACGCCGATGTCCGCTTCGATACCGAAATAGGCAAGCGCCTGAGCGAGCATCTCCCGGTGCTGGCCGCTCGTGCACACTATCAAGTCGACGTTACCACGCAATGCCGCAACGACGGGCGCCAACTTGATCACTTCGGGCCGAGTGCCCATTATGACCATGACTCTCATTGCAACCGCCCACTATCGTTGACCTCAAGAAGTTCACCACGATATTCGACCGCAAGCGGAAATGGCGATGTAACGCCACGCATCGGTGTCACGACGTAAGTGTCGCCGTCCTCAATCAGGTCATACATCGACTTTGCAAGCAGGAAATCCATTGCGACTTCTTCGTTGATGAAGAGCGGTCGTTTGGCACGAGCGCGCATGTAGTGAACGAATTCCTCGTGAGCCGAAATCCGTTCGCCCTCGGTCCGCCAGCCGTATTGATATCGTTCGGAAAACGGATGATCAAGATAGCCGAACAGCGTCTTCGTCTCATAGGCGAGGTCGAATGCGGCCTTGAACACGGCGAGCGGATCGCCCTCCGCCAGCATGCAATCGCCGTGAAGCATACATTGCTGGCTATGTCCTACGAATCCCTCCGGCATCCCAGCCAGGATGCCGCCGCGGGCCAACAGGAACTCCGGATCGTTTCGGATGATTCCGCCGATACATCCGGCATAACCCGCATCGGCCAACCCCTCGAGCGCATAGTGCGGCGTTTGGTGAAAAGGGGATACCGCGTATCGCACCGGTCGAGCAATGACCGACTCGAGCAGGTGCGCAGATTCACGACCTTCCGCAAGCGCGGCCGCGTAGCTCCCTCCCCAGTTTGGCGCGTGCGTCGCAGTGTGGGAAAGTATCGCCGCGCTCGGATCGGCGGCCAACTCCTTCAGGATCACGTGATGCGTCGTATTCCCGAGGTTGGCGGTATGCACCGCCAGCGAAAACGGCACCCCAAGTCGGCGATATGCGTCCCAAAGGGGGCGGGCGGATTCGACGTCCTCGTCGCAATCAAGGCGCGAGGTAATCACGGCGTCATAGCCCCACGGGACTTCGCTCAACACAGGTTGACAGTGCAATTCATCTGCCCTGTAACCCGACAGGAAGTTCTCGACGACGCGCCATTCGAACGAATCACAAGGCCCGACTGGCCGATTGAACCACAGCACGCTCGTCGCTTCGTCGTCCCACAAGGCTGCATACGCAAACTGGCGGTCTTGCTCTATATACACGGACGCGAGTCGAGCGGACTCCGGGACATCCAGCGGAGCACCGACCGACCAAATTGAATCATCCGATCGAATCGCACCAAAACCCAGGTTGTTCCATTCATCAGCGAAATCGAAACGCTCGAATGGCCGTACCCACTCCCGCCCGCCGACAGAAGCGGTGAACCTCGTATAACGCACTGTTGCGCTACTCTGACTGGTGCAGCGGCTTGCAGCCGGCGCACTACGTGCTGCATCGGCAAAGCCTTCCACATGCTCGATCTGCCGACAATTCAAGCGAGTTGCAAGCGCATGCGGCATTCGCCCAAACACTAGCAATTTGCGCCCAGGCGTCCCAAGCCAGCCAATCAACGCATTGCCAAACTCATCTGGCACATCGACAGCAACCAGCACCGATGCGGAGCAGGTGCTCAGCGCGCTAAAACTAAGTGCGCGCGCTTGCCCCGACCCGACGGAACGACGCAGAGACGCCAGCACCAATTGCCCCGCAACCGCCGAGGTAGCTGAATAGATAACGCCGATCATGCGGTCACCACATGGCGGAATTTGGCACGGCTCCCTACCCGCACCAGCGCATCATGACCGACAAACTCGATTGCGAATGCGTCACCCCAATAGCCGCGCAGCTTACGTGTTGTGTCCTCTTCGGTCGCCCACGGCTCAAGCACGATGCGTAGTGTGGGCGGTACGGTACGTAGATCGATCTGAAATTCCTGAATGCCGCCCACCCGATGATCGAGCATGTCCTGAATGTGATGCGTCGCGTGAGCCACGCCGTTGATCGGTACGATGTCGTGAATCCGGCCAACCACGTCGCTCAGATACATTACGCCATTGCGCTCTACGACACGAGCGAGATCACCCGTTGCGTAGCGAATCAACGGCATGAGGTGATTGCGGAATCCCGTGAATACCAGCTCGCTGGCACCGTCTGCTTCCGCATCGAGATGGCGACTTTCGGGCCACCCTTCAGATTCGAGAATCTGAAATCCTGCGTCATGGCCGTCGAGCTCGTACGCCATCACGCCGAGTTCGGCGAGGCCGTAGCGGTTGATCACGCGACACTGCAGCGCACGCTCAATGATCAAGCGCGCCTGGGGCTCAAGCAATTCGCCGCTCGACTCGAAAATTTCGAATGCCTTGCCGCTCCCGTATTTCCTTTCGACGTAACATGCGAGCGCATACATGGTCGATGGATGCCCGTGCGCGAGAAACGGTCGCCGCGCCTTGAGCGTTTGCCAGATCTCTTCGAGGCCCTTGTCGTCGATGCTGTCAAAAAAGATGTTGCTTCGATTCATCGCGAAGCATTTGAAGTCTTCGCGGGATGGCCAATTCGGAGTAACCTCGTCAGGAAAGCGGCAGGCAAAATGCAACTCCGGATGGTAACCGCGCTTACCGATCCGTTGACGTGCGTAGAACGTCACGGCCGACGAATAATCGGCAGCCTCCTGATCGTAGTAAATCGTACAAGAGAGTCCGGTGGACCCCCCCGTCTTGCACGCATGATGCCGCACCGCTTCCAGTGGCTTTGAAAGCAGGCGTGCCCCCTGCTCCCGTATGATGTCTTTGGTCAGATACGGTAAAGACTCGAGATAGCGCGGATCCAGTCCGGCTTTCAGCGGATCGAAATTCCTTTCGCGGAATAGATCTCGGTAGTAAGGCACGTGCTCGCCGGCGAACTGCAGGATTTGCACCAAGCGGGCCAGCGCAATCCGCCTGCGTTGCTCGACCGGTAGCGCATAGTGACGGTGCAATTCCGCGACCTTGGGACGGACGTTGCGCTTTTCGCGACTCTCCGCGATCGGGTATGCGATGTACGCTCCCGCAGCGCCTTTCAGAAAGCGGAAAGGCTGGTGCCTAAACAACGACCCGCCATAGCGAATCAAAGGATGGTCTGAACGCATGTTTGATGCCTTTCCCGGCTCACCGGGTGAGCCGCCGTTTGATATTCGATCGCCTGCAGCGTAGGAGCGCTTTCAGGAAAGCGACGATGTGGTGGGCGGTGCTTGCACCGCGGGGGTGATCGGCTCGTCCGCCACGATCTTCCCGTGCTCAAGGCTGATTCTTCGGGTACACACGCGCGCGACCAACGTCGGATCATGGGACGCGATCACGACAATGGATGCATTCCCCACCAAGGTTTCAAGACGCCGCGCTGCCTTAGCACTGAACTCCGCGTCGCCGACGCTGAGCCACTCGTCCATGATCAGAATGTCCGCCTCAACACTCGTCGAGATCGCGAACGCTAGGCGCAGCATCATCCCGCTCGAATAGGTCCGGACCGGCAGGTTCAAGTACTCTCCGAGATCGCTGAAATCAGCAATTTCGTCGATCTTGCTGCGAATTCTGCTTGGCGACAGGCCGTCAAGAATGCCACGCAGGTAGATATTCTCGAACCCAGTGGCATCCGGATCCAGCCCCATGGACACGTCCAGCAGCGACGCAACCTTACCATGCACCTTCAGTTTGCCTCGGACCGGCTCGTAGACCCCGGAAAGCGTACGCAACAGCGTAGTCTTTCCGGAGCCGTTATGCCCGACAAGGCCGACACGCGCACCGTCGGCGAACTCGAAACTCAGGTCATCGAGCGCACGAACAATCGTATGTTTTCCCGCATCCTGACCGATACGACCACCGGTCGTCAGGTTCAGTACCGCCTTCTTCAGTGAGCGATGGGAATTTTCGTAAATAGGGAATTCGACAAATATTCCCTCTGCAACAATAGATGAGCTCACGGTATCAAAGCCAGTATGGAACCCGATTACGGGTGCGTCGCATCAAGAATTGCGAGAATGCAAGCCCTGCGACAAGCATTGCCACCGACCATACCCAAGACTCCCAATGCATCGGTCGACCGGTAATCGGTGCACGCACAATTTCCATCAAGTGATAGAGTGGATTGTATTCAGCCACCCAAGCGCGGTCCTTCAGAATTTCAGGCGACCACATCACCGGAGTGAAAAAAAACACCACTTGAATCAAATTGGTAACGATCGGCGGAATATCGCGAAAACGGGCACACAGTATTCCGAGCGTCACACTGATCCATACTCCGTGCAGCAGCAGCAGAAACAATCCAAGCGGCACCAACAGAAATTCCCATGTGGGCCAGTGTCCGAACACGATAAGCAACACCACGACGACCGGGAAACTGTGAAGCATTATCACGAAGTTGCGCCATACGATCCGACACGCATGAATCGTAAGCGGAATCCGTATCTGCTTGATCATGAAGGCGGAACCAATGAAAGCGTTACACCCCTCGTTCGCGACGGTCGACAAGTACTGCCAGAGAACCAGCCCTACCGCCAGATACGGCAGGTAGTCCTTGATCTCCTGGTGCAGGAGGGTCGAGTACAGTGCGCCAAGCACGATGACCATGATCGCCGTGCTAAGCGTAAACCAGAACGGCCCTATCACTGACCGGCGATATCTCTGACGAATGTCATGCCACCCCAAGGTTCCCCACACGCGCGCCGACTTCACGCCAACCAAAATGTCGTCGCGTCCGCTGTGGGAGCCAAGGTCGCTGCCTCCGCGGTCGATTGCCGCAGCTTCAGTGCTGTTAAGCACGCCCATAGACATCCTCAAACCTGACGATATCGTCCTCGCCGAGATACTCCCCGCTCTGCACCTCGATCATCACAAGATCGACAACACCAGGATTTTCGAGTCGATGCTTGTGGCCAGCCGGAATGTACGTTGATTCGTTTGTCGAAACGAACAACTCCCGATCACCATTCACGACTTTCGCCATTCCGCTTACGACAATCCAGTGCTCGCTGCGATGGTGATGCATCTGCAGGCTAAGACTTGCACCAGGCTTGACCTCGATGCGCTTGATTTTGAAGCGGGCACCCTCTTCCAGCACCGTATACGTCCCCCACGGACGATGAACGGTACGATGCAATTTATGCGCTTCGTGACCGCGCGCCTTCAATTCCGAATAGATGTGCCGAACGTCCTGCGCCCGATCGCGATTGACGACAAGCAGCGCGTCTGGCGTATCGATCACGATGAGATTATCGACGCCAACCGCGCCGATAATTCGATCGTTGCTCATCAGGTAGCAATTTCCGACATCGTGCAGCAACGCCTCGCCCTCAACCCGATTACCGTTGCCGTCCGGCTTGCAAAGCTCGCTAATGGCGGCCCAGGATCCGATGTCGCTCCACCCGATGGTGCACGGGACGACGGCAACGTTCGTCGATTTTTCCATGACCGCATAGTCAATGGAGTCATCGGGTACGGCACCAAAGCGCTTGGGTTCCAGTTGAACCTGCGTCCAACCGCTTCCTTCCGAAATTCGGGACGCCTCCATGCACGCCTGAGTGGCTCGCAGGATGTCCGGACAGTGCGTTTCCAGTTCGCGCAGCATGGCGCCGGCCGTAAAGCAGAAGAGCCCCGAGTTCCAGAGGAATCGTCCAGATTCGACGTATTCTCGCGCCTTTGCAAGTGCCGGCTTCTCGACAAACCGCAACACTTTATTACCGTCGGCTTCGATGTAGCCATACCCGGTTTCGGGCGTTTCGGGACGGATACCAAACGTGACTATCTTGCCCTGCTCGGCCAACTTGACGGCCTCGTCGACGGCCTTTGCGAACGCGTCCTGATCGGAGATCAAGTGGTCCGCAGCCAAGACAAGCATCGTTGTTTCAGGACCGGATACCTGTGCAACGTGCGAGGCTGCCGCAGCAATCGCAGCCGCCGTATTGCGGCCGAACGGTTCACAGATGAACGACGTTGCGACGTTGCCTGTATTGACCTCCCGAAACTCGTCTTCCGCCTTGAAGAACAGATCCCGGTTCGTCACCGTGAGGACCTGCTCGACACCCGGCAAGCCAGTCGCGCGAAGGAAAGCCTTCTGAAGGAGACTCTGCCCGTCGGAAAGGCGAATGAAGGGCTTGGGATGCATTTCTCGCGACACCGGCCATAACCGCGAACCGGCACCACCACACAGGATGATAGGGATCAAACTCACAAATTCCTCGCTGCACAGACTTTACTGAAAGGTTATCGATCGTCCTGCGCCGCCCCTGCGGCTATGCCCGGACCAGCGCTTGCTGATCGAAGCGGGACAATCCTGCCACCCTTAAAAATGGGGCGCCATCGGAGACTGCTGTGAACAAATTTTAACGTATGACGTCGCCCCTGAATATTGCTCCCTCGGATTCTAGACACACTATTGCCACGCGCGCCCCGTAGGGAGTGCTACGAATTGCAACGGGTGAAAGAGGATTTTTCAGTGCCAGACTCGATCAGTTCGCTGCACTGCCGCGAAACATGTCATCCAGCACGAGCCCAAGCGCCTGATCCCAGGAGGGTCGAGCGAGTTCGAATGCAGCATCAAACCGACTGCAGTCGAGAACCGAATACGCCGGGCGTCGTGCAGCTCTCGTCAGATCTGACGAGGTTATCTCGTCGACACGGGTTGCGCGCACGCCGTGAACGCCCCGCGCCCTCACCCCACTGACGATCGCTTGTGCGAATCCGTGCCATGTCGTTTCGCCTCGCAACGTGAGATGGTACAACCCGAGCTTTGACAGGTCACCGGTACGGCGCAACTGAATGACAGTTCGCAGCGCCTGCACACTCAGGTCGGCAAGAACGCGTACCGCTGTAGGCGTGCCGTACTGGTCGGCAACGACACGCAATACTTCTTGCTCGCACGCCGCTTTCGTGATCGCTCGTAGAAAATTGTGCCCACCCGTGCCGTAAACCCAGGAGGTCCTGAACACAAGCCAGTCAGCGCCGGAATCTGCGATTGCCTGCTCACCTGCAAGCTTGCTTCGCCCATAGGTCGTTTGCGGGTCTGGCCGGATGCTCTCTCGATAGGGCACCTCCGCCAGACCGTCAAAGACATAGTCCGTCGAATAGTGCAGCAACAATGCGTTCAGCTTCCTTGCTGCAATGGCCAGCTCACCCACTGCGGTTGCATTGACCACCGCCGCCAACTCATGATGAGTTTCCGCTTCGTCGACCGCCGTGTACGCCGCCGCATTGACGATCACGTCAGGACGAATCGCCTCGATCGCTGGCCCAATCGTCGATGGAGAACTCAAATCAAGAGCCTGCCGATCAACTGCGAACACCTCGCCCAGCGGTATCAGCGATCTTTGCAGTTCCCAGCCCAGTTGCCCACGCTTTCCGACCAGCAAGATCCTCATGCATACACCTCCGCATCCACCAAACGCACACCCGCTGCATCCTTGACGGCAAGAACAGGTGGAGCGTCGAGAGGCCATGTGATGCCTACGTCGGGATCATTCCATTGCAGACAGCGCTCGCACTCCGGATACCAAAAATCAGTCGTCTTGTACAGAAACTCGCAAGAGGCCGAAAGTGTCAGAAATCCATGTGCGAAGCCTGCCGGCACCCAAAGCTGCCTGTGATTGCCCGCGGACAGGTGCACCCCCACCCATTTGCCAAAGGTGGGTGAACTCCTGCGAATATCGACCGCGACGTCAAACACCTCACCTTGGATGACGCGAACCAGCTTTCCCTGCGCATGCTGGATTTGATAGTGAAGACCGCGCAGCACCCCCTTCTCCGATCGCGAGTGATTGTCCTGCACGAACTCGACGCCCGGAGCGACCTGCTCCGCAAACTCGCGCGCGTTGAAGCTCTCGTAGAAATACCCACGCGCGTCGCCGAATACCTTCGGCTCGATGATCTTGACTTCCGGCAGCGCCGTCGCGGTTACTTGGATTGCCATGCGACCTGATCCGAAAGAATGTGTTCGAGATAGCGCCCGTAGCTGTTCTTTGCCAGCGGCACGGCAAGCTTGCGCAATTGATCCGCGTCGATCCACCGCCTACGATAGGCGATCTCCTCGGGGCAGGCGACGACGAGCCCCTGCCGCTTCTGCAACGTTGCGATGAACGTCGCCGCATCGATCAGCGAATCGTGCGTACCGGTATCGAGCCATGCATAGCCGCGCCCCATGATCTCGACGTCGAGCTTGCCGTCGGCGAGATAGCGCGAATTCACGTCGGTGATCTCAAGCTCGCCACGCGCGGATGGCTTGATATCGGCGGCGATGTCGCACACCCGGTTGTCATAGAAGTACAGGCCGGTCACTGCATAGTTCGAGCGCGGTACGGCCGGCTTCTCCTCGATCGACAGCGCGCGAAACTCCTTGTCGAATTCGACGACGCCGTAACGCTCGGGATCGTTCACGTGATATGCGAACACCGTCGCGCCCGACTCCTGCGCGTGCGCACGCTCGAGCTGCTTCGCCAGGTCGTGGCCATAGAAGATGTTGTCGCCGAGGATCAGCGCCGACGGATCGTTGCCGACGAATTCCTTGCCGATGATGAACGCCTGCGCGAGACCATCCGGCGACGGCTGCACCGCGTACTGGATGTTCATCCCCCACTGGCTGCCGTCGCCGAGCATCGCTTCGAAGCGCGGCGTGTCCTGCGGCGTCGAGATGATCAGCACATCTCGGATGCCCGAGATCATCAGCGTCGACAGCGGATAATAGATCATCGGCTTGTCGTACACCGGCAGCAGCTGCTTCGACACGACATGCGTGATCGGATACAGCCGCGTGCCGGAGCCGCCCGCGAGGATTATGCCTTTACGTGCCATCGCATCGCTCCTCAGGTACGTTTCGCGTAGTTGGTCTCGACCCACTTGCGGTACTCGCCCGACGCGACTTCGTCGGCCCAGGCCTGATTGTCGAGATACCAGTCGACCGTCTTCGCCAGCCCGGTCTCGAACGTTTCCGCAGGCTTCCAGCCGAGCTCGCGCTCGAGCTTGCGCGCATCGATCGCATAACGGCGATCGTGGCCGGGGCGATCCGTCACATAGGTGATCTGATCGCGGTACGAACCCGCGGCCTTCGGGCGGGCCTTGTCGAGCAGATCGCACAGCGTATGCACGACTTCGAGGTTCTTCTTCTCGTTCCAGCCGCCGACGTTGTACGTCTCGCCGGGCACGCCGCGTGCGAGCACTTCGCGAATTGCGCTGCAGTGATCGCCGACATACAGCCAGTCGCGCACGTTCTGGCCGTCGCCGTACACGGGCAGCGGCTTGCCGGCGAGCGCATTCGCGATCATCAGCGGAATCAGCTTCTCGGGAAACTGGTACGGGCCGTAGTTGTTCGAACAGTTCGTTGTCAACGTCGGCAGGCCATACGTATGATGGTAAGCGCGCACCAGATGGTCCGAGCCGGCCTTCGTCGCGGAATACGGGCTGTTCGGTGCGTACGGCGTCGTCTCGGAGAATTGCGGGTCGGTGGCGGACAGCGAACCGAACACCTCGTCGGTCGACACGTGCAGGAAGCGGAATGCCGCCTTGTCCGCGTCGTTCAGGCCGCTCCAGTATTGACGGGCCGCCTCGAGCAGCGTGAACGTGCCGACGACATTGGTCTGCACGAAATCCGCGGGGCCGTGAATGGAACGATCGACGTGGCTTTCAGCTGCGAAATGGAGCACGGCACGCGGCTTGTGCTCGGCGAACAGCGCATCGAGAGCATCACGGTCGCAGATATCGACACGTGCGAACACATGCTTCGGGCTCCCGTCCAACGACTGGAGCGTGCGGAGGTTCCCTGCATACGTCAGCTTGTCGACGTTCAGCACGGCCTCGTCGGAATCGCGCAGCCAGTCAAGTACAAAGTTGGCACCGATAAAACCTGCGCCGCCCGTAACCAGGATCATGAGGCTCCCTCTAGTAATGCGCGGCAGGCTCGTGGAACACCGGCCGCATCAGATTCGTAGCAAGCAACCATGGTCGCTGCGCCAAACCGGGAATTTTAACCGGTCGACATGGTCGCCAAAGTCATGAAATGCTAATTTTGTTCGGGAAAACGACAATTATAGGGAGCCGCCGGCCGCAAAAGCCATGCCGCTAACAACTTGATACAGCGCTCCGCACCCTTGGCGAGAATAAAATTTCTTGCCAGATCAATGGCATTTCGGGAAATTGCAGTTGCAGAATGCTGGCTGAAACCAATCATTTTTCTTGTTTGTTGGAAAACCGCAGGACTTGCCCCTTCATGATCCGCCCCCCCATCGCCATCGGCGACATCCAAGGCTGTCATTCAGCTTTCCAGTCGCTGCTCGACCAGCTTTCGCCCGCCGCCGACACGCCGCTCTGGATCGCCGGCGACGTCGTCAACCGCGGGCCTGCCTCCCTCGCCGCGCTGCGCGCGCTGGTCGACCTCGGCCCGCGCGTGACGGCCGTGCTCGGCAATCACGATCTCCACCTGCTGGCAGTCTCCGCCGGCCTGCGCACCGAACGCCCGGGCGACACGATCGGCGAAATCCTCGACGCGCCGGACGCCGACGCGCTGCTCGACTGGGTCCGCCACCGCCCGTTCGTGCATGCCGAGAACGGGATGCTGCTCGTACACGCGGGCGTGCTGCCGCAATGGGACGCCACGCTGGCACTCGAACTCGCCGACGAACTCCAGCGCGCGCTGCGTGCGCCCGACTGGCGCGAAACACTGCAAGGCCTGTACGGCAACGAGCCGAACCAATGGAACCCGAACCTGAAGAAACGCGACCGCATGCGCGTCGCGTTCAACGCGTTCACGCGCCTGCGCTTCTGCACACCCGACGGCGCGATGGAATTCAAGGCGAACGGCGGCCCCGCCAGCGCGCCGCCCGGCTACCTGCCGTGGTTCGACGTGCCGGGGCGCCGCACGGAGGACGTGACGGTCGTGTTCGGCCACTGGGCCGCGCTCGGCCTGATGCTGCGCGAGAACGTCGTCGCGCTCGATTCGGGATGCGTGTGGGGGAACCAGCTGTCGGCCGTGCGGCTGACGGCCGATCCGGCGCAGCGCACGGTCACGCAGGTGCAGTGCGAAGCGTGCGGCGCGCCGGGCGGCGAATGATTACGCGCTGAGTCGTCCGACCGGGAAGCGCCTCACCCCTCGCGCCCCGGCACCGGCTCGTCGGCCGCCCCATCGCCTGCCGCGCCGCCGGCGCCGAGCTCGGTCGCCGGATACGCATGCTTCGCCAGCTCCGCGAGCGACTCGGCCGACGGCTTGCCGACCTTCTCCTGCATCGACGCCAGCGCGGCCGCGATCGCGTCACGCGCCGCCGCGGACGTCGCCCGCCGGTCGCCGCCCGGCGCGATCGGTTCGCACACGTACAAATGCGCGACGAGCGGGCCGCCGCGCAGCACCATGTCGAGCGACTTGCCGAGCGACAGCTCGCCCGTGTAGGCCGGCGCGACCGACTGCCGCCGCTGCGCGTCCTCGTACATCAGGCAGATCGGCTGCACCGCGCAGCCGGCCGATACCGCGGCCTGGAACAGGTTCGCATGGAACGGCAGCAGGTCCTGCCCGTCGGACGTCGTCCCTTCCGGAAACACGCACATCAGCCCGCCGTTGCGCAGGCGCTCGGCCATCTCGTGCATGATCCGCATCGCCTCGGTGCGCTTCTCGCGCTGCAGGAACACGGTGTCGAGCTTCTCGGCGAGCCAGCCGACGACCGGCCACTGCCGCACCTCGGCCTTCGACACGAACGGCGTCGGCCGCCACGCATTGACCGCATAGATGTCGAGCCACGACACGTGGTTGCCGACCACGAGCGCGCTCGCGTCGAGCCGCGCGCCGTCGTTGTGGACGACGACGCGCATCCCGCAGATCCGCAGCATCTTGAGCGACCAGCGGCGCGTCATCTCGGCACGGCGCGCGGGCGTGACGTGCGAAAAACGCAGCGCGACGATCGCCATGCCGCGCAACAGGTGAAAGACGAGACGCAGCTTGCGAAGAGCAATCATGGCGAGGGTCCGGCGTGGTTCAGTGGCGCTCGAACGCGATCTGTCCGGCGACGAGCGTCGTACGCACGCAGGCGGGCAGTTCGTAGCCGAGGAACGGCGAGTTGTGGCCCTGGCTCTTCAGCGCACGCGGCTCGACGCGCCAGTGCGCACGCGGGTCGAACACGCACAGGTCGGCCGTGCCGCCTTCGGCCAGGCGGCCCGCCGGCAGCTTCAGCACGTCGGCCGGCGCGGACGTGATGCGGCGCAGCGCCTGCGCGAGCGGCGTGCGCGTCTCGTCCGCCCACTTCAGCGTCAGCGACAGCAGCAGTTCGAGCCCCGTCGCGCCAGGCGTCGCTTCGCCGAACGGCAGCAGCTTCTCGTCGTCGTCGACGGGCGTGTGGTCGGAGCAGATCGCGTCGATCGTGCCGTCGGCAAGCGCCACGCGGATCGCTTCGCGATCGCGCTCGCCGCGCAGCGGCGGGTCGAGCCGGAACTGCGAATCAAAATAGCCGATGTCGACGTCGATCAGGTGCAGGTGGTTCACGCCGACATCGCAGGTCACGGGCAGCCCCTCGGCCTTCGCCTCACGCACGAGCGCGAGGCCGGCCGCCGACGACAGCCGCGCGAGGTGCACGCGCGCGCCGGTCACGCGCATCAGTTCGAAGATCGTGTGCAGCGCGATCGTCTCGGCCGCGACCGGCACGCCGGACAGCCCGAGCCGCGACGCGAGCGCGCCGCTCGCGGCAACGCCGCCGCGGCCGATGAACGCATCGAGCGGGCGCAGCCACGTGGTGTAGCCGTAGGTGCTCGCGTACTGCAACGCGCGCAGCAGCACCTGCGTGTCGCGCACCGGCACGTTGGCATGCGTGAAGCCGACGCAGCCGGATTCGGTCAGCGCGACCATCTCGGTGATCACTTCGCCCTTGAGGCCGACGGTCAGCGCGCCGAGCGGATGGACGTTCGCCTGGCGCAGGTTGCTCGCGCGGAACTTGAGCATCTCGACGAGGCCCGGCTCGTCGAGCACCGGATCGGTGTCCGGCGGGCACACGAGGGTCGTGACGCCGCCCGCGACGGCCGCGGCCATCTCGGATGCGAGCGTCGCCTTGTGCTCGTAGCCGGGCTCGCGCAGCCGCGCGCACAGGTCGACGAGGCCGGGCGCGACGATCAGGCCCGACGCGTCGATGGTCTTCGCGGCGTTGAAATCGGCCGGCGCCGCCGCGCCCGCCTCGGCGATCGCGGCGATCTTGCCGGCCGCGACGAATACGTCGGCCTGCCGTTCGGTGCCGGCGACCGGGTCGATCAGCGTGCCGCCTTTGATATGAATCTTCATGCGCTGTCTGTAAATGCGTTGATTGCGTGAATAAGGATGCGCGAAAGCGGGCTCAGTCGTTGTTGCCGGCGACGATGCCCATCACCGCCATCCGCACGGCGATGCCGAACGTGACCTGGTTGAGGATCACCGACTGCGGACCGTCGGCGACCTGCGAATCGATCTCGACGCCGCGGTTCATCGGGCCCGGGTGCATCACGATCGCGTCGGGCGCGGCGAGCGCGAGGCGCTCGGGCGTCAGGCCCCAGGTCTTGAAGTACTCCTGCGCGGACGGCAGCAGCGCGCCGCTCATCCGCTCGTTCTGCAGGCGCAGCATGATGATCACGTCGACGCCCTTCAGCCCTTCGTCGAGGTTGTGGAACACCTTCACGCCCATCTGCTCGAGGCCGCCCGGCAGCAGCGTGCGCGGGCCGATCGCGCGCACTTCCGGCACGCCGAGCGTGGTGAGCGCGTGAATGTCGGAGCGCGCGACGCGCGAATGCAGGATGTCGCCGACGATCGCCACGCGCAGCTTCGTGAAGTCGCGCTTGTAGTGACGAATCGTGTACATGTCGAGCAGGCCCTGCGTCGGGTGCGCATGGCGGCCGTCGCCGGCATTGATCACGTGCACGTGCGGCGCGCAGTGCTCGGCGATCAGGTACGGCGCGCCGCTCGACGCGTGGCGCACGACGAACAGGTCGGCATGCATCGCCGACAGGTTGTTGATCGTGTCGAGCAGCGATTCGCCCTTGCTCGTCGACGATGCATTGATGTTCAGGTTCAGCACGTCGGCCGACAGGCGCGTCGCGGCGATCTCGAAGGTCGTGCGCGTGCGCGTCGAGTTCTCGAAGAACAGGTTGAAGACGGACTTGCCGCGCAGCAGCGGCACCTTCTTCACTTCACGGTCCGTCACGCTGACGAACTGCTCGGCCGTATCGAGGATGTGGTTGACGATCGAGCGCGGCAGGCCCTCGATCGACAGCAGGTGCTTCAGCTCGCCGTTTTTCGTGAGCTGCGGGTTGCCCTTCAGGAAACCGTAGCGGAACCGGTCGGGGCTCGCGGCCGCCGCGGGATTGCCGGTGCGGCCAGTGGTGTCGGTGGTCATGGTGTGCGTGATTCCAACTATGCAAACGGGCCGCGGTGCAAACCAGCGGCCCGGGATACGGTTTCGCGTGTCGTTCAGGCGCCGTGCGCCTCGACGCGCAGCGTGAACTGCGCGGCATCGTCGCGCGCGAGCACGAGCGTCGCGCCGGCCGGCACGTCGAGCGCACCGCCCGCGAAGCGCGCGGCGACCGGCAGCTCGCGGCCGCCGCGGTCGGCGAGCACCGCGAGCTCGACCGCGGCCGGACGGCCGTAGTCGAACAGCTCGTTGAGCGCCGCGCGCACGGTGCGCCCGGTGTACAGCACGTCGTCGACGAGCACGATGCGCGCGCCGTTGACATCGAACGGCAGCGACGTCGGGCTGGCCTGGCTGTGCAGCCCCTTCTTCGCGTAGTCGTCGCGATGCAGCGCGACGTTCACGACGCCGAACGCCGGCGCGCCGAGATCGCGCGCGAGGCGTTCGGCGAGCCACGCGCCGCCGCTGTAGATGCCGGCGAGCCGCGGGCCGCCCGGTTCGGCGAAAGCCGCGCCGTACGCGGCGCGGATCTGGTCGAGCAGAGCGCGGTAAAGCGCCTCGGCGTCAATGGTGCTCATGGTCGGACAATTGATCGAGATACTGTTGAAGGATGACGCGCGCGGCTTCGGCATCGAGCATCTCGGCGCGTGCGCGGCCGCGCACGTTGCGCTCGCGCAGCCCGGCCTCGGCCTCGACCGACGAATAGCGCTCGTCGACCCACGTGACGGGCAGCCCGAAGCGGCCGTTCAGCTGGTTGCCGAAGCGCTTCGCCTGCTGCGTCATGTCGTGCGGCGTGCCGTCCGGATGCATCGGCAGGCCGACGACGAGCGCGTCCGGCCGCCATTCGGCCAGCAGGTCGCCGACCGCCTTGAAGCGGTGTTCGCGGTTCAGGTTCTGGATCACGACGAGCGCGCGGGCCGAGCGCGTCAGCGCATTGCCGATCGCGACCCCGATTCGCTTTTCGCCGTAGTCGAACGCCAGGAGCGTCGCATCGCGCGCGCTCGCGCCACTCATGCGTGCCCTGCTTCGCCGGACAGCATCGACGAGCTGACGCCGAGCAGGCCGAGCGCGGCTTCGAAGCGCTCCTCGGCCGGCGTGTCGAACACGATGCGCGGATCGGCGGCGACCGTCAGCCAGCCGTTGCGGGAAATTTCTTCCTCGAGCTGCCCTGCGCCCCAGCCTGCGTGGCCGAGCGTCAGCAGGAAGCGCTTCGGGCCGGTGCCCGTCGCGACCGCCTCGAGCACGTCCTTCGACGTCGTCATCTCCAGCCCGCCGTCGACGGACATCGACGAGTTGTAGCTCGCGCCCTCGACCGGCTCGTGCAGCACGAAACCGCGCTCGGTCTGGACCGGGCCGCCGAAGTACACGGGAATGTGCAGCAGCGGCTCGATGTCGAGCTTCAGGTCGATGCGGTTGAACAGCGATTCGAGGTCGATGTCGGTGGGACGGTTGATGACGAGGCCGAGCGCACCGCGCTCGCTGTGATCGCAAAGGTAGACCACCGTTCCCGAAAACGTCGGATCCGCCATGTTCGGCATGGCGATCAGGAACTGGTTGGTAAGATTGATGCGATCGGAAGGCTTTGACATGGTTTGAATTTTAGCAAAGACGCCGCGACCTGACCGGGCCGCGATCAACAAGCAACGCCGCGCCACGCTGGCAACGGCGCGCGCGGATCACACGGCACTCTAACACGCTCGCGGGCACTGTCGGCAGCGTGTTGCGGGCCCGTGCGGCAAGGGTCGCCACCGCGTGTCCGTCCCCTTGTTCGTCAGGTCCGGCCGAGCGCCGTGCCGAGCGCTTCGGACGCCGCGGTCAGGTCCGGCGGCGCTACGCCGGCCGCGATCTTCAGCAGCGCCGCGCGCAACATGTCGGACGCGTAACCGTGCGCGTCGAGGCCGCCGCCGGCGAGCGGTACGCCGTGCGCGGCACGGCGCCACGCGAGGCCGAGCGTGTCGGCCAGCAATGCCGCGTGGCCGAGCCCGAGCGCGCACGCGGCCGTACCGACCCGGTAGGCGGCGCCGGACGCGCGCCACGCGGCACGCGTGTCGGCCACGGCCGGATCGGCCGCGAGGTCGGCCATCGACGCATCGGCGGTCTGCAGGAAATCCTCATACGCATGTGCATTGACGGTCACGACGCCGAGCGCGCGGGTCGGCGCGACGGCGACCGCGTCGTGCTCGGCCCGCGCGGCATCGGCCTCCCACAGCGCTTCGGACGCCGGCGTGCCGGCGACGTGCCAGTCGACCGTCAGCCCGTAGTCGTGCAGTACGTCGACGAGCGCGACGTCCTCGGCCGCGGCGCCGAACAGCGCGAAATCGCGCCACAACAGCGCAACCGTCTCGCGCACGAGTTCGGGCGGCGCGCTGCGCAGGCCCTGTGCCTGCTCGCCGAGCAGCAGGTTCGTCCGCGCGAGAAAGCGCTTCAGTTCGGGCGCGCCGCTCGCGCGCAGCGCGCGCAGGCACGCGGCCGCGAGCCGCCAGAAATCGTACGGGCCATCATCGGCCAGCGTGGCCTGCATCGCATCGAGTTCGTCGAGCGCCGCGTCGGGCGCGGCGTGCTGCGCGCGCAGTACGCCGAGCAGCGCCTGCTCGTAGCGGGCGCGTATCCGGGTCGCGAACGCATCGGGCAGCGCGCGCAGCGTGGCCGGCGGCACCGCGCGGCCGACGAGCGCGAGCGCGTCGAGCGGCGTGTTCGCGCGCAGGTCGGCGGCGCTTTGTGCGCGCAATGCACGGAAATGCTCGAAAAGAACCGGCGAGCAGGCGAGCTCGCGCAGGTTGTGGCGCCCGACGGCCGCGCGGAAATCGCGCAGCGCGGCACGCCAGCCGGCCGAAGTCGGCTCGACGGCGACGAGCGGCACGGCGGCCGACAATTGCCCGGCGAAACGCGCGGCCGGCAGCCAGCCGGCTTCCGCCAGCACGGCCGCGGCAGCGGACAGCGGCGCGGCCGCGTCGTCGTGCCGCTCGAATGCGTCGGCGGCCGCCGCTAGCCACGCGTCGGCCGCGCGCACGGCCCCGCCGCGCGGGTTGGGCAGTGCGTCAGGGAGGGGAAAGTTCGCCGGATCGGACGTCATGGACACGCGCGCCTGTTATCGTCAAGCCACTCGCGCGAACCCCGGCGCGCGAGCGCCGGGCCGATGCGAGGCCGGAGCGGGGTGTCCGTGGGCTGAAGGTCCGGTCAGATCTGGACCATCTCGAAGTCTTCCTTGCGGGCGCCGCATTCGGGACACGTCCAGTTGATCGGGACGTCTTCCCAGCGCGTGCCGGGGGCAATGCCCTCTTCCGGCAGCCCGGCTTCTTCGTCGTAAATCCAGCCACAAATCAGGCACATCCAGCTCTTGTATTCCATCTTAAGCCGCGTCGGGAAAGTCGGTAAATTCGGGAGCCATGATGGTACCGTGTCGGGGCCGGACTGCCTAGCAATCGCGCTGGAGTCCGGCGACTACGTTGCGCTGCGCTAAAAAATCCGTCGTGCGGGCCGGATTCCGCCGCATAATGGCTGAAAAGTGCGGCCTGCCGGGCAACACAGGGCCGAAAAAGCCCATTTCGCCTCGCCGTCCGCATCTCCGTCGCTTTCCCGTTTTTCTCTTGCCCCATTTTTACATGTCCAGCAACGCCCCTCCGATCGTCCTCACCTTCGGCCTGTCCGATCCCACCGGCGGCTCCGGCCTCCAAGCCGATCTGATGACCCTGGCGAGCATGGGCTGCCACGGCGTGTCCGTCCTGACGGGCTACACCGTGCGCGACTCGGCCGCCTGCGACGAAGTGACCGGCCTCGACCCCGACGTCGTCGCCGCCCAGGCGCGCATGCTGCTCGAGGACATGCCGGTCGCCGCGTTCAAGATCGGCGCGGCGACGCGCGCGGAAGTCGTCAGCGCGATCGCCGAGGTCGTCGCCGACTACGACGGCGTGCCGCTCGTGCTCGCACCGGACTTCACGCTCGACGACGAGCACGTGCTCGCGGCCGACGACCTGCGCGAATCGATCGCCGACCTGCTGGCGCCTCAGACGACGCTGCTGGTCGCCGACTACGCGACGCTGATCGCGCTCGCGCAGCCGGACGGCGACGCCGAGGCGCCGAATCTCGACGCGGCCGTGTCGCACCTGCTGTCGCAGGGCTGCGAGTACATCCTGTCGTCCGAGACGGGCTCGCACCGGCTCGTCAACACGCTGTACGGCGAGGAAGGCCAGCTCCGCGAGGACATGTGGGATCGCTCGCCGCACCGGCTGATGGGCATCACCGATACGCTCGGCGCGGCCATCGCGGCGCTGCTCGCGAACGGCCAGGAGCCGCCCGAGGCGGTCCGCGAGGCGCAGGAGTACCTGTACCAGGCCGTGCGCGACGCGTTCCGGCCCGGCATGGGCGCGTACCTGCCCGACCGGTTCTTCTGGGCGCGCAGCAACGACGATGCGGACACGCCGCCGGCCACGAAGGTCGAACCGGTGCCGAGGACGTCGCACCGGCATTGAAACGCGCTCGGCGGGCGTGAACGCCGGCCGGCGCGCGCACGCGAATCCGGCGCGCAAATAAAAAAAGACCCGCATCGCTGCGGGTCTTTTCTTTTGGCTGGAACGCGCATCGCTGCGCGTTCCGGACACCATCGACCGAAGTCGATTACATGTCCATGCCCATGCCGCCCATGCCGCCCGGCATGCCGCCCGGCATCGGTGCATCTTCCTTCGGCAGTTCTGCAACGGCTGCGTCCGTCGTCAGCAGCAGGCCTGCAACCGAAGCTGCGTTCTGCAGTGCGGTGCGCGTGACCTTGGTCGGGTCGACGACGCCGGCTTCGACCATGTCGACGTACTCGCCCGTCGCTGCGTTGTAGCCGTAGTTGCCCTTGCCTGCAGCAACTGCCGCCACCACGACGCTGGCTTCTTCGCCGCCGTTCGTGACGATCTGGCGCAGCGGCTCTTCCATTGCGCGCAGCACGATCTTGATGCCGGCGTTCTGGTCGGCGTTCAGGCCGGTCAGGCCCGCGATCGCGGTGCGAGCGCGGATCAGCGCGACGCCGCCGCCTGCCACGATGCCTTCTTCCACAGCTGCGCGCGTTGCGTGCAGTGCGTCTTCGACACGTGCCTTCTTTTCCTTCATTTCGACTTCGGTCGCAGCACCGACCTTGATCACTGCCACGCCGCCGGCCAGCTTGGCCACGCGCTCTTGCAGCTTTTCACGGTCGTAGTCCGACGTCGCTTCCTCGATTTGCGCGCGCACTTGCTTCACGCGTGCTTCGATGTTCACGGCTTCGCCTGCGCCGTCGATGATCGTCGTGTTTTCCTTGCCCACTTCGATGCGCTTCGCCTGGCCCAGTTCTGCCAGCGTTGCCTTCTCGAGCGTCAGGCCGGTTTCTTCCGCGACGACCTGACCGCCGGTCAGGATCGCGATGTCTTCCAGCATCGCCTTGCGACGATCGCCGAAGCCCGGTGCCTTGACCGCGACGGTCTTCAGGATGCCGCGGATGTTGTTGACGACCAGCGTTGCGAGCGCTTCGCCTTCGACGTCTTCAGCGATGATCAGCAGCGGACGGCCAGCCTTCGCGACTTGCTCGAGCACCGGCAGCAGATCACGGATGTTCGACACCTTCTTGTCGTGCAGCAGCACGAACGGGTTGTCGAGGACGGCGACTTGCTTGTCCGGGTTGTTGATGAAGTACGGCGACAGGTAGCCGCGGTCGAACTGCATGCCTTCGACGACGTCGAGTTCGTCGGCCAGCGACTTGCCGTCTTCGACGGTGATCACGCCTTCCTTGCCGACCTTGTCCATCGCTTCAGCGATGCGATCGCCGATCGACGAATCGCTGTTCGCCGAGATCGAGCCGACCTGTGCGATTTCCTTGTTCGTCGTGCACGGCTTGCTGATCTTCTTCAGCTCTTCGACAGCCGCTGCGACTGCCTTGTCGATGCCGCGCTTCAGGTCCATCGGGTTCATGCCCGACGCGACGTACTTCATGCCTTCGCGGACGATCGATTGCGCGAGGACGGTTGCCGTCGTCGTGCCGTCGCCTGCGTTGTCGCTGGTCTTGGAAGCAACTTCCTTGACCATTTGCGCGCCCATGTTCTGGAGCTTGTCCTTCAGCTCGATTTCCTTCGCGACCGACACACCGTCCTTGGTGACCGTCGGGCCGCCGAAGCTGCGCTCGAGCACCACGTTGCGGCCCTTCGGACCCAGCGTGACCTTGACTGCGTTGGCGAGAATGTTCACGCCTTCGACCATCTTCGAACGGGCGGAATCGCCGAATACGACGTCTTTAGCTGCCATCTTCTAACTCCTTGAATTCTTGGGAATATGTACCGTCGAAGGACGCTTAGTTAGCGTTGACCACGGCCATGATGTCTTCTTCGCGCATGACCAGCAGTTCCTGGCCGTCGACCTTCACGGTCTGGCCTGCGTACTTGCCGAACAGGACGCGATCGCCGACCTTCACGTCGAGCGCGATCGGGGCGCCCTTGTCGTCACGCTTGCCCGGGCCGACCGCGAGGATCTCGCCTTGATCCGGCTTTTCAGCAGCGGCTTCGGGGATGACGATGCCCGAGGCGGTCTTGGTTTCTTGATCCAGACGCTTGACGATCACGCGATCGTGCAAAGGACGAAGGTTCATATTCACTCCTCTCTTGACTGAGATTGAAGAACGCTTGGGGAATCTGCCCGGCGGAACGCCCGGCAGAGAATTGTTAGCACTCTCGTGCAGCGAGTGCTAATTATATGGACGGGTTTTGACAAATTCAAGAAGGGAAACCGGACGAATTTTTTGAACGGCGCGGCAGCGGGAAAAACGCTCGAAAACAACAAAAAACTCTTTAGAAACAAAACCATGACGAACGTTTCCGGCCCGACCGGCGGGCCCGAGGGGCCCGCGAATCCCATCCAGCCCCGTTTGGACACCGGGTAAGCACGGAGTTCCTGAGGCCGGCGACATCGCATCAAAAAAACTGCGCCGGCGCCGATCCGGCATGCTGCAGCGCCGCCTTCGCGTACGCCGGACGCCCCTTGCGCGCCCTCCCCGCCGATGCATCGATGCCGATCCGACGTGTTCGTGCGCGTACGCGGGCCGGGACACCGGTGTCCGGCAGTCGGCGAACACGTTGCGCTCGTTGTCGAAAATGCGGTGATGGCGTACGCGTGCTGAGCGGCGCGGATCGCCGTCACGCACCGTCACACGTCGTCACGTATCGGCGCAGCCCGCGCCCGACAGCGGCCGGAAGGTCCGGCCCTCCGTCTCGACCGCCGCGCCCAGCAGCCGCGCGAGCCCTTTCGCGCCTTCGCGCATCACGACGTCGTGATTCCATTTGAACAACGGGCGCGCGATCGGCTCCAGCCAGTTCATCCACTTCAGCTGCGTGCGGATGTGCCAGTCATAGCGCACGACGGTGCACGCACCGTCGCCGGCAAACGACCAGCATCCGTCGCCTTCGATCGCGCCGCTCGCGCGGCCTTCCAGCGCATGCCCGGGCTCGACGCGCCGTACGCGCATGTCGAAGGTCAGCCGGTACGGCAGCGCGCCCTTCCACGTATACCGGTGCAGCGCACCGACGCCGCGCGCGTCGCCCGGCTCGATCTCGACGGTGCGCACGGCGCCCTTCCACCAGTCGGGCCAGCGGTCGACCTGGTAGATCGCGTCCCAGGCCGCCGCGAGCGGGGCGTCCACGCGCCAGGTCGTCGAGAACCGGTATTCCGCCATGCAGCCTCCGGCATGCGCGTCAGGGGCAATGAATCAGCGCACCGATCAGGGCGCGAAGAAGCGCTCGGGAAACGCGACGTCGATCTCGATATCGTCGAGCGTCACCGTTTCGAGCGGCACGTCGTCATCGTCCGCGAAGCTGACGACCTTCAGCGGAAAGCCGTCCTCGGCGTCCAGCCACAGCCGGTAGCGATGCACGCCGCCGACCGCATGCGCGGGCGCGCCCGTGACCGACACGCGCAGCGCGGTCCGGCCGCCGACGGCTTCCTCGCCTTCGGTCACCGTCGCGCCGCCCTGCTGCAGCGCATGAACGTTGCGCAGCAGTTCGCCGACGTCCGACCGGTCGACCCGGTGGCCGCTGCGGTCGCGCACGAGCGGATTGGACGGCGACAGCGTCAACGCGGGCGGCGCGTGTGCGCCGAACGGGCGCAGCCGCACCTTGCCGTCGCCGGGATCGTATGCGAGCACCGCGCCGTGATGAGGCGACACGAAATCCATCCGGACGAAGCCCGGTTTCAGGTACGCGTAGCGGATTTCGGCGTGTTCGCCGCTCCGCGCCGACGAGCGGATCGTCGCGCGGTACGAGCGGACGTGGTCGAAATGTGCCTGCGCAACGGTCACGGGATCGGCTGTCATGCTCGCTCCTATCAGGCTCGCGGCCAGCAACGCGGCGATCACGGCGCCGCCTCGACGTCGAGCACGCCTTCCATCCCGCGCTCGCGATGGCTCCTGAAAAACAGCAGCCGATGCGTGCAATAGTAGGCGAACCGGCCCGGCTGCGCCGGTGTGAAGCGCAGTTTCTTCGGCGTCGTGGCCAGTTCGGTGTGGACCGCGATGCCGGCCTGCGGCGCATCGATTTCGAAACTGTGCGGCACCACGCCGGGCTCGGCCGACACGGTCAGCTCGACCGGCACGTGCGCGCGCACGATCACGTGGTTCGGATGGAAGAAATAGCTGCCGCCGACGATCGTCACCCGCTGCACGCCGTCTGCGTCCACCGGCACGCGCACCGGCGCATCGCCGTCGGCACGCGCGAGCGTGGCGCCCGCGGCGAGTGCCGCGAGCATGGGCATCAGCACGAGTGCCTTCGTCATCGTCTTCTTCATCTTCATCGCCTGCTCCCTGCCGGCGCCGCGCACGTCATCCTTTCCACGCGTCGGTCGAGCCGCCTAGCGCGCCGCACGCTTCGATCGCGAGCTCGCGCAGGCGCCGTTCGTCGCCGCGGCCGGACAGCGCATAGCCCATGCCGCGATCCGACCAGAAATACGTGTAGCGGCCGTCGGCCGACATCGCCCGCGGCGCGAGGCGCCGCGCGTCGTACGCGGTCATGTACAGCGTCACGCGCTTGCCGTCCGCCCGCTGGTACATGAACTGCGCGGCCGGCCCCGCGTCGCCGGGCAGCAAGCGGCCGCCCAGCAGCGCGTAGCCGTATTCGTCGAGCGACGGCGCGCGCACAGGCCGCCCGACACGCGCCGACAGCCATGCGGCAAGGTGCGCGGGATCGCCCGCGCCGACCTCGACCGGATGCTCGCGATCGGCTGCGTACACCGCATACGCGACATCGGCGCGCGCGGCGAACGCCGGTTCGCTGCCGAACGCGGCCCAGCCCGCATGCAGCGCGACGCCGATCAACAGCCCGGCCGCTAGCCCCGCGAACGCATACGCGATAGCGCGCCGGCGCGGCGCGCGGCGCTGCACGAACAGCGCGGGCGCGGCGCCCGGCAACGGAAACAGCGCCTGCAGCGCGTCGCGCTGGGCGCGGTAATGCGCGAATCGTTCGGCCTCCTTCGGATCGGACTGCAGGCGCTCGAGCATCTCGCGCTGCTCGTGCCCGGACAGCTCGCCGTCCAGCAACGCGGACAGCAGTTGCGCCGACGCATCGTCGTCCCGATCGTTCGAAGGCTTGTGCGGTTCGTCCATCATGTCTTCCCGATTACCCGTAACGCGGCCGTGCCGTGCGCCGACGGCTCGTCCGACAGCATTGCACGCATCTGCCCGCGCGCCCGCGCGAGCCGCGACATCACCGTTCCCACCGGCACGCCGAGCACCTGCGCGGCGTCGCGATAGCTCAACTCCTCGAGCGCGACCAGCAGCAGCACCTCGCGCTGTTCGACGGGCAGCCGGTACAGCGCGCGCTGCACGTCGCGCAGCACCAGCCCGCCGATCTCGCCGGACGGCGCGGCCATCGTCTGCCACGGCGCCGTCGCATCGTCGACCGCGATCTCGTGCCGCGCCCGCAACTGGTCGATGAAGCGGTGCCGCAGCAGCGTCAGCAGCCACGCGCGCAGGTTGCCGCCGTCGCGCGGCGGCCGGTTCAGCGCACGCTCGAGCGTGTCCTGCACGAGATCGTCCGCCCAGGCCCGGTCGCCCGTCAGCGCACGCGCATAGCGCGTGAGATGGGGCAGCCACACCAGCAGGTCCGATTCGTAGCTCATCGATGCGTCGCGCGTCGCCGCGCCGTTACGGACGTGCAACGTGCCACATGCCGCCGATCCCGTCGCCGCCCGCGTCGCCGGCCTTGTGGTCCATCTTCCAGCGATACAGCGGGCGCCCGTGGTACGCCCATTGCTTCTTGCCGTCGCTGCGCGTGACGAGGCTCCACGCGCCCGACGCCTTGTCGTACGAGTCGGCGATCGCGGGCGGCCAGTTGGCCGCGCACGCGCTGTCGCACGCGCTCTTGCCGGGCGCGTCGCGATCGAACACGTACAGCGTCATGTGATCTTCGTCGACCAGTTTCCCGTCGCCGACCTGTGGCGGTTCCGCGGCCGCCGGCCGCACGATCGCCGCCATCAGCGCGGCGGCGAAAAGCATCCGTTTCATTCCCGTTCTCCTTTTGACATGGCATCGCGACACGGCGGCGCCGGACGGGACGATCGGCTTCGTCGAGACCATTATCCCGCCGGCCGGTCGTGCCGGGACTCGGTATGTAAACGGACGAAAGCGGCCGGTTATTCCATGCCGCCCTGCGACGATCGGCGGCGGCCCGGTATCGGCCATTCATACGACGAAAGAAAGCGGGAAACCCAAAGGACAACGCGGCATGACATCCCTGTCATGCCGCGTTGCGCGACCCATGTTGCACGGCCGTTTCGCATGGCGGCCGATACGGCGCCGCCGTGCGTTTCCGGCTCGTTATCTCGGCAGTGCGCCGGTCAGCGATTGCAGCAGCGTCGTCACCGGTGCGAGCGGGTTGTTCGGCGAGCCGTTGTCCGAATGCGGCGTCACCGACAGGCCCGGCGCGGAACCGAGCGCCGTGCCCGCCGACGTGCCGACCGCATTGACGACCGTCACCGTCGAGTTGGCACCCGTCGTCAACAGCGAGCCGACCGCGCCCGCCGTGCCGCCGGCCGCGTTCGAGCCCGAACCGAGCAGGCTGCCGCCTGCCGCTGCCGTCGAACCGGCCGCACCCGACAGCGCGCCGGCCGCCTGGCCGAGCGCCGCGGGACCGTTCGCGAGTGCGCCCGTCACCGAGCCGAGCGCACCGGTCAGTGCGCCGGCCGGGTTGCTGCCGCCAGTCAGGCCATTCACGAGGTTCGTGATCGGTGCGATCGGGCTGTTGCCCGCCGCGCCCGTCAGCGTGCCGACGACCTGGTTGACGACACCCTGCACCGGCGCCAGCGGGCTCGTGCCGCCCAGCGCGCCGAGCGCGCCCGCGACGGAGCCGACTGCATTGCCGAGTGCGCCCGTGGCCGTGCCGACCGCGTTGCTCAGCGTCGCAGCCGGATTGTTGCCGCCGAGCGTGCCGACGACCTGGTTGACGACGCCTTGCACCGGCGCCAGTGGATTCGACCCGCCGAGGTTGCCGAGCGCACCCGTCACCGAGCCGAGTGCACCGTTCAGTACGCCGGCAGCGTTGCCGCCGGTCGGCAGCGCGTTCTGCAGGCCGTTGACGAGGTTCGTGATCGGCGTGATCGGGCTGCCGCCTCCCGCGCCGGACAGCGTGCCGACGACCTGGTTCACGACGCCCTGCACCGGCGCGAGCGGGTTCGACCCGCCGAGGTTGCCGAGGGCACCCGTCACCGAGTTCAGCGCGTTCGTCAGTGCACCGGCCGGATTGTCGTTGCCGAGCGTGCCGGCGAGCTGCGTGACGACGCCTTGCACCGGCGCGAGCGGGCTCCCCGCACCACCGACGTTGCCGAGCGTGCTCGTGATCGTGTTGACCGCGTTGCTCAGCGAACCGGCCGGGTTGCCGCTGCCGAGCGTGCCCGTCACCTGGTCGACGACGTTCTGGATCGGTGCCAGCGGGTTCGAGCCGCCGCCGATGTTGCCTAGGGCGCCCGTTACCGTGCCGAGGGCGCCGGTCAATGCGCTTGCCGGGTTGCCGTTGCCGAGCGCGCCCGTGACCTGGTTCACGACACCTTGGACCGGCGCCAACGGATTCGAGCCGCCACCGACGTTGCCCAGTGCGCCCGTTACCGTACCGAGGGCGCCGGTCAGTGCGCTTGCTGGGTTGCCGCCGCCGAATGCACCGGTCACTTGATTCACGACGCCCTGCACCGGTGCCAGCGGGTTCGAGCCGCCGCCGACGTTGCCCAGGGCACCCGTTACCGTACCGAGTGCGTCGGTCAATGCGCCGGCCGGATTGCCGCCACCGACCGCACCCGTCACTTGATTCACGACACCCTGGACCGGCGCCAGCGGATTCGCACCGCCGCCGACGTTACCCAGTGCACCCGTAACCGTACCAACCGCATTGCTCAGCGTCCCCGTCGCCGTATTCAATGCGCCGGTTAGCGCGCCAGCCGGGTTGCCGCCACTCAGCGCACCCGTCACCTGATTCACCACACCTTGAACCGGCGCCAGCGGCTGCACCGTGCCGCCGCCACCGCCGAGTGCGCCCGTCGCCGCCCCCACGGCGCCCGACAGCACCTGGCCTGGATTGCCGAGCGACGTCTGGATCGCGCCCGATCCGCCCGCCGTCACGGTGACCGAGCCCAGCGGCGACGTGCCCGTCGCGACCAGCCCGACCGACACGCTGTTCGTCGGCGGATTGACGATCACTTGCGGGATCGGCAGCGAATCGAGGGCCCCCGCCAGCGCGGAACCCGAAGCCAGTACCCCGAACACCGTCGCAACCGACAGCGCCACACCCGTCAATTTGAAATTCTGTCCCATTCTTATTTACCCCATCTCGGTTGGCACTACGTTGATAAAGCATGGGGACGGATTGCACGAAGCGTGCCAATTCAAAAAGCGGATTGAATCACCAGCCTATTTCCAGGCAATAGCGCTTTTTTATGGATTTCAGGCGAAATAAACGGGCTGCGGAGCCAGAATCGTCTGACGAAAAAGGCAGACGGAACGCGGATGTAACGTAACGTTTGCGAGCCCCGTAGTAACGTGTTCCGGTACATTCACGTAACGCCGGAACGTGCGGCTGCGACGCTGCCATGCAGCGTCATGACCGACTACCCAATGTGCATTTCAGCGAAATGAAAATGCATTGATAAATCGCGAATTTTCTGATTTTCTTTATTTCGCGATTTCTTTCCCGGCGATTACGCAGATCATTTCCGATCACCCGGATTTTGATAATTCGGATAGCCAAATGAAAAATTGTTGCGGCCGCATCGCGGCAGGAGAATGCGATGCATCGCGCGCGGCGGCGGCGCGGACCTGCGCCGCATCGCCGGTTCAACCGAAGCGCGCAGGCCGGTACGGACGGGGATCGATATAGGTCGGCGCGCCCGTCATCATTTCGGCGAGCAGGCGCCCGGTCGCGGGGCCGAGCGTGAGCCCGTGGTGGCAATGGCCGAACGCGAACCACAGATGGCGATGGCGCGGCGCGGGCCCGATCACCGGACGCATGTCGGGCGTGCACGGCCGCATCCCGAGCCACGGCTCGCGATCGAGCCGTTCGCCGATGCCGAACGCGTCGCGCGCCAGCGGCTCGGCGCGCGCGAGCTGCACGCCGGTCGGCGGCGCGCCGCGCAGCGCGATCTCGACGCCGGTCGTGAGCCGCAGGCGGCCGCCTTCCATCGGCGCGACGACGAAGCCTTCCTCGGTATCGCACACCGGCACGTTCAGCAGCGTGCGCGTCGGCAGGTAGTGCATGTGGTAGCCGCGCTTCGCGCGCAGTGGAATCCGGTAGCCGAGCGGCGCGAACACGTGATCGGACCACGGCCCGAGCGCGACCACGGCCGAGCGCGCCGAAATCGCCCCACGCTCGGTGTCGACCCGCCAGCCGCCATCCACCTGCGCGAGCGTCTTCGCGTCGCCGAGCACGAACGTGCCGCCGTCGCGTTCGAACAGCCGCGCGTAGGCCTTGGTCAGCCCGCCCGGGCTCGACACGGTCTTCGGGTCCTGCCAATGGAACGCGCCGCAGAATGCGTCGCCGACGCCGGGCTCGCGTTCGCGCAGCGCGCGCTTGTCGAGCACGGTCATCCGCAGCCCGTGCGCGTCGGCCACGCGCTGCTGCGCGCGCGCTTCCGCGTCGAACAGCGCGGGCGAACGGAATGCCTCGATCCACCCGCCGTCGTGCACGAGCGGCTGCGCGTCGGTGCGCGCGAGCAGCGCATCGTGCTCGACGACGCTCGCCGCGACGAGCGGCAGCATGTCGCGCGCGGCGGCCGCGAGCCGCTGCGGCGACGATTCGCGCCAGAAGCGCGCGAGCCAGCCCGCATACGCGGGCAGCGCACGATAGTCCCAATAGAGATCGACCGAGCGATTGCGCGCATAGCGCAGCAGCGTGCCGAGCCGGCGCGGAAACGCATACGGCACGACCGACGAGCGCTCGATCAACCCGGCATTGCCGTGGCTCGTTTCCTCGCCGGGCGCGCGCCGGTCGACGAGCGCGACGCGCAACCCGCGATCCTGCAGATGCAGCGCCGACGACACGCCGACGATGCCGGCCCCCAGAACGATGACGTCGAAATCCATGCTTCCCCGCCCAGCGTCGAGATTCGATGCGACGCGCGCCGGCCCCGCGGCCGGCGCGCGGCCGTGCTTACTTCGCGACGATGTCGCGCTTGAAGTACTTCTGCGACAGCGCGCCCAGCGTGCCGTCCTTCTTCAGCGCGTCGAGCGCGCCGACGATCTTCGCCTGCAGCGCCTTGTCGCCCTTGCGCAACCCGAAGCCGGTGCCTTCGCCGAGCGTCGCCGGATCCTTCAGCGGCTCGCCGACGATCTGGTAGTCGCGGCCGGCCGGCTTGTCGAGGAAACCGTCCTGCGCGGTCTGCGCTTCCTGCACGGCTGCGTCGAGACGCCCGGCGACGAGATCGGCGTAGATCTGGTCCTGGTCCTGATACGACACGACGGCCACGCCCGCATCGGCCCAGTGCGCCTTCAGGAAATCCTCCTGCGACGAGCCCTGCAGCACGCCGACATGCTTGCCGCGCAGGCTCGCGACGTCGGGCCGCAGCGGCGAGCCGCGCCTGGCGACCATCACGATCGGCACCACGTAGATCGCCGGCGTGAAGTCGATGCTCTGCTTGCGCTTCGCGGTGATGTTCATCGCCGAGTTGATCGCATCGAACTTGCGCGCCTGCAGCGCAGGGATCAGGCCGTCGAACGCATTCTCGACCCACACGCATTTCATGTTCAGCTTCGCGCACACCGCGTTGCCGATGTCGACGTCGAAACCCTGCAGCTGGCCGGCCGGCGTCTTGCTCTCGAACGGCGGATAGGCGGCTTCGATCCCGAAGCGCAACGTGGTCTGTTCCGCGTGGGCCGTGACGGCCGCGCACGCAAGCGCCGCGGCGGCGCAGAGGGAAAGCTTCCAGTTCATGAGACGGTCCTTCTGTTCTGGATTGAGGCGATGAAGATCGGTCGCGCGGCGCCCTCGTCCGGGCGCCGGATCGACAGTCGACACAGGCGGCCGCCGCACGGCGACATGTCGTGTCCTGCATGCGAAATATAGACTCAAAGTCTATATTAGACTATAGGGGATACGAGGATCGCGCGCTGTCTCGCTGCGTCGAAATCTCGTCGATCGTCAAAAACACCGTTGATTTCCCGATGTTTTTCATGAAGACAGCAACGACACAAAGTCTCGAAAAGAAAAATTCTCCAGATTTCGTTTGTCTATATTAGACTTTTCGTCCATCACGAACACCGCCGGACACCGTCTTTCGAGACATCCCTGTCCGGCCCCGACCGGAGATGTCCCCATGACGCAAACCGTCCCGCCCCTGCCGCTGACCGTCGACGAAGCCGCGGTGCGCGCGGCCCTGCCGTCGCTCGACGTGCTCGGCACGCTGCGCCGCATGTTCGCGTCGCTCGCCTCCGCGCGCGCGGTGCAGCCGCCGCAGACCCTCACGCTGTTTCCCGACCAGGCCGGCGACTTCATCACGTATCTCGGCGCGCTCGCCGACGAGCAGGTGTTCGGCGCGAAGCTGTCGCCTTACGTCGTGACGGGAGGCAAGCCCGACGGGAGACCAATCGTCACCGCTTGGACCGCGCTGATGTCGATGCGCACCGGCCAGCCGCTGATGTGGTGCGACGCAGGGCGCCTGACCGTCGAACGCACGGCCGGCACGACCGCGCTCGCGGTCGACTGCCTCGCGCCGCGCGACGCGCGCAATCTGGCAATCGTCGGCGCGGGCGCGGTCGGCCTCGCGCACCTGCGGCACACGGCGGCATTACGCGACTGGGAGACGATCCGCGTGTACTCGCCCGCGCTCGCCGGCGCCCCGGCGCTGCAGGCGACGCTCGTCGAGCTCGACCCGCGCGCACGCGCGGCTGCGAGCGTCGAAGCCTGCGTGCGCGATGCGGACGTCGTGATGCTGTGCACGTCGTCGGGCACGCCCGTGCTTGGCGACGGGATGCTCACGCGCCCCGCGCTCGTCACGTCGATCAGCACGAACGTCGCACGTGCGCACGAGATCCCGCCCGCGTGGCTGCCCGACATGGACGTGTACTGCGACTACCGGCACACGACGCCCGCGAGCGCCGGCGAGATGCAGATCGCGGCGGCCGATCACGGCTGGGACGCCGGACGGATCGTCGGCGACCTGCCGGCGCTCGTCGCCGGCACCTGCGCGGCGCCGTCGCGCACGCGTCACGCGTTCTTCCGCTCGATCGGCCTCGGGCTCGAGGACATCGCGATCGCGCATGCGCTGTACACGCACCTGACACGCGCATGAGCATCACGCGAGCGCGGGGCCGATACAATGGCGCAACCGCCGCGGCGGCCGCGCGCGGGCGCACGGGCATGCCGGCCACCGGCGCGCCGGCACGCCGGCCCGATGTGCCGCCCGGCCCCCGCCCACCCGAGATGGCGACACCGATGCGCAAGAAGAAATCCCCCGTCAAAGACCTGCTGCTCACCCGCTATGCGCCGATCGCCGACGGTATCGCCGCGTTGTTCTTCCCGTACGCGGAAGTCGTGATCCACGACCTGCACGACCAGACCGTGCTGTATCTCGCGAACAACCTGTCCAAGCGCGAGGTCGGCGACGATTCCGCGCTCGAGGAAATCGATCATTCGGCGCGCGAGCGCGTGATCGGCCCGTACGAGAAGCTGAACTGGGACGGCCGGCGGATGCGCTGCGTCAGCAACGTGCTGTTCGACGACGAAGGCCGCCCGGCCGGGATGATGTGCATCAACTTCAACATCGCGGTGTTCGACGAGGTGCGCGCGACGCTCGACCTGTTCATCAAGGGCGCGGGCGTCGTCGCGCAGCCGGACGAACTGTTCCGCGACGACTGGCAGGAGCGCATCAATACATTCCTGCACGGTTGGCTGCGCGAGCGGCAGGTCGGGCTGAACGGGCTCACGCGCGAGCACCGGCGCGAGCTCGTCGAGGCGCTTTACGCGGAAGGCGCGTTCCGCGGCAAGAGCGCGGCGAACTATGTCGCGAACGTGCTCGGGATGGGGCGCGCGACGGTCTACAAGCACCTCAAGCACCTGAAGGAAACGCAGGGCGACGCGTAAGCGGCAAGCGGCATGCCCGTGGGCCGGTTCGCCGCGGCCCGCCGCCGAGCGCGAGTGCCGTGCCCCAATGCAGCTGCGGCGACGCCAGGAACAGCACGACGGCCGATGCGTTCATCACGCCCGTGGGCCGGTTCGCCGCGCCCCGCCGCCGCATCCGGCATCGGCAATCGCTGTCGGCCCGTGACTTCCGCGTCCACGCTTCGTGACACGTCGGACGCGGGCCCGTTCCGCACGAGCCCGGCCAGGACCAGGCGTCGAAGCACGAAATGATATAGTCTCGGTTACACTTTTTTACCGCCCGGACCGCCCATGACGACTGCTCCCGCCCCGACTGCCCGCCCGACCCTGACCGTCGAAATCTGGTCCGACCTGATCTGCCCGTGGTGCTGGATCGGCAAGCGCCGCTTCGACGAGGCGCTCGCCGCGTTCGCGCACGCCGACCGCGTCGACGTCGTGCTGCGCGCGTACCGGCTGATGCCCGGCCAGCCCGTCGAGCCGGTCGAGGCGATGCTCGCGGGCAAGTACCGGATGTCGCCCGCGCAGGTCGACCAGATGTTGCGCCAGGTGACCGACGCGGCCGCGAGCGTCGGGCTGCGCTACGACCTGCCCGGCACGCTCGTCGGCGACACGCTCGACGGCCACCGGCTCGTGAAGCTCGCAGAATCGACCGGCCGCGCGCATGCGCTGACCGAGCGGCTGTACCGCGCGTATTTCTGCGAGCACGGCTCGCTGTTCGATCATGCGCAACTGACCGAATTCGCGGTCGAAGCGGGGCTCGAGCGTTCGACCGTCGACGACGTGCTGCGCAGCGACGCGTACCGCGCCGAAGTCGAAGCCGACATCGCGCGCGCCGCGCAGCTCGGCGGGCGCGGCGTGCCGCTGTTCGTGTTCGGCGGCCGCTACGCGGTGTCGGGCGCGCAGCCGGCCGACGCGTTCGCGCAGGCACTCGACCAGGCGTGGCGCGACGGTATCGTCGAACTCGCCGGCAGCGACGCGGCGGCATGCGGCCCCGACGGCTGCGAACTGCCGGCGCGCTCGTAACACGCGCAACGCCGATCCCGCGCGTCCCGTCCGGACACGCCACTACGCGTCGCTGCTGCCACAAACCGGCAGGAAGCCCGCGCCGAGGACGTCTACAATGCATCCTTTCAAATAACTATCAGAAGGCTGCAGGCCCATGACACACGGGATTCACGGCGAGAAGCGCTGGTACGCGCTGATCGTGCTCTGCCTCGGCGTGCTGATGATCGTGCTCGACAGCACGATCGTGAACGTGGCACTGCCGTCGATCAGCACCGACCTCCATTTCACCGAAACGGCCCTCGTATGGGTCGTCAACGCGTACCTGCTGACGTTCGGCGGCTGCCTGCTGCTCGGCGGCCGGCTCGGCGATCTGTACGGCCAGCGCCGCATGTTCCTCGCGGGCCTCGTCGTGTTCACGCTCGCGTCGCTCGCATGCGGCCTCGCGCAATCGCAGACGATGCTGATCGCCGCGCGCGCGGTGCAGGGGCTCGGTGGCGCGGTCGTGTCGGCCGTCTCGCTGTCGCTGATCATGAACCTGTTCACCGAGCCCGGCGAACGCGCGCGGGCGATGGGCGTCTACGGCTTCGTGTGCGCGGGCGGCGGCAGCATCGGCGTGCTGCTCGGCGGGCTGCTGACGAGCTCGCTGTCGTGGCACTGGATCTTCCTCGTCAACCTGCCGATCGGCATCGCGGTCTATGCGATGTGCGTCGCGCTGCTGCCGCGCATGCGCGCGCCGGCCGGCGCCGCGCGGCTCGACGTCGCGGGCGCGGTCACGGTGACCGCATCGCTGATGCTGGCCGTCTACGGGATCGTCGGCGGCAACGAGGCCGGCTGGCTGTCGACACAGACCGTCGCACTGATCGGCGCGGCCGTCGCGCTGCTCGCACTGTTCATCGCGATCGAGGCGCGCGCCGCGCATCCGCTGATGCCGCTCACGCTGTTCGCCGCGCGCAACGTCGCGCTCGCGAACGTGATCGGCGTGCTGTGGGCGGCCGCGATGTTCGCGTGGTTCTTCCTGTCCGCGCTGTACATGCAGCGCGTGCTCGGCTACGCGCCGCTGCAGGTCGGCCTCGCGTTCCTGCCGGCGAACCTGATCATGGCCGCGTTCTCGCTCGGGCTGTCGGCGCGCATCGTGATGCGCTTCGGGATCCGCGGCCCGATCGCGGCCGGCCTGCTGATCGCGGCCTGCGGCCTTGCGCTGTTCTCGCGTGCACCGGTCGACGGCGGTTTCGTCTGGCACGTGCTGCCCGGCATGACGCTGCTCGGCATCGGCGCGGGCGTCGCGTTCAACCCGATGCTGCTCGCCGCGATGAGCGACGTCGATTCGGCCGATTCCGGGCTCGCGTCGGGGATCGTCAACACCGCGTTCATGATGGGCGGCGCGCTCGGCCTCGCGGTGCTCGCGAGCCTCGCGGCGGCCCGCACCGACGCGCTCGCGGCCGCGCAGGCCGCGCCGCTCGACGCGCTGAACGGCGGCTATCACGCGGCATTCGCGTTCGGCGCGGCGTTCGCCGCCGCGGCCGCGCTGATCGGCCTCGCGCTGCGCATCCGGCCGCAGAACGGCGTCGAAAGCGTCGGCCCCGCGATGCACTGACCGCCGGCCGACCAAGCCGGTCGCCGGCATCGAACCAGGGCGCGCCGTGTCGCGCCCTTTTTTGCGGGTGCCGAGCCGCGGCACGCATTCCCGGTTCGTCATACCTTTCGGGCCGTCACCGTTATCGGCCCCGCCCTCGCTCGAACACGCGTTTCACACTCGTCCGGCGGCCCGCCGCACGGGCCTTTGCGGCCGATTTTTAACACAGTCGTACATCGACCCGCCACTTTTGCGACAATGGCGGACTTTGACGCGCGCGCCGCAGCCGCGCGCCGCCGCCGAACGCCGCATAACCGCCTGCTTCCGATGTCGCTTCCCCATATCGATCTGCTGTACTCCCTGTCCGGTCTGTTCGTCGGCATCCTCGTCGGCCTGACGGGCGTCGGCGGCGGTTCGCTGATGACGCCGATCCTCGTGCTGCTGTTCGGCGTCCACCCCGCGACGGCGGTCGGCACCGACCTGCTGTACGCAGCCGCGACCAAGGCCACCGGCACGCTGGTCCACGGCCTGAAGGGTTCGATCGACTGGCGCATCACGGGCCGGCTCGCGGCGGGCAGCGTCCCGGCCGCGGCGCTCACGCTGTGGTGGCTGCACACGCACGGGATGAACACGCCGGGCACCGCGCGGATGATCCAGCTCGTGCTCGGCATCGCGCTGCTGCTCACGTCGCTCGCGCTGATCTTCCGGCCGCAGCTCACCGCGTTCGCCGCGCGCAACCCGCTCGCGCCGAGCCCCGCGCGCACGCTGTGGTCGACCGTGCTCACAGGCGCCATGCTCGGCGTGCTCGTGTCGATGACGTCGGTCGGTGCCGGCGCGATCGGCGTGACCGTGCTCCTGCTGCTGTATCCGATGCTCGCGACGACCCGCATCGTCGGCTCCGACATCGCGCACGCGGTGCCGCTCACGCTCGTCGCGGGCATGGGCCACTGGCTGCTCGGCTCGGTCGACTGGTCGATGCTGCTGTCGCTGCTGCTCGGCTCGCTGCCCGGCATCGTGCTCGGCAGCCTGCTGTCGGCGCGCGCGCCCGAGCGGCTGCTGCGCAACCTGCTCGCCGCGACGCTCGTCGCGGTCGGCGTGCGGCTCGTGCTCGCGTAAGCGGGCCGGCCGCGCTTTCCTCCTTCATCACGTCCTGCCCCGCCGGCGCACGACGCGCCGGCCCATCGCCCGCCGCAAAAAACACAGCCCGACCGGCCTGCGCCGATCGGGCTGTCGTCCATCCGGGGCGGCACAAAGCCGCCCGCGACGCTTACTGCCCCTGCTGCTTCAGTTGCTGCTGCTTGAGCTGCTGCGTGCGCGCCTGCAGCTTCAGCACGCGCTGCAGCGCGGTGCGGTTCGCGAGGATGCCGTCGTAGAAGTTGGCGAGATCGCCCTTCAGCGCGGTCCGCGACGCGTCGTTCAGGTAGATCATGTGGCCCGACGGGTAGTTCTTGATCGTCAGGTTCTGCGCCTTGAGCGTCGGGTCGAGCGGCATCTGCGCGAGCGTCAGCTCCGTCTGGTGGAACGGCGTGACCGCATCGAAATAGCCGTTCGCCGACAGCACCTTCAGGTCCGGGTTCACGCTCATCGTCGACGCGAGGTCGCCGGCCGTGTACAGCGTATTGCCGCCGCCCCGGTTCGCGCCGGTCGGGTCCGTGTGGCTGAAGTCCCAGTTGTTGAAGACCTGGTCGTTCAGGTCCACGAACGACGACGTCGACGTGTACTTGAGGTCGGTGTTGATGTAGCTGTTCCACAGCACCGTGTACGCGCCGCCGACGTTCGTGATCGACGGATCGTTGCTGCCCGAGTTCGGCAGGATGTACGGCGCGATGCCCTTGCCCGTGAAGTTCGCGCGGCCGTCGTACTGGCCGATCTGCGTGCCCGGCACGAGCGTCAGGAAGAACGTGTACGGCGGGTTGTCGTTCGACGACGGCACGTTGCCGAGCGCGGCCGGGTTGCCGAAGGTCTGGATCAGCGACGTCGGATCCGTGCCGATGTACGAACCCATCTGCTGTGCGGTCTGCAGGTTCAGGTTCAGCCGCACGTTCACGAAGCCGCCGTCCTGCGGGTTCGGCTTCTGCGCGAGCGGCGCGAGCGTGTTGTCCGCGTAGTTGCGGGCCTGGACCATGTACGCGTCGAGATCGGTCGGCGTCGGGTTGACCGTCGTCTTCTTCCAGTAGAACGCATCGGCCGCGAGCGTCGGGAACGTACCCGGCGCGGACAGCGCGTTCGCGTAGTCGAGGATCGACGACTGCAGCGTGATCCCGTTCAGGTCGATGCCGTCCTCGTGCAGCACCCACGACACGACCGCGCTGCGGGCGGTGCCGTACGACTCGCCGTACAGGAACTTCGGCGAATTCCAGCGCGAGTACTTGGTCAGGTAGCGCTGGATGAAGCGGTCGATCGAGCGCGCGTCCTGGTCGGTGCCCCAGAAGTCCTTGTTCTTCGCCGGGGCGATCGCCGCCGAATAACCGGTGCCGACCGGGTTGATGAACACGAGGTCGGTGCGGTCGAGCAGGCTGTCGGGGTTGTCGAGCAGCTTGTACGGCGCGGGCGGCGTGAAGTTCGGGAACGACGACTGCAGGCGCTTCGGCCCGTACGAGCCGAGCAGCAGGTAGACCGACGACGAGCCGGGGCCGCCGTTGTAGAAGAACGTGACCGGGCGCGGCTTCGACGGATCGGGATTGTCCTGCGTGTACGCGACGTAGAACATCTTCGCGTTCGGCGCCGACGTGATCGGATCGATCGTCGTCAGGTGGCCCGTGGTGGCCGTGTACTTGACGGTCTTGCCGCCGATCGTGACCTGGCGGTGCACGACCGCGGCGCCTTCCGTCGAATCCGTGACCGCGTCGTTCGGCCCGGTGCCGTACACGTCGTTGTCGACGTACGGCTGGTCGGCCGCGGCGGCGGCCGTTGCGTCGGTGCTGGCCGACGTGCTGCCACCGGACGTCGTCGCGGCCGCGGTTGCAGCCGAAGCGGACGGGCTCGGCCCGTCGTCGCCGCCGCACCCCGTGACGAGCAGCGCCGCGGCCGCGGCTGCGGCGAGCGGCACGCTCAGTGTCGTTCCAAATAGCGCGAAACCGTCTTTCAAGGACTTCCGTGTCGTCATTATTGCCTCTCGAACAGAACGATAAATACCGCCGGCCGCAAAGGATCGTTTGCGCCGGCGCTCCGCACCGGGAATGCATTCGTTATGCGACGCACTCCGAGTTTTTTACCGGATCGGCGAATACCGATCGGCACGATTTACCCCACCCATATTTTTTTGCGACAGCACAAAGAAATCAATTCCATTACACACGACAATTCGATAATCCGCAGCAATACGAATTCATTCTACGCATTCGCATGAGCACAAAATCGACGGCAAAAGCACGCCCCGCAAAGCCAGCCCCGACAAGGCCGCTTCACTTAGAGCAGACGAACAATCCCCGCCGGCGCGATGCCGATTAATCGCAGAACAGCGACCAATCACAACTCGAGCCGATTTAACAAAATCGAAAGGATCGATTAATTAAATGGAAAGGAATATCTCGTATCTGTAATTTATTAAATTAAGTGAAAATACCGGCGCATATTAGGTTCCCGATTTACCGCCGTAAAGTAATAATTTGTTACGGCACTCGCCATTCGGATAAAAGGCGGCACGGGACCGATTCCACGCGATCAAAAGAAAAAGCCGGACGGCTGTCCGGCTTCGTGATGGCGGCGCGGCGGGCGCCGTCAGAGCGGCACGTCGATCGCGCCGGCGCCAGTCGTGATCGCGTTCGCGCCCGGCGCGGCCGAGATCGGCGGCAGGTTCGCGCTCGTCAGCGCGGGCGCGGCGCCCGGCGTGCCGCCGCGCGGCACCGTGCGGATCACCTGCGACGGCGGCAGCGGCGCACCGTTCTTCAGGTGCCGCCACATCAGGTTCAGCGCCTGCAGGTTGTAGTAGTGGATCGGCACGAAGCGCGTGTCGAAGCCCGCGACGGGCAGGAACGCGTCGAAGTGCTGGCCGTTCGTCACTTCGTAGAACACGAGCTGGCTGCGCCCGCGTTCGCTGATGCCGTTTTGCGCGACGTACGCGCGCGACGCGTGGTTCACCGGCACGAGCGCGTCGCTGCGGCCGTGCACGATGATCGCCGGCTTGCCCTGCAGGTTCGCGTTCACGCGCACCGCGTCGACGTTCGCGGGCATCCCGAGCATCCCGTTCGTCCACAGCTGGCGCAGGCACAGCGCGCCCGCGAAGCTCGCATCGGGCGTCGCGAGCCGGTGGTCGATGCCCGCGCCCGTGTTGAACACGAGGTTGATGCCGGCCGTCGGCGGCACGCCGTTGCCGACGCCGAACACGGCCGTCATCGGCGACGCGGCCGGCGAAGCGACCGCACCCGTCGCCGCATTCGTCGTCGCGAAGCTGAAATTGCACAGGTTGTCGATGACGCGCGAGCGCGTGTACGCGTTCGCATAGGTGACCGCGATCGCCGGAATCGCCTGCGAATCCCACATCGGCGCCTGCAGCAGGTCGGAATCGGCCAGATAGCCGGCCGCGTGGAGCTGCGCGAGCGCGTCGGCGGCCTGGCTCTGCGGGTCGGCGCCCGACACGAGCCCGGCCGCGGCGAGCGTCGCGCAGCGCTGCGTGCGGATCGACTGCGTGGTCGCGGCCGGCAGCGCGCTCAGGTACGGCGCACCGGCGAGCGACGCCGACGCGGCCGCGCACGGCTGCAGCAGGTTCGCGAGCGTCGCGTAGTCGGCCAGCGGCCGGCCGAACGACGGCACGGGCTGGCCGCCCGTGCGCACGATCGCGTTCGGCGACATCCGCACGTTGATCTGCGGTTCGCCGACCACGACCGCGGTAATCCAGCCGCGGTTGTCCTGCTCGGCCGCCGCGAGCGACGCGCCGCCGCCGTTGCTGACCGACGCGGCGATCGTCGTGATGTCGCCCGCGCGATAGCGCACGCCGTGATGCGAGCCGTCGATCAGCGGTCCGAACTGCTCGTTGAGCGCCCAGTACGCGAACTCGACCGCCTGCAGCGTCGCGCGCCCCCAGTCCTGTTCGGGATTCTGCTGCGAATGCGCGTGCTTGAACGCATAGCGGTTCGGGAAGCGGCTGTTGAACGCGGCGAGATCGCCGCTCGTCACGTTCGCGGTGAACAGGCTCGCCGTGCCGGCGAGCACCGCGTTGGCGAGCGTGCCGTCGATCAGCGTGACCGTATCGGTGCCGAGCTCGTGCGCGCCGTTGCCGCCGCCCTTGTCGTTGTACGCGACCGCGCAGCCGCGCTTGAGCGCCCATTCGCCGGCCGCGGAGATCGCGCCGTACACGCCGCGCGAGCCCGACGACGTCGCGGTGACGATGCACGGTTGCGTGGGATCGAAGCTGGCGGGCACCTGCACGAGCAGCGTCACGTTCTTGCTGCCGCTGCCGTCGTCGGAATACGCGAGATATTCGGTGCCGGGGATCTTGCCTTCGCCGAGCGTGTCGTTGCCGTCGAGGTCGACGTTCGGCCCCCAGAAGCGGCCGTAGCCGCCGTTCGCGCTCATGTCGACGAGCGCGCGGTAGTTCGACCAGATCGCGAGACGGCGCAGCTCGGCGCTCGTCGGCCGGGACGGATTCGCAAAGCCGGGCGCGGTCGCCGCCGCGAGCCCCGTCTTGCCGAGGCCGGCCGTCAACAAATCGTCACTGGCGCCGTCGTAGGCCGTCGTGCGCACGCTGCCGGACACGAAGCCGGGCAGCCGGTTGCGCTCGGCCGATTCGTCGCCGTTGCAGGCGCCGAGCATCGCGACAGCGGCCAGCGCCGCGCCGAAAACCATCCGCCTGCCCCACCCGAGCCTCGCCATCGCCGCCCTCTCGATATCGTTATCGGTCCACCGCCGCGTCGCACGCGGCTTGCAGACTTTGAAGCGCAAACGGGCCCCGGCATGCCGGGGCCCGCCCGAAAGCAGGCACCTGCGGCGCTCACGCGCCGCCGCCCGGCATCACTGCTGCTGGACCGTCAGCTTGTTCGTGACCGACGTCACGCCCTTCACGCCCTTGGCTGCAGCTTCGGCCTTGTCGATCTGATCCTGGGCCGGCATCGTGCCCTCCAGCGAGATCGCGCCGCCCTTCGAACGCACGACGAGGTTCGCCACATCCACGCCGCTTTCCTTCGAAATCGCCTTGCGCACCGCGTAGCCGAGCTTGCGGTTCGCCTTCTTCGCGGTTTTCGCGGCGGCCTTCGGCGCGCTCGTCGCGGCCGCCGGCGCTTCGGTTGCCGCCGCATCGCTCGACTGCGCATACACGCTGCCCGACAAACAGGCCGCCACGGCGGCGACGCCCAACGCTCTCAACACGATCGACTTCATGCTATCTCCTTGTAACTCCGGAACGGCCGTGCACAGTACGGCCGGATACCCCCAAAGACAGCCGGCCCGCGCGCGAACGGGCGGGACAGCCGGTGATTTCCACGGCGATGCGAGAGAGGCGAGACGGGCCGACAGCCGGCGCGCGCGATAGCGGGCCGGCCGGGCCGGACAGCCGCCGGCCGGACGCGCCCGGTCTAATTGCGTGCCGGGTCGCGCGCGAATCGGGCGCGGCTGCGTCGCACAATGTAATCCAGCGCCCGCGGAAGCGCAAAGCTTTTGACGAAGCGGCGCCCGACTCGCGCATGCGCGGCGAAACCGGGTACCATCGCCGCGAGAATCCGCATCGTCCATGACGGCCGTCATCGATGCGTCACGCCAGCGTCATCCGCCTACCCCATGAAGCCTGCCCTCCCTCGCCCGCCTCGCCGCATCCTCGCCCGCTTCGTCGCGGTGTCGTGGCGCGACCTCGCGCTGTCGATCGGCCCGACCGTGCTGCTCGCGGGCGCGGCCGTCTGGCTCGCGGTCAGGCTGATCCAGCCGGCGCCGCCGTCCACGCTCGTGATCTCGGCCGGGCCGCCCGGCAGCACGTACTGGAACGCCGCGCAGAAATACAAGGCCATCCTCGCGAAGAACGGCGTCACGCTCGACGTCCAATCGTCCGAAGGATCCGCGCAGAATCTCGAACGGCTGTCGAACCCGAACGCGCCGGTCGACGTCGGCTTCGTGCAGAGCGGCATCGGCCCGAAGGAGCGCGACGAACAACTCGTATCGCTCGGCAGCATCGGCTACGTGCCGCTCGCGATCATGTACCGCGGCCCGATCGTCGCGCGCCTGTCCGACTTCAAGGGCAAGCGGCTCGCGCTCGGCGCGGAAGGCAGCGGCGCGCGCGAGCTGAGCCTCGCGCTGCTGAAGATGAACGGCATCGTGCCGGGCGGCCCGACCGAGCTGCTGCCCACCGCCGGCGAGGACGCCGCGACCGCGCTGCTCGACGGCAAGATCGACGCCGCGTTCCTGTCCGGCGACTCGACGCAGATCCCCGTGATGGCGAAACTGTTCCGCGCGCCCGGCGTGCACGTGTATTCGTTCACGCAGGCCGAAGCGTACGCGCGGCGCTTTCCGTACCTGACCGCGATCACGCTGCCGATGGGCGTCTACGATCTCGGCCGGAACCTGCCGCCCGCCGACATCCATACCGTCGCGCCGACGATCGAGCTGGTCGCGCGCGACTCGCTGCACCCCGCGCTGTCCGACCTGCTGATCGAGGCCGCGCGCGAGGTGCACGGCCACGCGACGATCCTGCAGCACGCGGGCGAATTCCCGTCGTCCGTCACGCGCGGCTTCCCGCTGTCCGACGATGCCGCGCGCTACTACAAGTCGGGCAAGACCTTCCTGTACCGGAGATTGCCGTTCTGGGTCGCGAGCCTCGTCGACCGGCTGCTCGTCGTGATCGTGCCGCTGATCGTCGTGCTGATCCCCGGGCTGCGGCTCGTGCCGTCGCTGTACGGCTGGCGCGTGCGCTCGCGCATCTATCGCTGGTATGGCGCGCTGATCGCGCTCGAGCGCCGCGCGCTCGGCGAGCACACGGCCGAGGAACGCGTCCGGTTGCTCGACGAGCTCGACGACATCGAGGAAGCGGTGAACCGGATGAAGATGCCGCTCGCCTACGCGGGGCAGTTCTACGTGCTGCGCGAGCACATCGGCTTCGTGCGCGAACGGCTCACCGCGCACGACCAGGACACGCTGGCGGGGTCGTCCGGCGCCGGCGGAAAGCCGCAGGCACCAGCCGACGCCGGGTCGCCTCCGGCCGGCGAGGCCCCCCGGGCGACTCCCGGTTCCGCGTAGGCGGACGATCCGCGATCATTGCTGCATGCGCGCCCGCCCGCGTACCATGGAGGCCGCCGTATGCCCCACCCTCTGGAGATCGTCATGACAACCGGCCTCGACACCGCCCAGCCCGCCTGGTTCTTCGACTTCGTGTCGCCGTTCTCCTATCTGCTGCTCGAACAGCACGACAAATGGCCGGACGTGCCGTTCGAACCGGTCGCCGTGTCGCTCATGGACCTGCAGCGCCACTGGGGTCAACGCCCGAGCGCCGACGTGCCGGCCAAACGCGTGTTCACGTACCGTCACGCGCTGTTTCGCGCGGAACAGCTCGGGATCCGCTTCAAGATGCCGCCCGCGCACCCGTTCGATTCCGACAAGGTGTTGCGCCTCGCGATCGCGCTGCGCGCCGATATCGTAACGGTGCTGGAGATGTACCGCTTCATCTGGCGCGAAGGCAACGATCCGTCGACGCCCGAAGGTTTCGCGGCGCTGTGCGAACGCGTCGGCGTCGGCCACGGCGACGAGCTGATCGAATTCGAGGAGACCAGTGCGCAACTGGCCCGCAACAATGCCGACGCGATCGCGCTCGGCGTGTTCGGCGTGCCGACGTTCTGGATGAACAAGCAATTGTTCTGGGGTGAAGACGCGCTGCCGATGGTGCTGTACTGCGCGCGCACGCCGAACTGGCTCGAATCGAGCGAGGTCAAGCGAATCAGCACGCTGCCGAAGGGCCGGGCGTGATGGCCGGTATCACGCACGGCAACGTGCAGCTGCGGTAAGGTTACGCTTCCCCCGAATCACCCGCACCGATGGAAGACGACGACCGTACCGCCTCGCTCGACATCTGGCTCGTGCGCGTATTGCGCACGCTGCTGCTCGAGCGCAGCGTCACGCAGGCCGCGCTGAGGCTGAACCAGACCCAGCCCGCGATCAGCACCGCGCTGCGCAAGCTGCGCGAGACGCTGAACGACCCGATCCTCGTGCGCGGCAAATCCGGGATGGTGCCGACCGAATACGGCGCGTCGCTGCTCGAAGCCGCGCAGCGCGCGCTGCGCGAGGTCGACTTCATCGCGACGCCGCACGGCGATTTCGACCCGTCGTCCGCGCGCCGCACGTTCCGCGTCGCCGCGCCCGACTATCTGAACGATTTCTTCATGCCGACGCTGATCGAGCGCTTTCGCGACGCGGCGCCGCATGCGCACCTGGAAATCGATTCGCTGAATCCCGCGCTCGACCACGCGGGCGCGCTCGAATCGGGCGCGCTCGATCTCGTGATCGGCAACTGGCCGAAGCCCGACCCGCAGTTCGCGCGCCATGACCTGTTCTCCGACACGATCGTGTGCCTGATGCGCGAAGCGCACCCGCTCGCGCACGTGCCGCTCACGCGCGAAGCGTATGCGTCGGCCGCGCATGTCGCGCCCACGCCGTACACCGGCGACAAGCGCAACGCGATCGAGATCGGCCTCGCACGCGCGCGCCTCGCGCGGCGCATCGTGACGACGCTGCCTTACTTCGGGATCGTGCCGCAGGTGCTGCTGCAGTCGGACCTGATCTTCACGACGACGCGCCGCTTCGCGACGCACTACGCGCAGTTGCTGCCGCTCGTCGTCGTCACGCCGCCGGTGCCGTTCCCGCGCATCAAGAGCTACCTGCTCACGCATCCGCAGCCCGACCGCCCGACCGACATCGCGTGGCTGTGCGCGCTGATGCAGAGCGTGTCCGACGAGCTGACGGTCGCCCGCACCCGCAAGCGCTGACACGCGGCGCGGTCGCTCTTACGGCTCAGGCCGTGCAGAAGGTTTCCTGCAGATGGGTCCAGCGCACGACGCCTGCCGCGTCGCGTTCGAACACGGCAGTCGCGCGCCGCGCGGGCAGCTCGCCCGATGCCGCGTGCTGCGCTTCGAGATAGGTGATCACCGCATGCGATGCGTCGGCCGCGAGCACGCGGATCTCCGACAACGTGATGCGCAGCCCCGGCTTCGCGCCGGCGAGCTTCGCGAACAGCGCGCGTGTGCCGTCGCGGTCGATTACGCGGCCGTCGGTCAGGATCATCGTGAAACCGGTGGAAAACGGCGCGAGCAGCGCGTCGAGCGCCGCGGGCGCGGTGTCGACGCCGGACAGCCAGCGCTCGATGGCGACGAGGCTCGCATCGAGCGCGTCGAGATAGATCGGGTGATCGGACATGGCGCCTGCACGGAAAGGCGCGGCCCGATGCCGCGCGTTGCCGTGCAGTGTATGCAAAAACGCGCGGCCGTGCGACGTTACCGCGCGCAGGACACGTCGTCGCGCGCGCGCCCTGCCGCGGCCGCCTTCGCGTCGGCCACCGGCATGCCCGAGCGCGCCTGCAGCAGCTCCGCGCACACGGCCACGGCGATCGCGCCCGGCGTCTTGTCGACGATGCCCGCGACGCCGATCGGGCACACCATCTCCACGAGCCGCGCCGGATCGACGCCGCGCGCCGCGAGCCGGCGCTCGAACTTCACGCGCTTGGTGCGCGAGCCGATCATCCCGAAGTACGCGTAGTCGCGCCGCCGCATGATCTGCGCGGCGAGCGCAAAGTCGAGCGCGTGGTTGTGCGTCATCACGAGGAAGTACGCGCCGGGCGGCGCCGCATCGACGACGGCCTCCGGCGTGTCGGTCGGCTCCGGCTGCACGTTCGGCGGACATTCGTCCGGGAACAGCTCGTCGCGCGTGTCGACCCACTGCACGATGCACGGCAGCGCGCCGAGCAGCGTGACGAGCGCGTGACCGACATGCCCGGCGCCGAACAGCACGATGTGCATCGGCGCCGGCGCGCCGGTCGCGCGGTTGCGCCGGCCGGTGCCCTGCACGAACGTCGGGGGCGACGCGGTGCGAAGCGAGCGTGCGGGCCCGTTCATGTCAGCCTCCGCCGGGCCACCCCAAGGAGGCTGACCACCCCCTCGGGGGGCAGCGAACAACGTGAGCGTGGGGGGCGTTTCATCTCAGCCTCCGCCGGGCCGCCCCAAGGAGGCTGACCGCCCCCTCGGGAGGCAGCGAACAACGTGAGCGTGTGGGTCGTTTCATGTCAGCCTGCCTGACCCGCGCGGGCCGCACGCACCGCATTCACCGCGCGCAGGATCGACTCGCCGGTCGCCGGCGCGTCGAGCGGCGGGTTCACCTTGTAGTCGCCGACCGCCGCGATCGCGTCGCGCACCGCGAAGAACACCGAGAACGGCAGCAGCAGCGGCGGCTCGCCGACGGCCTTCGACCTGTGGATGCTGTCCTCGACGTTGCGGTTCTCGAACAGCCGCACGTTGAATTCGGGCGGCGTGTCGTTGACGGTCGGGATCTTGTACGTAGACGGCGCATGCGTCATCAGCTTGCCGCCCTGGCTCCACCACAGCTCCTCGGTCGTCAGCCAGCCCATCCCCTGGATGAACGCGCCTTCGACCTGGCCGATGTCGAGCGCCGGGTTCAGCGACGCACCCACGTCGTGCAGCGCATCGACGCGCAGCGTGCGCATCTCGCCCGTCAGCGTATCGATCACGACTTCCGACACGGCTGCGCCGTACGAGTAGTAGTAGAACGGCCGGCCCTGCAGCTTCGACTGATCCCAGTACAGCTTCGGCGTCGCGTAGAAACCGTCGGACCACAACTGCACACGTGCAAGGTAGGCCTTCGCGATCACTTCGCCGAACGGCACGCCCTGGCCGCCGACCCACACGACGTCGTTGCCGAACTTCACGTCGGCCGCGTCGACCTCGCCGTCGCCGAACTGCTTCGCCGCGAACACCGCGAGCCGCTCGCGCAACTGGCGCGCCGCATCCTGCGCGGCCTTGCCGTTCAGGTCCGAGCCCGTCGACGCGGCCGTCGCGGACGTGTTCGCGACCTTGCTCGTGTCGGTCGCCGTCACGCGAATCCGGCCGAAGCGGATGCCGAGCTCGTGCGCGACGACCTGCGCGACCTTCGTGTTGAGCCCCTGCCCCATCTCCGTACCGCCGTGGTTCACGAGCACCGAGCCGTCGGTGTAGATATGCACCAGCGCGCCGGCCTGGTTGAAGTGCGTGACGTTGAACGCGATCCCGAACTTCACCGGCGTGAGCGCGATGCCCTTCTTCAGCACCGTATTGCGCGCATTGAATTCGCGCACGCCCGCGCGCCGCGCACGGTAGTCGCTCGTCGTCTCGAGTTCGCCGAGCAGCTCCTGCAGCACGTTGTCCTCGACCGTCTGCCCGTACGGCGTCACGTTGCGCTCGGTCTTGCCGTACAGGTTCGCGTAGCGGACGTCGAGCGGATCGCGGTCGAGCGCGCGCGCGACGTCGTCGAGGATGTATTCGATCGCGAACGCGCCCTGCGGGCCGCCGAAGCCGCGGAACGCGGTGTTCGACTGCGTGTTGGTCTTGCCGCAGTAGCCGGCGATGTCGACGTCGCCCAGCCAGTACGCGTTGTCGAAGTGGCACACCGCGCGCGTCATCACCGGGCCCGACAGGTCGGCCGAGAAGCCGCAGCGCGACGTCATCTCGAGCGCCACGCCGTCGAGGCGGCCGTCGTCGTCGTAGCCGACGTCGAAGCGGTAATGGAAGTCGTGCCGCTTGCCGGTGATCATCATGTCGTCGTCGCGGTCCGGGCGCAGCTTCACCGGGCACAGCAGCTTCCACGCGGCGAGCGCCGCGCAGCACGCGAACAGGCCCGACTGCGATTCCTTGCCGCCGAACCCGCCGCCCATCCGGCGGCATTCGACCAGCACGTTGTGCGACGCGACGCCGAGCACGTGCGCGACGAGGTGCTGCATCTCGCTCGGGTGCTGCGTCGAGCAGTACACGTGCATCCCGTCGTCGTCCTTCGGCACCGCGTACGCGATCTGCCCTTCCAGGTAGAACTGCTCCTGGCCGCCGAGCAGCATCTCGCCCGACTCGCGGTGCGGCGCGGCGGCGAGCCGCGCGGCCGCGTCGCCGCGCGCGAGCTTCAGCGGCGGGATCACGTAGGTTTCGGCCTGGCGCGCTTCCTGCGCGGTCAGGATCGCGGGCAGTTCCTCGTAGTCGACCTTCGCGCGGCGCGCGGCGAGCCGCGCGGTTTCATGCGACGTCGCGACGACGATGAACATCGGCTGGCCGACGAACTGCACGATGCCCTTGGCGAGCACCGGATCGTCGTGGATGATCGGGCCGCAATCGTTGACGCCCGGGATGTCGTCGGCCGTGAACACGGCGACCACGCCCGGCGTCGCGCGCACCGCGTCGAAGTTCATCGACACGATCTTCGCGTGCGGCTTCGCCGACAATCCGAGCGCCGCGTGCAGCGTGCCCGCGACGACCGGAATGTCGTCGGTGTAGGTGGCACGCCCGCTGACGTGCAGGTGCGCGGATTCGTGCGCGCGCGATACATGCACCTGCGCGGCGTCGGCCTGCGGGTCGAGGGTGCTCAGAAACGGTTCTGCTTGCTGGTTCATCTTCGGTGTTCTCCGTCTTCAGACGCGCGCCGCGTCGGCGCCGGCTTCGGCGGCCACTTCACGCACATTCAGGGCTTGCGGCGGCAGCGGGTCGTGCGGGCGCGTCTCCAGCCAGAAGCGATACATCAGGTTCTTCGCGGTATCGAGGCGATACGTGCTCGTCGCGCGCATGTCGGACAGCGGCTGGTAGTCGCGCTCGAGCGCCAGCATCGCGGCCTGCGCGGTGGCTTCGTGCCACAGCGCGCCGTCGAGCACGGCTTCGGTGTGCGCCGCGCGCTTCGGCGTCGCGGCCATCCCGCCGAACGCGATGCGCGGCTCGCGGATCGTGTCGCCGTCCGCGATGAACGCGAACGCCGCGCAGACAGCCGAGATGTCGGAGTCGAACCGTTTCGACAGCTTGTACGTGCGGAACTGCAGTTTCTCGCGCGCGCCGGTGCGGGTCGGCACCTTCACGCCGACGACGAATTCGTGCGGCGCCATGTCCTTCTGCTGGTAGCCCGTGTAGAGCGCCTCGAGCGGCAGCTCGCGCACCGTGTCGCCGCCGCGCAGCACGACGCGCGCGCCGAGCGCGATCAGGCCGGGCATCGTATCGCCGATCGGCGAGCCGTTCGCGACGTTGCCGCCGAGCGTGCCCGCATTGCGGATCGGCAGCGATGCGAAGCGCTTCCACATCTCGGTCAGCTCCGGATAGGTGCCGGCCAGTGCCGCATACGCGTTCTCGACCGTCACGCCCGCGCCGATCTCGATCCAGTCGCCGCGCTCCACGACGCGCTGCAGTTCGGCGATCTGGCCGACGTAGATCAGGTCGTCGAGCCGCCGCATCTGCTTCGTGACCCACAGGCCGATGTCGGTGCTGCCCGCGAGAATCCGCGCGTCGGGCCGTTCGACCTTCAGCGCGGCCAGCGCGTCGAGCGTGCGCGGCGCCGCGAAGCGCGCGCCGTCGATCGTCGCGTAGTCGAACGTGTCGTCGCGCCTGAGCGACGCGAGCGTGCGGGCGAGCGCGGCCGCGTCGACCGGTGCCGACGGCGCCGGCGCATCGAACATCTGCACGGCCGCATCGACGATCGGGCGATAACCGGTGCAGCGGCACAGGTTGCCCGTCAGCGCGTCGGCGATCTCGGTGCGCGTCGGCACGTCCTTCGCCTTCGCGCACGCGCTGCCGCAGCCTTCGTGGCCGTGCTTCTCGTACAACGCCCACATCGACATCACGAAGCCGGGCGTGCAGAACCCGCATTGCGAACCATGGCAGTCGACCATCGCCTGCTGCACCGGATGCAGCGCGCCGTCCGGCTGGCGCAGGTCCTCGACCGTCAGCAGCGCCTTGCCGTCGAGCGTCGGCAGGAACTGGATGCATGCGTTGACGGCCTTGAACTCGACCGCGCCGGCGTCGGTCAGCTCGCCGACGACGACCGTGCACGCGCCGCAGTCGCCTTCCGCGCAGCCTTCCTTGGTACCGGTGCAATGCGCGTCCTCGCGCAGGTACTGCAGCACGGTGCGGGTAACGTCCGCGCCGCTGACTTCGCGGATTGCGTGACGATGGTAGAAGCGGATCGGCTCACTCATGTCTCGATGGTTCTTCAATTGGGGGGCTAGGCGGCCTGCGCGAAGCGCTCGACCGACGTCTTTCTGACAGTTTGCACGCTATCACCATCAAATTTCGCAACCCATAGCCCATCACGCATGAGGCCCATATAACTGCCGCGATATGAGCGCCGGGGCCGCCCGACGCCTTTTCCGCACTGCCTTCCCGGCGGCCGGCGCCGATCCGTGACGCGCGAAAACGGGTCGCGATTAACTAAATGGTACCTGCGTGAAAACCGGTTCCATGGGAAAATCCCGATTCCGTTTTGCGCCGTCTTCCGTTCCGTCACGCTCCGTTTCGCTCATTCGTTCCGACCCCATGTCATCCGATTCCGCCACACCAGCACGCAGCGGGTTCGCGGTCACGCTGCAAATCGTGTCCGTCGTCTGCTTCACGTTCATCTGCTACCTGACCATCGGCCTGCCGCTCGCGGTGCTGCCGGGCTTCGTCCATGACGACCTCGGCTTTTCCGCGATCGTCGCGGGCGGTGCGATCAGCGTCCAGTACTTCGCGACGCTCGCGTCGCGGCCGCTCGCCGGGCGCTTCGCCGATACGCTCGGCCCGAAGCAGACGGTGCTGCGCGGGCTGGTCGGCTGCGGCGTGTCGGGTGTGCTGCTGCTGGTCGCGCTGCTGCTCGCGCACTGGCCGGTCGCGAGCCTCGTGCTGCTGGTCGCGAGCCGGCTCGTGCTCGGCGTCGGCGAAAGCCTGTGCGGCACCGGCGCGATCCTGTGGGGCATCGGCCGGGTCGGCGTCGCGCACAACGCGAAGGTGATCTCGTGGAACGGCATCGCGACCTACGGCGCGCTCGCGCTCGGCGCGCCGGTCGGCGTCGCGATCGCGCATACGCTGAATCCGGCGCTGATCGGCGTGATCGTGATCGCGCTCGCCGCGCTCGGCTTCTACCTCGCGCGCCTGATCGATTCGGTGCCGCTCGTGCACGGCGAGCGGATGTCGTATGCGAGTGTGTTCACGCGCGTGCTGCCGCACGGCCTCGGCCTCGCGCTCGGCTCGGCCGGCTTCGGCTCGATCGCGACCTTCGTCACGCTGTACTACGCGGCGCGCCACTGGCCGAACGCCGCGCTGTCGCTGACCGTGTTCGGCACGCTGTTCATCGGCGCGCGCCTGCTGTTCGCGAACACGATCAAGACCTACGGCGGCTTCCGCGTCGCGATCGTGTCGTTCGCGTTCGAATGCTCGGGCCTCGTGCTGCTGTGGCTCGCGCCGGTGCCGCACGTCGCGCTCGTCGGCGCGGCGCTGACGGGCTTCGGCTTTGCGCTGATCTTCCCGGCGCTCGGCGTCGAGGCCGTCGCGCTCGTGCCGCCCGCGAGCCGCGGCGCGGCGCTGTCCGCGTACTCGGTGTTCCTCGACCTGTCGCTCGGCATCACGGGCCCTCTCGCCGGTTATGTCGCGGGTGCGTTCGGCTATCCGCAGGTGTTCCTGTTCGCGGCGGTGGCCGCCGCCGCGGGCGTCGCGCTGTCGATGGTGCTGTACCAGCGACAGGCGCGTGTTGCCGGGAGCGGCGCGGCCGCATGAACGGGCCGCGGGGAATCGCGCGCGCCGTCCCTTCTGACGGAATGCCGTCCGAAGCCGCCCGTCGGGTGGCCGGCGATACGCGGCTTAACGCGGCAATATGTTGAAGTCCCGCAGCACGCGGGCAGCCTCGGTGTGGTGCCGGAACGGAACGGCGCGCTCGAGCCTGAGTTTGGGTTCGGCACGATCGAAGAGCACAAGCGCTTCCGACGTGTTGAGATGACGTGACATATACAGAAAGCCGTCGACCCGACGACCATGCCCGTGTACGGCGAGCGACCATTGCTGCGGGATATCGTACGGTGCGACGGTCGACAGCGCCCCGTCGCCGCCGAGGTTTTTCAGCGGCAGGCCGTGCAGGACGGCCACCGTCAGCGGCAAGCCGGTGAACGAAAGCACGAAGCGCTCAAGCTCGGTCGTCACGAGCGGGAAGCCACCGACAGCGAGATCCGCGACTTCGTCGTGCAGCACCGTCTCGGCGAACGCGCAGTGCAGGTCGAAACCGAAATAGCTGGTGCCATACCGGCGCCGCTGGCGCGGGTCGTCGAAACGGTTGCCGCCCGACTTGCCGAAGTATGGCTCGCCTGTCTCGTATCGGGAGACGCGCACCAGCGCCGACGGCGCAATCTCCCGCGTAACCAGCGTCGCATTCGCGAAGTGTTCGCTCGGTGGCCTCAACGTCGACCGCACCCCCTAGCGCTCCGCGAACGCCGCCGCGGCACGCTCCACCTCTTCGCGCCTTCCTTGCGACAGCGCTTTCAGCGGCGTGACGTTGCCAAGGGACGCCTTGGGCGTCGTCAAGAATTGCCATTTGCTCCATCCCGGCAAACCACCCAGGCGTTGCGTCACCTTTCCCAGCGTCTTGCGATCGATATCGCCCGTCAGATAAAAGGCCGGGTAGTACTGCACCGCCCCCACGTCGACCGTGAAGATGCGCCCGGACACGACCGCCTTGCTGAGCGCCTGCCGCGTCATGCCGAGCCTTGCCCAGATCTCCGCGGCCGGCAGCAGCGCGCCCTGTGCGACGAGCGCCCGCCGTTCGGCCAGCGCGCGCCGCTCGAAATCAGCGGCCGCAGCATCCGCGCGTGCCGCCGGCTTCGCATGCTGCTTCGTGCGGCCGGAAGGTTGCCTGTCGCGGGTCGCAGCGGCAGCGATGCCGAACGTGATCGTGCCCGCCAGATCGATGACCTGGGCGATGCCGATCTTGAACAGGTGCCCGAGCTGTTCGTCCGACAGCTTGAGCAGCGCACGCGCCCGATCGGGACCGAGCATGGTCGCGGCACCAACGGCGCTGCGCAACGCCTCCTCGGTCTCGACATCGAGAATCGCAGCCGCGCTTTCAAGTGCATGAGCCTGCCTGACCATCTCCGCCTCCTTATCCAACCGGAGGTTCAAGCCTAGCCTCGAATCGAAACCAAGTCAACCAAGTCAACCTGACGCCTGGTCGCGCCATGCAGCGCGTCACCCGTCCGGCCGTCGTCACGCCGTCCGGAGAAACAGCCGGCGCGTCAGGTCGAACGCGACGAGATTGCCGGCCACCACGAGCAGCAGCCCGATCACCGCGAGCGGCGACCACTGGTAACCCTCGAATACCGTCGACACGGCCAGCGCGACGATCGGGAACAGCACCGTGCAGTACGCGGCGCGCTCCGGCCCGATCCGGCCGACGAGGGTCAGGTACGCGGTGAAGCCGATCACCGAGCCCGGCACGGCGAGGTAGACGAGCGCGCCGAGATAACGCGGGCTCATGTCGAGCGTGAACGACATCCCGGCCACCGCGCTGCCGACGGTCAGGATCGCCGCGCCGATCAGCATCGCCCAGCCATTGGTCGCGAGCGGGTGCAGCCCCATCGACTGCATCCGGCTCGACAGCAGGTTGCCGGCCGAGAAGCACATCGTGCCCGCGAACGCGATCGCGAGCCCGATCCAGGTTGCGTGATCGTCGAGATGGCCGGCCATCTGCTGCCAGAACAGGCACGCGATGCCGACCAGGCCGAGCAGCGCGCCGGCAATCGCTGACGGCCGCAGCGGGCGGCCCATGAACAGCCGGCCGTTGATCGAGTTCAGCAGCGGCGCGGTCGAGAAGATCACCGCGACGAGCCCGCTCGGCACGACCTGCTCCGCGTAGTAGAAGCACAGGAAATTCAGGCAGAACAGCGCGAAGCCCTGCGCGACGAGGTAGCGCCAGGCTTCGCGCGGCGGCCGGACCGGCCGGCGCATCACGCGCAGCAGCGCGAACAGCACGGCGGCCGCGAGCCAGAAGCGCCATGCGATCGACACGGGCGGCGGCACGGAGCCGAGCTGCCACTTGATCGCGATCCAGGTGGTGCCCCAGATCAGCACGGTGACGAAATAAAGCGACAGGTTCATGGCGGCGATGGTCCGGAAATCAGATGAAACGGGACTCCGACTATGCCGCCGCGCGGCGCGCGCCGATTGTCCGGAATTGCGGTCTTTTTCCGGCCGCCGCACCCGGTGCGGCGCGCCCGCTTATACTCGTCGCACCATGAGCTTCTCCCTCTCCGCTCCGCCCGTCGACCGCGCCGCCACCCTGGCCGGCGGCGATTTGCCGTTCGGCCTGCAGTCGGTCTGCCGCACGCTCGCCGACGCGAACGCGACGCTCGAGCGCTTCGCGTGGCTCGGCGACCATCTCGCGATCGCCGAATGGACGCGGATCACCGACGAAAGCGAGACGATCTACGAGCAGCCCGGCCACCACACGCTGTCGTGCTACCTCGACGGCGGCTACCGGACCGAGCGCGAACGCGTGCCGCGCTACGGCGCGCCGAGCCTGCTGTGCGCGCTGCCGGGCGACCACGAATCGCGCTGGTGGGTGCGGGGCGAGATGCACTTCATTCACCTGTACTTCCTGCCCGAGCACTTCACGCAGCGCGCGATCCGCGAACTCGACCGCGAGCCGCGCGAGCTGAAGCTCGCCGACCGCACCTATTTCGAGGATGCGCGCGTCGCCGCGCTGCTGCGCTCGCTCGCGCTGGACGGCTGGGACGATGCCGACAAGCGGCTGCGCGTGAACGAGACCGCGCACGAGGTGCTGAGCCTGCTGCTGCGCGGGCAGAGCACGACGCGCACCGACGCGTCGTTCCGCGGCGGGCTTGCGCCGGCCGTGCGCCGCCGCGTGCGCGACTACATCGACACGTACCTGACGCAGCCGCTGACGCTCGGCGAACTGGCCGACGTCGCCGCGCTGTCCGAATACCACTTCTCGCGGATGTTCCGGCTGTCGTTCGGCCGCGCGCCGCACGCGTGGGTCGCCGAGCAGCGGCTCGCGCGGGCGCGCGAACTGCTGCGCACGACGTCGCTGCCGCTCGCGCAGGTCGCGGCCGACTGCGGCTACGCGAACGCCGGCCACTTCAGCCATCGCTTTCGCGACGCGCACGGCACGACGCCGAATATGTACCGGCGCGCGATGCAGGGCCGCTGAGCGCGATCGCCCGATCGCGGCCCAGCCTGCCCCCGACGCCGGTCGGCCGCGTGCGGCGTTACGCGCCGCGTCGCGACAGTTCCTGTTCGAGCGCCGCGACGCCGGCCGGCAGGTCGACCGGCACCTTCAGGTCGACCATCGTGCGGCCGAACGCATGCAGCGTGCGGAACAGGTTATGTTCGCGGCACTGCTCGCCCATCTGCCCGATCCGCACGATCGGCAACCCGAACGAGCCCGAGATCTCGACCTGATACTGCTTCGAGATATGGCCGCAGACCATCCCGGGCGTGAGCCCTTCCGGCGTCTCGATCCCGACCACCGAATTGAGCCGGCAGTCCTTCGGCGCATAAAGCTTGAGCCCCATCGACTCGACACCCGCCTGCAGCGCGAGCGAGCAGCGCAGGTGGCGCGCGAAGCGGCTTTCCAGCGTCTCCGCGCAAACCAGCCGCAGCGCCTCGTGCAGCGCGAGCACGCCCGACACCGGCGCCGTGTAGTGATAGCCGGCGTTGTGCCAGAAGTTCTCCGCGAGCGCCATGTCGAGGCACCAGTGCGTATTCGGCTCCGGGCGATGCTTCATGCGCTCCCACGCGGCGTCGGAAAACGCGATCAGCGACACGCCCGGGATCGATGACAGCCCCTTCTGGCCGCCGGTGATCACCGCGTCGATGCCCCATGCGTCCATGTCGAGCGGCATCGTCGACAGCGTGCACACCGCGTCGACGACGACCAGCGCGCCGGCCGCCTTCGCGAGCGCCGCGATGTCGCGCAGGTCGCGGTTCCACACGGTGTTCGATGTCTCGCCCTGCACGATCGTGACGATCTCGGGCCGCTCGCGCGCGATCGCGTCCGCGATCTCGTCGAGGCTCGCGACCGCGCGGTCGGCCACTTCGAGCGTCGCGACGTCGGCGCCGACGCGCGTGGCCATCTCGGCCATCCGCGCGCTGAAGAAGCCGTTGCGGATCGACAGCACGCGTGTGCCGCGCCAGGCGAGGTTCGAGATCGCCATTTCCATCGCGGCCGAGCCGGGGCCCGCGACGCCGAGCACCCACTTCGTGCGGGTCTGGAACACGTAGCGCGCCATCTCCTTCACCTGCTCGATGATCTTCGCCATCGTCGCACCGAGGTGGTTGATCACGATCGTGTTCGCCTTCGCGACGGCGGCCGGGATCGGAACCGGGCCGGCCCCCATCATCAGCAGCGGTTCTTCGGGCAGGATCGCGTCGAGCGGCACGACGACGGGACAGGGGATCGGCGAGTAATCGATGGACATGGCTGGCAAAAGGTGAGGAAGGGAAATACACGGACGCCCGCCAAACCAACTGCATGGCGAACTGATCGATGATTCCGCGTTCCGCGGCCTCGCGCAAGAGGCACGCGCGGCCGGACAGCGCGACGGTGGCCCGGTCGCCGGACCGGGCCAGCCGGCCGCCCAGGCATCGCGCGCCGGCGTTCCGGATTGGAACGGCATTGCCGGCCGGTTGTGAAACGGTTCCATGCGCGCGATTTTCTCCGCCAATATCGCCGCGTTTCATCGATACCGACGGTTCAGCGCGACTTGCGTATCGAACGAAATAGACCGGATGTTCGATAAAAATCGCCGCACGGAATGCGATACGCAAAACCAGCGCACGGGTAAAAACATCCATTACTGCAGCATGTATTAGGGATCGACTCCCCAAATTACCGGAGCAAACCGGATCGAATCACGAACAACCAATTGATTAACATACGAATTATTCGCCGCCACGATGCATATTCCAATACTCTGCCGTCTTTGAACGGCAGGCACGCGAGATAGCCCGACATTTAACCGGTACTCGCGATTTCGATTTTCCGCAACCCGCCCGTTTTCTCAGGTTGACGGATATCGCAACTGTATTTAACAATCGTCTGCGGAATCGAAAACCGATTTTTCGATACGAGGGAGAACTGGGTGCCGCGCGATGCGTTTTCGAGGTTGCGCGGCGAAAAATCACAACCATAATCAATCAACCGGGCCAGAAATACACAAGCCATGAACCAGATTCAGACCATGCGTGTATTCGTCTGCGTCGCCGAGCAGCAGAGCTTCCGGCGCGCAGCGCACCATCTCGGCGTGTCCAATGCGCTCGTCACGCGTTCGATCGCGATGCTCGAGGGTCACCTGAACACACGGCTGATCCACCGCACCACGCGCAACCTGTCGCTCACCGAGGCCGGCGTGCGCTACCTCGACGGTTGCCGCGCGCTGCTCGAGGAATTCGACCACCTCGAGTCGTCCGTCGCGCATGCCGTGCGCGAACCGGCCGGCACGCTGCGCGTCGTCGCGTCGGGCCTGCTGTCGCCGCTCGCGCTGACGCCGCTCGTCAGCAGCTTCCGGCACCGCTACCCCGAGCTGCGCGTGCAGCTGACCGTCGCCGACGGGCCGCTCGACGTGCTCGAATCGGGCTACGACGTCGGCATCGTCACGGGCAACCGGCTCGACGGCAACCCGACGCTGATCGGCCATGCGCTCGCGCCGAACCCGTTCGTCGCCTGCGCGGCGCCGGCCTATCTCGACCGGCGCGGCGAGCCGCGCGCGCCCGACGACCTGCCGGGCCACGACTGGGTCACGCTCGCGCCGCACCAGCATGCGCCCGCGTGGCAGCTGGTCGGCCACGACGGCGTCGCGCATTCGGTCACGGTGCGCCCGGCCTGCACGCTCAACCAGCTCGCACTCGTGCAGGCGGCCGCCATTGCCGGCGCCGGCATCGCGGTGCTGCCCGAGCCGTGCGTCGCCGACGCGCTCAACAGCGGCACGCTCGTGCGGCTGCTGCCCGGCTACCGGATCGACGACCCGGACGCACAACTATCGCTCGTCTATCCGAACCGCCAGTACGTGCCGGCCCGCACGCGCAGCTTCGTCGAGCATGCGCTCGACCACTTCAGCGCGCAGACGGCCCGCGAGCGGAAGGATTACGGCTTCCTGCGTCCGTCGCGCGGCCCCGACCGCTCCGACATCGTCACGGGCCTGCAGTAAACTGCGCGCGTCAGCCATCGGAGGTGCAGCGTGCGCGTGATCCTGTTCAGCAGCCGGCAGTACGACGACGATTCGTTTACCGCCGCCAACCGGCAGTTCGGCTATCGGCTGCACTTCCAGCCGTCGCACCTCGACGCGGAAACCGCGATCCTCGCGCACGGCTATGACGTCGTCTGCCCGTTCGTCAACGACACCGTCGACGCAGCCGTGCTCGAACGGCTGGCGGACGGCGGCACGCGCCTGATCGCGCTGCGCTCGGCGGGCTTCAACCACGTCGACCTGGCGGCCGCCGAGCGGCTCGGCATCGCGGTCGTGCGCGTGCCCGCGTATTCGCCGCACGCGGTCGCCGAGCACGCGGTCGCGCTGATCCTCGCGCTCAACCGCCGCCTGCCGCGCGCCGTCGCGCGCACCCGCGAAGGCGACTTCTCGCTGAACGGCCTGCTCGGCTTCGACCTGCACGGCAAGACCGTCGGCGTGATCGGCACCGGCATCATCGGCAGCGTGTTCGCGAAGATCATGATGGGCTTCGGGATGCATGTGCTCGCGCACTCGGTGCCGCCGTACAACGACGAGCTGATCGCGTTCGGTGCGCGCTATGTCGAGCTCGACGCGTTGCTGCACCAGGCCGACATCGTCAGCCTGCACTGTCCGCTGCTGCCGTCGACGCACCATCTGATCAATGCGCAGACGCTCGCGCGGATGAAGCACGGCGCGATGCTGATCAACACCGGCCGCGGCGGCCTCGTCGATGCGCAGGCGCTGATCGACGCGCTCAAGAGCGGCCAGCTCGGCCATCTCGGGCTCGACGTGTACGAGGAGGAAAGCGGGCTCTTCTTCGAGGATCACTCCGACCTGCCGCTGCAGGACGACGTGCTCGCGCGCCTGCTGACGTTCCCGAACGTGATCGTCACGTCGCACCAGGCATTCTTCACGCGCGAGGCGTTGGCGGAGATCGCGCACACGACGCTGCTGAACATCGAGGCCTGGCATGCGGGCACGCCGCAGAACGTCGTGACGGCGATTCGCTGACAAATCGACGAAATTGGCTCATTTGACGGTTGCCGGCGCCACCGCAATCGTTTGCTTGCGCCCGCTGCTGCGCAGCCAGCCTTTTTCATGAACAATTTCTCGTTTTGTTGCGACTGATGTAACGATTCCCGCGCGCCGTCTGCTATCGTTGCGCCGACGTTACCCCGCCTCCTCCCGCTCATGCGTTTCGACGACTCCGACATCGCCGCCGTCTACCGCGCCATTTTCGAACGGCGCGACATGCGCCATTTCACGCCGGCGCCCGTCGATCCGGCCGTGCTCGCGCGCTTGCTGCGCGCGGCGCACCACGCGCCGAGCGTCGGCTTCATGCAGCCGTGGCGCTTCATCCGCATCACCGATCCCGCGCTGCGCACCGCGATCCACGCGCTGGTCGAGGCCGAGCGCCGCGCGACCGCCGACGCGCTCGGCGAGCGCCAGGACGAATTCATGCGGCTGAAGGTCGAAGGCGTGCGCGAATGCGGCGAGCTGCTGGTCGTCGCGCTCGCCGACGGCCGCGAGCGCCACGTGTTCGGCCGCCGCACGCTGCCGGAGATGGATCTCGCGTCCGCCGCGTGCGCGATCCAGAACATGTGGCTCGCGGCGCGCGCGGAAGGGCTCGGGATGGGCTGGGTGTCGCTGTTCGACGTCGATGCGTTGCGCACGCTGCTGCGGATGCCCGACGGCGCGAAGCCGATCGCCGTGCTGTGCGTCGGGCACGTCGACGCGTTCTATGCGAAGCCGATGCTCGAGCAGGAGCGCTGGGCCGCGCGGATGCCGATCGAAGCGTGCCTGTTCGAAAACGGCTGGGACGATCCGGCCGCGCTCGACGCCGCCGGATCGCCTTCGTCGCCTGCGGACACGAACGCGGAACCGGATGCAAACGCGCCACGCACATCGGACGCCAGCACCGAAGCGGCACGATCAGCCGCGCTCACCGACGGTCCACCCGAACAGCTGATATGACTCCCGCTGTCAATCGGGATCGGTTTTTGGGGTTTCCGAGAAATGTCGTTCAAATTTCCTGAGCACGGCCCGGCAGCACCATCGTTCCGACCCCGACGAATTCGCACGCCGCAAACCGCCGCCAAATCCCACATTGTGAGCTTCCCGCCCGCTGCCCCGTCGCACGCCGGCAACATCCGTTTTGGCCCCGAGCATCAGGGTTTTCACTGAAGTAGAATCGCGCTGTCGTTCGCCTTCCCGTCCGCCCGCACCGCGCATCCTGCGCCCACCCGAGCGGCGGCTTTTCCCGAGCCTACCGCGATGCCCTTGCCTCTTTTCGCCCTTGCCGTCGCCGCATTTGGAATCGGTACCACCGAATTCGTGATCATGGGGCTGCTGCCCAATGTCGCACGCGACCTCGGCGTGTCGATTCCGGCCGCCGGGATGCTCGTGTCGGGCTACGCGCTCGGCGTGACGATAGGCGCGCCGATCCTCGCGATCGTCACCGCGAAGATGCCGCGCAAGCGCGCACTGATGGGCCTGATCGGGCTGTTCATCGCCGGCAACCTGTTCTGCGCGATCGCACCGGGCTATGCGGTGCTGATGGCCGCGCGCGTCGTCACCGCGTTCTGCCACGGCGCGTTCTTCGGGATCGGCTCGGTGGTCGCGAGCAACCTCGTTGCGCCGAACCGCCGCGCGCAGGCGATCGCGCTGATGTTCACGGGCCTCACGCTCGCGAACGTGCTCGGCGTGCCGCTCGGCACCGCGCTCGGCCAGGCGTTCGGCTGGCGCGCGACGTTCTGGGCCGTCACCGGCATCGGCATCGCCGCGGCCGCCGCGCTCGCGGTCTGCCTGCCGAAGAACCTCGCGATGCCCGACACCAGCATCACGCGCGAATTCAGCGTGCTGAAGCACCCGCAGGTGCTGATGGTGCTCGGCATCAGCGTGCTCGCGTCCGCGAGCCTGTTCAGCGTGTTCACGTACATCACGCCGATCCTCGAGGACGTGACCGGCTTCTCGCCGCGTCAGGTCACCTACGTGCTGCTGCTGTTCGGCCTCGGGCTGACGGTCGGCGGCACGCTCGGCGGCAGGCTCGCCGACTGGCGCCGGATGCCGTCGCTGATCGCGACGCTCGCGCTGATCGGCATCGTCCTTGCGCTGTTCGCGGGCACGATGCATCTGCCGTTCGCCGCGCTCGCGACGATCTTCGTGTGGGGCATCCTCGCGTTCGCGATCGTGCCGCCGCTGCAGATCCTGATCGTCGATCGCGCGAGCGACGCGCCGAATCTCGCATCGACGCTGAACCAGGGTGCGTTCAACCTCGGCAACGCGACGGGCGCGTGGCTCGGCGGAATGGCGATCGGCTCCGGCGTGTCGCTCGTGAACCTGCCGTGGGTCGGCGTCGCGATGGCCGTCGCGGCGCTGGCGCTCACGCTGTGGTCGGCGTCGCTCGAACGCCGCCCGCTGGCCGCGCCGACCGAATACGTGTAACGCGCCGGCGCGCATTCGTTGCGCGCGCAACGCATTCGATCCTGACGGCCTTCATGGACCTTTCAAGGTCCGCGGTGTAGCATCCCGGCCGATGAAAGCCATTCTCAATCGTGATTTCCTCGCGCTCATCCTGAGCGTCGCGGTCGTCGGCCTCGGGACCGGCGCCACGCTGCCGCTCACCGCGCTCGCACTGACCGAAGCCGGACACGGCACCAACGTCGTCGGCATGCTGACGGCCGCGCAGGCCCTCGGCGGCCTCGCGATCGTTCCGTTCGTCACCGCGCTCGCGCGGCACATCGGCTCGCGCCGCGCGATCGTCGTGTCGGTCGTGCTGCTCGCGGCGGCCACCGCGCTGATGCAGTTCACGTCGAGCCTGATCCTGTGGGGCGTGTTGCGCGTGCTGTGCGGCGCCGCGCTGATGCTGCTGTTCACGATCGGCGAGGCGTGGGTCAACCAGCTCGCCGACGATTCGACGCGCGGCCGCGTCGTCGCGATCTACGCAACCAATTTCACGCTGTTCCAGATGGCGGGCCCCGTGCTCGTCAGCCAGATCGCGGGCGCGACGAGCATCCGCTTCGCACTGTGCGGCGCGCTGTTCCTGCTCGCGCTGCCGACGCTCGCGACGATCCGGCGCGCGCCGCTCGCGGGTGACGATGCACATCACGAAGCGCACGGTCGCTGGCTCGACGTGCTGCCGCGCATGCCCGCGCTGATCATCGGCACCGGGTTCTTCGCGCTGTTCGACACGCTCGCGCTGTCGCTGCTGCCGCTCTATGCGATGGATCACGGCGTCGCGAGCGCGACCGCCGTGCTGCTCGCGTCGATCATGCTGTTCGGCGATACCGCGATGCAGTTCCCGATCGGCTGGCTCGCGGACAAGCTCGGCCGCGAACGCGTGCACCTCGGCGCGGGCTGGATCGTGCTGGCCGGCCTGCCGCTGCTGCCGCTCGTGATCGCGAACCCGTGGCTGTGCTGGCCGCTGCTGTTCGTGCTCGGCGCGGCGGCCGGCAGCATCTACACGCTGTCGCTCGTCGCATGCGGCGAACGCTTCCGCGGCGCGGCGCTCGTCACCGCGAGCTCGCTCGTGTCGGCGTCGTGGAGCGCCGCGAGCTTCGGCGGCCCGCTCGTCGCGGGCGCATTGATGGAACAACTGGGCAGCAACGCGCTGGTCGGCGTGCTGGTCGTCTGCGTCGCGGCATTCGTCGCGGCCGCGCTGTGGGAGCGTCGCGCCGCGTTGCAACGCGCGGTCTGACGCAGACGCTGGCACAGACATTCGTGCGCGGCGTCACACATCGGCGCACACGCACCGCCAAGCGCCGGCAAAACGAAAACGGCCCGCGCAAAGCGGGCCGCCCTGTCCTGCCGGACTACGCGTTACGTGTCACGCTGCGATCCGTCACGCACCCCGCGCGGGCAGGATCTTGCCGGCACACGTGCCGAAGCCGACGCGATAGCCGTCGCCCTGGCACCATCCGGCGAGCGTCAGCTCGTCGCCGTCCTCGATGAATGCGCGGCTGCCGCCGCCGTCCAGCGCAACCGGCTCCTTGCCGTTCCACGTCAGTTCGAGCAGGCTGCCGAACGAATCCTTCGTCGGCCCGCTGATCGTGCCCGAACCCATCAGGTCGCCGACCCGCGTGTTGCAGCCCGCGACCGTGTGATGCGCGAGCTGCTGCGCCATGGTCCAGTACATGTGCTTGAAGTTGGTGCGGCAGATCGACGTCGCATGCGCCGCCCCTTCGGCGCGCAGCGTCACTTCGAGCGCGATGTCGAACGCATGCCTGCCCGCGTGCCGCAGATACGCGAGCGGCTGCGGCACCTGCTCCGGCTGCGCGGTGCGGAACGGTTCGAGCGCGTCGAGCGTGACGATCCACGGCGAAATCGTCGTCGCGAACGTCTTCGCGTTGAACGGGCCGAGCGGCACGTATTCCCACTGCTGGATGTCGCGCGCGCTCCAGTCGTTCAGCAGCACCATCCCGAAGATATGCGCTTCTGCGTCCTCGCACGCGATCGGCTCGCCGAGCGCGTTGCCCTTGCCGACGATGAAGCCCGTCTCCAGCTCGATGTCGAGCTTGCGGCACGCGCCGAACACCGGGCGCTCCTGGTCGGGCAGCTTCAGCTGCCCGTTCGGGCGCCGCACCGGCGTGCCGCTCACGACCACCGACGACGCGCGGCCGTTGTAGCCGATCGGCATCTCCGACCAGTTCGGCAGCAGCGCATTCTTCGGATCGCGGAACATCGAGCCGACGTTGGTCGCGTGCTCCTTCGACGAATAGAAATCGGTGTAGCCGGGGATCTCGACCGGCAGATGCAGCGTCGCGTCGCGCTGCGCGACGAGCACCTGCGCGCGCAGCGCCGCATCGTCGCGCAGCCGCGCGTTGTCGCGCGAGAACAGGTCCGACAGCTGCACGCGCACGCTGCGCCATGCATCGCGGCCGAGCGCGATGAATGCGTTGAGCGTCGGCGCGGCGAACGCGTCGGCGCCGGCCGGCAGCGTCACGAGGCCCGCACGCGCGAGCGCCGCGAGATCGACGATCTGGTCGCCGAGCGCGACGCCCGCACGGCGCGCCGCCTGCTTCGCGTCGCTGAAGATCCCGAACGGAAGATTCTGGATCGGGAAATCGCAGGCGGGATCGTTCGCCGTGTCGACCCAGCTCTTGCGGGCCGGGTCGAGCGTCGCGCGCCAGTCTTGGGTGTCGCTCATCGTTGCTCCGGGTTGAAGTGTTTCTTGATGCCTTGCCAGCATTCGAAGTAGTCCGCCTGCAGCTGCGCGGTGTCGAGCGCATAGCGCGTCGGCCGGATCAGCGTGCGGGTCTCGAACATGAACGCCATCGTCGCGTCGACCTTGTGCGGCTTCGTCGTGTCGCTCGCGGACGCCTTCTCGAACGTGTCCGCGTCGGGCCCATGGCCCGACATGCAGTTGTGCAGGCTCGCGCCGCCCGGCACGAAGCCTTCCGCCTTCGCGTCGTACACGCCGTGCACGAGCCCCATGAACTCGCTCGCGACGTTGCGGTGGAACCAGGGCGGACGGAACGTATCCTCGGCCGCGAGCCAGCGCGGCGGGAAGATCACGAAGTCGATCGTGTCGACGCCCGGCGTATCGCTCTGCGACTGCAGCACGAGGAAGATCGACGGATCGGGATGGTCGTAGCTGATCGAGCCGATCGTGTTGAACAGGCGCAGGTCGTATTTGTAAGGCGCGTAGTTGCCGTGCCACGCAACGACGTCGAGCGGCGAATGGCCGATGTCCGCGCGCCACAGGCGGCCGTTCAGCTTCGCGATCAGCTCGAACGCGCCTTCGCGATCCTCGTACGCGGCCTGCGGCGTCAGGAAGTCGCGCGGGTTCGCGAGGCCGTTCGAGCCGATCGGGCCGAGGTCCGGCAGGCGCAGCTGCGCGCCGAAGTTTTCGCAGATGTAGCCGCGCGCGTCGCCGTCCGGCAGCGCGACGGAAAAACGTACGCCGCGCGGGATCACCGCGATCTCGAACGGCTCGACGTCGAGCCGGCCGAATTCGGTCGCGATGAACAGCCGCCCCTGCTGCGGCACGATCAGCAGTTCGCCGTCCGCGCTGTAGAAGAAGCGGTCCTGCATCGAGCGGTTCGCCGCGTACAGGTGGATCGCGCAGCCGTTCATCGCGGCCGCCGAGCCGTTGCCGGCCATCGTCACCAGAGCGTCGACGAAATCGGTCGGCTCGACCGGCATCGGCAGCGGATCCCAGCGCAGCTGGTTCGGCGGCGTCGGCGGCACGTCGGCCGAATCGCCGAATTCCGACACGAGCCGCTGCGGGCCCGCGTACGGCTCGAACGGCCGGTGCACGGCCGCCGGGCGGATGCGGTACAGCCACGAGCGGCGGTTGTGGCCGCGCGGCGCGGTAAACGCGGTGCCCGACAGCTGCTCCGCATACAGCCCGTACGGCGCGCGCTGCGGCGAGTTGCGGCCGTGCGGCAGCGCGCCGGGCAGCGCCTCGGTCGCGAATTCGTTCGCGAAACCGCTCAGGTAGCCGGCGGTCGCCGGTTTCGACAGGTCAAGCGTCATCGTTTCCTTTCTCCATCAATTCATCGCGGCATTCGGCGCGTGCGCACCGTTTCGCCGCGTCACACCAGCCAGCCCGAGGACGAACAGCGCAGAGCACAGAACCGGCACCGCGGCCGCGTGGAACAGCGCATCGTTCGACCAGTTGAGCGCAATCAGTTGTCCGCCGACGAGCGGCCCGAGCACCGAGCCGATCCGGCCGATGCCGAGGCTCCAGCCGATGCCCGTCGAGCGCAGCGACGTCGGGTAATACTGGCCCGCGAGCGCATTCACGGCCGGCTGCCCGCCGACCACGCAGAACCCGCCCGCGAACACGACGACCAGCAGCCACGGCAGCGCATGCGCGACCGAGCCGATCAGCCCCACCGACACGGCCGCGCACGCGAAGCACGCGAACAGCACGCGCACGAAGCCATGGCGTTCGATGAACCAGCCGAGCGACAGCGTGCCGATCACGCCGCCCGTCTGCAGCACCGTGCCGACGATCACCGCCGTGCCCGGCGCATAGCCCGCATCGCGCATCACGGTCGGCAGCCAGTTCGACAGGAAGTACAGATCGATCAGGTTCATGAAGCTGATCGCCCACAGCAGCAGCGTGACCGGCAGGCGGCCGTGGCTGAACAGCTCGGCCACCGGCGCGCCGGTCGCGGCGCGCTCGCGCACGACGAGCCGCGTGTTCGCATCGATGCCGGCCTGCGGCGCGAAGCGCGCGAGCCAGTCGCGCGCCTGCGCGACGCGCCCTTTCAGCACCAGGAACTGCAGCGACTCGGGCAGCCGCGCGACCATCGCGATCGTAAGCACGAGCGGCACCGCGCCGCCGACGAAGAACACCGAACGCCAGCCGAGCGCCGGAATCAGCGCGGCGCTGATGAAGCCGCCGAGCGCAGCGCCGAGCGTGAAGCCGCACGACACCATCATCATCCGCTTCACGCGATGCGCGGCCGGACTGAACTCGCCGACCAGCGCCATCGCGTTCGGCATGATGCAGCCGAGGCCGAGGCCCGTGACGAAGCGCAACGCCATCAGCACGGGAATCGAACTTGCGAACGGCGTCGCGAGCATCGTCAACGCGAAGAACAGCGTCGAGCCGATCAGCACCGGGCGCCGCCCGATCCGGTCGGCCAGCACCGACAGCCCGAGCGCACCGAGCAGCATCCCGAACAGGCTCGCGCTGAACACCGGGCCGAGCGCCTGCTTCGGCACACCCCATTCGGCAATCACGCTCGGCGCGACGTAGCCCATCGCCTGCGCATCGAAACCGTCGATCACGAGGCACAGCCCGCACAACGCGAGCAGCATCCAGTGAAAGCCCGGGCGATGGGTCTCGTCGATCACGCGCTCGACTTCGAGCACGCGCGCGTCGGCCGGCGCCGCGCTCATTGCGCGACCTCGGCGGCCGGATGCACGGGCGGCGTCACGCCCTGGCGCGCGAGCGCCATCGCTTCGCGCAGCACGTCGGCGTCGCCGATCTGGTTCGCGAGCAGCAGGATCAGCTTCGCGTTGACGAGCTGGCTGTCGGCGTCGGACAGGTCGCGATGCATGTCGATCAGCGCTTCATAGAACGCGTCCGGATCGGCCAGGCGCGGGCGGGTGTCGAGTGAGGGCATGACGGAGTCTCCGGTGTTTTTTTCGTGTCCAATGCGGTATTCAGCGTGCGCAGATCGCGCGCGCCAGTGCGTCGGCAAGCGCCTGACGGTCGAACGTGCGCATCCGTGCGCAGACATGCTGGTCGGGACGCAGCAGGTAGAACGTGCCGGGCTTCGCGTCATAGCGTTGCGCGGCGAAACCGCCGACGTCCTCAACGACGTCGATGCCGGCCACCGGCTGCGCGTGCCCGGCCGGCACGACGAGCACCGGCCGCACCGGCAGCGCGAGGCCTTCGACGGCCTGCGCGAGCGCGGCCGCGTCGCCCGGCAATCCGAACAGCACGCAGGTGAAGCCGCCGCGCAGGTGCTGCAGCAGCCAGCCCGCCGCACCCTGCACACGCACCGGCGCATCGGCTGCCGCCGCGCCCGGCCGCATCGCGCATGCGAATGCGTCGCCGTCTCGGTCCGGCGTGTTCAGCGGCGAATCGGCCAGCACGGCCGGCACCGACAGGCGGCCGCTGTTCACGAGCTTGCGCGCGAACTCGCAATCGCGCGCAAGCTTCAGCGTCGCGTCGCGGAACACGCGCGACACCGGGCTTTTCGGCGTGATGAAATCGGTCGAGCGCGTCGAGTTGCGGATGTTCTCGTCGGCCGCGAACTCGCGCTCGCTCGCATATGTATCGAGCAGGCGGTCGGCCGAGCGGCCGTCGAGCACGAGCTTCAGCTTCCACGCGAGGTTGTCCGCATCCTGCACGCCGCTGTTCGCGCCGCGCGCGCCGAACGGCGACACGCCGTGCGCGGAGTCGCCCGCGAACAGCACGCGGCCGTGACGGAACGACTCCATCCGCTGGCAGCGGAACGTGTAGACGCTCACCCATTCGAGCTCGAACTCGGCGTCCGGCCCCAGCAGCGCGCGCACGCGCGGGATCACGCGCTCCGGCTGCTTCTCGGCGACGGGATCGGCGTCCCAGCCGAGCTGGAAGTCGATGCGCCACACATTGTCGGGCTGGCGGTGCAGCAGCACCGACTGGTTCGGGTGGAACGGCGGATCGAACCAGAACCAGCGCTCGGTCGGAAACTCCGCCTTCATCTTCACGTCGGCGATCAGGAAGCGGTCCTTGAACGTACGGCCGTGGCTTTCGAGGCTCATCATCGTGCGCATCGGGCTGCGCGAGCCGTCGGCCGCGATCACGTATTGCGCGCGCAGCGTCGCGACGCCGTCCGGCGTCTCGATCGTCAGCACCGCATGCTCGGCCGATTGCTCGACGCCCGTCACCTTGTGCTTCCAGCGGATGTCGATGTTCGGCAGCTCGAACGCGCGATCGGCCAGATAGCCTTCGACGTAGTACTGCTGCAGGTTGATGAACGCGGGGCGCGCATGCCCTTCCTCGGGCAGCAGGTCGAATGCATACAGTTGCTCGTCCTGCAGGAACACCTTGCCGACGTGCCAGCTCACGCCCTTGTCGACGAAGCGCTCGCCGCAGCCGAGCCGGTCGAAGATCTCGAGCGTGCGCTTCGCGAAGCAGATCGCGCGCGAGCCGGTGGACAGCGTGTCGTCGTCGTCGAGCAGCACGACGGGCACGCCCTGCTGCGCGAGGTCGATCGCGGCCGACAGGCCCACCGGGCCCGCGCCGACGACGATCACCGGGTGAACGGCCGCGTCATGCGCGCGCGGACGGTACTCGAACTTCAGCGTCTGGTAATCGATGCTCATGGTCGCCATCCGCTCCTCAACCCTGCCGTGCGCGCGCCGGCGCGCCTGTCGTCCCGCCCGTCGCCTGCCGGCGCTCCCGCCCGCCTTTCCTGTCAACCGCCACGTCTCGCTCCTTGCTTCCTGTTGATTCGCGAACGGCGCCGTCGAGCGGCGCCCGAATGCCGCATTTCTTGATCGGCGACAAATCCTGGATTTACGAATAGTAAAACCAATTACGAATAGTGAAATCAACGTAAACCCTAGGCGCGGGCTCGAGAACGGGATAACCATATGAGCGAAACGCCGAGCCGAGCGTGGCGCGCGCTGCTAATATCCAGATACGAGGCGGCCCGTTCGGCCGCCGTTTTTCCTTCATACGCCGATGATTCCGCCCACCATTCCCGAGCTGGTCGCCCGTGCCGGGCAACTGCCGTATCTGCGGGATCACCTCGCGCTTGCCGAAGGCGGCACCGCGAGCGCGAATCTGCCCGAGCGCACGCTCGGCAGCGCCTACGAACCGATCTACGACGTGACGATGCCCGGCGCGCCGCAATCGACGTCGTTCACCGACGCGATCGAGCGCTACGGCGACGAACTCGGCTTCCAGGCTGTTACGGTCGTCACCGGTGCCGCACACGATCCGGTCGACTCGGCCGTCGACGACCAGACGCTCGTCGCGATCGACCGCCTGTCGCGCGCGCTGCACGCGATCAACTTCTTCGGCGCGCAGCGCCACGGGCTGCTGTTCCTGCGCGTGCACGAACGGCTGCTCAAGAGCGTGAAGTACGACCACGGCAAGCATTTCTCGTCGGTGCTGCAGCGCTTCGGGCTGCCGACCGAGCGGATCGTGATCGAGCTGCCGGCGGTCGCGGTCGCACACAAGACCTTCCTCGGCTACCTGACGCGCAGCTACCAGCATCACGGCTTCAAGGTCGCGGACAAGCTGCCCGATCCGGGCCGCATCCTCGCGGTCGAATCGGACATGGCGCGGCCCGACTACATCAAGATGGATGCGGGCATCGCGTTGCGCGACGGGATGGTCAAGGCGCTCGTCGCGTATGCGCAGCGCGTGCGGATTCCGCTGATCTTCGACGGTGTCGTCGACGAGACGCAGTGCGAGCTGCTGCGCCAGCACGACGTGCGGTTCATGCAGGGGCCCGCGTTCGCGAAGGTCGTAACGGCCTGAACGGATGGGGCGGCAGGCGCGCGCGGAGAGCGGCGCGCCGGATGCCGGATGCCTGTTGCGGGTGTTGTGCTGATTGCGGAATAGCGAGATCGGGTCGCGTGGCGCGACCCGCCGCCCGACGTCGGCGCGTCGGCGCGTCGGCGCGTCTGCGCCGATGGTTACCGCTTACGCTCGTCCGCCATCGTCGTACTTGGGCAGATCGTCGTCGATCTCAATGCCCGGGAAACGATCCCCATACCAGACATGCCATGCCGGACGCAGCCGCGCCGGCTCGTCGAGCGTCGCATAATTGATCTCGACCGTTTTCGGCGCGCCGCCAAGCCGGTATTCGAGCTGCGCGCCGCAACGGCCGCAGAAGCGCCGCTCGCCCCACGCGCTCGACGCGTAGACGGTCGGCTCGCCCTGCAGGTATTCGAACGCGTCGATCGGCACCGATGCCGATGCGACGACCGCCGCGCCGGTCGTGCGCTGACAGAGCCGGCAGTGGCAAAAGCCGGCATCGGTCGGAACGTGGGCGATACGGTAGCGGATCGCGCCGCACGCGCATCCGCCTTCCATTGATTCCGGGTGAGACATCGCAAACCTCGTCGTCGGGAAGCTGGCGAACGATGATGAGCGCGGTTCGACCGCAGCACAAGAGACGGCGGCAGCCCTCACCCGCTCGACCCTCTCTCACCAACCGGAGACGAAACCGCTGCGGCGCGACGGCGACGGCCGCGCGCCGCGTTGCTCACGCCGTTTGCCCGAGCCGCTGCGCGAGCGCCTTCAGCTTCGGCCCGACCTGCGTACGGAACACGTCCTCGTCCATCGACGATGCGGGGCCGCTGCAGCTCAGGATCAGCCAGCGCCCCTCGCGCGGCTCGCGAAACGGCACGGCCGCCGCGTTCACGTCCATGTGCCACGCGCGAAACGAATAACAGCAACCGCCCGCCGAAAACTCGGCCACCGCTTGCTGTGCGGCGGCGACGAGCGCATCGGCGTCGGCCGCGCCGCCGGCCGCGCGATGCAGTTCCGCATAAAGCGCGCGGCGCACGTCCTCCGGCTGCACGGCCAGGTACGCGCGCCCCATCGAGCTCGTCAGCATCGACAGCCGCGATCCGCGAGCGAGCCCGAGCGTCAGCGCGGTCTCGCTGCGGATCGTCTCCAGATAGATCATGTCGAGCCCGTCGCGGCAGCCGAGCGATACGGCCGCGCCGATCTCGCGCGCGAGCGCCTGCATGTGCGGCCGCGCGAGATCGATCGTCCCCGAGCCCGACAGCAGCGCGTAGCCGAGCGACAGCACGCCGGCGTCGAGCGCATACTTTCCGAGCGTCTCGTCGTAGCGCAGGTAGCCGAGCACCGTCAGCGTATAGGCCAGCCGGTTCACGGTCGCCTTCGGCAGCCCCGTGCGCTCCGCGAAGTCACGGTTGCCGAGCATCGTCTCGCCGGGCCGGAATGCGCGCAGCAGGTCGAGCCCGCGCGCGAGCGCGACGACGAACTTGCGTTCGTCGATCGTGGTTTCGTCGATGGTTGAAAGTGTCATCTGGTGCTACACTGGGTTCGATTTGCAAAACATTGTTCCGCACAGCGGAACTTCAGTCAAGCGATCATTTGGCATGAGCCCGGCCAAACCGGGGACGACCGCAAAGCATGGGGTCCGCGTAAGCGCTGAAGCGCCAACGCGGACCGACAGGAGATGAGACGATGAGTGCTGCAACTTTTCATTGGGACGATCCGCTGCTGCTCGACCAGCAACTGACCGAGGAAGAGCGGATGGTGCGCGATGCCGCGCAGGCTTACGCGCAGGACAAGCTCGCGCCGCGCGTCACCGAAGCGTTCCGCCACGAACGCACCGACGCAGCCATCTTCCGCGAGATGGGTGAAATCGGCCTGCTCGGCCCGACGATTCCGGAGGAATACGGCGGCCCCGGCCTCAATTACGTGAGCTACGGGCTGATCGCGCGCGAAGTCGAGCGCATCGATTCGGGCTACCGGTCGATGATGTCCGTACAGTCGTCGCTCGTGATGGTGCCGATTCACGAATTCGGCTCGGACGCGCAGAAGCAGAAATACCTGCCGAAGCTCGCGACCGGCGAATGGATCGGCTGCTTCGGGCTGACCGAGCCGAACCACGGCTCCGATCCGGGCAGCATGGTCACGCGCGCGAAGAAGGTGCCCGGCGGCTACTCGCTGTCCGGCGCGAAGATGTGGATCACGAATTCGCCGATCGCCGACGTGTTCGTCGTGTGGGCGAAGCTCGAAGAGAACGGCAAGGACGCGATCCGCGGCTTCATCCTCGAGAAGGGCTGGAAAGGCCTGTCCGCGCCCGCGATCCACGGCAAGGTCGGGCTGCGCGCATCGATCACCGGCGAGATCGTCCTCGACGAGGTGTTCGTGCCCGAAGAGAACCTGATGCCGAACGTGAGCGGCCTGCGCGGCCCGTTCACCTGCCTGAACTCGGCGCGCTACGGGATCGCATGGGGCGCGCTCGGCGCCGCCGAATCGTGCTGGCACACCGCGCGCCAGTACGTGCTCGACCGCCAGCAGTTCGGCCGGCCGCTCGCCGCGAACCAGTTGATCCAGAAGAAGCTCGCCGACATGCAGACCGAAATCACGCTCGGCCTGCAAGGCGTGCTGCGCCTCGGCCGGATGAAGGACGAAGGCACGGCGGCCGTCGAGATCACGTCGATCATGAAGCGCAATTCGTGCGGCAAGTCGCTCGACATCGCACGGCTCGCGCGCGACATGCTCGGCGGCAACGGCATCTCCGACGAATTCGGCGTCGCGCGCCACCTCGTGAATCTCGAAGTGGTCAACACGTACGAAGGCACGCACGACATTCACGCGCTGATCCTCGGCCGCGCGCAGACAGGCATCCAGGCATTCTTCTGATCGTCCGGATGCGGCGCGCCCGGCAGCGATGCCGCGTACGCGCAAGAAGATACGGCCCGCCCGGCATGACTGCCGGGCGGGCCGTTTTTCATCCGATATCGGATCCGCGATCCGGGCCGCCGGCCCGGTACCGCGTTCACGCGCCGATGCTTACTTGTTCGGCTGCGGCGTGAGGCGCAGATACGGACGCACCGCATTGAAGCCCTTCGGGAAACGCTTCTTCAGCTCTTCCGGATCCTGCAGCGACGGCACGATCACGACATCGTCGCCGTCCTTCCAGTTGCCGGGCGTCGCGACCTTGTAGTTGTCGGTCAGTTGCAGCGAGTCGATCACGCGCAGCACTTCGTCGAAGTTGCGGCCCGTGCTGGCCGGATAGGTGATGGTGAGCCGCACCTTCTTGTTCGGGTCGATCACGAACAGCGAGCGCACCGTCAGCGTTTCGTTCGCGTTCGGATGGATCATGTCGTACAGCTGCGAAACCTTGCGGTCCGCATCGGCAATGATCGGGAAGCCGACGACCGTCGACTGCGTTTCGTTGATGTCGTTGATCCAGCCCTTGTGCGATTCGACGCCGTCGACCGACAGCGCGATCACCTTCACGTTGCGTTTCTCGAATTCGCCCTTCAGTTTCGAGGTCAGCCCGAGTTCCGTCGTGCACACCGGCGTGTAGTCGGCCGGGTGGGAGAACAGGACGCCCCAGCTGTCGCCGAGCCACTCGTGAAACTTGATCGGGCCCAGGCTCGATTCCTGCTCGAAATCCGGTGCGATGTCGCCAAGACGCAGACTCATGATGTTCCCTCCTCGAACGATGCTGGTTGAAACCGCGCGCCGTATGGCACGGGACAGTCCATCAGCTTACGGGAAGCAATGGGCCGTGCGAACGATTATTCCGTTTGATATTCATACTTTTTTGTCATTTTTGCGCGGTGTCGCGGCAAGACGGCCGGCCACGTGGGAAACTTTTCACCTCGTTTGCCGCTCTGCCGATAATTACAAATCGTTTACCATGCGAACTTGCACTGCCGCCGTGCGTCTTCCCGGCTCGCCAGCAGGCAGGCGTTTCGCTACGATGTGAACCTGCAGCATGACAGCACGAAGGGAGTTGCAATGTCGGAAATCAACAAGGAGAAACTGATGTCGGATATCAAAACCGTTCTCGCGGACGCCGAAGACCTGCTCAAGCAAGCCGCCAGCAGCACGGGCGACCGTGCGGCCGAGCTGCGCGAGAAAGCCATGTCGCGCCTGAAGCAGGCCAAGGACAAGGCAGCCGACGTCCAGGTCGTGGTCGTCGAGAAAGGCAAGAAGGCCGCGCGCGCGACCGACGATTACGTGCACGAGCATCCGTGGACGTCGATCGGCGTTGCAGCCGGCGTCGGCGTGCTGATCGGTCTGCTGATCAACCGCAAGTAACGCGCGCTGCGCCGTTCCGTCCCGTGGGCCGCGTCGCGCGGCCTGCGGGCGTCGAAGCCGACCGGCGGTTGCCGCCGGCCGGCTTTGTCCTAGCTGCTCACTGCACGCGCAAGCACCTCACCCATGACGACAGACACCACCTCGCAGCCATCCGGCCAAGGACCGCTGCGCCGCCTCGTCGGCTCCGCGATCGGGCTTCTGCAAACGCGCCTCGAACTGGTGGGCATCGAGCTTGCCGAAGAGAAGGAACGCCTGATGGGCGTGCTGTTCCTCGGGCTCGCCGCAATGATGCTCGCGACGATGGCGCTCATGAGCCTGACCGTGCTCGTCGCGATCGCGTTCTGGGATACCTATCGCTGGCAATCGCTCGCAGCGATCACCGCGCTGTATGCCGCAGGCGGCATCGTGTGCGCGCTGAAGGCGCGCTCGGGCCTGCGCGACGCGCCGACCGTGTTCGAGGCGACGCTCGCCGAACTCGACAAAGACCGCGAACTGTTCCGCGGCAAGCCGTGAACGCAGTCGTGTTCGCCCTTCCCACCTACTTCGCCGACGCGCCATGAGCCAGAACGTCACGGGCAATGCACACCGCCCCCATTCGTCGCGATCGCACTGGAGCGCATCGCAACATCGCGCGCTCCGCAAGGAATTGCTGATCCTGCGATCCGAAGTCGAGCGGCTCGAACTCGCGGCGGCCGCCGGCGAAATGCGCCAGGCCGTCACGCGCTTCAGCTGGCTCAAGGTATTCATCCCCGGCCTTTCCGGCAGCAAGTTCAGCCAGTCCGCAAAAAACCTGAACACGAGCCTCGGCCACCTCGTCAACCAGTATCCGATGCTGAGTTCGCTCGCGTCGCTCGTGCTGGCGAAACCCGTTCGCTCGCTGCTGCGCGCGAGCGCGGGCCCCGCGCTGAAGTGGGGCACGCTCGGCTTCGCCGCATGGGAGGTCTACCGGATCTGGAAGCAGTCGCGCGACGAGCGCGAGCTCGACGCACACGACGACTGATACTCGGCGACCGGCGCGCACGGCCATGCGCCGTTGCGCGTCCTTCGTGCGAATTCAGCGCACGCCCCAGCAAGCAGCACCCTGTTCGTCGGCGCCATCCCGTCGCGCATTGCCCTTCGTCCCGTCCGAACGCAGCGTGAAGGCGCCGCACGCATCGTCGTGCATCGGGCCCGTGTCGAGCGGACTAGCTTCCAGCTCGTAGGTTACCGGCGAGTCGTCGCCGTCCGGCCGCCTGAGCGTCAATCGATAAACGGCCCGCCCGTCCGGCGGCGCCTGCGCGAGCGCGTCCGGCAGGGCCGGAGGCGGCGCACCGTCCAGCGTTTCGAGATATTGGGCCGCCCGATACAGCGCGGACACCGCCGACGCGCGATGAACGCGCACGACATGCTCGCGATACGACGGGATGCCCCATCCGGCCAGCACCGCGACGATCGCGAGCACGATCATCAGCTCGAGCAACGTGAATCCCGCCGATCGGTACACGGACGCGGAACCGTTCATCGAAGCACCGCCGCGACGCGCCGCCAGCGCAGCGCAACGATGCGTCCGTCGCGTATTGCGACCTGGTGTTGCAGCCAGACGGCGCTCGACGTGTGCGCGCCGACACCACGTGCGGTGACGACGTAAGCGCGGCCGCCGGCCGGCCCTGCCCCGCGCCACGCCTCGATCAGGCATCGCGGCGGCTGCGCGGCCATCGGCCATCCGGCGAACGGCGCGAACGCTTCGGCGGCCGCCATCGCCGGCATGCGCCGCCACGCGTCGGGCTCCGCGCGCGATTCGCCTTCGTTCACGTAGGGTGCCGAGCCACGGAGCAATCGCGCGGTGCACGCCGCAAGCGCGGCATCAGCCGCGTGGAATGCGATCAGCCGATCCGACAACGCACGCGTACGGCGCGATTCCGTCAGCGCGGATTCGAACCACGTGCCTGTCAGTGCCGCAACGGCGGCACCGACCGCAATCACAGCGGGCAATGCAAGGCCCGCGTCGCGACGCCAATCGCGACCGGCCGACCGGAAACGTATGCGCGGCTCGCGCCGGTTCGTTGCCATGGCTCCCGTGCGCGCGGCCTGGCTCGGTTCTTCACCGTTTGCCACAATGCGCCCATGCATGTCGCCGGCCGCAACGCATCGCGATATCTCCCGCGCGTATCGTCCTGCTTCGCTCATCGCAACACCTCGCGTGCGTGCGTTGCGTCGCGCAACGTATCGTCGAATGCGATCGCTGCATTCCTCAACGCGACGACACGATGCAGCGTCAAACGTGCATGGCCGTCCTGTGCAACCGCAGCGCGACCGTCGCAATCGACGTGACGGGCCGGCTCGCGCATCGGTTCGCCGCGCGCCCGCACGCAGACATGCACGGCCACGACATCGCGCCAGTCGTCGACACGCATTGCATCGGCATCGACGAACTGCATGCCACCGCGGCGAAGATAGCGCGCACGCAACTGATCGATGCCCGACACGACCGGCTGTGGCGTGCCTGGACGGCCGTTTCCTTCGCAGTACAGTTCGGGCTCGCCCGTCGACGGGCTGACGTGCGCATCGAAGCGGTTCTCCACCGGAGCCCGTTCGCCGGACACGCCGACACCCTGCCCGAGGCAATCCGACACCTGGCCGCTCACCGTCGGCCACGTCGACACGGCATCGCCGACATACCGGATCAGCAGTGCGTCCGATGAAGCGCGCGCAGGTTCGCACCGCACCTGCGCACCGTCGCCGCGCACGCGCGCCATCGAACAACCGAACACAGGCGGCAACGATGACGCGCCTTCGGCATCGAGCGGCCGGAATCCTGCCATCTGGAGCTGCTGGCCGATCAGCATCAGCGCGGTGCCGGCTGCATCGCGCATCCGGAACCCGTCTTCCGCGCGCCGCTGCGCAACGCGCTGCGCGTGATACAGCGCACCGGCTGCCGCCAGCACGAGGAGACCGACGGTCATCGCGATCAGCACTTCGAGCAGCGTATGCGCACGCATGCGGCAATCAGCGTTCATCTGCACCAGCCTCCCGAAACGGAATCCGGACGCAAGACGGCGGCTGCGCCGATGCACCTGCACCTTCGCATCGCGGCGAAACCGCTGCATTGCCGCCTCTCCAGCCGACAATCGCGTACCGGACGCCGGCCGGCTCCTCGTCGAGCGTCATCGCACCGCCGGGCAACGATGCAGCCGCCAGCGCCGCGAGACCGTCGTCGGCTCCTGCGCCGGCGCGCGGGCGCTCGATACGCGCATCGGCCAGCCACAGCGCGCGTTCACGCCAGATCGTCGCCCGCTGCGTGCGCGCCATCGCAAGCTGGCTGCCGGCCACCGCCAGCATCACGGTCGCGAGCAGCGCGACGGCCAGCATCGCCTCGATCAGCGACGTGCCGCGCATTGCGTTGCGCATGGTCATCACGCCGCGTCGCAACGGCCGGCGACAACGCGCGCGCGGCCGCCCGCCGCAATCCGCACGCAACGCGAAGCGCGTGCGTCGTCGGCTCCGGACGGGTCGCGGCGCGGACGCAATTCGAAACGCCGGATTCCGCCGATCGCCTGGCCGACCGGCGGTGCGAAAGCCAGATCGTGCGCGGCGCCCGCGACGGCCACTTCGGCATCGCGCGGATAGCGCCGCAGCACGCGCGACTGCCCGTCGAATTGCCCGCTGACGAGCCAGTCGCACGACCATTCGGCTGGATCGCACCGCTCGCCGGCACGCAAACAGGCGCCGTCGTTCCCGGCCCGGCACAGCGTGACGCGCACGCCGAGACGCGTCGCCTCGGTACGTGCGAACGACAGCGCCCCGAGCAACGCAAGCGAGCGCGCGTCCACGCGTTCGCGCATGCGCCACTGGTCGAACGCGGGCGCCGCATGGAGCGCGAGCCCGGCCACCAGCGCGATAACGACCATCAGCTCGACGAGCGTGAACCCGCCCGAGCGTCGCACCACGTTTTTCAAGGATGGATAGCGCAGTCCCATCGCAGTCGTCCTCCGCCAAGGTGATGCGACGACTGTAGCGACGTATGCGGACGCACGCCATTTGCCGAACGGCCGACTGGCGATATGCGATCGCGACCGACACAATCGGCGCGAACTGAACCAACGGAGAAGACGATGAACGGACGCAGCGCGTCAGCGCTTACGCGGAGTCTTGGCGGGAGAGGCGCGACGGAACTCTTCGATCACGTCGGCAAATTCGGAAACGTCCTCGAACCGGCGATACACCGATGCGAAGCGGACATAAGCAATCGTATCGAGGCCGCGCAACTCGTTCATCACGAGTTCGCCGAGCTTCTCGCTACGCACTTCACGCTCGCCTGTCGCGAGCAGTTGATATTCGATGCGGGCGACCGCCGCGTCGATCGCGTCGGCAGCAACCGGCCGCTTGCGCAGCGCGAGTTGCATGCTGGCGACGATCTTGCGACGGTCGAATTCCGTGCGGCTGCCGTCCTTCTTCACGACGAACGGCAGGGACAGCTCGACCCGCTCGTACGTCGTGAAGCGCTTGTCGCAAGCCGAGCAGCGACGGCGCCGCCGAATCGCGGCGCCATCTTCGGACACGCGCGAGTCAACGACCTGCGTGTCGTCATGCCGGCAGAACGGGCAGCGCATCGTCGATCAGCGATAGACCGGGAAACGCTTGGTCAGCTCGGCGACCTGCGCACGCACGCGCTCGATCGTCGCTGCATCTTCCGGGTTGTCCAGCACGTCGGCGATCAGGTTGCCCACCTGCTCCGCTTCCGCCGGCCCGAAGCCGCGCGTCGTCATCGCCGGCGAACCCAGGCGCACGCCGCTCGTCACGAACGGCTTTTCCGGGTCGTTCGGGATCGCGTTCTTGTTCACCGTGATGTGCGCCGCACCCAGTGCCGCTTCCGCTGCCTTGCCCGTGATGTTCTTCGCGCGCAGGTCGACCAGCATCACGTGGCTTTCCGTACGGCCCGACACGATCCGCAGCCCGCGCTTCACCAGCGTTTCAGCCAGCACGCGCGCGTTCTCGACCACCTTTTCCTGGTATGCCTTGAATTCCGGCGACAGCGCTTCCTTGAACGCCACCGCCTTCGCCGCGATCACGTGCATCAGCGGGCCGCCCTGGATGCCCGGGAAGATCGCCGAGTTGATCGGCTTCTCGTACTCGGACTTCATCAGGATCACGCCGCCGCGCGGGCCGCGCAGGCTCTTGTGCGTCGTCGTCGTCACGAAATCAGCGTGCGGCACCGGGTTCGGGTACACGCCGGCCGCGATCAGGCCCGCGTAGTGCGCCATGTCGACCATCAGGTACGCGCCCACCGACTTCGCGATCTTAGCCAGACGTTCGAAATCGATCTTCAGCGAGAACGCCGACGCGCCCGCGATGATCAGCTTCGGCTTGTGTTCCTGCGCGAGCTTCTCGGCCGCTTCGTAGTCGATGTCTTCGTTCTCGTTCAGGCCGTAGCTCACCACGTTGAACCACTTGCCCGACATGTTCACCGGCGAGCCGTGCGTCAGGTGGCCGCCGTGCGCGAGGCTCATGCCCATGATCGTGTCGCCCGGCTTGAGCATCGCGAAGAACACGCCCTGGTTCGCCTGCGAACCCGAGTTCGGCTGCACGTTCGCGGCTTCCGCGCCGAACAGCTGCTTCACGCGGTCGATCGCCAGCTGCTCGACCACATCGACGTACTCGCAGCCGCCGTAGTAGCGCTTGCCCGGATAACCTTCCGCGTACTTGTTCGTGAGCTGCGAGCCCTGCGCGGCCATCACGGCCGGGCTCGTGTAGTTTTCCGACGCGATCAGCTCGATGTGATCTTCCTGGCGGCGGTTTTCCTGCTCGATCGCTGCAAAGACTTCGGGATCGACGTTCGCGATGGTGCTTTGGGCTCTGTCAAACATACGGTTTCCGTTAAGTGTGTACAGGTTGACCGGGGTGGCCGAGTACGGTGCGCTGCTGGCGGGACCAGCTCGACGTGGCGGAAGAATCCGGATGACGCGAGGCAGGACAGCCACCGGCGATGCACGCGACGGCGCACAACGGCTGCCCAGGCGAACGGCAAAAACGGCGCCCCGCGCTTCACGGTGGGATGCTCCACCTTGAACCCGAAGGGTTCTATCGCCAGTCACGCAGGGGTGATGAGCGCGTTAGTGTATTGGATGCGTCATGAATAGGCAACCGCACGGCAGCGCGCCGGGAGCAATTGGGGCCAGACTCTACGCGCCCGTGCCGAAACGCTTTGCCGCCTTGCCGCGGTGCGGCAATCTCAGTAGGCTTGCGGGATATCACCCGCTACTTTGTTATCGACCAGGAGCAGCAATGATCGTGTTCGTCACAGGCGCGTCCGCCGGCTTCGGCGCCGCCATCGCCCGTGCCTTCGTCAAAGGAGGCCACCGCGTCGTCGCGACCGCGCGTCGCAAGGATCGTCTCGATGCGCTCGCCGCCGAGCTCGGCGATGCCCTTCTGCCGCTCGAGCTCGACGTGCGCGACCGCGCGGCCGTCGAAGCCGTGCCGGCCGCCCTTCCCGCCGAATTCGCGGCGCTCGACGTGCTCGTCAACAACGCCGGCCTCGCGCTTGGCGTCGAGCCGGCCCACAAGGCCAGCCTCGACGAATGGCAGACCATGATCGACACGAACTGCTCGGGCCTGGTGACCGTCACGCACGCGCTGCTGCCCGGCATGATCGAGCGCGGCCGCGGCCATATCTTCAATCTCGGTTCGGTTGCCGGCACCTATCCGTATCCGGGCGGGAACGTATACGGCGCAACCAAGGCTTTTGTCCGACAATTCAGCCTGAACCTGCGCGCCGACCTGATCGGCACGCCGTTGCGCGTGACCGACATCGAGCCGGGCCTGTGCGGCGGCACGGAATTCTCGAACGTCCGCTTCCGCGGCGACGACGCAAAGGCGGCGAACGTGTACCAGAACGTCCAGCCGCTCACGTCCGAGGACATCGCCGACACGATCTACTGGATCGCGACGCGCCCGGCACACGTGAACATCAACACGATCGAGATGATGCCGGTCGCCCAGGCGCCGGCGGGCCTCACGATCCATCGCGGCTGACCCATCGCGCGCAGCTGCGGCCGGCCTCCGGCCGGCCCGCGGTGTGCCGCGTCGTACTACATTCCGTTACGAAACGGTTACGAATCCGGTTCCTGCGTTCCGGTAGAATGCGCGCCATGACTCAGCCTACCCGCTCCCCGGAAGGGCGTTCCGGCTTTACCTGGCCGGTGCGCGTGTACTACGAGGATACCGATGCAGGCGGCATCGTCTTCTATGCCAACTACCTGAAGTTCTTCGAGCGCGCCCGCACCGAGTGGCTGCGCGCATGCGGCATCGACCAGCGTCGGCTCGCCGACGACACCGGCGCGATCTTCATCGTCCGCAGCACGTCGCTCGACTACCGCGCACCGGCGCGACTCGACGACACGCTGGCGATCACGAGCCGGCCCGGACGCATCGGCCGCGCATCGGTGGAATTCACGCAGGAAGCCTGGTGTGGCGACACGCTGCTCGTGGCCGGACATATCCGCCTCGGCTGCGTCGACCGTAACGGTATCCGGCCCGCGGCCATCCCGCCGGCCGTGCTCGACGCGCTGCACCGCGGGCCCGTCATCGATACCGGGCAGACTGTATTGTCAACGAAGCTCGCATGAGCGCCGTTTAGACAAAGCCTATGAACTTGCCTTCCTGATTCGATACTAAGCAAGGTTCGGCGCCAGGCTCGGCCGGCGCGCCGCGCCGCACGCATACCGGGCGCCCCGAAGGGACGTTACTCAAACCTCTATGAACACTTCTCAAGACCTGTCGATCATTTCCCTCGTCCTCAACGCGAGCGTGCTGGCCCAGGCCGTGATGGGGCTGCTGTTGCTGCTGTCGCTGATGTCGTGGACCTTCATCTTCCGCAAGTGGTTTGCGATCCGGCGCGCACGCGCGCAGACCGAACGCTTCGAGAGGGATTTCTGGTCGGGCGGCGACCTGCAGGCGCTGTACCAGAGTGCGGCCAACAACCGCCACACGATCGGCGCGCTCGAGCGGATCTTCGAATCGGGCATGCGCGAATTCCTGAAGGCGAAGGAAAAGCGCCTCAGCGATCCGGGCCTCGTGCTCGACGGTGCACGCCGCGCGATGCGCGCGTCGTTCCAGCGTGAAATGGACGTGCTCGAAGCGAACCTCGCGTTCCTCGCATCGGTCGGTTCGGTCAGCCCGTACATCGGCCTGTTCGGCACGGTCTGGGGGATCATGAACTCGTTCCGCGGCCTCGCGAACGTGCAGCAGGCCACGCTCGCGAACGTCGCGCCGGGCATCGCCGAGGCGCTCGTCGCCACCGCGATCGGCCTGTTCGCCGCGATTCCGGCGGTGGTCGCGTACAACCGCTACGCGCACGACATCGACCGCCTCGCGATCCGCTTCGAGACCTTCATCGAAGAGTTCTCGAACATCCTGCAGCGTCAGGCCCAGTAAGGAGCTCGCCATGGCAGGAAGTCCCATCCGATCCAGCATGCGCGGCGGCCGCTCGCGCCGCGCAATGGCCGACATCAACGTCGTGCCGTACATCGACGTGATGCTGGTGCTGCTCGTGATCTTCATGGTCACCGCACCGCTCGTCGCCCCGTCGATCATCAACCTGCCGACCGTCGGCAATGCCGCGCCGCAGGAGCAGACGCCGCCCGTCGTCGTCAACATCAAGGCCGACCGCACGATGAGCGTCAAGTACAAGGGCGACTCGGGCGCGACCCAGGAAGACACGATGACGAAGGCCGAGCTCGACGGCTTCATCTCGGCCCGGCAGGCCGATCATCCCGACCAGCCGGTCGTGATCGCAGCCGACAAGACCGTGCAGTACGATGCGGTCATGACCGTGATGTCGGATCTGAAGGCGCGCGGCGTCAAGCGCGTCGGCCTCCTCGTCAAATCGCAATGAACCGGCAGCAATCCCTGCGCAGCACCGGCTATCCGCCTCGGCCACCTCGCGAGCGCGGCACCTGGCGTGCATTCGCGCTCGCCGCGCTGATGCACGTGCTGCTCGCGCTGTTTCTCTATCACGGCGTGCAGTGGCAGAACAGCACGCCGGCCGGCGCCGAAGCCGAGCTGTGGACCGAAGTGCCCGACGTCGCCGCGCCGCGGCCTGTCGTGACGCCGCCCGCGAAGGTCGCGCCGCCCCCTCCCCCGGTGCGCGACGAACAGGCCGACATCGCGCTGCAGCAGAAGAAGCGGCAGCAGGAAGCAGCCGCGCGCGAAGCGCTGCTCGAGCAGCAGCGCCACGCCCAGCAACTGAAGGCCCAACAGGAAGAGGACGCCCGGCGCGCGCAGCTCGCGGCACAGCAGGCTGCCGCGCTCGCCGCGCAGAAGGCCGCGGAACGCGACAGGCAGAAGCAGGCCGACAAGCTCAAGCAACAGCAGCTCGCCGAGCAGCAGAAGCTCGAACAGCAGAAACTCCAGCAGCAGAAGCAGGCGCAGCTCGAAGCGCAGCAGGCGGCGAAGGCGAAGTCCGACGCGGCCGCGAAGGCGAAGGCGGAAGCCCAGGCCAAGGCGAAGGCCGAAGCCACGGCGCGCGCAAAGGCCGATGCGGCGGCGAAGGCGAAGCTCGACCGCGAACGCAGCGCGCGTCTCGCTCAGATGCAGGGCCTGTCCGGCGCCGGCGAAGGCGGCGGCGAAGGCCTTGCGAAGAGCGGCACGGGCACGGGCTCCGGCGGCAACGCCGCATCGCCCGGCTATGCCGACAAGGTGCGCCGCCGCGTCAAGCCGAACATCGTTTGGGGCGGCGAGCGAGCAGGCCTGACCACCGTCGTCAAGATTCGGTGCACGCCGTCCGGTGACGTATTGAGCGCATCGGTCTCCCGCTCCAGCGGGAATTCGGGGTGGGATCAAGCCGTGGTCAATGCGATCCAGGCATCGGTCCCGTTGCCGCCCGATTCTAACGGTCGTACCCCGTCGGACATTACGATTACCTTCAAGGCGGCGGAGTGAAAGGAAATACGCTTACACTCCGGGCGTCGCTGTCGGACGGGAACGAATCGGGTATTTTTACTGTCTCTCTGCGGTTGCGCAGCGATCCAAGTCATACGGGAAGCAAGAAGCATGAGTTTGATGACAAAACTAGGTTTCAGGGCACTCGTGGCCTCGTGTCTGATTGCGGCGGGCAGCGCCGCTAACGCCCAGGTCAACGTGTTGATCACCGGTGTCGGTTCGACCCAGTTCCCCATTGCCACCGCGAATTTCGCGAACGAGGCGGGCCTGCCGCAGCAGGTCACGTCGATCGTCCGCGCCGACCTCGCCCGCAGCGGCAAATTCACCAACATCGACGCGGGCAGCACGCCCGTGCCCGAGACCGCCTCGGTCGATCTCGGCGCATGGAAGGCCAAGGGCGCGAATGCGTTCGTCGCCGGCAGCGTGAACCGCGACGCGAACGGCCAGTACAAGGTCAACTTCATCCTGTACGACACCGTGAAGCAGCAAAGCCTCGGCGGCCTGTCGCTGACGGCACCAAACGACGGCTCGCTGCGCAAGGTCGGTCATCAGATCGCCGACTACATCTACCAGAAGCTGCTCGGCACGCGTGGCGTCTTCGCCACGCGCCTGTCGTACGTGGTCAAGATCGGCAACAAGTACAAGCTGCAGGTCTCCGATTCCGACGGACAGAATGCGATCAGCGCACTGACGAGCACCGAGCCGATCATCTCGCCGGCCTGGTCGCCGAACGGCACGAAGGTCGCGTACGTGTCGTTCGAGCGCAAGAAGCCGATCGTCTACATCCACGACCTGCCGACCGGCCGCCGATACATCGTCTCGGACCAGAAGGGCAACAACAGCGCACCGGCATGGTCGCCGGACAGCAACACGCTCGCCGTCGCGCTGTCGCTGACCGGCAACACGCAAATCTATACGGTCAATGCGAACGGCGGCGGCCTGCGCCGTCTCACGCAGAGCAGCTCGATCGACACCGAGCCGTACTACTCGCCGGACGGCCGCTGGATCTACTTCACGAGCGATCGCGGCGGCGCGCCGCAGATCTACCGGATGCCAGCACAGGGCGAAAGCGCCGGTGCCGCGCAGCGCGTGACCTTTACCGGCAGCTACAACACGAGCCCGCGTGTGAGCCCGGACGGCAAGCTGCTCGCCTACATCTCCCGCACCGGTGGGGGCTTCAAGCTGTACGTTCAGGATCTGCAATCCGGCGCGGCGAACGCCATCACGAATACGAACCACGACGAATCGCCGAGCTTCGCGGCAAACGGCCAGTACCTTCTGTACGCTACCCAGTCGGGTGGTCGCAACGTTCTGGCTGCAGTGCCCTCCGACGGCAGCGCGCCGCCACAGATCCTGTCCGTCCAGGGCGGCTCCGTTCGTGAGCCGTCTTGGGGGCCCTTCATGCAATGACCACAAGGAGAGTAACCATGATGTCGAATAAAGCCCGTCTGGCTCTGGCCGTGATGATGATCAGCGCGCTCGCAGCGTGCAAATCGGGCGTGAAGCTCGACGACAAGGCAAACGCGGGTGCAGTCAGCACGCAACCGAGCGCCGACAACGTCGCGCAAGTGAACGTCGATCCGCTGAACGACCCGAACAGCCCGCTCGCGAAGCGCAGCATCTACTTCGACTTCGACAGCTATTCGGTGAAGGACGAGTACCAGCCGCTGATGCAGCAGCACGCTCAGTACCTGAAGAGCCATCCGCAGCGCCACGTGCTGATCCAGGGCAACACCGACGAACGCGGCACGAGCGAGTACAACCTCGCACTGGGCCAGAAGCGTGCGGAAGCCGTCCGCCGCGCGATGGCGCTGCTCGGCGTGAACGATTCGCAGATGGAAGCCGTGAGCCTCGGCAAGGAAAAGCCGCAGGCAACGGGTCACGACGAAGCGTCGTGGGCGCAGAACCGTCGCGCAGACCTCGTCTACCAACAGTAAGTAACGGAAGAATCGCCGTATGACGCATCGTGTATCCTGGCTGCGCGTTGCCGCAGCATTCTGCGTCGCCGGCGCGGCGTGGTCGGCCGCGCCGGCGCACGCCGGCGTGTTCGACGACAACGAAGCGCGCCGCGCCGTGCTCGACCTGCGCAGCAAGACCGACAACCTGGCGAGCCAGTTGTCCGCCGCCCAGCGTACGATCCTCGATCAATCCGGCCGTCTCGACCAGCTGAACCAGCAGGTCGCGACGCTGCGCGGCGAGAACGAGGACCTGACGAACCGGCTGACGACGCTCGAGCGGCAGCAAAAGGAGTACTACCAGGATCTCGACACGCGGCTCAAGAAGTTCGAGCCGCAGCAGGCGACGATCGACGGTGTCGAAGGCACCGTGCAGCCGGGTGAAACGGATGCGCTCAACGCGGCGCAGCAGCAGTTCCGCAACGGCAACTTCAAGGCGGCGGCGGCTTCGTTCCGCAGCTTCATCGCGAAGTATCCGCAGAGCCCCCACCAGCCGACCGCGCAGTACTGGCTCGGCAACGCGCAATACGCGCTGCGCGACTACCGCGGTTCGACGGCGACGTGGCAAGGGATCGTCAGCAAGTACCCGCAACACCCGCGCGCGGCCGATGCGCTCGTGGCGATCGGTACGAACCAGCTCGAACAAGGCCAGAAGGCGGCCGCGAAGAAGACGTTCGAGCAGGTGGTGTCGCAGTACGCCGGGTCGAACGCGGCGCAGACGGCGCAGGGCAAGCTCGAAACGATCAAATAATTATCGTGGCGGATTGTTGACTCACCGAAAATCCATCGCTATAATCTTTTGCTCTTTGGGTCGCAAGCAAGCCGCATCAGCTACAGCCTGAAGCCGTTTTTCTCGTTCTCGAGCAGTTTTTGAGGACGTGGGGTGGTAACTCAGTTGGTTAGAGTATCTGACTTTTAATCAGAGAGTCGAGGGTTCGAGTCCCTCCCACCCTACCATCTATCTTTTCGATAGTTGCAATTGAAGCCTCCCGCGTGGAGGCTTTTTTGCGTCTGCCTCTTGCCGTGTCGGGCTCGAAATTTTCACTTCGTATCCGATTGTGCGCGCAAGCATCCGGCATCCTCGTCCACCGTCGCCCCGGCGCATACAACCGCACAATCCCCGCTCGCAAGTCAGCGCACGCTCACGTCACGCAGCACCGCACCGTATCCCGCGTACAGATTGCCTTCAGGCAACAACTGCCGCTGCGCGAGTTGTCGATGCACGACCGGCAGGTTATGAAACGGCATCCGCATGTACAGGTGATGTTCGATATGGAAATGGATCGCGTGCGGCCCGAACAGGAACGTCTGCCACGAACGCCGGACGATCGTGCGCGCGTTGCGGCTCTGGTCGTCGCAAGCCGGCAGCCCCGCGTGCTCGAAGATCGCCCGGACCTGCCCGGCGAGCGGCAACAGCGTGACGGACGGCACGACCCACAACCCGATGTACAACAGCGGATGTCCGGCCAGCACGAGCGCGCCGAACAGCAAGCCGTTGCCGGCCAGCATCGACGCGACTTCCCATGCCGCATACGCAAGCGATTTCCCGACCTTCGGCAACGCGTGCGCAAACTCGCCGCGCGCGAGCTTCACGACGCTCGTCACGTAGCCGATCCCGCACGCGTACGCGAGCAGGCGGCCGATCAGCCGCCCACGCGTCACCGGATAGTCGTGCACGCCGAACAGCAACGCGACGGGGTCGTCGGGCTGCATCGGCGCGCGATGATGCTTCAGATGGCCGGCACGATACGTACGCAGCGACAGCCACAGCGGGCCGGCCGCGAACAACTGGCCCAGCACGTCGTTGACGCGCCGGTTCCGTGCCAGCAACCCGTGCGCGCCTTCGTGCATCATGACCGCGAGCGCAAGCTGGCTGCGCGCGATCACGACCGCGGCAAATGCGTACACGAGCGGATGCGGAAACGCGATCGCCACCGCGAACGCAGCGGCAATCATCAGCCAGTCGCCTGCCAGCGCCGCGCCGACACGCGACGCGTTCACGCGAAACAGCGCGGGATCGGGCACGAACCGCGCAAGCCCCGCATTCTGGCCGGCATGATGAACACGCACATCCGTCACGCGAGCCTCCTGCGCAGCAAACGCCTCTCGACCCACAGCGCGCTGACCGTCGCGAGCGCCACGCCACCCAGTACGTCGGCGACCGTATGCTGCTTGAGCGTCAGCGTCGACGCACAGATCAGCACGCCGATCGCAACCGCCGCAATCCGGCGCCGGTCTGTCAGCATCCGGCACGCGAGGCACGTCACCGCGACATGCAGGCTCGGAAAACCGTTGGCCGCGAGATCGAGCTGCCACATGCGCGCGAGACGGTGGCGCACGAACGTATTGCCGATCTCCGCGACGTCGGGCCGCGGCACGGCTTCCGGAAACAGCATGAAGCAGACGACACCGAGCACGAATGCGATCAGCACGGCCTCCTTGAACGCGGCGAACGCGGGCGGCCGTGCATACGCGGCGAGCGCAATCACGAACGGAAAGAAGCCGACATAGACGAACCACGACCATGCTATGAACGGAATCCGCGCATCGATCGGCGTGGCGAACACGTAGCGCGGCGTGACGCTGCGCTCCAGCAGAAAGAAGATCGCGAGGCCCGCGGTCATGCCGAACGTCGCGGCCAGCATCTGCCGGATATCGGGTCGACGATCGTCACGAAGCAGCATCGTGTTCATCGCGGCGCCGGCGCCTCGCATCGGGGATCCGCATCGGCCGTCCGTGCATGCGGCCGCAGCGCGAGGATGCGCGACGTCCACGCATCCACGCACGCACACGCATGCTCGCGGCCGGCGATCGTTCCCGCTCGCGTACCCGGATTGCGCATCAGGTCCGCAGCGGCCTGCCCGACCTCCTGCCGAAACGCGGCCGCATCGCCGCGCCACGTGACGATGCGATGCACGAGCTGCAGCCGTGCCGCGCGCGCGGCATTGCTCGCCTGCTCGGGCTGATCGGTCAGCACGAGCAGGATCGGGCGGCGATATACGCGCGCGATCGACAGCGCGGCCATTCCGGGTGCGGACACGATCAGCGGCGCGTGCGCGGCACGCATCGCCCAGTCGGTATCGACACCGGTCCAGCCGTCGTGCCCGGCGTAACCCTCGCCCACGCGGTGCGCGGCGAGCCCCGCGTCGCGCATGCCGGCCGACAGCGCATCGGCGAGCGCGACATCGCGAAAGTGCGGATTCAGATAAACGGCTGCGGCAGCCGGCTCTGAAGCCGGCAGTTCGGCGACGACCGGCACCGGCGTCGGCAACCTGCAATGCTCGCGCGATCGCTGCGCAGCGTCGGTCACCTCGTACGCAAAATCGTGCTCGATGCAGCACCGCGCCGAATCGATCTGCCAGTCGACGATCCGCGCAAACGCACGCGCCAGCGCACGCGGCAGCCGCGCATCGAAATTCGCTGTCAGCGCACGGCGCAGGCTGCCGCCGTACACGTGAACGATGCGGCGCCGCCAGCCCGGCATCGCACCCATGAACAGCAGCGCCGGATGAAACGAGTCGTTGATCACGAGATCTGCATCGCGGACGATCGCACGCAGCCGCGCGATGTCGCGCAGCATGCGCGTCGGCCTGAACACGTAGTGCGCGACATTGCGATCGGTCGCATCGCGCAGCATGTTCTGCCGTGCGTCGAACTGCACCGCGTAGTGACGCGACAGCACGCATGCATCGATGCCGAACGCGGACAGGAATGCCTGCCCCGCATCGGACGTCGTCAGCACGTCGACCTGCGCGCCGGCCGTGCGCAACGCATGCACGAGCAGTTGCGCGCGCATCAGGTGGCCGCGCGCGTCGGCCGTCGCGAGATAGACGATCCGCGGCATCATGCGCGCGGGCGAAGCGACTGGATCCAGCCGGCCGCGTACATCGCCAGCGCCCCCGTCACGCCGAAACCGGCGTCGATCGCGCGGATCTCGTCCAGCAACGCGGCGAGATGCGCCGCCTCGGACGGCGCGACGAGACGGCGCAGCGTGTCCGAACAGAGCCGGACGTGCCGCGTCTCGTCGGCGAGCACGCGCGCGAGCAGCGGATACAGCGGATGCGCGTCGCCGATCGTCGCGCAGTGACGCGCGAGCACGCGCATCGCCATCTGTTCCGCGCACAGGCCCGTCGCATAGGCCGGCACGAGCACGCCTTGCGCGAACTGCGGCGCGTAGCGCTGCGCGAGCCGGCGCCATCGCAGGATCTTGCGCCGGCTCAGCCAGTCGGGCTCGTGCGGCTCCGTCGAAGCCGCGACACCGCGCAGGCGCAGCGCCTCGGCAAACGCGGCCGCGTGGCGGCGCTCGTCCGCGAGATGCTGCTCGATGCGCGGCGCGAGCCAGTCCGGCGGCTGTCCGGTCCAGTCGTCGTGCAACGCGCACTCGGTCGCTTCTTCGCCGATCAGGTACATGCGCAGCATCCAGCGCTCGCCATGCGTGCTGCGATGAAGCTGCCGGATCGCCGCCCGCTTGATGCGATCGACGAGATACGCACGTACCCGCGCCGCGCCGTGCGGCACGGGCGCATCGAGACAGTCGAAGCGCTCGCCGTGCATCGCCTGCGGCGATGCGGGCAGTTCGCTTGCCGCTGTCATGCCGGCACGCCCGGTGCGGACGCGGATTTCGCCGCGGATGCCGCAGCGGCAGCCGGATCGCGACGCCAGCCGAGAATCAGGCCGACGAAACTTTCCTGCATGAACGCATGCGCGGATGCGGCCGCGCCCGCGAATGCCTCCTCGCGGCCGTTCACGCGCAGATAGCCGCTGCCGCCGCGCGCGCCGAATTCGATCCGGTCGTTCTTCCTGAAACCGCGCTCGCGCACCTCCTTCAACAGCGCGCTGCCGTCGAGACCGAACAGGAACAGCTCGCGCCGCGCGACCCACACCGGAATGTGATTGCTCAGTGCTTCGAAACGAATCGACCACGTGCCGGCCGCGAGTGCGCGATCGACGTCCGCATCGTGCGGCGCGTTCGACGTGAAGCTCGCTCGTGCGACCGGCTTCGTCAGGCCGCCGACGCCGAGCGCGATCGTGATGTCGTCGGCTGACGGCTGCTTCGGATCGGTCGCGCTCACCTTCACGAGATGCCGCGCGAGCCGCGATGCCAGCGGCGGATGCGCGAGCAGCGCGAGCGTTTCGTCCGGCGTCAGCACGTCGCGCTCGCCGTCGCCCTCCTTCACGCGCACGCGATACGGATCGATCCGGACATCGGTGAACTTGCCGTGCACCGGCGCATGGACGTACACGTCGCGGCCCCATTTCGCACCGTCGCGACGCAGCAGCACGTGGACGCTCAACGGCACGCGCCGGCCGTCGCCGTCGACGCCCGTGCCCTGCAGCAGCACGTCGCCGAGCACGTCCTTCGTGCGGCGATTCGCGTCGCTCGAAAAGACGATCGCGTGCGCGTCGGTATCGATGCTCGCGTGAACGTCGGGCGCATCGAGCGCGACGCGATTGCAGTCCGTCGCGGCCGCGTTCGCGAACGGGCAGCCGCTTTGCGACGCGAAGTGGACGATCCCGCGCCCCGCGTGATCGACCGGCGCGGCATGGGCGCCGGCGCTGGCGGCAAACAGGGCGAGGCAGGCAACTCGGGTGGCGAATGAAGGCATGGTCGTCGGGATGAATGCAGGGAGTCGGAGTGGCGGAGCCGCGGTGCGCGGCGCCGTTTCAATGACGGTGATAGGACAGCGCTTCGAGATCGCGCCGGACCGACGCCCGTCCCGCGAGACCGAAACCGCGCGCGAGCGCGCCGAGCGTATCGACGGCGGACGCGGCGATCGTGACGCCGACGGCCGCGAGATAGCGGACGGCGCCGAGCCGCGGAAGTTGCTGGCGATCGAGCGCGCGCAGGCTGTATCCGAGCCGCATCGCCATCACGCAGAACGGGCCGAGCGGGCCGCTGCGGCCGAGCCACTGCCACTGGCGCGGCAGGTACGCGTTCACGAGATACGGCGTCAACCCGACGCTGTCCTCGCCGCGCATCCAGCGCAGCTTCAGCGATTCGCGATGCGTGTCCGGCAGCCGATGCTCGGTGTGCGCGGCCGGCGCGAACTCGACGGCCACGCCGGCCGCCTGCATCCGCAGCCCCATCACCTGGCAATGCGCGCGATAGACGCCGTCGAGCGGCTCGTAGCGGAATTGCGCGAACACGTCGCGCCGGAACGCGACGTTGTTCGCGTAGAAGTTGCGTGTCGCGCCGTCGCGCAGCGGGCTCGGGAAATACATGAAATCGATCGACGTCAGCGCGATGCCGAGCACGTTCGGCGCATAGCTGGTCCGCCCCGCCACCGCGACGGGTGCATCGCCGGCATCGCGTGCGAACGGTGCAAGCAGGTGCTCGAGCCAGTCGCCGGCCGGCCGGCAATCGGCATCGCCGAACACAACGATGTCGCAGCGAGCCGCGTCGACGCGATCGAAGCCGTCGTTCTTCGCATCGTAGTAGCCGGTGCTCGCGCCGATCTCGACGAAGTCGATCGGGCGGCCGGCCAGCGCGACGATCTGCGCGCACGCATCGGCGGGCAAGCCGTCGTGCGTGATGATCCATTGTGCGAGTGCCGCGGGCGGCACGGTCTGCTTCGACAGCGCCGACACGAGGCGCTTCAGGCTGTCGACGGCCTGTGCGAGGCCGGCGCCGCCGCGCAGGTTGTTCGTCTCCAGCACGAGCGCGGCCTTCGCGGCCACGGCACGGGCTGCCGCACGCGTGCGCGGTGCGATGTCTGTGATGTCTGGCATCCTGAATATCTCCATCGTCATGCGCAGCGGCACGGTTGAAACGAATGGACGGGGAGCCTGCGGCACACCGGCGAATGCGGGGCGCAGCTGGCGTCGTCTCGAAACGGGCGGCCTTCGCAGGCGCCCGCCCCGTGTGCCGTTACTCCTGGACGGACGGCGCGGAATCGGCGTCGGTATAACGCGGCTTCGCGCCCTGCAGGTCGCGCGTGTTCTTCTGCACGGCCACCGCGCCGAACAGCGCGAGCACGAACGACATCGCGTAGAAGCCCTTCTCGCTCAGCTGCAGCGTTGCGTTGAAGAGGCCGACGACCAGCAGCGCGATGGACAGCAGCAGCGCGATCCAGCTGATGCCGTAGTAGATGCCGGTGACGGGAATGCCTTCCGCGCGATCGCGGACGCTTTTCTGCAGCGAGATCGCCGCATAGAGGCCGAACACCAGCACGGTGAAGTAGTAGCCCTTCTCGTTGAGCTGCATGCCGGCATTCCAGAGCCCGATCAGGAATGCCGCGAAACCTGCGATCAGTGCGGCCCACGACGCGGCCACGAATGCGAACGACGGCTGCTGGATGGTGGTCTGGTTCATTGCTTTGCCCTCTCTTTCTTGTTGTTCGAAATCGTTTTCGTTGAACTGCGTTTCGCGCATGGTAGCAGCTTTGGCGCTCGCCACAAGACGACCTCGCCTGCAGTCTTACGTTCCGCGCTGCGCGCGCCGCCAGCGCCCGGGCGTCGTGCCGAGCACCGCGCGAAACGCCTTGCCGAAGGCCGCCTCGGATTGATAACCGACCGCCTGGCCGATCTCCGCCTGCCCGCGCTGCGTATCCTGCAACAGCGCGCATGCATGCATCATCCGGATCTGCGCGACGAACGCGCCGACACTCATCCCGGCTTTCTCGCGGAAATGCCGTGCATAGGTCGCGCGCGACATCGCCGCTGCGTCGCCGAGCGACTCGACCGTCCACGGCTGCTCCGGCGCCTGCAGCACGGCCTGGACCGACGGGCCGAGCCGCGCATCGGCCGCGAGCGCGAGCCAGCCGGACGGCACGCGCGCGTCGCGGCCGTACGCGCGCAACGCATACGCGAGCAGCGCCTGGCCGAGCGCATTCACGATCGCGCCGGCGCCCGGCTGCACATTCGACGCCTCGCTGCGCAGCACGCTCGTCAGCAGTTGCAGCGGCGCGAACCCCGACGCCTCGCGCAACCCCACGTGCAGCACCTGCGGCAGCGTGCGCATCAGCAGTTCGCCCGCGCCGCGCGCATAGACGAAACGTCCGCACAGCAGGTCCACGCTCGCACTGCCCGATTCGGCCGGATCGAGATTCGACTTGACCGGGACCACCGCGCCGCCGGCGGCGTCCGGTTCGCGCAGCGGCGCGACCGGCCACGACCGGCCGGCTCCCGCGTCGAGCAGGTCGTGCGCGCCGCCCGCGGGCAGCAGCACGAAATCGCCGTCGGCGAGCTGCAGCGTGCGCCCGTCGGCGGTACGCAGCCGGCACGTGCCGGCCAGCAGCAGGTGGAACGCCGCCTCGCCGGGCGGCAGCGGGTCGTGCGGCATCGCGAACGGCCCGTCGAGCAGGCAGCGCACGTCGAGCTCGACGTGGCTGCGGCCCAGCGACAACAGTTGACTCAATGCATCCATGAGACGATCGCGCTAAAAATTGACACTCTAACGTATCGAAACCCTCAGCGCGAACGATCAGAATAGCCCTGCATCGCCCGAGATCGCGGCGCCCGCCGCCCTCCTCACCTCTACTCGAAAGGACGCATCATGCTGAACTGGAACGAATACCGGAAGGAACTCTCGACGCGCATCGGCGATATCGCCAAGCTGTCGCCCGATACGCTGGCCGGCTACCAGGCGCTGGCAGGGGCCGGCGCCAAGACGGGCCATCTCGACGCGAAAACGCGCGAGCTGATCGCGCTCGCGGTGGCCGTCACGACGCGCTGCGACGGCTGTATCGCCGTTCACACGGCCGAAGCGACAAAGCATGGCGCGACCAGGGAGGAAGTGGCGGAAGCGCTCGGCGTCGCGATTGCGCTGAATGCGGGTGCCGCGCTCGTCTATTCGGCGCGCGTGATGGACGCGCTCGGCGACTGAGCATGACGGCCGCGGCGGCGCCGTCGCGGGCCGCCTCGCTGCGCGACGCCCGGCCGCCTGGCCGGGCGGTTGCGCATGCGCGTGCGTTACATATGAGCATTGGGCAGCGCGCTCGCACGGACAACCGTGCCGGCAGGCCGCAGACGCGGCCGCGCGGCGAAGTCGGCTACCATGCGCGAACGATTCATCGTGAGGGAGCGCTCAATGTGCCGCTGGCTCGCCTATACGGGCAATCCGATCCATCTCGAGACCGTGCTGTTCCGCGCGAAGCATTCGCTGATCGACCAGAGCCTGCATTCGGAGCTCGGCGCCACGACCACCAATGGCGACGGTTTCGGCATCGGCTGGTACGGGCACCCCGACGAACTGCCGTTCCGCTATCGCTCCGTGCATCCCGCGTGGAACGATCGCAACCTGCGCGAAGCCGCGCGCGCGATCCGCTCGCGGATGTTCATCGCGCATATCCGCGCGGCGACCGAAACGCCCGTGCAGGAAACCAACTGCCACCCGTTCCGCCACGGCCGCTGGCTGTTCGCGCACAACGGGCTGATCCGCGGCTTCCACAAGCTGCGCCGCGACCTGACGATGAAGGTCGATCCAGCACTGTTCCCGACGCTCGAAGGCTCGACCGATTCCGAGCTGATGTTCCGCCTCGCGCTGACGTACGGCCTCGAGCAGACGCCGCTGCAGGCGCTCGAACGGATGGCCGGCATGGTCGAGGAAACCGCCGCGCGGCATCGCGTGGCCGACCCGCTCAACATGACGGTCTGCGCGACCGACGGCGAACGGATCATCGCGGTGCGCTACTCGAGCGAACGGCAATCGCGTTCGCTGTTCCACAGCACGTCGTTCAAGCACCTGCACGAGCTGTATCCGCATGACCCGCGCATCGCCGAAGTCGGCGACGACGCGTTCATGGTCGTGTCCGAACCGCTCGTCGACCTGCGCGGCGCGTGGGAGGAAGTGCCGGAGGGCATGGCGATCGTCGCGCACGGGGCCGATGTGCAGCAGCGGCCGTTCGGGCCGCGGCAGAAGTAACGGCCGGCGCCGTGCGCGCCGTCAGGCGCGGCGCACGAACCGCAAATAGACAGAGATATAAGGAATCGTTGCGGATCGAGGTCTCCGGAAAGCGTTGATGAACGCGCCGACCACCAGGCCCGTTGTCTCATGACGCCGCGTCGGATATAAAGGGCCCATCGATCGAGCCCCCTTACGTTCGATCTTCACCCTTCCCACTCCCGGAGACTCCATGCCCGACCTCGCCACCGCCCAGCAATTCCTGATGACCCGCGGCCTCGACTTCGGCCTCAACCTCCTCGCCGCGATCGTGTTGTGGTTCATCGGCCGCTGGGCGATCCGCATCGGCACGCGCCTGCTCGGCAAGGTCGTACGCCGCAGTGGCAAGGTCGACCCGACGCTCACCGACTACCTGACCTCCGTCGTCGGCGTGCTGCTGACGATCCTGCTGATCCTCGCGATCCTGCAGATCTTCGGCGTGCAGACGACCTCGTTCGCCGCGCTGCTCGCCGGCCTCGGCCTCGCGATCGGCACGGCCTGGGGCGGCCTGCTCGCGCACTTCGCCGCCGGCGTGTTCATGCAGGTGCTGCGCCCGTTCAAGATCGGCGACGTGATCAGCGCAGGCGGCGTCACGGGTACGGTGAAGGAGCTCGGCCTGTTCGGCACGACGATCGTCACCGCCGACAACATCGTGACGATCGTCGGCAACAACAAGATCTTCTCGGACAACATCGCGAACTACAGCGCAACGTCGCACCGCCGCGTCGACCTGACCGCGAAGATCGCGAACGGCGTCGACGCGGTCGACGCGATCAATCGCCTGAAGACGTCGATCCAGCGGATCCCGAACGTGCTGACCGACCCGGCGCCGGACGTCGGCGTGCTGCAGTTCACGCCGGAAGGCCCGCTGCTGTTCGTGCGCCCGTCCACGGCACCCGAGAACTACTGGCAGGTGTACTGCGATACCAACCGCGTGATCATCGAGACGTTCCGCGACGCGCAATACCCGACGCCCGAAACGCCGCTCTTGCATCGCAACGCTTAACTGCGTCGCCGGACGAAAAAAAAAGCGTGGCAATTCAAATTGCCGCGCTTTTTTTGCACCGAAAAGGAAGCGAAGCGCCCCGCTCAGCGCCCACCCGTCTTCTGCGCATGGTCCGACCGCCGCCCGCGCACGAGCTTCCATACCGCGCCGAGCGCGACCGGCACGATCGCCGCGCCGATGCCGACCAGCACGATCACGTTCAGGTACTGGCGGACGAACGGGATGTTGCCGAAGAAATAGCCGAGCAGCACGAGCAGCAGCACCCAGACCAGCGCGCCGATCACGTTGAAGAGCTGGAAGCGCGTGGCGCTCATCGACGACGCACCCGCGACGAACGGCGCGAACGTGCGCACGACCGGGATGAAGCGCGCGAGCACGATCGTCTTGCCGCCGTGCTTGTCGTAGAACGAGTGGGTCTTCTGCAGCGCGGCGCGATCGAGGAAGCGCTCGAGCACCGGGATATGGGTATTGAATACCTTCGGGCCGACCCAGCGGCCGATCAGGTAGTTCACGGTGTTGCCGGAGATCGCCGCGACGAGCAGCAGCACGATCAGCGCGCCGACGTTCATTTCGCCTGTCGCCGCGAACGCGCCGCCGATGAACAGCAGCGAATCGCCGGGCAGGAACGGGAACACGACGAGCCCCGTCTCGCAGAACACGATCAGGAACAGGACGAGATAGACCCATGCGCCGTACTGCCGGATGAAATCGCCGAGGAATGCGTCGATATGCAGGACAAGGTTGACGAAATGAAGCAGCGTATCCAAATGCGATTCCTCGAAGGCGAAAGGGCGAAAGGGCCGGAATGGTCGAAAAAGCGGAAGCACCCGCCGGCCAAGGCGGCGCGCGCGACGGAGCCATCATACCGAAACTACCTTAAGGCTCCGTGAAAAAACGTAACCGCCGGTCGCCCCGGCACGCATCCGCCGCCTCGCTATAATTCGGCCATGTCCGATATCACCGAAACGGCCGCGGGCGCCGCGCCCGCCCCTGCTCCGCGCCCGCTGCGCGCGATCCAGCCCCTGCCCGACCAGCTGATCAGCCAGATCGCCGCGGGCGAGGTCGTCGAACGCCCGGCGTCGGTCGTCAAGGAACTGCTCGAGAATGCAATGGATGCCGGCGCGACGACGCTGCGCATCGTGCTGGAAGAAGGCGGCGTCAAGCGCATCTCGATCACCGACGACGGTTGCGGGATTCCGCCCGACGAGCTGGCGCTCGCGCTGATGCGCCATGCCACCAGCAAGATCCGCTCGCTCGAGGAGCTCGAGGCGGTCGCGACGCTCGGGTTCCGCGGCGAAGCGCTCGCGTCGATCGCATCGGTCGCCGAGATGTCGATCACGAGCCGGACCACCGACGCCGCGCATGCAATGAAGATCGATGCGCAGACAGGCGTGCTGTCGCCGGCCGCCGGCTCGACCGGCACGACGATCGAGGTGCGCGAGCTGTACTTCAACACGCCCGCGCGGCGCAAGTTCCTGAAGAGCGAGCAGACCGAGTTCGGCCACTGCCTGGAAATGATCCGCCGCGCGGCGCTCGCGCGGCCGGACGTCGCGATCTCGGTGCTGCACAACGGCAAGGCCGTCGAGCACTGGAATGCGACCGAGCCCGCGCAGCGCGTCGCGAAGATCCTCGGCGACAGCTTCGCGACCGCGCACCTGCCGCTCGACGAGCAGGCCGGCCCGCTCGCCGTCTACGGCTGCGCGGGCCTGCCGACCGCGAGCCGCGGGCGCGCCGACCAGCAGTATTTCTTCGTCAACGGCCGCTTCGTGCGCGACAAGCTGCTGACGCATGCGGTGCGCGCGGCCTACGAGGACGTGCTGCACGGCGACCGCTACCCGTCGTACGTGCTGTTCCTCGACCTGCCGCCCGAAGCCGTCGACGTGAACGTGCATCCGTCGAAGATCGAGGTGCGCTTTCGCGATTCGCGCTCGATCCACCAGTACGTGTTCCACGCGGTCCAGCGCGCGCTCGCGCGCCACGCGGGCGCGTCGCCGGAAACCACCGCGGGCGGTCACGCCGCGCATATCGAGCCCGCGCCGCGCGGACCCGCATCGTTCCTGGACACGCCGCTCGGCCAGGGCCACGGCCAGGCCACCGGCGGCAGCGGCTTCTCGTCTCCGTCGTCGTCATCGTCGGCGGGCAACACCTGGATGCGCCAGGCGCGGATGACGCAGGGCACGCTGCCCGTCGCGCAGCCGCTCGCGCTCTACGACGCGCTGTTCGGCCGCAAGGACAGCGGCGCGGGCACGCCGGACGGCACGACCATCGTCGCCCGCGATTCGGCCGACGCGCCGGGTGCGCCGCTGCCGGGCTTCAGCGCGTCGCCGATCGCCGCCACCGCGCACGACGAGCAGCCGCTCGGCTTCGCGCTCGGCCAGATCCACGGCATCTACGTGCTCGCACAGAACGCGCACGGGCTCGTGATCGTCGACATGCACGCGGCCCACGAGCGGATCCTGTACGAACAGTTCAAGAACGCGCTCGCCGATCGCTCGGTCGCCGTGCAGTCGCTGCTGCTGCCGGTGTCGATGACGGCCACGCCGGTCGAGATCGGCACGGTCGAGGAAGAACGCGACACGCTCGAATCGCTCGGCTTCGATCTCGCGGTGCTGTCGCCGACGACGCTCGCGATCCGCGCGGTGCCGGCGCTGCTGAAGGATGCCGACCTGCAGTCGCTCGCGCGCGCGGTGCTCGCCGACCTGCACGCGTTCGGCGGCTCGCGCGTGCTCACCGAGCGTCAGCACGAACTGCTCGGCACGCTCGCGTGCCACCACGCGGTGCGCGCGAACCGGCGCCTGACGCTCGACGAGATGAACGCGCTGCTGCGCCAGATGGAGGCGACCGAGCGCGCGGACCAATGCAATCATGGCCGTCCGACCTGGTATCAGCTCACGCTGAACGATCTCGACCGTCTCTTCATGCGCGGGCAATGAGCGCTCCTTCGCAGTCCACCCCGACGACGATCGCCTGCCTGCTCGGCCCCACCGCTTCGGGCAAGACGGCCGCGGCGCTGGCGCTCGCCGCGCGCCGCCCGATCGAGATCGTCAGCGTCGATTCGGCGCTCGTCTACCGCGACATGGATATCGGCACCGCGAAGCCGACTCGCGAAGAACGCGCGAGCGTGCCGCATCACCTGATCGACATCATCGATCCGGCCGATGCGTATTCGGCCGCGGAATTCCGCGCGGATGCGCTGCGCCTGATCGGCGAGATCGCCGCGCGCGGTCGCACGCCGCTGCTCGCGGGCGGCACGATGCTGTACTACAAGGCGCTGACGCAGGGGCTCAACGACCTGCCGGGCGCCGATCCGGACGTGCGCGCGCAGCTCGACGCCGACGCCGCGCGCGACGGCTGGCCCGCGCTGCACGCGCGGCTCGCGCAGGTCGATCCCGACACGGCCGCGCGGCTCGCGCCGAACGATTCGCAGCGGATCCAGCGCGCGCTCGAAATCTTCATGCTGAGCGGGCAGCCGATGTCGGCGCTGCTCGCCGCGCCGCGGCGCGCGGACGATGCGGCCGCCGCGTACCGCTTCGTGCCGGTCGCGCTCGAACCGTCGGATCGCGCGGTACTGCACGCACGCATCGAGCAGCGCTTCGACGCGATGCTCGACGCGGGCTTCATCGACGAAGTCGAACGGCTGCGCCGTCGTGACGATCTCCATCCCGACCTGCCGTCGATGCGCTGCGTCGGCTATCGGCAGGCGTGGGAATTCCTCGACGGCGACACCGACTACCGGACGATGCGCGACAAGGGCATCTTCGCGACGCGCCAGCTGTGCAAGCGCCAGCTCACCTGGCTGCGCGCGATGCCGGAACGGATCGTCGTCGACTGCATCGCGCCGGATTCGACGGCCCGCGCGCTCGACGCGCTCGAACGCGTACTCGACGGCCGCGCGCCGGGCTGAGCGGGCCGCCAGCAGCCCGCGTCAGCCGCGCCGGCGCGCTGCCAGATGCGCTCGGGCGCCATCGACGATCAGCGCGACGCCGCGCTCGAACGCTTCGTCGCCGCCGCGCTCGCGCAGCGCGGCCCAGCCCTTCGCGAGCAGCGGATACTCGGCCGCGTCCGGCAGCGGCGCATCGGCCTCACCGTCCTGCTCTGCCTGTTCCTCCAGCACCCATCCGACCACGAAGCGGCCGAGCGCATACATCACGTCGACCGCTTCACCCGGCGCGAAGCCCGCTTCGCCGAGCAGCGCGACCTTGCGTTCGATCGAGCCGAAATGCAGCGCACGCGGCCGCGTACCGGCATGCAGGCGTGCGCCGTCGCGATAGGCGAGCAGCGCGTGGCGGAAACTGCGCGCGTTGTGGGCAAGCCACGCATCCCACGCTTCGCCAGGCCGCGGCAGCGACGCGCCGTGGCGCTCGAGCATGATCGCTTCGGCCATCGCGTCGAGCAGCTCGGCCTTGTTCTTGAAATGCCAGTAAAGCGTCGGCGACTGCACGCCGAGCCGCTCGGCGAGCCGCCTCGTCGACAGCCCGTCGATACCGACTTCATCAAGCAGTTCGAGCGCCGCGCGCAATACCGTGTCGCGCGTCAATCGCGCCCCTGTGTCCTTCATCTCTATCACCGATAGGGAAACTATGGAATAATCGCCACTCTATCATCGATAGAGTCACCGCCTTGAATCCGTCCCTGATTGCCATCCTGGCCACGGTCCTGCTCGATGCGATCGGCGTCGGGATCGTGATGCCGATCCTGCCCGGCCTGCTGCGCTCGCTCGCCGGCGCGGGCAGCACCGACACGCACTACGGCGTATTGCTCGCGCTGTACGCGTTCGCGCAGTTCCTGTGCGCGCCGCTGCTCGGCGCGCTGAGCGACCGCTTCGGCCGCCGGCCCGTGCTGCTTGCGTCGCTCGCGGGCGCCGCGCTCGACTACCTGCTGATGGCGCTCGCGCCGACGCTTGCCTGGCTTTACGCGGGGCGGCTAATCGCGGGCATCACGGGCGCGAACGTGGCGGTCGCGACCGCGTACGTCACCGACGTCACGGCCGAACCCGACCGCGCACGGCGCTTCGGCCAGCTCGGCGCGATGATGGGCATCGGCTTCATCGCAGGCCCGCTGATCGGCGGGCTGCTCGGTGCGCTGCACCTGCGCGCGCCGTTCGTCGCGGCCGCGCTGCTCAATGCGCTGAATCTCGTGCTCGTGTGGCGCGCGCTGCCGGAATCGCGGCCGCGCTCGGCCCGCGAAGGCCGCGCGGTCGCCGCGCTCAACCCGTTCGCGAGCCTGCGCCGGCTGAGCGGCGCACCCGCGCTCGTGCCGCTGATCGGCATCTACGTGATCGTCGCGCTGGTATCGCAGGCGCCCGCGACGCTGTGGATCCTGTACGGCCAGGAACATTTCGGCTGGTCGACGCCGATCGCGGGGCTGTCGCTCGCGGGCTACGGCGCGTGCCATGCGCTCGCGCAGGCGTTCGCGATCGGGCCGCTGATCGCGCGGCTCGGCGAGCGTCGCGCGCTCGCGCTGGGGCTCGCGGGCGACGCGCTCGGGCTCGCGGTGATCGCGTTCGCGACCGCCGCATGGGTGCCGTTCACGCTGCTGCCGCTGTTCGCGGCGGGCGGCATGACGCTGCCGGCGCTGCAGGCGATGCTCGCGCGGCAGGTCGACGATGCGCGCCAGGGCGAACTGCAGGGCACGCTCGCGAGCGTGGCCAGCCTGATCGGCGTGGCGGGCCCACTGGTCGTCACCGCGACCTATGCGGCGACGCGCGCGACGTGGCCGGGGCTCGTGTGGGCCGCGGCCGCGCTGCTCTATCTGCTCGTGCCGCCGTTGCTGGCCGGCACGCGGCCGGCGGGCGCACCGCGGCCGTCCGCCTGAGCGGCGGCAGGCGCCGCCGTACGCATCGCCGCGCTCAGTGCGCGAGCGTCACGAGATTTGCATCGCGCACGAGCTGCCAGCGGCCGCCGGCCTTGCGGAAGATCGTCAGCGTATGGCCCGAGCGGCGAATCGTTTCGCCGCCCGGCGGCGTCGCGTCGATCTCGAGGAAATTGCGCATGTACGCCCAGTCGCCGATCACGCGCAGCTCGTCGATCCGGTAGCGGCCGTCGACCTTCGGTGCGTGCTCCGCACCCGCGTTCGCTTCACGCGACGCGGCCGCGAACGCCGCCTTGTCGAACGGCGGCTTGCCGGCCACCATGAAGATCGCGTCGTCGGCGATCAGGTCGAGCACGGTCGCCAGATCGCCGCGCCGGCTCGACACGAACCAGTTTTCCACGAGCTCGCGGATCGCATGTTCGTCTTCGGTCATCGTCATCCCTCCTTCATCAGCACCGCGCGCGGCGCCCGAAAAAAAACCGCCCGGATCGACTCCGGGCGGCTTTTCTTGCTGCATCTGCTGCTGGCGGTGCGTCAGACCACGACCGTCTGCGCCTCGCCTTCGCGGGTCGCACGCACGGTGCCGATCTTCCACACCTGTTCGCCGGCGGCGGTCAGGTCGGCGATCGCTGCATCGGCATCGGCCGCCGCGACGATCACGGCCATGCCGATCCCGCAGTTGAACACGCGGTGCATTTCCGCGTCGGCGACGCCGCCGTGCTCCTGCAGCCACTTGAACAGCGGCGGCAGCGGCCACGCGTTCTGGTCGAGCTCGGCCGTGAGGCCTTCGCGCAGCACGCGCGGAATGTTTTCGACGAGGCCGCCGCCCGTGATGTGCGCCATGCCCTTCACCGACAGCTTCTGCATCAGCGCGAGCAGCGGCTTCACGTAGATGCGCGTGGGTGCCATCAGCGCGTCGGCGAGCGAGCGGCCGTGGAAATCGGCCGACAGGTCGGGGTTCGCGCGCTCGATGATCTTGCGCACGAGCGAGAAGCCGTTCGAGTGGATGCCGCTCGATGCGAGGCCCAGCACCACGTCGCCTTCGGCGATCGTGCTGCCGTCGATGATCTTGCTCTTCTCGACCGCGCCGACCGCAAAGCCGGCCAGGTCGTATTCGCCGTCCGGGTACATGCCCGGCATTTCGGCCGTTTCGCCGCCGATCAGCGCGCAGCCCGACAGTTCGCAGCCTTGCGCGATGCCCTTGACGACCGTTGCGGCCGTGTCGACGTCGAGCTTGCCGCACGCGAAGTAGTCGAGGAAGAACAGCGGCTCGGCGCCCTGCACGAGGATGTCGTTCACGCTCATCGCGACCAGATCCTGGCCGACGGTGTCGTGTTTGTTCAGATGAAACGCCAGCTTGAGCTTGGTGCCGACGCCGTCGGTGCCCGACACGAGCACGGGCTCGCGATACTTCTTCGGCACTTCGAACAGCGCGCCGAACCCGCCGATGCCGCCGAGCACGCCGTCGCGCAGGGTTTTCTTCGCAAAAGGCTTGATCTTGTCGATGAGCGCGTCGCCAGCGTCGATGTCGACGCCTGCGTCGCGATAGGACAGACCCTGAGCGTCGGGAGCGGATTTCGGAGGATTCATGGGGGAATGCGAGAAGGTCGGTAAAATGCGATTTTACCCGAAGCCGGCCCGTTGGCCGGAATTCCCAGCACCGAATCGTCAGGGATTGCATCTTGGTCAACACGTCCCCGTTTTCATCGCCCAGCGAGCCGCGCCGAAACCGGCGCGCCGCCGTGCGTGCGGTCGCGCGTGCAGCCCATGGAGCCGCGGTCCCCGGCGCGTGCCCGGCGTACGGCACGCGTATTCTCAACCGACCCGCATTGTGACTGTGTCCCGTCAACTGACGCTCGATCTCGGCACGCCGCCGCCCGCCACGTTCGACAACTTCATCATGAGCGAGGAGAACGACGAGCTCGTCACGCGGCTGCAGAAGCTCGACCTCGCGCTCGCGGCGGGCCCCGTGCCGGACCGGTCGTTCTACATCTGGGGCGAGCCCGGCAGCGGCCGCAGCCACCTGCTGCAGGCGCTCGTGAGCGACGCGTCGTACGGCTATGCGCGCTACCTGACGCCGCAGAGCCCGCTCGGCGCGTTCACGTTCGCCCCGCGCATCGGCATCTACGCGATCGACGACTGCGACCGGATGACCGACACGCAGCAGGTCGCGCTGTTCAACCTGTTCAACGAAGTCCGCGCGCATCCGTCGAGCGCGTTCGTCGCGGCAGGCCCCGCGGCGCCGCTCGCGCTCGACGTGCGAGAGGATCTGCGCACGCGCCTCGGCTGGGGGCTCGTGTTCCACCTGTCACCGCCGTCCGACGCCGGCAAGATCGCCGTGCTCAAGCTCGCGGCGAAGGAGCGCGGGATCGCGCTCACCGACGACATCGCCGCCTACCTGCTGACCCATTTCCGCCGCGACATGCCGAGCCTGATGGCGCTGCTCGACGCGCTCGACCGCTTCTCGCTCGAGCAGAAACGCGCCGTCACGCTGCCGCTGCTGCGCCGCATGCTCGCGCGGCCCGGCGACGACATCACACCACCGGGCACGGGCCCGAACCGCTTCGAGTAAAATGCGCTTCCATGACTAATCTGGCACTCTTTGACCTCGATCACACGCTGATCCCGACCGATAGCGACCACGAATGGGGCCGCTTCATGGTGAAGCTCGGCATCGTCGACGCGGAAAGCTTCTCGCGTCAGAACGATCAATTCTTCGCCGACTACAAGGCCGGCAAGCTCGACATCCACGCGTACCTGACGGCGATGCTCACGCCGCTCGCGAAATATTCGCGCGCGCAGCTCGCCGAATGGCACGAGCAGTACATGCACGAGGTGATCCGGCCCGCGATGACACCCGCCGCGCTCGAACTCGTGCGCAAGCACCTCGACGCGGGCGACCTGTGCTGCGTCGTGACGGCGACCAACGAATTCATCACGCGCCCGATCGCGACCGCGTTCGGCGTCGATACGCTGATCGCATGCGAGGTCGAAACGACCGACGGGCATCCCGATTCGCCGTACACGGGCCGGCCGACCGGCACGCCGAGCTATCGCGAAGGCAAGATCGTGCGTACCGAAGCATGGCTCGCGTCGCTGGGCAAGCACTGGGACGACTTCGCGCACAGCTACTTCTACAGCGACTCGCACAACGACATCCCGCTGCTCGAGAAAGTCACCGACCCGATCGCGACCAACCCTGACGACACGCTGCGTGCGCATGCAAGCACCCGCGGCTGGCGTATCCTCGATTTATTCTGAACGTCGTGATCAAAAAATTCATCCGCAAGCTGCTCGGCCAGGACGAAGCCCAGCAAACGCCCCCCGAAGCGGCTCAGGCCGACGAAGCGGCCCCTGCTGCCCCACGCCCCACGAAAAGCGCACGCGGCGGCGCGAAGAAGCCGCGCAGCAACCATGAGCCGACCGTCGTGCCGGCCAGCGTGCACCAGATCGATCCGTCGCTGATCTCGAGGAATGCCGTGCGCGTGACCGACACGCTGCAGCAGGCAGGCTTTCGCGCGTTCATCGTCGGCGGCGCGGTTCGCGACCTGCTGCTCGGCATCGCGCCGAAGGACTTCGACGTCGCGACCGACGCGACGCCGACAGAGGTGCAGCGCCTGTTCCGCCGCGCGCGCCTGATCGGCCGCCGCTTCCAGATCGTCCACGTGCAGTTCGGCCAGGAACTGATCGAGGTGTCGACGTTCCGCGCGCTGGTCGACGCGCCGCCCGAGGCTGCCCCGTCGGCCGAGCCGCCGAGGCGCCTGAAGCGCGACGAACTCGATCGCCGCACGCACGCGGTCGACGCGAGCGGCCGCGTGCTGCGCGACAACGTGTGGGGCGAGCAGCATGAAGATGCCGCGCGCCGCGACTTCACGATCAACGCGATGTACTACGACCCGTCGACGCAGACGGTGCTCGACTACCACGACGGGATGGCCGACATGCGCGCCCGCCTGCTGCGGATGATCGGCGACCCGGCCACGCGTTTCCGCGAGGATCCGGTGCGGATGCTGCGCGTCGTGCGCTTCGCGGCGAAGCTCGGCTTCGAGATCGAGCCGCATACGCGCGAGCCGATCAACGCGCTGGCCGACCTGATCAACAACGTGCCGGCCGCGCGCCTGTTCGACGAAATGCTGAAGCTGCTGCTGTCGGGCCATGCGCTCGCGTGCCTGAAGCAGTTGCGCAAGGAAGGCCTGCACCACGGGCTGCTGCCGCTCCTCGACGTCGTGCTCGAACAGCCGCAGGGCGAGAAGTTCATCACGCTCGCGCTGAACAACACCGACGCGCGCGTGCGCGCCGGCAAGACGGTATCGCCCGGCTTCCTGTTCGCGACGCTGCTGTGGCACGACATGCGCCAGCGCTTCGAGCAATACACGGCCGAAGGCGAGATTCCGGTGCCGGCGCTCCATCGCGCGATGGACGACGTGATCGACATGCAGACCGAGAAACTCGCGATCCACAAGCGCTATTCGGCCGACATGCGCGAGATCTGGGGCCTGCAGTTGCGCCTCGAGAAACGCTCGGGCCGCAGCGCGATGCGGCTGCTGGAACACCAAAGGTTTAGAGCGGGGTATGATTTCCTCCTGTTACGCTGCGAATCCGGCGAGCTCGATGCGGATGTCGGACAGTGGTGGACGGATTTCATCGAAGGCGACGCGGCTGCCCGCGAGGCATTGCTCACGCAGGGCGGCTCGAAGGAAAAATCGCCCCGCAAGCGGCGCCGCCGCGGCGGCGCGCGAAACCGCAAGCCGGGTGAAGGTGCTGCCGAGCAGGCACCGGACACCGCGGGCGGTTCCGACGACTGACGCACGCGCCGGCGAACGACGTAGGAAGTGATGCCATGACGGTTGCATATATCGGACTGGGGGCGAATCTCGGCGATGCGCGCCAGACCCTGAAGGACGCGGTGGTGTGCCTCGCACAGCAGCGCACCATCTCGATCCTCGGCAAATCGAGCCTGTATCGCACGGCGCCGTTCGAAGCGGGCGGCGACGACTACTACAACTGCGCCGTCAAGCTCGACACGACGCTGTCTGCCCGCGAGCTGCTCGCGCTCTGCCAGAAGATCGAACATCACTTCGGGCGCGAGCGCCCGTATCGCAACGCGCCGCGCACGCTCGACCTCGACATCCTGCTGTTCGGCGCCGACTCGATCGACGAACCCGACCTGATCGTCCCGCACCCGCGCCTCACCGACCGCGCATTCGCGCTCGTGCCGCTCGTCGAGATCGAGCCGGCACTCGACATCCCCGCGCGCGGCCGCGCCGATGCGTTCCTCGCCGCCGTCGCGGACCAGCGCGTCGAAAAGGTACAGACTTGCCAGTGCCTGATGCAGAAGGCGCTCGCGGCCGGCGACGACACCGACAAGAACCGCTGCCGATGAACCCCACTCCGCTGACCGTCACCGCCCCCGACCTGCGCGCCCCGCACCGCTATCTCGTGATCGAAGGCCCGATCGGCGTCGGCAAGACGACGCTCGCGCGCCTGCTCGCCGAGCGCTGGTCGATGCAGACGCTGCTCGAACGCCCGCAGGACAACCCGTTCCTCGAACGCTTCTATCGCGACACCGCGCGCTACGCGCTGCCCGTGCAGTTGTCGTTCGCGCTGCAGCGCGCGCAGCAGGCGCGCGAGCTGGTCGGCGCGCTGGAAACGGGCCGCCCCGTCGTCGCCGATTTCATGCCGCAGAAGAACGACATCTTCGCGCGGCTGAACCTGCCGGAAGACGAATGGCAGCTCTATCGGTCGATCGCGACGCACGTGGACGTGCCGCAGGCGCCGTCGCCCGACCTCGTCGTCTATCTGCAGGCGAGCCCCGAAGTGCTGTTCTCGCGCATCCAGAAGCGCGGGCTGCCGATGGAACTGCAGATCAGCGACACGTACCTGCGCTCGCTCGTCGACGCGTACAACGAATTTTTCTACCACTACGACCGCACGCCGGTGCTGACGGTCGCCGCGGAACACCTGAACCCGCTGGATTCCCCCGAAGATCTTGCGCTGCTGATCGAGCGCATCGAGACGATGCGCGGCCGCAAGGAATTCTTCGTCAAGGGCGAGACGACGCTCTGACGCGTCCCGCCTGTCGTTCTTCACCCATCGAACCGAATTTCCCATGACCTATCTCCAGGAATCGAGCCGGCCTGCCGTGACGGTGCCCAAGCTGCAGGCAATGCGCGACGCCGGCGATAAGATCGCGATGCTCACGTGCTACGACGCGAGCTTTGCCGCACTGCTCGATCGCGCGGGCGCCGACGTGCTGCTGATCGGCGATTCGCTCGGCAACGTGCTGCAGGGCCATACGACCACGCTGCCCGTCACGCTCGACGACATCGCGTATCACACCGCCTGTGTCGCACGCGCACAGCCGCGCGCGCTGATCATGGCCGACCTGCCGTTCGGCACGTACGGCACGCCGTCCGACGCATTCGCGAGCGCCGTCAAGCTGATGCGCGCGGGCGCGCAGATGATCAAGCTCGAAGGCGGCGAATGGCTCGCCGATACGATCCGCTTCCTCGTCGAGCGCGCGGTGCCCGTGTGTGCGCACGTGGGTCTCACGCCGCAATCGGTGCACGCGTTCGGCGGCTTCAAGGTGCAGGGCAAGACCGAGGCCGGCGCTGCGCAACTGCTGCGCGATGCGCGCGCGGTCGAAGCGGCCGGCGCGCAGGTCGTCCTGCTCGAGGCCGTGCCGACCCTCGTCGGGGCCGAGGTCACGCACATGCTGCGCGTTCCGACGATCGGCATCGGCGCGGGCGCGGACTGCTCGGGGCAGGTGCTCGTGCTGCACGACATGCTCGGGATCTTCCCCGGCAAGCGGCCGCGCTTCGTGAAGGATTTCATGCAGGGCCAGCCGAACATCCAGGCGGCCGTCGAAGCGTACGTACGCGCGGTGAAGGACGGTTCGTTCCCCGGTCCGGAACATTCGTTCTGACGTGTACGGCCGGCGGCGCGTTCGCCGGCACCCGGATATGAAAAAAGCGCGGCGCCCTTTGCGGGGCGCCGCGCTTTTCGTTGGTACGCTGCATCGATGAAAAGCGTCGCGGCACCGGCATGAGCGCGGTGTGCGATCCATCGCTTCGTTACTTCAATACCGCGTCGAGCGCGCCGCGCAGCGCGTTGGTCAGCAGCAGCGCCTGCGCGCGCGCAAGATCGTCGCAGGTCACGACGCGCTCCGCCGCACCGAACGCACGGTCATCGAGCAGCACGCCGCGCATCACGCCCGGCAGCACGCCGCACGCCAGCGGCGGCGTCACCCACTGGCCGTCGAGCTTCACGAACAGGTTCGAGCGCCCGCCCTCCGTCACCTCGCCGCGCTCGTTGACGAACAGCATGTCGAAGCCGCCGAGCGCCTCCGCCGCCTGCCACGCGCGGTCGTATTCGGCACGGCGCGTCGTCTTGTGCAACAGCAGCGCATCGCTCGCGCGGGTCGGCGCGAAACCGTGCGCGGACGCCAGCAGCACGCCGACCGGCCCAGCCGGCAGCGGCTTGAGCGGGGCCGCAACGACCTCGACCGTGCCGTCCTTCGCGAGCGAGAGCTTCATCCGGTAAGGGCCGTCGCCGTCGAGCGCAGCGCAGCGCGCGTCGATCTCGCGGCGCAACGCATCGGCGTCGAAGCGGAAGCCGAGCGCATCCGCGCTGCGCCGCAGCCGCGCGAGATGACGATCGAGATGCCGGATGCCGTCCGCACGCGTGGCGGCGGTCGTTTCGAACAACTGGAAGCCGGGATCGGCGTCCGTCAGGAATCGCGCTTTCAATTCGCACTCCGCATATTCGTCGGCCGCGACGCTGTCGAGCACGATGCCCGCGCCGACGCCCATCGTGCCGCGGCGCCGGTCGGCGGTTGCGGTTGCCGTTGCCGGCTCGCATGCTTCTTCGGTAGCGGCGGCGGCCGCACCGTCTCCAGCCGCGCCTTCGACGGTAGCAGCCAGCGTCAGCGTGCGGATCGCGACCGACAGGCAGAAATCGCCGCAACCGGCCGCGCGACTGCCGCGCGCATCGGAACCGGCGCCGTCCTGCGGCGCGTCGAGCCAGCCGATCGCGCCCGTATAGAGCCCGCGCGGCGTCGACTCGATCGTGTCGATCAACTGCATCGTCATGTGCTTCGGCGCGCCCGTGATCGATCCGCACGGAAACAGCGCACGCAGCATCTGCGCGAACGTCGTGCCGTCGCGCCAGCCGGCCTCGACCGTCGACGTCATCTGCCACACCGACGCATACGGCTCGACGGAGAACAGCGCCGGCACGCGGACCGTACCGGTGCGCGCGATCCGCGACACGTCGTTGCGCAGCAGGTCGACGATCATCACGTTCTCCGCGCGGTTCTTCGGATCGCTCGCGAGGAACGCGGCAGCTGCCGCATCTTCGCTGGGATCGGCCGAACGCGGCGCGGTGCCCTTCATCGGCCGCGCGCGCAGCACGTCGCCGTGCTTCTCGACGAACAGTTCCGGCGAGCACGACACGACCCACGCGCCGCACGGCAGCGCGATCAGCGCGCCATAACGCACGGGCTGGCGCGCGCGCAGCCGCCGGTACAGCGCGAGCGGCGTGCCGAATACGTCGAAATTCAGCCGGTACGTGTAGTTGATCTGATACGAATCGCCCGCGCGCAGCGCGTCGTGCACCGCGGCGATCGCCGCGTCGAACGCGTCGCGCGACACGCTCTTCGCGACATGCGCGACGCCCGCGATCGACGGCGAACCGCCGCCGTCCTGCTGCGCGAGCCACGCGTCGACTTCGTCGCGCGACAAGCGCTCGCAGCACGCATACAGCAAAAAGCGCAGCGGGGCATCGCCCGGCTGCGCTCGTTGCAGGTTGCGTCCGAATTCGTAATCGCCGACGACCACCGCATGCAGCCCGTCGCGCAGGTCCTGCGCCACCGCCGCGTCGATTTCGTCGAGCCGCGCCGGATCCGTGCACACGCGTTCGTGCACGAAGCCGGAATACAAGCGACTCGACCGCGCGGACGCGGTCGAGTCGCAATCGTCCAAGAGCGCGAACGACGCGCTCTCGCTGCCTTCAGTCATGCCGTTACTCGAAGAAGCTCTTCACACGGTCGAACCAGCTCTTGCTCTGCGGGCTGTGACGCGCGCCGCCCTCGGCCAGCGACTTCTCGAACTGCTTGAGCAGGTCGCGCTGTTGGTCGGTCAGCTTCACGGGCGTCTCGACCTGCACGTGCACGTACAGATCGCCCGCGATGCTCGAACGCAGCCCCTTGATGCCCTTGCCGCGCAGGCGGAACGTCTTGCCCGACTGCGTGCCTTCCGGCACCGGGAACGACGCACGGCCGGCCAGCGTCGGCACCTCGATCTCGCCGCCGAGCGCGGCGGTCGTAAACGGGATCGGCATCTGGCAGTGGAGATCGTCACCGTCGCGCTCGAACACCGAGTGCGGCTTGATGTGGATCTCGACGTACAGGTCGCCCGGCGGCCCGCCGTTGATGCCCGGCTCGCCGTTGCCAGCCGAGCGGATCCGCATCCCGTCGTCGATCCCGGCCGGGATCTTCACTTCGAGCGTCTTGGTTTCCTTCACCTTGCCCGACCCGTGGCAGTGCACGCACGGCTCGGGGATGTAGGTGCCCGTGCCATGGCACTTCGGGCAGGTCTGCTGGATGCTGAAGAAGCCCTGCGACATGCGCACCGTGCCCTGGCCGTGACAGGTCGGGCAGGTTTCCGGCTTCGTACCGGGCTTCGCGCCCGACCCGTGGCAGACCTCGCACGACACCCAGCTCGGCACGCGGATCTGCGTGTCGTAGCCGTGCGCAGCCTGCTCGAGCGTGATTTCCATGCTGTAGCGCAGGTCGGCGCCGCGGTACACCTGCGGGCCGCCGCGGCCGCCGCGCGCGGCGCCGCCCGCGGCCTGGCCGAAGATGTCGCCGAAGATGTCGCCGAATGCATCCGCGAAGCCGCCGAAGCCCTGTGCGCCCGCACCGCCCATGTTCGGATCGACGCCCGCGTGGCCGTACTGGTCGTACGCGGCCCGCTTCTGGCTGTCCGACAGCATTTCATAGGCCTCCTTCACCTCCTTGAAATGCTCTTCCGCATCCTTGCTGTCCGGATTGCGGTCAGGGTGATACTTCATCGCAAGCTTGCGATATGCCTTCTTGATTTCGTCGTCGCCCGCATTCTTCGCGACGCCCAGAACCTCGTAGTAATCCCGTTTCGCCATATCGATTCACTGTGCCGCCACGCATCGCGCACGCGGCGGCTCCTTTCGCCCGCAGTAAAGTCTCTCGACTCGTCTGGCGCTGCGCCCGTCCGCGGACGGCTCGCGCAGCACCCGCCAAAAAACAAATGTGCCCGGAGGGCCGCGAAGCCCGCCAGGCGTGGAGTCGATCCGGCCATCCGGAAGGAAAGACAGACCGCTTGTCAGCCGCGCCGCGCGCGTTCGAGCGCGCGGCGTGCGGTGCCGTTGCAACCCGGCTTAGTCCTTCTTCACTTCCTTGAACTCGGCGTCGACGACGTCGTCGGCAGCCTGCTGCGCGCCACCCGCGTGGGCCGCGCCTTCCGCTGCACCCGCCGCGCCGGCGGCACCCGCCTGCTGGGCCTGCATGTCGGCGTACATCTTCTCGCCGAGCTTCTGCGAAACCTTGCCGAGTTCCTCGACCTTCGCGTCGATCGCCGCCTTGTCGGCCGACGTGTCCTTCAGCACTTCCTCGAGCGACTTCAGCGACGCTTCGATCGCTTCCTTCTCGCCCGCGTCCAGCTTGTCGCCGTACTCGGCGAGCGCCTTCTTCGTGCTGTGGACCAGTGCGTCGCCCTGGTTGCGCGAATCGGCCAGCTCGCGCAGCTTGTGGTCTTCCGCTGCGTTCGCTTCCGCGTCCTTGATCATCTGGTCGATTTCAGCCTCGGACAGACCCGAGTTGGCCTTGATCGTGATCTTGTTTTCCTTGCCGGTCGCCTTGTCCTTCGCGCCGACGTGCAGGATGCCGTTCGCGTCGATGTCGAAGGTCACTTCGATCTGCGGCACGCCGCGCGGTGCCGGCGGGATGCCTTCGAGGTTGAACTCGCCGAGCAGCTTGTTGCCTGCCGCCATTTCGCGTTCGCCCTGGAACACCTTGATCGTCACGGCGCCCTGGTTGTCGTCCGCCGTCGAATACACCTGCGCGTGCTTCGTCGGGATCGTCGTGTTCTTGCTGATCATCTTCGTCATCACGCCGCCGAGCGTCTCGATGCCGAGCGACAGCGGGGTCACGTCGAGCAGCAGCACGTCCTTGCGGTCGCCCGACAGGACCTGGCCCTGGATCGCCGCGCCAACCGCGACGGCTTCGTCCGGGTTCACGTCACGGCGCGGATCCTTGCCGAAGAACTCCTTCACCTTCTCCAGGACCTTCGGCATGCGGGTCTGGCCGCCGACCAGGATCACGTCGTCGATGTCCGACACCTTGACGCCCGCGTCCTTGATCGCGATGCGGCACGGTTCGATCGTGCGCTCGACGAGGTCTTCCACCAGCGCTTCCAGCTTCGCGCGGGTGATCTTCAGGTTCAAGTGCTTCGGGCCCGACGCGTCCGCCGTGATGTACGGCAGGTTGATTTCGGTCTGCTGGCTCGACGACAGCTCGATCTTCGCCTTTTCGGCGGCTTCCTTCAGGCGTTGCAGCGCGAGCACGTCCTTCGACAGGTCGACGCCCTGCTCCTTCTTGAACTCGCCGATGATGTAATCGATGATGCGCTGGTCGAAGTCTTCGCCGCCGAGGAACGTATCGCCGTTGGTCGACAGCACTTCGAACTGCATTTCGCCGTCGACGTCCGCGATCTCGATGATCGACACGTCGAACGTGCCGCCGCCGAGGTCATACACGGCGATCTTGCGGTCGCCCTTCTCTGCCTTGTCGAGGCCGAACGCGAGCGCGGCTGCCGTCGGCTCGTTGATGATCCGCTTGACTTCGAGGCCCGCGATGCGGCCGGCGTCCTTGGTCGCCTGGCGCTGGCTGTCGTTGAAGTAAGCCGGCACCGTGATCACGGCTTCCGTGACCGGCTCGCCGAGGTAGTCTTCGGCCGTCTTCTTCATCTTGCGCAGCACTTCCGCCGAAACCTGCGGCGGCGCGAGCTTTTCGCCATGTGCCTCGACCCATGCATCGCCGTTGTCGGCCTTGATGATGGTGTACGGCATCAGGCCGATGTCCTTCTGGACTTCCTTCTCTTCGAAGCGGCGGCCGATCAGGCGCTTCACCGCGAACAGCGTGTTCTTCGGGTTGGTCACCGACTGACGCTTGGCCGGCGCGCCGACGAGCACTTCGTTGTCGTCCATGTACGCGATGATCGACGGCGTGGTGCGCGTGCCTTCCGAGTTCTCGATGACCTTGACCTGGTTGCCTTCCATGATGGCGACGCACGAGTTCGTGGTGCCGAGGTCAATACCGATGATCTTTCCCATTTTCCTAATCTCCAGAAATGCCTGTTTGCTGCACGAAACCCTGCCTTTTTTGGCGGTTTCGCGCGCCAGAATTCAACTCTGTTTCCGAAATGCGTCCGTCCGGTCCGTTTTCAAGACCCGACAGGCGATGCGGATATTAAATTTTTTCAATCGCCACGGGCTACCGGATCGCCGGCCGCCGGATCGCCGCCAGCCGATTCACGGCTTGCCGCCGCGATCTTCGCGCGCGCCGCCGAAACGGCCGCCTGGAACTGCGCGAGGCCATGCCAGCCCGTCGCGCGGCCGAGACGCTTGCCGCGGTGGAAGAAGAACCACGTCGGCACGCCGTGCAGCCCGAAGCGGCGCCCGAGCTGATGGTGTTCGTACACGTTGCAATGGAACCACTTCAGGTCCAGCGCGCGGATCGCGTCCGGCTGGGCGAGCATCGCCTTCTTCGCGATCTCGCAGTTGAAGCAGTCGACGCCCCAGAAGAACACCACCGCGAGCGCGTCGCCGGCGCCTTCGATCCCCGCGTCGAACGTGTCGGCGGCCAGCGCCTGCATGTCGAACGCGTCGAAAGCGGCCGGATCGACGCCGGCGGGAACCATCGCGACGGCCTTACTTCGGCTGCGCGACGGTGACGAGCGCCGGACGCAGCACGCGGTCGGCGATCGTATAGCCCTTTTGCAGCACCGCGACGACGGTGTTCGGCTCCTGCTCGGCCGGCACCATCGAAATCGCCTGGTGCTGGTGCGGATCGAACTTCTCGCCGACCGGGTTGATCGCGACGACGCGGCCCTTCTCGAGCGCGCTCGTCAGCTGGCGCAGCGTCAGTTCGACGCCTTCGCGCACCTTCGCGATGTCGCCGGACGTGTCGCTGACGGCCGCTTCCAGGCTGTCCAGCACGGGCAGCAGGTGTTCCGCGAAGCTCTCGATCGCGAACTTGTGCGCCTTCGAGACGTCGTCCTGCGCGCGGCGGCGCACGTTCTCGGTCTCGGCCTTCGCCCGCAGGAAGCTCTCCTGCAGCTCGGCGACCTTGGCTTGAGCCTCCGCGAGCGCCGCGTCGGCTGCTTCGGCGGCGGGAGCGGCGCCTTGCGCCGCCTGCTTCTCGCTGCCGATGTCTTCGGCCGATTGGGTAGACGGGTTCTCTTGCGTGTTTTCCATGTCGCTGAAAGTCGATTAGAGGTTGAAGCCAAATCGGCAACCGCCGGATCGTATACCCGGCGGCACCGCACATCGTTGGTGCAAATAAGGGTGAAAACTGCGATTTCAAGAGGGTTATTCGCCGGCATTCTCCAATGCCGCGAAACAACCGCGCGTCTCGCCGGTGCATTCCCCGCAGAGTTCGCCAGACCGGGCGAAACGGGCTGTAACAACGCTTACCAGGCAAGTACTAGCTCGGCACAGCGCGGCTGCACTACACTCCAGTCAAGCGTCGGAAAAGCGTGTTTACCCTAGCTGACCGTCGCCTTACATCCAATCCACCTGGCGCCGTTTTCACCCTTCTTCTCGAGGGGAGTACCGTGAAACTGACCTTTGCGATATCGGTGGTCGCGCTGGTACTCATTGCCGGCACCACCACCATCTGCCTGTCGGGAGCCGTTACCGACCGCACGACCGAATACGGAAGCGCGCGGGCGACCTTCGACCAGATGTTCAGCTCCCACCAGAAAATCTGTCGATGATGCGCCGGTCGCGCTTCGTCGGCCGGCCGTGCAGTTCGGCCGCCGGCTCGCGATACGTGCGGCGCCGCTCCAGTTCGGCGAGCCGCGCGGCCCGCCCCGCTTCCGTTTCCACGTAAAGCGTCTGCGCGACGCTCGCGGGCCCGCGCACGTCGCACACGCCCAGTACGGCAATGTGCCAGACGATGCCGTCGATCGCAATCTCGACCTCGTCGCCGACGCGCACCTCCTTCGCCGGCTTGACCGCCGCGCCGCCGATCTTCACGTGCCCCTTGTCGACTGCATCGGTCGCGAGCGAGCGCGTCTTGAAGAACCGGGCCGCCCACAGCCATTTGTCGATGCGCAGCTTCGCGCCCGGTTCAGTGGAAATCTTGTAGTTCATGTCGGCCTCCGCCGGGCCGCCCCAAGGAGGCCAACCGCCTCCCCAGGGCGCAGCGAATGAAGCGAGCGAGCGATTCGTTCCATGTCAGCTCACCGTTTCGGGCTGCGCGGCCCTGACGGGCCAGCCCTGCAGGTTCTCGGCGACGATCTCGCCGATCGCGCCGAGCCACGCGGGCGCGCCGTTCAGGCACGGAATGCGGTGGAATGCCTTGCCGCCGCCGGCGAGGAATTCGTCGCGCACTTCCATGCCGATCTCCTCGATCGTCTCCAGGCAATCGGCCGTGAAGCCGGGGCAGAACACGTCGGCCCGCCGCACGCCGGCCTCGCCGAACTCGCGCAGCGTCGGCGCCGTATAAGGCTGCAGCCATTCGGCCTTGCCGAAGCGCGACTGGAAGGTGACGCGGCATTCGGTCGTCGACAGCCCGAGCGCGGCCATCAGCAGCGCGCCCGTCTGCTGGCACTGGTCGTGATAAGGGTCGCCGAGGTCGAGCGTGCGCTTCGGCACGCCGTGAAAGCTCAGCACGAGCTTGTCGCCGGCCGCGAAGTCGGGCCGGCCGTGCTGCGCCCAGTACTGGCGCACCTGTTCGGCAAGCGCGTGGATATAGGCCGGATGGTCGGCGTAGTGCCGCACCGTGCGCACCTCCGGCTGGTTGCGCATGCGCGCGAGCGCGCCGAATGCGGCATCGAACGCGGTGGCCGTGGTCGATGCCGAGTATTGCGGATACATCGGCATCAGCAGCACGCGCTCGACGCCCGAGCGCTTGAACTGCGCGAGCGCGTGCGCAATGTTCGGGCTGCCGTAGCGCATCGCGTAATCGACCAGCACGTGATAGCCGTTCGACACGAGCAGATGCCGCACGCCGTCGGTCTGGCGCTCGGTGTGCACGCGCAGCGGCGAGCCCTCGGGCATCCACACGGCCGCGTATTTCTTCGCGGCCGCGCGGCCGCGCAGCGGCAGGATCAGCGTGCGCAGCAGCACCTGCCAGACGGCCTGCGGGATTTCGACGACCCGCGGATCCGACAGGAATTCGGCCAGATAGCGCCGCACCGCGCGCGGCGTGGGGGCGTCGGGCGTGCCGAGATTGATCAGCAGCACGCCGATGCGATGGGCGGCCGCGGTGCTCGAAGGCGGCTCAAGATCGAAACGCATGGGCAAGAACGTGCTCGGGGCACGGGACCGGACGGCTCTCAATTATAGCGGGCCGCCCCGTGCCGTTCGGCCGACTGTCGGCGCAGGCGGCGCCGCGGCACGATGACGGGGCGGGATCGGGCTGGTTACCGCTGGCTATTGCTGGCTCAGCGTGAGCGACAGCAGGCGCGCGGTGATGTCGACGATCGGTATCACGCGGTTGTACGCCATGCGGGTCGGGCCGATCACGCCGAGCGTGCCGACGATCTGCCCGTTCACCTCGTAAGGCGCGGTGACGACGCTCATTTCCTCGATCGGCACGAGCGTCGATTCGCCGCCGATGAAGATCTGCACGCCCTGGGCGTGGCTCGACACGTCGAGCAGTTGCAGGAGGCCCGTCTTTTGGTCGAACACGTCGAACAGCTTGCGCAGCCGCGCCATGTCGGACGAAAGATCCGCCACCTCGAGCAGGTTGCGCTCGCCGGAAATCAGCACGGTGTCCTCGGTGTCGGGCACCTCGGTACTGGCCGTCACGGCCGCGTGCATCAGCGTGGTCATGTCGCCGCGCAACTGGTCGATCTCATCGCGCAGGCGGCGGCGCACCTCATCGAACGACAGGCCGGCGAAATGCGCGTTGATGTAGTTGGACGCCTCGGTCAGCTGCGACGGCGAATAGTCGCGCGGCGTCGCGAGCATCCGGTTCTGCACGTCGCCCTCGGGCGTGACGATGATCAGCAGGATGCGCTTGTCCGACAGGCGCATGAACTCGATCTGCTTGAACACGTGGCTGCGGCGCGGCGTCAGCACGACGCCCGCGAACTGCGACAGGTTCGACAGCACGCTCGCGGCGGCAGCCACCACCCGCTGCTGCGGCTCGCCGGCCTGCAGCGTGTTCTGCACCTGTCGCGCGACGGCCTCGGCGTCGATCGGCGCCTCGACCGTCAGCATCGTGTCGACGAACAGCCGGTAGCCGCGCGGCGTCGGCACGCGGCCGGCCGACGTGTGCGGGCTCGACACGAGGCCGAGCTCCTCCAGGTCGGACATCACGTTGCGGATCGTCGCCGGGCTCAGCTCGAGCCCGGAATAACGGGACAACGTGCGCGATCCGACTGGCTGACCGTCGGCGATATACCGTTCGATCAGGGTTTTCAGGAGGGTTCGTGCGCGAGGATCTAGCATGGTGGAAAATTTTAGCGCAACCGCGCGACCGCGGCGAGTGGCGTCGGCCACCGTTGCGCGGGCCGGCACGATCCGGCCCCGTCCGCGCACAGCCGGTTCTTTTCGTCAACGAGCTATGGTGTAATGCCGGCATGAAAACCGGTAATCAGTTCAATACTGTCGCGCTCGTCGGCCGGAGCAACACGCCCGGCATCGCCGAGCCGCTCGCCACACTGGCTGCCAGCCTAGCGAAGCTGGGCTTCGAGGTCGTCTTCGAAGGCGATACCGCGCGCGAGTTCGGCATCACCGGCTATCCGGCGCTCACCCCGGCCGAAATCGGGGCGCGTGCGGACGTGGCGGTCGTGCTGGGCGGCGACGGCACGATGCTTGGCATCGGCCGCCAGCTCGCGCCGTACCGGACACCGCTGATCGGGATCAACCACGGGCGGCTCGGCTTCATCACGGACATCGCGGCGGCCGACATGCACGCGCTCGTCCCCGTGATGCTGGCGGGCAAGTTCGAGCGCGAGGAGCGCTCGCTGCTCGAGGCCAGGATCATGCGCGACGGCGAACCGATCTACCACGCGCTCGCGTTCAACGACGTCGTCGTGAACCGCAGCGGCTTCTCCGGGATGGTCGAGCTGCGCGCGTCGGTCGACGGCCGGTACATGTACAACCAGCGTTCGGACGGCCTGATCGTCGCCACGCCGACGGGCTCGACCGCGTACGCGCTGTCGTCGGCCGGCCCTATCCTCCATCCGCAGCTTCAGGGCATCGTGCTCGTGCCGATCGCGCCGCACGCGCTGTCGAACCGGCCGATCGTGCTGCCCGACGAATCCAAGATCGCGATCCAGATCGTCGGCGGGCGCGACGTCAACGTGAACTTCGACATGCAGTCGTTCACCTCGCTCGAACTGAACGACACGATCGAGGTACGCCGCTCGAAGCACACGGTGCCGTTCCTGCACCCGATCGGCTATAGCTACTACGCGACGCTGCGCAAGAAGCTGCACTGGAACGAACACGCGTCGAACGAAGACGACGACACGGCGTCCTGACGCCCCACCGCCCGACACCATGCTCCGCCACCTCTCGATCCGCGACTTCGTCATCGTGGCCGCGCTCGATCTCGAATTCGACAGCGGCTTTTCCGTCTTTTCCGGTGAAACCGGCGCCGGGAAATCGATCCTGATCGACGCCCTCGCCCTCGCGCTCGGCGAACGTGCCGACGCGAGCGTCGTGCGCACCGGCTGCGGCCGCGCCGACATCACGGCCGAATTCACGCCGCACGACCGCGTCGCGCGCTGGCTCGACGAACACGCGTTCGACGCCGAGGACACCGTGATGCTGCGCCGCGTGATCGACGCGAACGGCCGGTCGCGCGCGTTCATCAACGGCACCAGCGCGACGCTCGCGCAACTGCGCGAACTCGGCGAGATGCTCGTCGACATCCACGGCCAGCACGCGCACCAGTTGCTGATGCGGCCCGACGCGCAGCGCGAGCTGTTCGACACGCACGCGGGGCTCGTCGCCGATGCAGCGAACGTCGCGCGCGCGTGGCGCGTCTGGCGCGACGCGACGCAGGCGATCGACGCCGCGAAGGCGCACGAGCGCGAGCTGCAGCTCGAACGCGAAAAGCTCGCGTGGCAGCTCGCGGAGCTCGACAAGCTCGCGCCGCAAGCCGGCGAATGGGACGAAGTCAGCAACGAGCACAAGCGCCTGTCGCATTCGGCGAACCTGATCGAAGGCGTGCGCGGCGCGCTCAACGCGCTGTCCGAATCCGACGACGCGATGCTCGCGCAGCTCGGCGCGATCGTGTCGAAGCTGCGCAGCCTCGCCGACTACGACACCGCGCTCGGCGACGCACTCGCGTCGCTCGAACCGGCCGAAATCCAGCTGCAGGAAGCCGTCTATTCGCTGTCGCACTATGCGCAGCGCGTCGATCTCGATCCCGAGCGGCTCGCGCAGGTCGAAACGCGTCTCGATGCGCTGCACTCGACCGCCCGCAAGTTCCGGCTACCGCCCGACACGCTGCACGAAGAACATGCGGCTCGCCGCGCGCAGCTCGCCGCGCTTGACGCGGCCGCCGATCTCGGCGCGCTCGAGGCGGTGCAGGCCAAGGCGCGGGAAGCTTATCTCGCCGACGCGAAACACCTGTCGAAGGCGCGCGCGCAGGCCGCCAAGGCGCTGGGCACGGCCGTCACGGCCGGCATGCAGGAACTGTCGATGGCAGGCGGAAGTTTCGAAGTCGCGCTCGTGCCGCTCGCCGACGGCGGCCCGCACGGGCTCGAGCAGGTCGAGTTCCGGGTCGCCGGGCATGCCGGCGTGCCGCTGCGGCCGCTCGCGAAGGTCGCGTCGGGCGGCGAGCTCGCGCGGATCAGCCTCGCGCTCGCCGTGATCGCGAGCGCGGCGAGCCCGACGCCGACGCTGATCTTCGACGAAGTCGATACGGGGATCGGCGGCGGCGTCGCCGAAGTGGTCGGCCGCCTGCTGCACCAGCTCGGGCGCGACCGCCAGGTGCTGTGCGTGACGCACCTGCCGCAGGTCGCCGCGCGCGGCGACCACCACTTCCAGGTTGCGAAGGGAGCCGACGACCGCGGCGGCACGGTGTCGACGGTCGTCGCGCTCGATCGCGCCAACCGGATCGAGGAAGTCGCGCGGATGCTCGGCGGGCTCGAGATCACGGCGACGACGCGCAAACACGCGAAGGAAATGCTGGCGGCCTGACGCGGCCGTCGGGCTGTCCCACTGCTCCGCCCACGCCGAACGGGCTCGCACCGTTCGGCTTTCACGGCAGAGCGCCTGCGGACGAAGCGCCCGCAACCCGCCCCGCCCTCGTTCAAACGCCCGTTTCGACCGCTCCGAACACCCGCGTCCACAGCGCCGTCACGGCCGCCCGCTCGTCTGCCACCATGGCCGGATCGACGCGCGCCTTCTCCATCCCGTCGAGTCGCAGCTTGTGCTGCAGCTTCCGGTACTTGCGGTAGGCCGCGCCGACGCGTTCGGCCTCGTCCGCGCCCATCAGCCCGAAGCGCGCGACCTCGCGCAGCAGCGCGATGTTGCCCGTGTTGCGGATCAGCTCGGCGTCGCTCGATGCGTGCAGCAGCACCCAGTACTGGACGATGAACTCGATGTCGACCATCCCGCCGCGATCGTGCTTCAGGTCGAACAGCTCGGTCTGGTTCGGATGGCCGGCAAACACCTTGCCGCGCATGTCGACGATCTCCTTCGCGAGCACGCCGCCGTCGCGCGGCGTCGTCAGCACCTGCTGGCGGATCACCTCGAAGTCCGCGCCGATCTGCGCGTCGCCCGCGCTGTAGCGGGCGCGCGTCAGCGCCTGGTGCTCCCACACCCACGCGGTGTTCGCGGCGTCGCCCTCGCGCAACTGGTAGCGGCGGAACGCGTCGAGATCGGTGACGAGCAGCCCGGCCTCGCCGTTCGGCCGCAGCCGCAGGTCGATGTCGAACAGCGCGCCCGCGCCCGTCGCCGTCGTGAGCCACGTGATGAGCCGCCGTGTGAAGGTCGTGTAGACGTCCGCCGAGCGCTCGTCGGGGTCGTCGTACAGGAAGATCAGGTCGAGATCCGATGCGTAGCCGAGTTCCTTGCCGCCCAGCTTGCCGTACGCGATCACCGCGAATTTCGGCACGTCGCGATGGCGCTTCGCGAGCTGCGACCAGACGACCTCGATCGTCACGTCGAGCACCGCGTCGGCCAGCTCGGACAGCCGGTCGCTCACATGCTCGACCGACAGCTGCCCGGCGAGATCGATCAGCAGGATCCGGAACACCTCGGCGTGCTGCGCGTGCCGCAGCAGGTCCATCTGTTGCTCGGGGCCGTCGGCCGCCGCGAGGCGCGCGCGCAGCGCGTCCTTGAACGCGGGCCAGTCGAACGGGCTCGCGATCGCCTCGTCGTCGAGCAGTTCGTCGAGCAGCTGCGGGTGGCGGATCAGGTAACCGCCGCCCCAGCGCGTCGCGCCGAGCACCGACAGCACGCGGTCGAGCGCGGCCGGATATTCGGTCAGCAGCGCGAGATAGACGCCGCGCCGGCTGACCGTCTCGAGCAGGTCGAACAGGCGCACGATCGTGTCGTCGCGGCGCGCGGTGTCGATCCGCGGCGCGGCCTCCAGCGCGCGTTGGGCAACGCGGTCGAAGCGGTGCCGGCTCTTTTCCGGCAGGCCCGTGTAGCGCGACGATTGCCAGACCGCGCGCAGCCGCGCGAGCACCGCCGCCGGATCGGCGAAGCCGAGGCCGTCGAGACGGGCCGCGAGTGCGTCGTCCTCGCCGTCGTCGGCGAGCGCGCCGCTCCAGATCCACGCGGCGGCCGTCTCTTCGCCTGCGCCGCAGGGCGCGCCGGTCACCTTGTCGGCGAAGATCTGGTCGAACTGCGCCTCGACGAAGTTCCGGTACTCGTCCAGCACCGTCATCAGCGCCGCATAATCGGCAAAGCCGAGCGACGCGGCCAGTGCCGCGCGTTCGTCGGGCTCGACCGGCATCGCGTGCGTCTGCGCGTCGTTGCGGTACTGCAGCCGGTGCTCGAGCGTGCGCAGGAATGTGTAAGCGTCGGTCAGGCGTGCGCACACGTCCTCGCCGATCAGCCCTCGCGCCTGCGCATGGCGCAGCACCGCGAGCGTCGGCCGCACGCGGAACTCCGCATCCTGGCCGCCGCGGATCAACTGGAACACCTGCGCGCTGAACTCGATCTCGCGAATCCCGCCGCGGCCGAGCTTGATGTCGTCGGCCTTGTCGGGCCGCATCGACGCGCGGCGCGCGGCTTCCTGCCGAATCTGCTGGTGCAGCGAACGGATCGCGCCGATCACGCCGAAATCGAGATAGCGGCGATACACGAACGGCTTGACGATCGACTCGAGCTGCGACTCCAGCCGCCGCGCCGCGTCGCTGTCGCCTTCCGACACGAGCCGCCCCTTGATCCATGCATAGCGCTCCCATTCGCGCCCCTGCACGTAGAAATATTCCTCGAGCATCCCGATGCTGCACACGAGCGGCCCCGAATCGCCGTTCGGGCGCAGCCGCATGTCGACGCGAAACACGTAGCCGTCGGCCGTGACCTCGGACAGCACGCCGATCAGGCGCCGGCCGAGCCGCGTGAAGTATTCCTGCGTGGACAGCGGCGCGCGCGCGCCGCCGGTCGTCTCGCCGTCGTCCTCGTACACGAAGATCAGGTCGATGTCCGACGACACGTTCAGCTCGCGGCCGCCGAGCTTGCCCATCCCGACCACGCCGAGCACGACGCGCTGGCCGTCGGCGCCGCGCGGCTCGCCGTACTGCGCCTCGAGTTCGGCCGACAACAGCGCGAGCGACCGCTGCACGGCCACTTCGGCGAGATCGGTCATCGCGCCCGTCACCTCGGCGACGTCCGCCAGCCCGCGCAGGTCGCGCTCCGCGACCGCGCCGAACGCCTCGGCGCGCAGTTGCCGCAGCGCGCGCTTCAGTTGCTCCTCGGACGGCGCGGCCGCGCCGTCCGGCAGCGCGAGCAGTTCGGTGAGGCGCGCATCGAGTTGCGCGCGGGCGAGCGGCGCGGCAGCCCACGCGGCGACCTGCTCGGCCAGCGCGGGCCGCGCGGCGGCCGCTCGCGCGATATAACGGGAATAAGACGTGCTGATCAGGGCGGAAGCGTCGGTCATCGAGAAGCGGGCCTGGCGGTAAGGCCGGCCGGCGCGGGCATACGCGTGCGCGCCCCGCTGCCGGCCGGCCCCGTGGACTCGGCGCGGCATCGCGGGACGCACGTGCGTCCGCCGCGAAACCGCGCGCCGGAAAGCCCGTGCCGTGCTGCCGCAACGGCCGCCGGCACGAACCCGTGTGATACATTTCAACGTCAGTCTGCAAAACTACCATATCGCCGCCCGTCCGCCGCATGTCCGACCGTCAGGAATCCGCCGTAGCTGCGCCCGAAGCGGGACCTCCGAAGCACGATCATCCAGTCCTGCGTCGCGTGTTCAAGGTGACGCTGGCCGTCGGGATCGGCACTTACTTCGTTGCGGCCGGCGCGTTCCTCGGGCTGCGCTACGTGCTGCTGCCCCGCATCGACGAATTCCGCCCGCGCATCGAGCGCGTCGTGTCCGACAAGCTCCACGCGCAGCTTTCGATCGGCAAGCTTTCCCCGAACTGGTCCGGCATGCAGCCGGGCGTCGAACTCACGAACCTGACGATCCGCGGCCGCGACGGCAAGGTCGCGCTGTCGGTGCCGCACGCGACGGCCGCGCTGTCGTGGATGTCGCTGCTGCGGCTGTCGCCCGCGCTGTCGAGCCTGATCGTCGACCAGCCCGACCTCGTCGTCGCGCGCGCGGCCGACGGCTCGCTGAGCGTCGCGGGCGTCGGCGTGGCGACCACCCACGGCGGCAGCGACACGTTCGGCACGTGGCTGCTGAGGCAGGAAGCGATCGTGCTGCGCGGCGGCACGCTGCGCTGGCGCGACGCGCAGCACGACGCGCCGGAACTCGTGCTGTCGGGCATCCGGATCGCGGTGCTCAACCACGGTCGCGTACACAGGGCCGCGCTGCAGGCGCCCGCGAACGGCACGCTGCTGCTCGGCCCGCTCGATTTCCGCGCGCGCTTCACGCACAAGGCGCTCGCGCCGGTCGGCAAGCCGTCGAACTGGACCGGCGACGCGTACCTGTCGACGGGCCCCGTCGATCTGCAGACGCTCGCCCGCTACCTCGACATACCGCTCATGATCCACGCGGGCCGGATCGACAACGCGATCTGGGCGACCTTCAGCGACGGCCACCTGCGCTCGGCGGGCGGCGACCTGCAGGGTGCCGACGTCGCGCTGCGCGTGCGTCCGACGCAACCGCGGCTCGACGTGCCGACGGTCGGCTTCGGCTGGGACATGGTGCTCGATGCCGGCCACGACTACACGCTGCACCTGACGCGCTTCAACGCGGAACTCGGCCAGCCGCCGCTGCCGGACGGCACGCCGCTCGCGCGCTCGCTCGCGCTGTCGACGCTGACGGCCCGCTACCGCGTGCCGACGGCCAGCCAGGGGCAACTGATCAGCGTCGTCGGCGACCGCGTCGATCTCGGCATCCTCAGTGAATTCATCCGCGGGCTGCCGCTGCCGGCGCACCTGCGCAACGAGCTGGTCAAGATCGACCCGCGCGGGATGGTGTCGAACTATCACATCGAGGTCGAGCGCGCGAAACCCGCGCGGGCCGAACTCGCCGACGAGGAGCGGCGCACCGGCGCCGCGCCGATCGTCCGCTACCGCTTCCTCGGCGACCTGCAGGGCATCAGCTTCGCCGCGCAGGAGCCGCCGCCGGGCCTGTCGCCGCGCGGCCACCCGCGTGCCGGCTGGCCGGGCGTCGAGAACCTGTGGGGCCGCGTCGATGCGAACGAGACGGGCGGCGCCGCGCATTTCGACACGGTCAACGCGGCCGTCACGGTGCCCGGCGAGTTCGACGAGCCGCGCCTGACGTTCGACCGGCTGCGCGGCAACGCCAAATGGGTGATCACGCCCGCGCCCGGCGACAAGCACGCGCGCGTCGACGTGACGCTGCCCGACCTGCTCGTCTCGAACCCCGATGCAGAAATCGCGGTGTCGGGCTCGTACACGAACCCCGGCCACGGCCGCGGCTCGCTCGACCTGCGCGCCGATTTCGCGCGCGCGTCGGTGGCGCGCATTCCGCGCTACCTGCCGACCGGGATGTCCGAGCACCTGCGCAACTATCTCGGCCACGCGCTGCAGGACGGCAAGGTGACCAAGGGCGCGTCGATCGTCGCCCGCGGCCCGCTCGAGAAATTCCCGTTCGAACACGAGCCGGACGCCGGCGTGTTCCACATCGTCGCGCCGTTCACCGGCGGCCGCTTCGAGCCGACGCCGTATCCGCCGCGCAAGCTCGCGAACGGCACGCCGAGCGTCTGGCCGGCGCTCGACGGGATCGACGGCGTGTTCGAGCTCGCGCAGAACAAGCTGCGCTTCGACATCGGCCGCGCGCACTACAAGCGCGTCGCGCTGACGAAGGTCACGGGCCGCATCGACGATCTCGGCCGCCCGGCCGATTCGCCGCTCGTGATCGAAGGCCATGCGAACGGCCCGCTCGCCGACTTGCTCGACTACGCGGACAACAGCTCGCTCGGCGCGATGAGCGGCCACGTGGCGCAGCGTCTCGACGCGCAGGGCCCCGCGGCGCTGTCGCTCAAGCTGACGATTCCGCAGCGCATCGCACACAAGCACACGGCCATCGAAGGCGCGCTCGCGTTCGGCGGCAACACGCTGTCAGCCGACGGCGTGCCGCCGCTGTCCGCGCTGCGCGGCCAGGTCCGCTTCACCGATGCCGGCGCGTCGCTGCACGACCTGTCGGGCCGATTCCTCGGCGGTCCGGTACACGCGAACGGCAGCTTCCGGTCGCACGGCCCGTACGCGGTGGACGTCGACGGCCGGCTCGCGCTCGACGCCGCGCGCGGGCTGAACCTGCACGGCGCGGCCGCGGCGCTGCTCGAACATGTGATCGGCGACGCGCCGTACAAGGTCGCCGTGCGCGGCACGCCGGGCCGCCTGCCCGACGTCGCCGCGCGCTCCGACCTGACCGGCGTCGCGCTGGACTTCCCGGCGCCGTTCGCGAAGGCGGCCGGCACGCCGATGCCGTTCAGCTTCACGCTGCAGCCGGCGCCGCAGGCGGACGGCAAGCGCCTCGAACACGCCGACCTGACGCTCGGCCCCGTGTCCGCGACCTACCTGCTCGACGCGACGCGCGGCCAGCCGCTGCGCGCGGTGCGCGGCGCGATGGGCATCCACCGGATGCCCGACATGCCGCAGGACGGCGTGAGCGCGGCCGTCGACGTCGACGAACTCGATGCCGACGCGTGGCTCGCGCTCGCCCGCACGCTGAAGCCCGACACGCCGCGCGCGCCGGAGCCGCAGGCCGCGCCGCGCGTCGATCTCGCGAGCTTCGCGCCGAAGCGCTTCGCGTTCCATTTCGGCACGCTGAAGTTGCTCAAGCGCAACTGGGAAAACGTGATCGTCGGCGCATCGCACGTCGACGAGCTGTGGCAGGCGAACATCGCGTCGAACCAGGTGTCGGGCTACCTGTCGTGGGCGCCGGGCGGCGGCCACAACGGCGCGGGCGTATTGAACGCGCGGCTCGCGAAGCTCGTGATTCCGGACAGCGCGCAGCAAGACCTCGTCGGCCGCGCGATGAACCTGCCGACACCGACCGACCGCCCGATACCGTCGATCGACCTGATCGTCGACCAGGTCGTCGCGCGCGCCCACGACATCGGCCGCCTCGTCGTCAACGCGCGCAACATCGACGAAGACGGCACGCCCGTGTGGCAGCTCGACAAGCTGGAACTGTCGAATCCGGCCGCGAAGCTGACGGCGACCGGCAACTGGCGCACGTCGCGCCGCGCGCTCGCCCGCGGCGCCGACGAAAACGATGCGCCGCGCCGCACCGTGTTCGACTTCAAGCTCGACATCGACAACGCGGGCGCGCTGCTCGACCGCGTCGGCCTGCCGCGCACGCTCGCGGACGGACACGGCACGGTAACGGGCAAGGTCGGCTGGCGCGGCGGCCCGACCGCGGTCGACTTCCCGTCGCTCGGCGGCCAGGTCGCGCTCGACCTCGAGCACGGGCAGATCCTGAAGGTCGATCCGGGTGCGGCGAAGCTGCTCGGCGTACTGAGCCTGCAGAGCCTCGCGCGCTTCCTGACGCTGAATTTCCGCGACGTGGTCGGCAAGGGGCTGCCGTTCGACAAGATCACGGGCACCGGCCGGATCTCGAACGGGATCGCGCGCACCGACGACTTTTCGATGACGACGGGGCCCGCGAACGTGACGGTGCGCGGCGCGGTCGACCTCGGCGCCGAAACGCAGGACCTGCACGCGCACGTCGCCCCGAAGATCGGCGCCGGCACGGCGGCGATCGCAGCCGCGATCGTCAATCCGCTGCTCGGCGTCGGCGTGCTGGCCGCGAACTACGCGCTGTCGGAGACGCTGTCGCGCGCGTTCGCGCTCGACTACGCGATCACGGGCTCGTGGGCACACCCGCACATCGAGCGGGTGCGGGGCGATCAGGGTAAGATGAATCACGGTCCGGCCGATGCAACGAACCATTGAGTTCCGCGCGCTGCCGGGCCGCACCCCATTTATGACGCAACCGATCCCGCGATGACCGACCACACCCGTTCCGCCACGCCCTTTCGGGTCGCCGCGCTGCAGATGGTGAGCACGCCGGACGTCGCGCGCAATCTCGCCGAAGCCCGCCGCCTGATCGCGGAAGCGGCCGGCGAAGGCGCGCAGCTCGTGCTGCTGCCCGAGTATTTCTGCTTCATGGGCCACCGCGACACCGACAAGCTCGCGCTCGCCGAACCCTACCAGGACGGCCCGATCCAGCGCTTCCTCGCTGACGCCGCGCGCCGCCACGGCATCTGGGTGATCGGCGGCACGCTGCCGCTGAAGGCGCCGGAGCCCGATCGCGTGCTGAACACGACACTCGTGTTCGATCCGTCCGGCAACGAGGCCGCGCGCTACGACAAGATCCACCTGTTCAACTTCGAGAAAGGCGACGAGTCGTTCGACGAGGCGCGCACGATCCGCGCGGGCGATACGGTCGTCGCGTTCGACGCGCCGTTCGGGCGGGTCGGCCTGTCGGTCTGTTACGATCTGCGCTTTCCGGAGCTGTATCGCAGGATGGGCGACTGCGCGATGATCGTCGTACCGTCCGCGTTTACGTATACGACGGGCCGCGCGCACTGGGAAACGCTGCTGCGCGCGCGGGCCGTCGAGAACCAGTGCTACGTGCTCGCGGCCGCTCAGGGCGGCAAGCACGAGAACGGCCGGCGCACCTGGGGCCACAGCATGCTGATCGACCCGTGGGGCGAGGTCGTCGCGGTCCGCGACGTGGGCGCAAGCGTCGTGCTCGGTGCGATCGATCCGCAGCGCATCGCCGACGTGCGCCAGAGCCTGCCCGCGTGGCGGCACCGCGTGCTGACCTGAATCCGCCGCGCCGCTTGAAACGCCGCGCGGCCAACCCATCTGCCCAGAAGCACCCGACAACTTTTTGAGAAACCCCGATATCCGCATGAACATCATCGAACCCGGCATCCGCAACCTCGCGCTGGCGAAGGACATCCTGCTCACGCCGTACGGCCTCGACGAAAGCCTGCTCACGCGCACGATCGCCGACATCTTCACGCATCGCGTCGACTACGCGGACCTGTACTTCCAGGCGACCCGCAGCGAAGCGTGGAGCCTCGAGGAAGGCATCGTCAAGTCGGGCAGCTTCAGCATCGACCAGGGCGTCGGCGTGCGCGCGGTCGCGGGCGACCGCACCGCGTTCGCGTATTCCGACGACCTGTCGCCGGAAGCGATCGCGCAGGCGGCCGCGGCCACCAAGGCGATCGCGGCGGCCGGCGGCGGCCGGCAGAAGATCAAGGCGGCGACGTCGCTGAAGGGCATCTCGGGCCGCGACCTGTACCTGCCGTCCGACCCGCTCGCGTCGCTCGACGCGACGGCCAAGGTCAAGCTGCTCGAACGCATCGAGCAGATGGCGCGCGGCCGCGACCCGCGCGTCACGCAGGTGATGGCGGGCCTCGCCGGCGAATACGACGTCGTGCTCGTCGCGCGCAGCGACGGCGCACTCGCGGCCGACATCCGCCCGCTCGTGCGCGTGTCGGTCACGGTGATCGCCGAACAGAACGGCCGCCGCGAGATCGGCTCCGGCGGCGGCGGCGGCCGCTTCGACTACGGCTACTTCACCGATGAAGTGCTGTCGCGCTACGTCGACGACGCCGTGCACGCGGCACTCGTGAACCTCGACGCCCGCCCCGCGCCGGCCGGCGCGATGACGGTCGTGCTCGGGCCGGGCTGGCCGGGCGTGCTGCTGCACGAGGCGATCGGCCACGGCCTCGAGGGCGACTTCAACCGCAAGGGCTCGTCGGCATTCGCGGGCCGGATCGGCGAACAGGTCGCCGCGAAGGGCGTGACCGTCGTCGACGACGGCACGCTGCCGAACCGCCGCGGCTCGCTGAACATCGACGACGAAGGCAACCCGACGCAGTGCACGACGCTGATCGAGGACGGCATCCTGAAGGGCTACATCCAGGACACGCTGAACGCGCGCCTGATGAAGATGCCGGTCACGGGCAATGCACGGCGCGAGTCGTACGCGGCGCTGCCGATGCCGCGCATGACGAACACGTACATGCTGAACGGCGACAAGGATCCGCAGGAAATCATCGCGTCGGTGAAGAACGGCCTGTACGCGGTGAACTTCGGCGGCGGCCAGGTCGACATCACGAACGGCAAGTTCGTGTTCTCGGCGTCCGAGGCGTACATGATCGAGAACGGCAAGATCACCTACCCGGTGAAGGGCGCGACGCTGATCGGCAGCGGCCCCGAATCGCTGAAGTACGTGAGCATGATCGGCGACGACATGTCGCTCGACACGGGCGTCGGCGTGTGCGGCAAGGAAGGCCAGAGCGTGCCGGTCGGCGTCGGCCAGCCGACCCTGCGGATCGACAAGATGACGGTCGGCGGTACGGCATAACCGCATCGCAGCGCAGACAATCCGCGCATTTTGAAGAAAACGCGCGGATTGTCCGCATTTTTGACGCCTCCCGGTTGCCAGCCGCCCGGCGACGGGGTATAAATTCCGAATCAACTTTTTTGACGAACCGAATCTCCGTCATGTCCGCCAAGTTTTATTTTTACTTTTTTTGGCATCTCAGACCGCTGGCGGATCGAGAGGGTTGATGGCGCGTAAAGCGCAACCGAAATTCCCGAGAAAACCGCCGGCGAACCCGGCGGTTTTTTTTCGCCCTTCGCCACCCGGTCGCCGCCGCAGCGGTCCCGCGGCCCCGACCGAAACCACTGAATCGCTTGAATTGATGAATCTGCCGCACGCGCACTGACCGAACGGCGCCCGCAAAACCAGGAGAAACAGCATGCCCCCGCACAATACCGACGACGTCCGCATTCGCGAACTCAAGGAACTGACGCCGCCCGCCCACCTGATCCGCGAATTCGCGTGCTCCGAAGCCGCGTCCGAGCTGATCTACAACTCGCGCCAGTCGATGCACCGCATCCTGCACGGGATGGACGACCGGCTGATCGTCGTGATCGGGCCGTGCTCGATCCACGATACGAAGGCGGCGATCGAATACGCGGGCCGGCTCGTGAAGGAGCGTGAGCGCTTCAAGGGCGAACTGGAAATCGTGATGCGCGTGTACTTCGAGAAGCCGCGCACGACGGTCGGCTGGAAGGGGCTCATCAACGATCCGCACCTCGACAACAGCTTCAAGATCAACGAAGGGCTGCGCACCGCGCGCGAGCTGCTGCTGCAGATCAACGAGATGGGGCTGCCGGCCGCGACCGAATACCTCGACATGATCAGCCCGCAGTACATCGCCGACCTGATCTCGTGGGGCGCGATCGGCGCGCGCACGACCGAGTCGCAGGTGCACCGCGAGCTCGCGTCGGGGCTGTCGTGCCCGGTCGGCTTCAAGAACGGCACCGACGGCAACGTGAAGATCGCGGTCGACGCGATCAAGGCTGCATCGCAACCGCACCATTTCCTGTCGGTGACGAAGGGCGGCCACTCGGCGATCGTGTCGACGGCCGGCAACGAGGATTGCCACGTGATCCTGCGCGGCGGCAAGACGCCGAACTACGACGCGGACAGCGTGAACGCCGCCTGCGCGGACATCGGCAAGGCCGGCCTCGCCGCGCGCCTGATGATCGACGCGAGCCACGCGAACAGCTCGAAGAAGCACGAGAACCAGATCCCGGTGTGCGCGGACATCGGCCGCCAGATCGCGGCGGGCGACGAGCGGATCGTCGGCGTGATGATCGAGTCGCATCTCGTCGAAGGCCGTCAGGACCTGAAGGAAGGCTGCCCGCTGACCTACGGCCAGAGCATCACCGATGCGTGCATCGCATGGGACGACAGCGTGAAGGTGCTCGAAGGCCTCGCGGAGTCGGTCAAGGCGCGGCGCGTGGCGCGCGGCAGCGGCAACTGATCACTGGCATCGCAACGAAAATGCCCGGCTCGCGCCGGGCATTTTTTATTGGCCGGAGACCACCCGTCAGCGCATCACTCGAGCGCGCCCGAGCCGAAGATTTCGGTATTGATGCGTTCCGGCGCGACGCCGAGCGCGACCAGCGCATCGCGTTGCGCCTTCATGAACGCGATCGGACCGCAGATGTAGTAGTCGGCGCCCGGCACCAGCGCGAATTCCTTCACGCGTTCCGGCGTGAGCCGCCCTTCGAGGTCATGGTCGATCCCTGCGCGATCGTCCGGGCCGACCAGTTCGTACAGCACCGTGCGCTTGACGTTCGCGTGCTCGCGCACCGCATCGTTCAGCCAGTCGCGGAACGCGTGCACCGCGCCCGAACGGCATGCATGGACGAAGCGCACGTCGCGCTTGCTGCCTTCCGACACCAGCGTCGACGCCATCGACACCATCGGCGTCAGGCCGACGCCGCCGGAGATCAGCACCACCGGCGTCTCGACACCGCGCTTCAGCGAGAATTCGCCCATCGGCGCGGTCACTTCGACGATCGCGCCCTCCTCCACGCCGTCGTGCATCAGCGTCGATACCTTGCCGGCCGGGATCGCCTCGGGCTGGCCCGACTCGCGCTTCACCGAGATACGCAGCCACTTGCCGTGCGGCGCGTCGGACAGGCTGTACTGGCGCGGCTGGTCGACGCCGAGATCGCCGACGAAGCGCTTCACCGTGACGTACTGTCCCGGCTCGAAGGTCGGCGCCGTGCCACCGTCAGCCGGGCTCAGGTAGAACGACGTGATCTCGTCGCTCTCGCGCACCTTGCGCGCCACCTTGAACGGACGGAAGCCGCTCCACGCGGCGCCCGCGTACAGGTCGGCCTCGGCGCCGATCAGGATCTGCGCGAGCTGGCCGTACGCGACGCGCCAGGCTTCGAGCGTATCGGCATCGACCGCATCGCCGAGCACTTCGACGATCGACGCGAGCAGGTTCTCGCCGACGATCGGGTAATGCTCGGGGCGGATGTTCAGGCTCGCGTGCTTGTGCGCGATGTGCGACACCGCACCGCCGAGCGCGCCGAGATTGTCGATGTTCGCCGCATACGCATAAACCGCCTTCGCGAGCGTTTCCGGCTGGCTGCCGGTCTTCTGGTGCGTCTGGTTGAACAGGTTTTTCAGTTCCGGATGGCGCGCGAACATGCGCTGGTAGAAATGCTTCGTGATCGTCGCGCCGTGCACGGCGAGGACAGGGGCAGTGGCCTTCACGCGAGCCATCTGGTCAGCGGTGATCTGGGTCATGTTCGGTTCTCCGTTAAACATGCCCATAAGATACATGTTTAAAAACCTGCCTCACCCGGACAAATTGTCGCAGTGCGGAACAGCGCCACGGCGCGCTAGCGGACGCGCCCGCGCTCCCACAGTACGTCCGTCCCGCCGTCGGCACGGTTCAGCACGCGCGCCAGCACGAACAGCAGGTCGGACAGCCGGTTCACGTATCGCCGCGGCGCATCGTTGAGCGTTTCGTCGCGGCCGAGCGCGACGATCGAGCGCTCCGCGCGGCGGCACACCGTCCGGCACACGTGCGCAAGCGACGCCGCGCGCGAGCCGGCCGGCAGGATGAATTCCTTCAGCGGCTGCAGCGTCGCGTTGTAGTCGGCGAGCCACCGGTCGAGGCGCGCGAGATGCGTGTCGTCGAGCACCGCATGGCCGGGGATGCACAGCTCGCCGCCGAGATCGAACAGGTCGTGCTGGATCGTGACGAGCGCGGTGCGCACATCGTCCGGCAGCGTCTCGGCGAGCAGCACGCCGAGATTCGAGTTCAGTTCGTCGACGTCGCCGATCGCCGCGATCCGCACGTCGTCCTTGCCGATGCGGCGTCCGTCGCCGAGGCCGGTGGTGCCGTCATCGCCCGTGCGCGTCGCGATCTTGCTCAAGCGGTTGCCCATGCGAATGTCCTCTCGTACGCGGCCGCGATGCGGCCCGGTTGGGTTGAAGCACGATTATCGCAGCCCGCGGCGAGGCTCGCAGCAGGCGTTACAGCGTAGAATGGGCCGAAAGTTCGACAAGCAGTCAGGAGACATTCGTGAATCACCCCGCCCCGCCTGCCGCCACGCGCCGCCCGCTTCCCCCCGCCATGCTCGATGCGCTGCGCGCCGCCTTCGGCGAGCGCGTGTCGACCGCCGAAGCGGTCCGCGCGCACCACGGCCGCGACGAATCGCCGTTTGATCCGCAACTGCCCGACGCCGTCGTGTTCGCGCACAGCGCGGACGACGTGCGCGAAGTCGTGTCGCTGTGCTCGCTCTACAGCGTGCCGCTGATCCCGTACGGCGCCGGCTCGTCGCTCGAAGGCCACCTGCTGGCGGTGCGCGGCGGCGTATCGCTCGACCTGTCGGAAATGAACCGCGTGCTGTCGATCAACGCCGAGGACCTGACCGTGACGGTCGAGCCGGGCATCACGCGCAAGGCGCTCAACGAAGCGCTGCGCGACACCGGCCTGTTCTTCCCGATCGACCCGGGCGCCGACGCCAGCATCGGCGGGATGACCGCGACCCGCGCATCGGGCACCAACGCCGTGCGCTACGGCACGATGCGCGAGAACGTGCTCGGCCTGACCGCCGTGCTCGCCGACGGCCGCGTCGTGAAAACGGGCTCGCGCGCGCGCAAATCGTCCGCCGGCTACGACCTCACACGCCTGTTCGTCGGCTCCGAAGGTACGCTCGGCGTGATCACCGAGATCACGCTGCGCCTGCACCCGCTGCCCGAAGCCGTGTCGGCCGCGATCTGCACGTTCCCGACGATGGGCGACGCGGTGCGCACCGTGATCGAGACGATCCAGATCGGCGTGCCGATCGCGCGCGTCGAATTCGTCGATTCGCTCGCCGTGCGCTCGATCAACCGCCACTCGAACCTGACGCTCGCCGAAGCGCCGACGCTGTTCTTCGAATTCCACGGCACCGAGGCCGGCGTGAAGGAACAGGCCGAACTCGTGCAGGCGCTCGCCGGCCAGAACAACGGCCAGGGCTTCGAATGGGCGACCCGCCCGGAGGACCGCAGCCGGCTCTGGGCCGCGCGCCACAACGCGTACTTCGCGATGCTGCAATTGAAGCCGGGCTGCCGCGCGGTGACGACCGACGTCTGCGTGCCGATCTCGCAGCTCGCCGCGTGCGTCGAGGAAACCGAAGTCGACCTGCGCGCGTCGTCGCTGCCCTGCCCGATCGTCGGCCACGTCGGCGACGGCAATTTCCACGTCGCGATCCTGATCGATCCCGACAAGCCCGAGGAACTCGCCGAAGCCGAGCACATCAACGACCGGATCGTCGAGCGCGCGCTGCGCCTCGGCGGCACCTGCACGGGCGAGCACGGCGTCGGGCTGCACAAGATGCGGTTCCTGCCGAAGGAGCACGGCGACAACGCGATCGACACGATGCGCGCGATCAAGCTCGCGCTCGATCCGCGCAACCTGATGAATCCCGGCAAGATTTTCACGTGCTGAGACGGCGGCGCGACGGCGCGCCGCCTGCTGCAGGAGACCCCATGAACGCTCCCGTCGAACTGTCGAGCGCAGCACGCGCGCAGCGCCAGCGCGAAGTCGTGCAGGCCCTGATGGCCGTGCTGCCGACGCACTGCCTGCTGTACCGCGACGAAGACACGGCGCCGTACGAATGCGACGGCCTGTCCGCGTACCGCCGCCTGCCGCTCGCGGTCGCGCTGCCCGAAACGGAATCGCAGGTGCAGCGGATCGTGCAGATCTGCCGCCGCATGGAAGTGCCGATCGTGCCGCGCGGCGCGGGCACCAGCCTGTCGGGCGGCGCGCTGCCGATCGCGCTCGGCGTCGTGCTGTCGCTCGCGCGCTTCACGCGCATCGTCGAAGTCGACCCGTACGCGCGCACGGCGACCGTGCAGCCCGGCGTGCGCAACCTCGCGATCTCGGAAGCCGCCGCGCCGTACGGCCTGTATTACGCACCCGATCCGTCGTCGCAGATCGCCTGCACGATCGGCGGCAACGTCGCGGAAAATTCCGGCGGCGTCCATTGCCTGAAATACGGGCTGACCGTGCACAACGTGATGCGCGTGCGCGCGGTGACGATCGACGGCGAGATCGTCGAGTTCGGCTCGCTCGCGCTCGACATGCCGGGCCTCGACCTGCTCGCCGTGATGATCGGCAGCGAAGGGATGTTCGCGATCGTCACCGAAGTCACGGTGCGGCTGATCCCGAAACCGCAGACCGCGCAACTCGTGATGGCGAGCTTCGACGACGTGGTCAAGGGCGGCGAGGCCGTCGCGGCGATCATCGCGTCGGGCATCATCCCGGCCGGGCTCGAGATGATGGACAAGCCGGCCACGCAGGCCGTCGAGGCATTCACGCACGCGGGCTACGACCTCGACGCGAAGGCGATCCTGCTGTGCGAATCGGACGGCACGCCGGAAGAAGTCGCCGAAGAGATCGTGCGGATGACGGCCGTGCTGCGCGAGCACGGCGCAACGCGCATCCAGGTGTCGCGCAACGAACAGGAGCGGTTGCGCTACTGGTCGGGCCGCAAGAATGCGTTCCCGGCCGCCGGCCGCATTTCCGCCGACTATTACTGCATGGACGGCACCGTGCCGCGCCGCGCGATCGGCCCGCTGCTCGCGCGCATCGAGCAGCTCGAGACGCGCTACGGGCTGCGTTGCATCAACGTGTTCCATGCGGGTGACGGCAACATGCATCCGCTGATCCTGTACAACGCGAACGATCCGGACGAGCTGCACCGCGCCGAGGCGTTCGGCGCGGAAATCCTCGAATGCTGCGTGGAATTCGGCGGCAGCGTGACGGGCGAGCACGGCGTCGGCATCGAGAAGCTCAATTCGATGTGCGTACAGTTCTCGCCGCAGGAGCGCGATGCGTTCTTCGCGGTCAAGCGCGCATTCGATCCCGCGGGGCTGCTGAACCCCGACAAGGGCATCCCGACCCGCGCGCGCTGCGCCGAGTACGGCCGCCAGCACGTGCGCGGCGGGCTGCTGCCGCACCCCGACCTGCCGCGCTTCTGAGCGTCGCGCGGGGCGCGGCGCGCGCCGGCGGCACGGCCCGCGCCGTGCTGCCGTGCCCGCGCGGCCCATTCGCGCGGCGGCGCGGGCATGCGGTCTGCAATACGGGGCTTAGGGATAGTCGCGATGTGGAATCGCGCCACCCCGGTACAATCGACCGAACAACAAGTCGAGGCAGCAACAGAACATGGAAGAGGACGACATCGTCGCCGGATGGGCCGAGCGCATCCGCGCGGCCAGCGCCGACGGCCGGCCGCTGCGGATTCGCGGCGGCGGCACCAAGGACTGGTACGGCCAGGCGCTCGAGGGCGAAATACTCGACACGCGCGCGTTTCAGGGCATCGTGTCGTACGACCCGGCCGAACTCGTCGTCACGGTCCGCGCGGGCACGCCGCTCGCCGAGCTCGAAGCCGTCCTCGCCGAATGCGGCCAGATGCTGCCGTTCGAGCCGCCGCACTTCGGCCGCGCGGCCACCGTCGGCGGCTGCATCGCGGCGGGCCTCGCGGGCCCGCGCCGCGCCACCTGCGGCGCACCGCGCGATTTCGTGCTCGGCGTCACGCTGATGAACGGCCGCGGCGAGGTGCTGCGGTTCGGCGGTCAGGTCGTGAAGAACGTCGCCGGCTACGACGTGTCGCGGCTGATGGCCGGTTCGCTCGGCACGCTCGGGCTGATGCTCGACCTGTCGATCAAGGTGCTGCCGATGCCCGTCGCCGAAGTCACGCTGAAGTTCGAGATGACCGCGACCGACGCGGTGCGCAAGCTCAACGAATGGGGCGGCCATCCGCTGCCCGTCAGCGCGAGCGCGTGGCGCAACGGCACGCTCGTGCTGCGCCTGTCGGGCGCCGAAGCGGCCGTGAAATCCGCGAAGGCGCTGCTCGGCGGCGAAGTCGTCGACGCGGTCGAAGCCGAGCGCTTCTGGGCCGGCCTGCGCGAGCATACCGATCCGTTCTTCAACGGCATCCCGCCCGGCTATGCGCTGTGGCGCCTCGCGCTGCCGTCGATCACCGAACCGATGCACCTGCCCGGCACCCAGCTGATGGAATGGGGCGGCGCGCAGCGCTGGTGGATCACCGACGCCGATGCGCAGACCGTGCGCATGAGCGCGAAGCAGGCCGGCGGCCACGCGACGCTGTTCCGCGCGGGCGACACGTACGACCGCAGCGCGGGCGTGTTCACGCCGCTGCCCGCCCCGATGATGAAAATCCACCGCGGGCTGAAGGCCGCGTTCGATCCCGCGCGCATTTTCAACCGCGGCCGGCTCTACCCCGATCTCTGAGGGCTCGATGCAAACGAACCTCGCCGATTTCATCCGCAACACGCCCGACGGCGACGAAGCCGACGCGATCCTGCGCAAGTGCGTGCATTGCGGGTTCTGCACCGCGACCTGCCCGACCTATCAACTGCTCGGCGACGAACTCGACGGCCCGCGCGGGCGCATCTACCTGATCAAGCAGATGGTCGAAGGCGCGCCCGTCACGCGCAGCACGCAGCAGCATCTCGACCGCTGCCTGACGTGCCGAAGCTGCGAGACGACCTGCCCGTCCGGCGTTCAGTACGGCCGGCTCGTCGAGATCGGCCGCAAGCACGTCGAGGCGCAGGTGCGGCGCCCCGTGCAGCAGCGGATCGTGCGCCGCGTGCTCGCGAGCCTCGTGCCGAACGCCGCGCTGTTCTCGCCCATGATGCGGCTCGGCCAGCACGTGCGGCCGCTGCTGCCGAAGCGGCTGCGCGACAAGGTGCCGCCGCGCACGCGGCTGCTCGAATGGCCGCACCGCACGCATACGCGCAAGATGCTGATGCTCGGCGGCTGCGTGCAGCCGTCGATGCTGCCGAACATCAACATCGCGACCGCGCGCGTGCTCGACGCGCTCGGCATCGAGACGGTCGTCGCGCCCGACGCGGGCTGCTGCGGCGCGATCCGCCTGCACCTGAACTATCACGACGAGGCGCTCGACGACGCACGCCGCAACATCGACGCATGGTGGCCCCATGTCGAGCAAGGCGCCGAGGCGATCGTGATGAACGCGTCGGGCTGCGGCGCGACGGTGCTCGAATACGCGCACCTGCTGCGCGACGACCCGGCCTACGCGGAGCGGGCGCAGCGCATCGTCTCGCTGACGCGCGACATCTCCGACGTGCTGCTCGCATTCGAGGCCGAGCTCGCGACGCTCGCACGGCGCCGCGCGATCCACACGGTCGCGTACCATCCGCCGTGCACGCTGCAGCATGGGCAGCAGTCGCGCGGCAAGGTCGAACGCCTGCTCGAGACGCTCGGCATCGACGTGCGGCTGCCGGCCGACAGCCATCTGTGCTGCGGCTCGGCCGGCACCTATTCGCTGACGCAGCCGTCGCTGTCGTACCGGTTGCGCAAGCAGAAGCTGCTGAAGCTGCAGGCGCTCGAACCGCAGATGATCGTGTCCGGCAACATCGGCTGCATCGCGCACCTGCAAAGCGGCACGCAGATTCCGGTCGTCCACTGGGTCCAGCTCGTCGAGCATTTGCTGTACGGCTGACGCGGGCGTCGCGCGCGGCGTCCGTATAATGGGCGGATCGATGCGCCGCGTGCCGCGGCGCATCCGCTTCGTGCCTGCTTCCGTGCCTGCCTTCGTACCCGTCATGTCCGATCTCGCCGCCCGTCTCGAATCCGTTCATCGCCGCATCGCCGACGCCGCCCGCGCGGCCGGCCGCGATCCCGCCACCGTGTCGCTGCTCGCCGTCTCGAAGACGTTTCCCGCCGACGACGTGCGCGCCGCGCACGCGGCCGGGCAACACGCATTCGGCGAAAACTACGTGCAGGAATCGATCGACAAGATCGACGCGCTCGCCGATCTGCGCGCGTCGCTCGAATGGCATTTCATCGGGCCGCTGCAATCGAACAAGACGCGCCCGGTCGCCGAGCGCTTCGACTGGGTCCATTCGGTCGACCGGCTGAAGATCGCGCAGCGCCTGTCGGAACAACGCCCCGCGCACCTGCCGCCGCTCAACGTGTGCGTGCAGGTGAACATCAGCGGCGAGGCGTCGAAGAGCGGCGTCGCGCCGGCCGACGTGGCCGACGTCGCGCGCGCGGTCGCCGCGCTGCCGTCGCTGCGGCTGCGCGGCCTGATGGCGATCCCCGAACCGGCCGGCGATATCGAAGCGCAACGCGCACCGCATCGCGCGCTGCGCGCGCTGTTCGACGCATTGCGTGCCGGCGGCCTGCCGCTCGACACGTTGTCGATGGGCATGTCCGCCGATCTCGACGCGGCCGTGCTCGAAGGCGCGACGATCGTGCGCGTCGGCACCGCGATCTTCGGCGCGCGCGATTATTCGCACTGAGCGCCGCGCCCTTTCCGCCTTTCCGTTCACTCACTCGCTCAATCGGACATCATGAAAATCGCATTCATCGGCGGCGGCAACATGGCCGCGGCCCTGATCGGCGGCCTGATCAAGCGCGGCGTCGCCGCTGAAGGCCTGTATGCCATCGACATCAACGAGGACGTCCGCGCGCGCGCCGCGCAGCAATTCGGCGTGCGCACCGGCGCGGCCGTCGACGCGACGCTCGCCGATTACGACGCGGTCGTGCTCGCGGTGAAGCCGCAGGTGCTGAAGGACGTCGCGCAGGCGCTCGCGCCGCACCTGAAGTCACAGCTCGTGATCAGCATCGCGGCCGGCATTCGCGGCACGGACCTCGCGCGCTGGCTCGGCGACTACGCCCGCGTCGTGCGCACGATGCCGAACACACCCGCGCTCGTCGGCATGGGCGTGACGGGCCTCGCCGCACTGCCGGGCGTCGACGCGGCGGGCCGCGAACTCGCGTCGAACGTGCTCGGCGCGGTCGGCGAGATCGTATGGTTCGACGACGAATCGCAACTCGACGCCGTCACGGCCATTTCGGGCAGCGGCCCCGCGTACGTGTTCTATTTCATCGAAGCGCTGCAGGAAGCCGCACGCCGCCTCGGCATGAACGACGAACAGGGTCGCGCGCTCGCAGTCGCGACGTTCGCGGGCGCCGCGCAGCTCGCCGCGCAATCGGGCGAACCGGCGAGCGTGCTGCGCGAGCGCGTGACGTCGAAGGGCGGCACGACGGCCGCCGCGCTCGCGTCGTTCGACGCGCAGGGCGTGAAGGAAGCGATCGTGCGCGGCGCGCTCGCGGCCGAGGCACGCGCGAAGGAAATGGGCGACGAGCTCGGCCGCGCGTAAGCGCGCCCGTGGTGCCGGGCGCCCCGGCACCGGACGTAAAAAAAGCGGCCATCGGGCCGCTTTTTTATTGGCAACGCGCGCCGGCGCGCGGCTTCGCTCAGTTGCCGGCCAGCAGGTAATGCACGGCAATCCCTGCGAACAGCACGCCGCCGAGCCAGTTGTTGTGCCGGAATGCCGCGAAGCACGGCATCCGTTCGCGGTCCTTGATCAGCGTGTAGTGATACAGCGCGCAGCCGACCGCCGCAGCCCAGCCGGCCCAGTACGCGAGGCCGAAACCGAGCGTCACGCCGATCCACACGTAGATGCCGAGCGTCGCCGCATAGCACGCCATCACCGCTGCGACGTCGAAGCGGCCGAACGTCAGCGCGGACGTGCGGATGCCGATCTTGATGTCGTCGTCGCGATCGACCATCGCGTATTCGGTGTCGTACGCGACCGACCAGAAAATGTTCGCGACCAGCATCACCCACGCGATCGCCGGCACCGTGTCCTGCACGGCCGCAAACGCCATCGGAATGCCGAAGCCGAACGCGATGCCGAGGTACGCCTGCGGAATCGCGAAGAAACGCTTCATGAACGGATAGGAACCCGCGACGAACAGCGCGACGACGGACAGTTCCTTCGTCAGCGTGTTCAGCGGCAGGATCAGCAGGAACGCGATGAACGACAGCCCGACCGCGATCGCGACGGCTTCCCATGCGCGGATCTTGCCCGACGTCAGCGGCCGGTCGGCCGTGCGCTTCACGTGACGGTCGAAATCGCGGTCGGCGTAGTCGTTCATCGCGCAGCCGGCCGAGCGCATCAGCAGCGTGCCGAGCGTGAAGATCACGAGCAGCGGCCAGCGCGGGTGGCCGTCCGACGCGATCCACAGCGCATTGAGCGTCGGCCAGAGCAGCAGCAGACTGCCGATCGGCTTGTCCATCCGGACGAGCCGCAGATACAGGGGAAAGCGGGCAAGCATGGCGAAGCACCGGGAAGAGAATCCCGGCATTTTAGAGCCGAGCGGCGCTTCCCGTCATGTCGGCGCGGCCCGCAGTCGGCAGCCGCCGGACGCGCTCGGGCCGCCGGGGCCCGCTGCACACGGCGGCGCAGCGATGCACGGAAATCAAGGGACAGGTTCGGCCCACGCGAAATTTCGCGCTCAGTTGCCCGCAACCGGCGCGAGCGCGTGCAGCGCCTGCGCGACCAGCACGGCAGCACCGCCGCCAACGATCGCAAAACCGACGAAGCGCCGCACGATCGCGGCCGGCGCCCGTGTCACCGGCGCCGCGAACGCGGCGCGCATGTCCAGCATCATTTGTGTCATGATCGTCACTCCTTCGACAAGACATCGGTTCCAGAAGAAACGGCCGGTCGAACGACCGGCCGTTTCACGTTACTGCGTTACCGCACTGCCGCATTACGCGGCGGCCAGGTTCATGCGAGGTCGAAGCGGTCGAGGTTCATCACCTTGTTCCAGGCCGCGACGAAGTCGCGTGCGAACTTCTCCTTCGCATCCGCGCTGCCGTACACCTCGGCCAGCGCGCGCAGCTGCGCGTGCGAGCCGAAGATCAGGTCGACGCGCGTACCCGTCCACTTGACCTTGCCCGTCGCGCGATCGCGCCCTTCGAACACGTCGTTCGCGGCCGACACCGGCTTCCACTCCGTGCCCATGTCGAGCAGGTTCACGAAGAAGTCGTTCGTCAGCGTTTCCGGACGATCGGTGAACACGCCGTGCTTCGCATCGCCGACGTTCGTGCCGAGCACGCGCAGGCCACCGACGAGCACCGTCATCTCGGGCGCGCTGAGCGTCAGCAGTTGCGCCTTGTCGACCAGCAGCGCCTCGGCCGGCGTCTTGTACGCATGCTTCAGGAAGTTGCGGAAACCATCCGCCACCGGCTCGAGCACGGCCATCGCGTCGATGTCGGTCTGCTCCTGCGACGCATCCGCGCGGCCCGGTGCGAACGGCACCGTCACCGCCACGCCCGCATTCTTCGCGGCCTGCTCGACGCCGGCCGCACCGGCCAGCACGATCAGGTCGGCGAGCGACACCTTCTTGCCGCCCGTCTGCGCGTCGTTGAACGCCTTCTGCACGCCTTCGAGCGTCGTGAGCACCTTCGCGAGTTCAGCCGGCTGGTTCACTTCCCAGTCCTTCTGCGGCGCGAGGCGGATGCGCGCACCGTTCGCGCCGCCGCGCTTGTCCGAACCGCGGAACGTCGCAGCCGACGCCCATGCGGTCGACACGAGCTGCGACACCGACAGGCCCGATGCGAGCACCTTCGCCTTCAGCGCCGCGACGTCGGCGTCGTCGATCAGCTTGTGGTCGACGGCCGGGATCGGGTCCTGCCACAGCAGGTGTTCCGCCGGCACGTCCGGGCCGAGATAGCGCGCACGCGGCCCCATGTCGCGATGCGTGAGCTTGAACCACGCGCGTGCGAACGCGTCGGCGAACTCGGCCGGGTTCTCGTAGAAGCGGCGCGAGATCTTTTCGTATGCCGGGTCGAAACGCAGCGACAGGTCGGTCGTCAGCATCGTCGGGCGATGCTTCTTCGACGCGTCGTACGCATCCGGAATCACTTCGCCGGCGTCCTTCGCGACCCACTGGTGCGCGCCGGCCGGGCTCTTCGTGAGCTCCCACTCGTAGCTGAACAGGTGCTTGAAGAAGTCGTTGCTCCACTTGGTCGGCGTCGACGTCCACGTGACTTCGAGGCCGCTCGTGATCGCGTCCGCGCCCTTGCCCGTGCCGAACGCGCTCTTCCAGCCGAGACCCTGCTGCTCGAGGCCCGCGGCTTCCGGCTCGGGGCCGACGTTCGATGCCGGGCCGGCGCCGTGCGTCTTGCCGAACGTGTGACCGCCGGCGATCAGCGCGACCGTCTCTTCGTCGTTCATCGCCATCCGCGCGAACGTCTCGCGGATGTCGTGCGCGGCCGCAACCGGGTCGGGGTTGCCGTCCGGGCCTTCCGGGTTCACGTAGATGAGGCCCATCTGCACCGCGGCGAGCGGGCTTTCGAGGTCGCGCTTGCCCGAGTAGCGGCTGTTCGGGCCGCCGCTCAGTTCCAGCCAGATCTTTTCCGAGCCCCAGTAGACATCGTCCGGCTCCCACGTGTCGACGCGGCCGCCGGCGAAGCCGAAGGTCTTGAAGCCCATCGATTCGAGCGCGACGTTGCCGGTCAGGATCAGCAGGTCGGCCCACGAGATGTTGCGGCCGTATTTCTGCTTGATCGGCCACAGCAGCCGGCGCGCCTTGTCGAGGCTCACGTTGTCCGGCCAGCTGTTGAGCGGTGCGAAGCGCTGCTGCCCGCCGCCCGCGCCGCCGCGGCCGTCGGCCGTGCGGTACGTGCCGGCGCTGTGCCAGGCCATGCGGATGAACAGGCCGCCGTAGTGGCCGAAGTCGGCCGGCCACCAGTCCTGCGACGTCGTCATCAGTGCGTGCAGGTCCTTCTTCACTGCCGCGAGGTCAAGCTTCTTGAACGCCTCGGCGTAGTCGAAATCCTTGTCCATCGGATCGGACAGCGCCGAGTGCCGGTGCAGGACGTTCAGGTTCAGCTGATTCGGCCACCAGTCCTTGTTCGTCGTGCCGCTGCCTGCGGTGTGGTTGAACGGGCACTTCGTTTCGGTCGACATGCGTTTTCTCCTTGGCTTGCTCGTATGCCTCCACCTGCTCGCTCCGGCGGCATGCCGGGCGCTGTCTGTGGAGTGTCATTGCGGGGATGGGAAACGGAACAGGTAGGGTCCCTCCTGTCGTACTACGGAATGTCGTGCGAGGCCTTCGCCGCGCGTTCCCGCTGCGACGCGCCGCAGGCGGGGCGCTCGGGGAACCGGCCCCCGGCAGGCGTCGTGCCGGTGATGCGCGTGGTGTTCCAGCTTTCGGACATGCGATGCTCTCTCATGGCTTGGCGGCAGTGACGCGGGGGCACGCAGGACCGGCATGCGGCAACGTTCATCCGCCATACACACGGTCCGCCAGGTATGCGAACGCAATCGGACGCAGGCGCCGAACCGCAACCCTGGCGCGATGTACGACCCCGTCGCGCGACGGGATGTTCCGCTGCGCGTGCTGCAATACCGACCGCATCATGACATCCTCCTCTGGCGCTTGCATTCAGCGTGCAAATCGAACGTCGACATGACGCCGATCCATGTAGAGAATTTTAGGCAAATCTATCTATTATTTGAATTTGATTAATTTCATCTATGCGATAGGAAAAAATAAACGGAGTCGCAAGACCCCGTTCATCGTGTTGTCACGCACGCAGCCGCGGCTCGGTCAGTTCATCGTCGCCGGCATGTCGAGCTTCGCGACGCCCGGCAGTTCGCATGCGGAAATCGCATCGCTGATCGCGTCGATCGCGGGCATCCGCGTGAAGCTCTTGCGCCACACGAGCACCACGCGGCGGTCGGGCACCGGCTCGTGGAACGGCACGTACGACAGCAACTCGGCATCGGGGCCGTTCGCGCGCGGGCCGACCTCGGTGACCGACATCCGCGGCAGCACGGTGATGCCGACGCCGCTCGCGACCATGTGGCGGATCGTCTCCAGCGACGAGCCCTCGAAGGTCTTCTGGATGCCGTCGGCCGTCTGCGAGAAGCGCATCAGCTCCGGGCACACGCCGAGCACGTGATCGCGGAAGCAGTGGCCGTTGCCGAGCAGCAGCATGGTTTCCTGCTTCAGGTCCTCGGCGTCGATTTCCTCGCGCTTCTCCCACGGATGGCCGGCCGGCAGCGCGACGACGAACGGCTCGTCGTACAGCGGGCGCACCATCAGGCCGGTTTCCGGGAACGGCAGCGCCATGATCGCGGCGTCGATCTCGCCCTGCTTCAGCAGTTCGAGCAGCTTCAGCGTGTAGTTCTCCTGCAGCATCAGCGGCATCTGCGGGACACGCTGGATCATCTGCTTGACGAGCGTCGGCAGCAGGTACGGCCCGATCGTGTAGATCACGCCGAGACGGAATGGGCCGACGAGCGGGTCCTTGCCCTGCTTCGCGATCTCCTTGATCGCGAAGGTCTGCTCGAGCACGCGCTGCGCCTGCGTGACGATCTGGTCGCCGATCGGCGTCACGCTCACTTCGCTCGCGCCGCGCTCGAAAATCTGCACGTTGAGCTCGTCTTCGAGCTTCTTGATCGCCACCGACAGCGTCGGCTGGCTCACGAAGCATGCTTCGGCCGCGCGGCCGAAATGCCGCTCGCGCGCGACCGCGACGATGTATTTCAATTCAGTCAGCGTCATTGTGGGTCAATCAGAGATATACATGCGATAGGTTTAATTTATACACCCTCTGGCACCGGTTCGCCAAGTTTCTCTGCATCGCGATGCGTCGATCGACGGTTTTGGCGGCTCAGGATCCGGCCCCGAACCGGTGGATCAGGCCTTCAGGTACTGCTCGCGAGCGCCGAGCCAGCGCGCGAGATGCTGCGTGACGACGTCGGGGTACGCGGCGATCAGTCGCGTTGCGGCCTCGCGGGCCGGATCGATCAGCCAGCCGTCGGTCTCGAGGTTCGCGAAGCGCAGCATCGCCGCGCCCGACTGGCGCGCGCCGAGGAATTCGCCGGGACCGCGGATTTCGAGGTCGCGCCGCGCGATCTCGAAGCCGTCGGTCGTCTCGCGCATCGTCTTGAGCCGCTCGCGGCCGGTAATCGACAGCGGCCCCGTGTACAGCAGCACGCACACCGACGCCGCAGTGCCGCGCCCGACGCGGCCGCGCAACTGGTGCAGCTGCGCGAGGCCGAAGCGCTCCGCGTGCTCGATCACCATCAGCGATGCGTTCGGCACGTCGACGCCGACTTCGATCACGGTCGTCGCGACCAGCAGCTGCACGTCGTTGCGCGTAAACGCTTCCATCACGGCCGCCTTGTCGGCCGGCGACAGCCGGCCGTGCACGAGCCCGACCTTCAGCTCGGGAAGTGCCGCGGCGAGCGTCTCGTAGGTCTCGACGGCCGTCTGCAGCTGCAGCGTCTCGCTTTCCTCGATCAGCGGGCACACCCAGTACACCTGGCGCCCCGTCAGCGCGGCCTCGCGCACCCGGGCGATCACCTCCTCGCGCCGCGCGTCGCCGACGAGGCGCGTCAGCACGGGCGTGCGGCCCGGCGGCAGTTCGTCGATCGTCGAGACTTCGAGATCGGCGTAGTACGTCATCGCGAGCGTGCGCGGAATCGGCGTGGCCGACATCATCAACTGGTGCGGCTGGAAATCGCGCGCGCCGTTGGCCGCGTTCGCGGCCTTCGCGCGCAGCGCGAGACGCTGCTCGACGCCGAAGCGATGCTGCTCGTCGACGATCACGAGGCCGAGCCGCGCGAATTCGACCGTGTCCTGGATGATCGCGTGCGTGCCGATCACGAGCTGCGCGGTGCCGAGCGCGGCCGCCTCGATCGCCGCGCGCTTCTCCTTCGCCTTCAGGCTGCCCGCCAGCCACGCAACCGTGACGCCGAGCGGCTCGAGCCATGCGCGCAGCTTGCGCGCGTGCTGTTCCGCGAGGATTTCGGTGGGCGCCATCAGCGCGGCCTGGTAGCCGGCGTCGATCGCCTGTGTGGCGGCCAGCGCCGCGACGACCGTCTTGCCGCTGCCGACGTCGCCCTGCAGCAGGCGCTGCATCGGGTGCGCGAGCGTGAGGTCGTGCGCAATCTCGTCGACGACGCGCGACTGCGCGCCGGTCAGCGTGAACGGCAGCGCCGCGTAGAGCCGTGTGGTCAGCGCATCGGCATCGCTCGCGGTGCGGCGCGGCATCGCGGGCGCCGCGCGCGTGCGGCGCTCCTCGTGCGCGCGCTTGAGCGACAGTTGCTGCGCGAGCAGCTCCTCGAACTTGATGCGCGTCCACGCCGGATGCGAGCCGTCCATCAGCGCGGCTTCGTCGGAATCGACGCCCGGGTGGTGCAGGATGCGCACGGCCTGCTCGAGCGACGGCACGCCGAGCGGCCGCAGGTACGCGCGATCGATCTCGGGCGGCAGCAGCTCGGGCAGCGGCGTGCGCTCGACCGCGTTCTCGATCGCCTTGCGCAGATAGGCCTGCGACACGCCGGCCGTACTCGGATAGACGGGCGTGAGCACCTGCGGCAGCGGCGTATCCGCGTCGACGACGCGCACCGCCGGATGCACCATCTCCATCCCGAAGAAGCCGCCGCGCACGTCGCCGCGCACGCGCAGCCGCTGGCCGACGGCCATCTGCTTGACCTGCGAGCCGTAGAAATTCAGGAAGCGCAGCACGAGGTGCTCGCCGTCGTCGTCCTGGATCTTCACGACGAGCTGGCGGCGCGGCCGGTACGCGACCTCGTTGTCGAACACGACGCCTTCGGTCTGCGCAATGCCGCCCGGCAGCAGTTCGCCGATCGGCGTGAGCGTGGTTTCGTCCTCATAGCGCATCGGCAGATGCAGCACGAGATCGATCGAGCGCGTGAGACCGAGCTTCGCGAGCTTGTCGACGGTCTTCACGGGTTTGTCGGCGGCCGCCTTCTTCTTGCGCTTCGTGCCGGTTGCGCCCGCTTCGTCGCTCGCGGCGGCGCCTTCGGCATCGGGCGCGGCGGCGGCCGGCTGCGCGAGCCGCCCGTCGGCGCCGCGCTTCGGGCCGGCACGGCGCGGCGCGGCGCGCTGCGGCTCGGCAGGATCCTGCGCGTCACGCTCCGCCGCGCGATGCGCGGGCAACGCAACATCCTCCGTGTCGAACGGATCGGCGGAATCGGCAACGGTGGCGGTGGAACGGCGTGGTGACACAGGCATCGGATCGTCTGGGTGCTTCGCAAGGCAAGTACAATAGCGGCTTTCACGTCGTCCGAACGAACGACGCCGGCCAGGCCGCGCATCCCGTCATCATAGCGGCTCGCGCGCCCCATTTACGCGTTTCCGCCCTGCCGGCGACGCCCGCCGGCCGCTTCGAACCAGCCCGCATGTTCACGCTTTCCGATTTCGATTTCAATCTGCCGCCCGAGCTGATTGCGCAAACCGCACTGCCCGACCGCACCGCGAGCCGCCTGCTCGAGGTCGACCGCACCGTCGAGCCCGCGCGCCTCGTCGACCGCCGTTTCACCGAGCTGCCGTCGTGCATCGCACCCGGCGACCTGCTCGTCTTCAACGATACCAGGGTGCTGAAGGCGCGTTTCTTCGGCCAGAAGGCCAGCGGCGGCAAGATCGAGGTGCTGATCGAGCGCGTGACGGGCACGCACACGGCGCTCGCGCAGATCCGCGCGAGCAAGTCGCCGGGCGCCGGCACGACGCTGCGTCTCGCCGATGCGTTCGACGTGACCGTCGGCGAGCGCGTCGAGCCGTTCTTCACGCTGCACTTCCCCGAGCCGTGCCTCGCGCTGATCGAGCAGTACGGCCGCCTGCCGCTGCCGCCGTATATCGAGCACGATCCCGACGCGACCGACGAGACGCGCTACCAGACCGTCTACGCGAGCAATCCGGGCGCGGTCGCAGCTCCTACGGCCGGGCTGCACTTCGACCAGCCGATGCTCGAGAAGCTCGATGCGATGGGCGTCGAGCGCGCGACACTGACGCTGCACGTCGGCGCCGGCACGTTCCAGCCGGTGCGCGTCGACAACATCGCCGAGCACAAGATGCACAGCGAGTGGTACGACCTGCCGCAGTCGCTCGTCGACAAGATCGCCGCGACCCGCGCGCGCGGCGGCAACGTGATCGCGGTCGGCACGACGTCGATGCGCGCGCTCGAAGCCGCCGCGCGCTCGGCCGACGAAGCGGGCCGCCCGCTCGCGGCGACGCAGGCCGAGACCGACATCTTCATCACGCCCGGCTATCGTTTTCGCGTGGTCGACCGGCTCGTCACGAACTTCCACCTGCCGAAGTCGACGCTGCTGATGCTGGTGTCGGCGTTCGCGGGTGTCGAGACGATCCGCGCCGCGTACCGGCACGCGATCGACCAACGCTACCGCTTCTTCAGCTACGGCGACGCGATGCTGCTCACGCGGCGCGACACGCCGGAGGCGCCGCGCGTTTAAGCGCGGCAGGCGCGACGGCCCGCACGCAGCGCGGCCGCCTCGTTCGCCCGCCGCGCGCTACGATGACGCGCCCCGATTTTTCCCGCCGCCGGCTTGCCGGCGGCATTCCCAACATGCGCCGGACTTGCGATCCGGAGTCAGCGCTTCAGCGCATACTCCGGTCCCATGCAAAGCATTTCCGGTAGCAAGGAGAATGACGCGATGACCGAAGGCTCATCCCACGATCACGATACGCACGCCCCCGTGCACGACCGCCCGGCGGGCGGGCTCGAATTCGAACTGCTGGCGACCGACGGCCACGCGCGCCGCGGCCGCGTGAAGCTCAACCACGGCGTGGTCGAAACGCCGATCTTCATGCCGGTCGGCACGTACGGCACCGTGAAGGCGATCCAGCCGCGCGAGCTGCACGAGATCAACGCGCAGATCATCCTCGGCAACACGTTCCACCTGTGGCTGCGCCCCGGCCTCGACACGATCGACGCGCACGGCGGCCTGCACGGCTTCATGGGCTGGAACAAGCCGATCCTGACCGACTCGGGCGGCTTCCAGGTGTTCTCGCTCGGCGACCTGCGCAAGATCACCGAGGACGGCGTCACGTTCGCGTCGCCGATCAACGGCGACAAGCTGTTCCTGTCGCCGGAAGTGTCGATGCAGATCCAGAAGGTGCTGAACTCCGACGTCGTGATGCAGTTCGACGAATGCACGCCGTACGCGACCGACGGCGTGCCGACCACGCACAAGGAAGCGGCCGAATCGATGCGCATGTCGCTGCGCTGGGCGAAGCGCTCGCTCGACGAGTTCGACCGGCTCGGCAACCCGAATGCGCTGTTCGGGATCGTCCAGGGCGGGATGTTCGAGGACCTGCGCGACGAATCGCTGGCGGGCCTGTCGGAGCTCGGCTTCCACGGCCTCGCGATCGGCGGGCTGTCGGTCGGCGAGCCGAAGGAAGACATGATGCGCGTGCTGCGGCACGTGGGCCCGAAGCTGCCGGCCAACAAGCCGCACTACCTGATGGGCGTCGGCACGCCGGAGGATCTGGTCGAGGGCGTCGCCAACGGCATCGACATGTTCGACTGCGTGATGCCGACCCGCAACGCGCGCAACGGCTGGCTGTTCACGCGCTTCGGCGACGTGAAGATCCGCAACGCGACGCACAAGAACTCGCTGAAGCCGCTCGATGCGAGCTGCGCGTGCTACACGTGCCGGAATTTCTCGCGCGGCTACCTGCATCACCTGCACCGCGTCGGCGAAATCCTCGGCGCGCAGCTCAACACGATCCACAACCTGCACTACTACCTGCAGTTGATGAGCGAGATTCGCGAAGCGATCGAGACCCATACGTTCGACGCGTTCCGCCAGCGCTTCGCGGAGGACCGCGCCAGAGGCGTCGACTGACGGGCCGACGGGCCGCGCGGCGGTTCGTCACATAGGACGTGTACTAAATAACGCGCTCCAACTGCCGGACCCGACCGCCAAATATTACAATTGCCTTTCCAAACAAGTCGCAATGGTGCCGGTTCGTGCTTTAACAGCTTGATCCGAAAGCGCATTTGCTGCGCCGTTTGCGCATGGGGCCGGTGGTAGAATAACCGGCTTATTTTTCGATCTTCCCCTACGGAGAGACCAACGTGCCGTTCATTTCCAATGCCTTCGCTCAAGGTGCCGGTGGCGCCGAATCGAGCCTGATGAGCTTCCTGCCGCTCATCCTGATGTTCGGCGTGCTCTACTTCATCATGATCCGCCCGCAGATGAAGCGTCAGAAGGAACACCGCAACATGCTCGCGGCCATGGCCAAGGGCGACGAAGTCGTCACGAGCGGCGGCCTCGTCGGCAAGGTGACGAAGGTCACCGAAGGCTACATCGGCGTCGAGATCGCCGAAGGCACTGAAATCACCGTGCAGAAGGCTGCGGTCACGACCATTCTGCCGAAGGGCACGATCAAGTCGCTGTAAGCCCTTCACCGAGCGTCCGGCCCCCCGCGCCGTGCCCGCCTGAGAGAGCGGGCCGCCGCGGCGCCGGACGCGACGCTTTCACGCCAACCACCCGTTCGGCCCCCTCATGAATCGTTACCCACTCTGGAAATATGTCGTGATGGTCGTGGCGCTCGCCATCGGCCTTCTGTACACATTGCCCAACTTCTTCGGCGAAGCGCCGGCGGTGCAGGTGTCGAGCGGCAAGGCCACGGTCAAGCTCGACTCGACCACGCTGACCCAGGTCGAATCGGCGCTCGCATCCGCGCAGATCACGCCGGACGACGTCACCTTCGAGAACACGGCGACCAGCGCGAACATCCGCGTGCGCCTGAAGGACACCGATACGCAGCTGCGCGTCAAGGACCTGCTGCAGAAGTCGCTGAACACCGACCCGAACGATCCGCAGTACGTCGTCGCACTGAACCTGCAGAGCGCGTCGCCGCGCTGGCTGACTGCCCTGCACGCGCTGCCGATGTATCTCGGCCTCGACCTGCGCGGCGGTGTCCACTTCCTGCTCCAGGTCGACATGACGGGCGCGCTCACGAAGAAGCTCGACTCCGACGCATCCGACGCGCGCTCGCTGCTGCGCGACAAGAACATCCGCGACGGCGGCGTGAGCCGCGTCGACCAGTCCGTCGTCGTCAACTTCAGCGATGCGCAGACCGCCGAAGACGCCCGCAAGGTGCTCGCGCAGTCGGTCACCGAACTGCAATGGGCGACCCAGCCCGGCGGCGGCGGCACGCAGGTCGTCGGCACGTTCACGCCGGCCGTGCAGAAGTCCGTCGAGGACGCCGCGCTCAAGCAGAACCTGACGACGCTCCACAACCGCGTGAACGAACTCGGCGTGTCGGAACCGATCCTGCAGCAGCAAGGCAGCGACCGCATCGTCGTCGAACTGCCGGGCGTGCAGGACACCGCGAAGGCGAAGGACATCATCGGCCGCACCGCGACGCTCGAGGCTCGCCTCGCCGACCCGATCAACACGCACCCGAACCCGAACGACCCGGTTCCGCCGGGCGAGGAGCTGTTCACGCAGGGCATCCAGGCACCCGTGCTGCTGAAGAAGGACGTGATCTTCACCGGCGACCGCATCATCGATGCATCGGCCGGCTTCGACGAACACCAGCGTCCGTCGGTCAACATCCGCCTCGACTCGGCCGGCGGCCGCGCGGTGCGCACGGTGTCGCGCGACAACATCGGCAAGCCGATGGCGATGGTGCTGTTCGAGAAGGGCAAGGGCGAAGTGCTGACGGTCGCGACGATCCAGTCCGAACTCGGCGACCGCTTCCAGATCACGGGTCAGCCGACGCCGCAGGCCGCGGCCGACCTCGCGCTGCTGCTGCGCGCCGGTTCGCTCGCCGCACCGATGGACATCATCGAGGAACGCACGATCGGCCCGAGCCTCGGCGCCGACAACATCAAGATGGGCGTCCACTCGGTGATCTGGGGCTTCTGCGCGATCGCCGTGTTCATGATCGCGTACTACATGCTGTTCGGCGTGGTCTCGGTGATCGGCCTGTCGGTGAACCTGCTGCTGCTCGTCGCCGTGCTGTCGCTGATGCAGGCGACGCTGACGCTGCCCGGTATCGCCGCAATCGCGCTCGCGCTCGGCATGGCGATCGACTCGAACGTGCTGATCAACGAGCGCGTGCGTGAAGAACTGCGTGCGGGCCAGCCGCCGCAGCTCGCGATCCAGGCCGGTTACGCGCATGCGTGGGCGACGATTCTCGACTCGAACGTCACGACGCTGATCGCCGGCCTCGCGCTGCTCGCGTTCGGCTCGGGCCCGGTTCGCGCATTCGCGATCGTGCACTGCCTCGGTATCCTGACGTCGATGTTCTCCGCGGTGTTCTTCTCGCGCGGGATCGTCAACCTCTGGTACGGCGGCCGCAAGAAGCTGAAGTCGCTCGCGATCGGCCAGGTGTGGAGGCCGGAAGGCGCCGCTGCCGCCGCGTCGTTCACCGACGCGGACGAATCGACCGACACCGCGCGCGCCGCGAAGCTTGCCGCACCCGCGAAGGGCAATGCGCCGCGCGCCGGCAAGCCGCAGCTGCGCAACCGCGCGCAGCAAGGCGTGTCGCCGAAGAAACCGGGCTCGACCCAATAAGGCCCCGGAGACGAGACCATGGAATTTTTCCGCATCCGTAAAGACATTCCGTTCATGCGGCACGCGCTGGTGTTCAACGTGATCTCGCTGGTCACGTTCCTCGCCGCCGTGTTCTTCCTGTTCCACCGCGGGCTGCACCTGTCCGTCGAATTCACCGGCGGTACGGTGATCGAGGTGCAGTACCAGCAGGCGGCGGAGCTCGAACCCGTGCGCGCGACGCTCGGCAAGCTCGGCTACGCCGACGCGCAGGTGCAGAACTTCGGCACGTCGCGCAACGTGCTGATCCGGCTGCAGCTGAAGGAAGGCCTCACGTCCGCGCAGCAGAGCGACCAGGTGATGACCGCGCTGAAGGCGCAGAGCCCGGACGTCACGCTGCAGCGCGTCGAGTTCGTCGGCCCGCAGGTCGGCCGGGAGCTCGCGACCGACGGCCTGCTCGCGCTCGCGTGCGTCGTGATCGGCATCGTGATCTACCTGTCGTTCCGCTTCGAATGGAAGTACGCGGTCGCCGGCATCATCGCCAACCTGCACGACGTCGTGATCATTCTCGGCTTCTTCGCGTTCTTCCAGTGGGAGTTCTCGCTGGCGGTGCTCGCGGCGATCCTCGCGGTGCTCGGCTACTCGGTCAACGAGTCGGTCGTCATCTTCGACCGGATCCGCGAGACGTTCCGCCGCGAACGCAAGATGAGCGTGCAGGAAGTGATCAACCACGCGATCACGACCACGATGTCGCGGACGATCATCACGCACACGTCGACGGAAATGATGGTGCTGTCGATGTTCTTCTTCGGCGGCCCGACGCTGCACTACTTCGCGCTCGCGCTGACGGTCGGCATCATGTTCGGCATCTACTCGTCGGTGTTCGTCGCGGGCTCGCTCGCGATGTGGCTCGGCATCAAGCGCGAAGACCTGATCAAGGACAAGAAGACCGCGCACGATCCGGACGATCCGAACGCGGGCGCGCAGGTTTAAGCGCCGCGCCGTTTCGGCAAACGCAAGAAGGCCGGTCCTGTTTGGACCGGCCTTTTTTTCATGCGAGGGCCGCCGCCGTGCAGCGTGCGGCCAGCCCGACGGGCGCCGTCACGGGTGTCGGCTACAATCGTCTCCGCCCTGCCCAGCTGCATGCCGGCCACTCGCCGGCGTGCAAGCACCCTCGCCCCCCCGTCCGAACATGCGGTCCCGATGATGCCTCCGATGTGTGTCGTTCGTCGCCTCGCCGGCTGCGCAGCCGTCGCAGCTGCGTTGCTGCCGTGCACGCAACCTGCCGGCGCACAGTCGGCATCCGCACCGACAGCCGCGCCGCCCGCCGCACCGCCTGTCTCACAACCCGTCGCCCCGCCTGTCCCCCCGGCCTCCCAGCCTGCCGCCGTATCGCCGTCACCCTGCCCGCCCGACTGGGAGCCGCAGATCTGCGAACTGAAGGCCGCCGTCGAAGTGCTGAAGCGGCAGCACCTGACCGACGTCGACATCGGCGCGCTGCTCGACGCCGCGACCCACGACGGGATCAAGACGCTGCCGTACGCACGCTTCTTCAACGCGAAGGAGGAGCAGGAGCGGCGCGACAACGAACGACGCACGCGCGACGGCACACCCGGCATCGGGATCGTCTTCGAGACGCGGCCCGACGGGCTGCACATCATCGACGTGATTCCCGACGCACCGGCCGAGAAGGCCGGCGTGCGTCCCGACGATCTCGTCGTCGCGATGAACGACCGGAGCGTCGTCGGCATCGACAATAGCGAGCTCGTGAAACTCGCGAAGGGCGATGCGGGCGTCCCGCTGAAGCTCACGGTGCAGCGCGGCCCGAACCATGCGGTGCTGAACTTCGCGCCCGTACGCGAGATCGTCAAGCCGCATCCGGCGATCGCGAAGCGGCTCGACGGCGACATCCTGTACACGCGGCTGTCGAGCTTTCCGGAGCCGGCGGTCGGCGACTTCATCGACGCGGTGCAGGTCGCGCGCCGCGCGGGCCCGCCGGTGAAAGGGATGATTCTCGACCTGCGCATCAACGGCGGCGGCGCGCTCAATGCGGCGATCGGCATCGCCGCGCTGTTCGCCGGACGCGACCGCACCGCGATGGTGACGGTCGAGCGCGGCGACACCCACCGCCGCCGCTTCTCGACCAACTGGCCCGACTACGAACTGCCGGTGATGCACGGGCAGGATCCGCTCGCGCCGCTGCAGGCCGACGACTGGTGGCGGACCGTGCCGCTCGTCGTGCTCGTCGACGGACAGAGCGCATCGGCCGCCGAAGCGACCGCGGCGGCGCTGAAGGATCTCGGCCGCGCAAAACTGCTCGGCATGCCGACCTACGGGAAGGGGCTCGCGCAGACGGGCGTCGACCTGATCGACGGCACGCGCCTGAATTTCACGTTCGCGCGCAACCTGCGGCCGAACGGCTGCCCGATGGACGGCTACGGCGTCGTGCCGGACTGGCTCGTGCCGCCGCGCCGCGACTCGGACGTCGACGGCGTGCTGCTGTGGTACAGGGAAGTCGATCTCGCACGCGCGCCGTATGCGGACCGGCTGGCGCCCGACCCGTTCGCGCCCGTGCGCAAGGAACGGCAAAAGCTGCGCGAGCAGCGCGTACGCGCGAAGGTCGACACGTCGAAGAGCGCGGCGCTGCCGCAGCGCGCATTCGGCACCGCCGACGACTGGCAGTTGCAGCAGGCGCTCGCCGCGCTCGCGGGGCGCCCCGTACGGACCGTCGACGCGCCTGCGCAATTGATGCCCGCGCAGCCCGTGTGCGAACGCGGCGGCAACTGACGCGCCGCCGCCCTTCTACCGGAAGCCGAATCGCCGGCGCAGCACGACCAGCGCCGCGAGGCTCAGCACGGCCGCGAACATCAGGTAGAAGCTCGGCGCGGTCTTCATCCCGGTCGCGCGGATCAGCCACGCGATGATGAACGGCCCGAAGCCGCCGAAGATCGTCACCGCGACGTTATACGCGAGCGACATCCCGGTCGTGCGCGTCTGCACTGGAAACACCTCGGACAGCAGGCCCGGCAGCGCCGCGAAGTAGCCGGTCATCAGGAATGCGAGCAGCACCTGCAGCGCGATCAGCGTGCCGAAGCCCGGATGCGCGACCAGATACGCGAATGCCGGATAGATCAGCACGAGGATGCCGACGGCCGGCGCGATCATCACGCGCACACGGCCGTAACGGTCCGACCAGTGGCCGACGAGCGGCGCGAACGCCATCTGGATCACGCCGACGACGAGGATCGCCGCGAACGCGGCGGACGGTGCGAGGCCGAGCTGCTTGACGCCGTAGGTCGGCATGAACAGCACGAGATAGGTTGCGACGGTGCCGAGCACGACCACGCCCATCGCGGCGACCAGGCGCGCCTTGTGCGATGCGAACGTGTCGCGCAGCGGGCTCGCGGTGCCCTCGGCCGCGAGGAATTCGGGCGTCTCGTCGACCTTGGCGCGAATGTAGTACGCGACGGGCCCGATCAGCAGGCCGAAGAAGAACGGCACGCGCCAGCCCCACGAGGCCATCTGCGCAGCCGACAGCTGCGCGTTCAGCACGGTGCCGAAGCCGGCGGCGAGCAGCGTCGTGAGCCCCTGGCTCGCGACCTGCCAGCTCGCGAAGAAGCCGCGCCGGCCCGGCACGTGTTCGGCGAGGAACGCGGTCGCGCTGCCGAACTCGCCGCCGGCCGAGAAACCCTGCATCAGCCGCGCGGCGACGAGGATCACCGGCGCGGCGACGCCGATCGTCTCGTAGGTCGGCAGCACCGCGATGATCAGCGTGCCGACCATCATCAGCAGGATCGACAGCGTGAGCGCGGCCTTGCGGCCCGCGCGGTCCGCATAGGCGCCCAGCACGATCGCGCCGAGCGGCCGCATGAAGAACGACACGCCGAAGGTGCCGAGCGTGAGCAGCAGCGACACGGTGTCGTTGCCGGCCGGAAAGAACAGCTTCGAGATCGTCACCGCGAAGAAGCCGTAGACGACGAGATCGAACCACTCGAGCGCGTTGCCGATCGACGCGGCGACCACCGCGCGCCACACGCGCGGCGACGAGGCAATGGAACGGGACTGCGTGGCGGCATGCATCGGCGATCTCCTTGTCGTTGTACGTTCTGTTCGAGGCGGCCGCGGCCACGCCCGCGCCGTCGGCCCGCCGGGCGCCGCGAGCGGCGCTCGGGCGATTATAGGCGCGCAAAAAAATACCGCCGCGCCCCGGTAACGGGAACGCGGCGGTTGGCTCGCGGCGGGCCGGCGCGGCGGCAGGCCCGGCCGACGGCGTTACTGCTGCTTGACGGCTTCGGCCGTGATCAGCAGCTTCGTCTTCATCTTGAAGCCGTACTGCTTGCCGTAGTCGAGGCCGAAATCGTCGCGGCTGAATTCGCCGACCGCGTCGACGCCGCACACTTCACGCTTGAGCATCGGGTGCGGCATGCACTTGAACGAATCGATCTTCAGCGTCAGCGGCTTCGTGACGCCATGCAGCGTCAGGTTGCCGACCACCGACACCGGCTTGTCGCCGTCGAACTTGATGGCGCCCTTGTAGGTCGCTTCCGGGTACTTCGATGCGTCGAAGAACTCGGCCGTCTGCAGGTGCTCGTCGAGCTTCGTGCTGCCCGTGCTGATCGAGCCGACCTCGGTCGTCACGTCGACCGTGCCGGTCTTCGCCGCGCGATCGAGCGTCACCGAGCCCTTCGACTTGTCGAACTTGCCGCGCCAGACCGACAGGCCGCCGAAGTGGTCGGCCTCGAAGCTCGGGTACGTGTGGCTCGGGTCGAACTGGTAGGTCGCGCTGTCGGCGAATGCCGAGAACGACAGCGAAGCGGCCAGTGCGCCGGCGGCGATCATCAGATGCTTTTTCAACTCATTCTCCTTGGAACGGCGCCGCGCCCTCGCGCGGCATTCGGGTGATGCGACAGGCCGCCGCTTACTTCGTGGCGACCAGATGGAACTTGATCTGCACTTCGTCCGCGACGATCGACGTGTCCTTCCACTCGCCGGTGCCGACGTTGAACGCCGAACGCTTGATCGGCAGCACGCCGTCGAAGGTCTGCGTCGCGCCGCTCTGCGTGACCGTGACGGGCACGGTGACGGCCTCGGACTTGCCCTTGATCGTCAGCTTGCCGGTCACGTTGTACTTGTTGCCGCCGGCCGGCGCGATCGCCGACGACACGAACGTCGCCTGCGGATACGCCTTCGCGTCGAACCAGTCCTTGCCCGCGACCTGGTCGTTGTACATCTTGTCGCCGAGGTCATAGCTCGCGACGTCGATCGTCATTTGCGCGCTGCCCTGCGCGGCCTTCGCCGGATCGAACTTCACCTGCGCGGAAAACTTCTTGAACGCGCCTTCGGTCGGCACGTTCATCTGCTTCGACACGGCGGACACCTTGCTCTTCGCGAGATCGACATCGGCGAGCGCCGCGCCCGACGCGACAAGTGACACCGCGGCGAACGCGGTCAGCATGGAGCGGGAGAAAGACACTTTCATGGAATCCTTCATTTGGCAAAGGGAAGCATCCGCGACAGCAGGCCGTCGCGGTCCAACAACTGGTGCTTGAGCGCCGCGAGCACGTGCAGCGACACGAGCGCAAGCAGAATGTAATTCAAAGACACGTGGAGCGTCTTGAAGGTTTCCTTGAGCACCGGATCGGGATCGATCAGCCGCGGCAGCGGCACGATGCCGAGGTACACGACCGGGATGTTCGACGCCGAGCTGTACAGGTAGCCCGTGATCGGGATCACCAGCATCAGCACGTACAGCAGGATGTGCACGCCGTGCGACGCCGCACGCTGCCACGCCGGCGTGCCGCCCGGCAGCGGCGGCGGCACGTGCGTCGCGCGCCACAGCACGCGCACCACGGCCAGCGCGAACACCGTCACGCCGAGCCACTTGTGCCACGAGAAGTACTTCAGCTTCGTCGGCGTGAAGCCGGGGATGTCCGTCATCACCCAGCCCAGCGCGAAGGCGCAGACGATCAGCAGCGCGATCAGCCAGTGCAGCGCGATCGCGCTCTGCGTATAGCGTACCGGCATGGCCGGCAACGAATTCGATGCCATCTTGGGTTCCTCAGTTCAGCGAACAGCCGCGCCGGCCATGAGTCCGACGCTTGTCAAGGGCGCCATGCTACCGCAACCTTTAGACCCGCGCGGACTCTGAGGACAGGCGTGTCAGCCTGCTGCCCGCTTCCCGCCATGTTACCGATCGGTCACTAACCATACGATCGTTGACACCGCGAAAAAGGCGTTTTGGTAAGATTGGCGCGGGTTTCGGCCCCGTCGACGCGTTTTCCCGCCGTCGCGCAACCGCTTTTTCCATGCAACGAAACGACCTGATTGCCTGTCACGAGTGCGACGCACTGTTGCACAAACCGCGCCTCGGCCACCGCGAAATCGCGCGCTGTCCGCGCTGCGGCGCACTGCTCTATCGCGACAGCACCACGCAGATCGAGCGGATCTGCGCGCTCGCGCTCGCGGCGCTGATCACGTTCACGATCGCGCAGGCGTTCCCGATCCTCGAAATGGACGTGAACGGCAACCGCGTGCAGACGACGCTGATCGGCGCGATCGACTCGCTGTGGCGCCAGGACATGGCGGCCGTCGGCGTGATGGTGTTCTGCTCGACCGTGCTGTTCCCGCTCGTCGAGATGTCCGCGCTGCTGTACCTGCTGCTGCCGATCCGGCGCGGCGTCGTGCCGCCCGGTTTCAACCTGGTGCTGCGCGCGATCGAGCTCGTGCGGCCATGGGGCATGATCGAGGTGTTCATGCTCGGGATCGTCGTGACGATCGTGAAGATGGTGAGCCTCGCACGTGTCGTTCCCGATGCCGCGCTGTTCGCGTTCGCCGCGCTCACGCTGATGATCGCCGTCGTGCTGATGTTCGATCCGCGCACGTTGTGGGACATCGCCGACGACCTGCGCGCCGGGCGCCCGCCCGGACAGCCGGAGCCGCCCGACACCGCCGCGCCGCCGCCCGAGGCCGCCCGCCGATGACGACGCCGACCGCCGCCCGCGAGGGCTATGCGAGCTGCCACACGTGCGGACTCGTGCAGACGCTCGACCGGCCGCATGCGCACTGCGCGCGCTGCGGCACCGCGCTGCATTTCCGCATCCCGAACAGCATCATGCGCACCTGGGCGCTGCTGCTCGCGGCCGCGATCCTCTACATTCCGGCGAACCTGCTGCCGATCATGCGCACCGCGTCGATCGTCGGCTCGCAGGAAGACACGATCATGAGCGGCGTCATCTATTTCTGGGTGTCGGGCGACTGGCCGCTCGCCGTCGTCGTATTCGTCGCGAGCATCCTCGTGCCGATGCTCAAGCTCGGCGTGCTGCTGATCCTCGTGATCAGCGCGCAGCGCCGCACCACCTGGCGGCCGCTGCAGCGCACGCGCCTGTTCCGGATCGTCGAGCGCATCGGTCGCTGGTCGATGCTCGACATCTTCGTCGTGACGCTCACCGTCGCGCTCGTCCATTTCCGTTCGCTCGCCGTCATCACGGCCGGCCCCGGCGCGCTCGCGTTCGGCTCGGTCGTGATCCTGACGATGCTCGCATCGATGCAGTTCGATCCCCGCCTGATCTGGGATCCAGTAGAAACCTCAGGGAATCACCATGAATAGTCCGCAAGGCCCGCAGCACGACCAGCCCCGGCCGCCCGATCCGACGATCTCGACGAAAAGCGGCTGGCTGCCGTCGCTCGTGTGGCTCGTGCCGCTGATCGCCGCGCTGATCGGCATCGGCCTCGTGATCAAGTCCGTGCGCGAGCGCGGCCCGGAAATCACGATCAGCTTCCACAGCGCCGAAGGGCTCGAGCCCGGCAAGACCCAGGTCAAGTACAAGGACGTCGAGATCGGCATGGTCAAGACGATCAAGCTGTCGAAAGACCTGTCGCGCGTGCTCGTCCAGGTGCAGCTCAAGAAGGAAGCCGAGGACTTCGCGGTCAAGGGCTCGCGCTTCTGGATCGTGCGACCGCGCGTCGGCGCGACCGGCGTGTCGGGGCTCGGCACGCTGCTGTCCGGCGCGTATATCGGCGTCGACGCCGGCCACGGGCAGGATACGCTGACCGACTTTACGGGCTCCGAAACGCCGCCCGCCGTCACGGGCGACCAGAAAGGCACGCAATACGTGCTGCGCGGCGATTCGCTCGGCTCGGTCGACATCGGCTCGCCCGTCTACTACCGCCGCGTGCAGGTCGGCCAGGTGGTCGGCTTCTCGCTCGACAAGGACGGCACGGGCGTCACGGTCAACGTGTTCGTTACTGCGCCGTACGACCAGTACGTCGGCGTGAACTCGCGCTGGTGGCAGGCCAGCGGCGTCGACCTGCGGCTCGATTCGAGCGGCCTGAAGCTGAACACGCAGTCGCTCGCGACGGTGATCCTCGGCGGCATCGCATTCCAGACGCCGCCGAACCAGGGCAGCGGCACGACGGCGCCGAACAACACGACGTTCCGCCTGGCCTCCGACGAGGGCGACGCGATGCGCGACCCGGACGGCCAGCCGCTGCAGGTCGTGATGAACTTCAACCAGTCGCTGCGCGGGCTCGCCGTCGGCGCGACGGTCGACTTCCGCGGCATCGTGCTCGGCGAAGTAACGAACATCGGCATCGACTACGATCCGAAGACGAAGAACTTCACGATGCCGGTGACGATGAACGTGTATCCGGAGCGCCTCGGCCGCCGCTTCCGCGAAACGATCGAGAGCAAGGGCGAACCGGCGCGCCGCGAGATCGTCGAGCGGCTCGTCCAGCACGGGCTGCGCGGCCAGCTGCGCACCGGCAACCTGCTGACGAGCCAGCTTTACGTCGCGCTCGACTTCTTCCCGAAGGCGCCGGTCGTGAAGATCGACACGGCGCGCCAGCCGCTCGAACTGCCGACCGTGCCGAACACGCTCGACGAACTGCAGCTGCAGGTCGCCGACATCGCGAAGAAGCTCGACAAGGTGCCGTTCGACCAGATCGGCGCGAACCTGAACAGCGCGCTGTCGAACGCCGACAAGCTGTTCAAGCAGCTCGACACGCAGGTCGCGCCGGAAGCGCGCGACACGCTGTCGGCCGCGAAGCAGACCTTCTCTACCGCCGAGGCGACGCTGCAGCAGGATTCGCCGCTGCAATCCGACGTGCGCGGCGCGCTGAAGGAGCTCACGCGCACGCTGCAGTCGCTGAACGCGCTCGCCGATTATCTGGAGCGTCACCCCGAATCGCTGCTCAAGGGCAAGCCAGGAGATAAACAATGACGACACGCGTGAACGGTTTCGCGAGCGGCGCGGCGGCGGCCTTCGCCGCACTCGCGCTCGCCGCGTGCAGCTCGCCGCCCGCGCGGTTCTACACGCTCAGCCCGGCCGACGCCTCGGCCCCGGTGCGCACCGCGCCGGCCAACCCGGCGTTCCTGATCGAGGTGCCGTCCGTCGGCGTGCCCGAGCAGGTCGCGAAGAACCAGCTGGTCGTGCAGAAGAACGCCGCGCAGGTCGACGTGCTCGAGCAGGAACGCTGGGCGTCGCCGCCCGCCGACGAGATCCGCCGCGCGCTGTCGGACGATCTCGCCGCGCAGCTCGGCACGATCGACGTCGCGAATTCCGCGTACCCGCCCGGCGTGCCCGTGTATCGCATCAGCGTGAACGTGCAGCGCTTCGAGTCGTGGCCCGGCAAGCGCGCAGCGGTCGACGCCGTGTGGAGCGTGCGCCCGCTCGGCACGCAGGCCGTGATGACCTGCCGCACGAGCGTCGCGGAACCGGTCGCCGACAGCTACGACGCGCTCGTCGCCGGCCACCGGCGCGCGCTCGACGTGATCGCCACGCAGGCCGCGGCCGGCGTGCGCGCGATGGCCGCAAGCCGCGGCACGACGCCCGCGACGGCGCCCGCGGCCGGCAGCAAGACGGCCGCCGCGCCGGTCGTGCCGTGCCCGGCCGTCCCGACGCCCGGCGGCGACGCCGGCGCGACGGGCAAGTCCGGCGGCGCATGAGCGAGCAGCGCTGGCGGACGTCCGAAGAACCGTTCGCCGGTGCGGCTTGGTCCGACGCGGCGCGTCTGCCGGCAGCCGCTTGCATGACGCTGCCGCAGCCGATCGCATAGCGCTTCATCGGCCGAATGGCGACTTTGCATTGTTTGTCAAAGTCGGCCGGAACCGGCACCATGCAACGCGGTCGGCTTGCGTTTTCCGGCCCGATTGACGATCCTACGCACTTTCAGGCTCGCGCCGCTCGTCGTGCGCGCGAGCCGGCGGCGCCGAGCCGCGTTCGGCCCGACTGCCGTGCCTCCCGGCGCCCGGACGCGATCGGCGTGCACCGCAGCGGGGCAGCCGTACCGCGGGTCGCCGCGCATCGTCCGGCAACCGGCCCCGTCTCACCCGTTCTCCCCGGCGCCGTGCCGCATTCCCGGCCGGCATCCCGAACCCGCCCGTCCAGGGCTTTCGCTATTCCGTTTATGTTTCGTTCCCTGACGACCCTGATCAAGAAGTGGCGCGCGTCGCGCAATGCCGGCCACCAGCTCGATGCGCTGCTCGCGCACGCCGACGCCGATGCGTCGTACGCCGAGCGCAGCGAATGGCTGATCGAGCTCGCGCACTGGCTGCGCCGCAACGGCACGATGCAGGACGCGCCGGCCGAGCGCGACGCCGACGCACGCGCGTATCCGGCCCATGCGCGGCTGCGCTACCTGTTCCACGTGCTCGATCGCAACCCCGCATGGAAATCGCATGCCGCGCGCATCCTGCGCGGCATCCTGCGCGAGTGCGACGGCATCTCGCTGCTGTGCGACGCCGGCATGCCCGTGCACTCGGGCTTCTTCGGCGCGCTGTTCGAGCGGATCGACTCGTCGCTGATCCCGCCCGCGCCGAACCGCCGCGAACTGTCGGCGCTGTTCACGCTGATGTTCCCGGCACCCGGGGACGCGCAATGGATCGACGCGCTGCCCGACGACCTGCTCGCGCGCCTCGCCGAACTGTTCTCGTTCGACGTCACCGACGAAGAGCGCCACGAGCCCGGCTCGTTCTCGCGCGACCTGCTGGCCGCGCTGCACAACCTGACCTGCCAGATCAGCTCGACCGGCCTGTCGCAGACGGTGCGCAGCCGGCTGTCCGACGACGATGCGCGCCAGCCGCTCGAAACGCAGCCGTTCTATCGCCTCACGCGCGCAATGCTCGCGGTCGAGACCGCGCACGCGGCCGTCGAGGACGGCGGCGACCCGAGCAAGCTGCTGCACGAGGTGAACTACCTGCGCGTGCTGCTCGACGAATGCCGGATCGCGGTCGACAACGTGTTCTCGCACCTGTACCGCAACGGCGTGTCGGTCGACATCGTGTTCCAGGTCGAACGGATGCGCATGCGCATCCTGCGCGCCGAAACGCTGCTGAACGCGTGGATGGCACGCGACGACCTGCACGGGATGGCACGCCTGACGGCCGAGCTGGTCGACGCGAACCAGAACAGCCAGAGCGTCACGCACCTCGTGCGCAGCAACTTCTCGCTGTTCGCGCGCAAGCTAGTCGAGACCAACGCGGACACCGGCGAGCACTACATCTCGCGCGGCCGCGCCGAGTACCTGAAGATGCTGCGGATGGCCGCCGGCGGCGGCCTCGTCACGGTCGTGACTGTGTGCGTGAAGTTCGCGATCACGGGCGCGCACCTGCAGTCGATGCTCGAAGGGCTGCTCGCGGGCGTCAACTACGCGGCCAGCTTCATGCTGATGCACTTCCTGCACTTCACGCTCGCGACCAAGCAGCCCGCGATGACCGCGCCGACGCTCGCGCGCGAACTCGACGACACCGGCCACGACGAAGGCGTGAAGGCGTTCGTGTCGTCGGTGATCGCGCTGATCCGCACGCAGGCGGCCGCGATTTCCGGCAACGTGCTCGTCGTGCTGCCCGTGTGCCTGCTCGTGCAGCTGTTCGCGGGCAATGTGCTGCACGCGAACCTGATCTCGCCGGAGAAGGCGCACGCGACGCTGCACTCGTTCTCGCTGCTCGGCCCGACGCCGCTCTACGCGGCGCTGACGGGCGTGCTGCTGTGGGCGTCGAGCCTGCTCGCGGGCTGGGCCGACAACTGGTTCGTGCTGCACCGGGTCGGCGACGCGCTCACCTACAACCGCCGGCTGCGCCTGACGCTCGGCGCGGCCGGCGCCGCGAAGCTCGCGCACTTCTGCCGGTCGAACGTCGCGGGCGTGGTCGCGAACGTCGGCCTCGGCCTGATGCTCGGCCTCGTTCCGGCGATCGTCACCGTGTTCATGTTCCCGTTCGAGGTCCGGCACGTGACGCTGTCGGCCGGCTCGATCGGGATCGCGCTCGGCGTGCTGGGCAAGGGTGCGCTCGGGACGCCCGAGCTGTGGTGGGCCGGCGCCGGCGTGCTCAGCATGGCGATCCTCAACGTGCTCGTGAGCTTCGCGCTCGCGTTCACGATGGCCGTGCGCTCGCGCAGCCTGCGCCCGACCAAGGTGCGCGCGCTCGTCGCCGCGATCGTGCGCACGGTTCTGTCGAATCCGCTCGCGCTGTTCTGGCCGGCCGCCGGCCAGGCCGCGCGCACCGGCCAGCCGGGCGCGCACTGAGCCTGAGGCGGCGCGGCGGTGCCCCACCGGGCGCCGCTGCGCCGGCCTCCCCGCGCGAACGCGGCCGTCGCGCCTGCGCCGCCGCGCCGAAACGCCGGCCCCGGTCGCCCGCGCCGCGTACAATGATGGACTTTTGCACGTCCTCACCCGCCTTATGTCCTCGCCCACCCTGTACGAATTCTTCGCCCCCTGCCCGCGCGGCCTCGAAGCGGCGCTTGCCGCCGAGCTGGCCGAAATCGCCGGCCGCCACCTGAACGGCGCGCCGTTCACCGCGGGCGCGCAGGTGCCGGGCGGCGTCCATTTCAGCGGCGGCTGGGCCGCCGGCATGGCCGCGAACCTCCATTCGCGGATCGCGAGCCGGATCCTGCTGAAGATCGCGCACCGCGCGTACCGCAACGAGCAGGATGTCTATGCGCTCGCGCTCGAGCAGCCGTGGGAGCGCTGGTTCGCGGCGACGCAGACGCTGCGCGTCGACATCACCGCGATCAAGTCGCCGCTGAAAAGCCTCGAATTCGCGACGTTGCGCGTGAAGGACGCGATCTGCGACCGGATGCGCGACAAGACCGGCGCCCGCCCGAGCATCGACACGGGTGCGCCGGACGTGCGCGTGTTCGCGTTCCTGACGGCCAACGAGTGCACGCTGTACCTCGATACGTCGGGCGAGCCGCTGTTCAAGCGCGGCTGGCGCCTCGACAAGGGCGCGGCGCCGCTGCGCGAGAACCTCGCGGCCGGCATCCTGCGCCTGACGGGCTGGACGCCCGGTACGCCGCTGTACGACCCGATGTGCGGCAGCGGCACGTTCCTCGCGGAAGCCGCGCAGATCGCGCTCGGCGTGGCGCCGGGCGTCGAACGCCGGTTCGGCTTCGAAAAGCTCAAGCAGTACGACATCACCGCGTGGCAAGGGCTGAAGGTGCCGGCGCTGGACGCGAAGCGCGCGGCGCGCGGCAAGCGCGGCGATGCGCTCGGCGTGTACGGCAGCGATATTTCCGGCGACATGCTCGAGAAGGCGCGCGCGAACCTCGAGCGCGCGGGCGTGCCGTCGGTGTGGCTCAAGCAAGTCGACGCGCGCGGCATGACGCCGCCGTGCGACGGGCCGGGCATCATCCTCGCGAACCCGCCGTACGGCGAGCGGATCGAAGTGCGCGGCCGCAGCGCGCGCGGCGAGGTGCGCGAAACCGGCCGCAACCGCGGCAACGACGACGCGTTCCGCCGCACGCACACCGACGCGCCGGACAGCGAGTTCTTCAACGCGCTCGGCGATGCGCTGAAGCAGCGCTTCACGGGCTGGCAGGCATTCCTGCTGACGTCCGACCGTTCGCTGCCGGGCCAGTTGCGGCTGCGCGAATCGGCGAAGACGCCGCTGTTCAACGGCGCGCTCGAATGCCGGCTGTTCCGCTTCGACCTGATCGCCGGCAGCGTGAAGGCGCGCCCGGCCGCGCCGGAAGGCGACGCGTAAGCGATACCGTCGCGCGGGGCCGCCATCGCGGCGCCCGCGCGCTCCTCCCGCCGGCGCGCGTCAGTGCTTCGACTTCGACCAGCGCCCCATCGTGAACGGCAGTGCGTGCCCCGTCTCGAGCAGCGTCTTCAGGCTCGACAGCACGACCGGCCAGCCGCCGCGAATCCCGCGATCCATCTCCGAACCGGCCACGAGCCCGTCGTGCGTGACGGTTAGCTTCACGACCCCCTCGTGCGGTTCGACGAGATAGGTCACGCGCGATTCCTCGCCGTCTCCCGACGGCGCACGCCACGTGACGACCAGCCGGTGCGGCGGATCGTTCTCGACCACTTCGCCGACGATGTCGACCCGCGACGGATCGTCGTAGTCCTGATGTTCCCACCGCGATCCCGGCCGCCAGTCGGGCGATGCGTTGCGATGCCGGACCCAGTAGTCCTTCGTCAGCTCGGCGTTGGTCAGTGCGTCGAACACGCGCTCGGGTGTCGCCGCGATGAAGGTCACGTACACAAAAGCGGGATTACCCATCGTCGTCTCCTGTGCCGCGGGCCGCTTCCAGCCCGCGCTTGAGATCCGCCAGCGCCTGCAGGCGCTGACGCTCGAACTTGCCGATCCAGCGTTCCGCGATGTCGTGGATCGGCACCGGATTCAGGTAATGCAGCTTCTCCCTGCCGCGCCATGCGGTTGCGACGAGGTTCGCGGCCTCGAGCAGCGCGAGATGCTTGCTCACGGCCTGCCGGCTCATCGCGAGTCCGTCGCACAGTTCGGACAGGGTCTGGCCGCTTTTCGCATGCAGCAGGTCGAGCAACTGACGGCGCGTGGCATCGGCCAGCGCCTTGAAAACGAGATCCATGCCGCTCCCGGGTCGATGGCCTTATTATGCAACCAAACAGTTGCATGTCAAGGATGACAACTCTACTGACAATACGGTGTCAGCAGGCCGCGCTCACACTGCAATCCCGGCGCAATGCAACGCTGGTTTCCACCCAGAACCCGAATAACAACGCAACAAGGAGTTCGTCATGACGTCCGCAACTGCCACCGCAACCCTGGAACGCGCGATCGCGTGGTTCGACATTCCGTCCCTCGATTTCGATCGCGCGATCCGTTTTTACGAAACCATGCTGCAAACCACGCTGCAGCGCGAAGTGATCGGCGGCGTGCCGATGGCGATGTTCGATCACGAGGCGTCGAGCACGGGCGGCAGCATCGTGTTCGATCCGCAGCAGATGAAGCCGAGCGCGAACGGCGTGCTCGTCTACCTGAACGCCGGCGACTCGGTCGTCGCGGCGCTCGAACGCGCGAAGCGCGCAGGCGGCATCGTGCAAGGCTCCGTCGTCGAGCTGCCGAACAACTACGGCTACATCGGCTACCTGATCGATACCGAAGGCAACCGCGTCGGCCTGCACGCGCCGAAATGCCATTGAGCGCATCGGCCATCGGGGCAGCGCGGCGCTATCATCGCGAAGTCCCCTTAGCCGTTGGAATCGAGGTGCTGCCATGACACGCCGTGCCGACCGCCTGTTCCAGATCGCCGAGCTGTTGCGCGGGCGCCGTCTCACGACCGCGCAGCAGCTTGCCGACTGGCTGTCGGTGTCGCCGCGCACGGTCTATCGCGACGTGCGCGACCTGCAACTGTCAGGGGTGCCGATCGAAGGCGAAGCCGGCATCGGCTACCGGCTGAACCGCAACGCGAGCCTGCCGCCGCTCACGTTCACGGCCGAGGAGCTCGCGGCGCTCGCCACCGGCGCGCGCATGCTCGAGACCTGGGGCGGTGCGCGCTTCGCGAGCGGCGCCCGCTCGGCGCTTGCGAAGATCGCGTCGGCGATGCCGGCCGACAAGCGCACGGCGCTCGACCGCCTGCCCGTGTTCGCGCCGTCGTTCCATATCGACGAGACGTTCTGCGCGAAGGTCGACGCGATCCACCAGGCCATCGACACGCGCCACATCGTCAGCTTCGGCTACCGCGACCGGCTCGGCGCGCATTCGCAACGCCGCGTGTGGCCGCTCGGGCTCGTCTACTGGGGCGGGCGCTGGACGATCGGCGCGTGGTGCGAGCTGCGCGACGATTTCCGCACCTTCGACATCGCGCGGATGGGCGACATCACCGTGCACGAGCAGTTTCCGGACATGGAAGGACGGCGGATCGCCGACTACATGCGGATCGCGGAAGCGCCGATGCGCTGACGCGATCGCCGGATCGCGAACCTCGTCGCGCCATGAAAAAGACCCGGCCGGCTTGCGCCGGTCGGGCCTGTCCGGGCGGGCCGCCCCTGCATTGCAGCAGGCGCCCGGGTTGCCGGTGCGCGCGTTACTCGACGGCCTTCACCATGTCCTCGATGACCTTCTTCGCATCGCCGAAGACCATCATCGTCTTGTCCATGTAGAACAGGTCGTTGTCGAGGCCCGCGTAGCCGGACGCCATCGAGCGCTTGTTGACGATCACCGTGCGCGCCTTGTAAGCCTCGATGATCGGCATCCCCGCGATCGGCGATTTCGGATCGTTCTTCGCGGCCGGGTTCACGACGTCGTTCGCGCCGAGCACGAGCACCACGTCGGCCTGGCCCAACTCGCCGTTGATGTCCTCCATCTCGAACACGATGTCGTACGGCACTTCCGCTTCCGCGAGCAGCACGTTCATGTGTCCCGGCATCCGCCCGGCAACCGGGTGGATCGCATAACGCACGTCGACGCCCTTCTCGATCAGCTTGTCGGTCAACTCCTTCAGCGCGTGCTGCGCGCGGGCGACGGCCAGCCCGTAGCCCGGCACGATCACGATCGATTCCGCGTTGCCGAGCATGAACGCCGCGTCGTCGGCCGAACCCGACTTCACCGGGCGCTGCTCCTGCGCGCCCGCCGCGCCGCCGGCCGCCGCCTCGCCGCCGAAGCCGCCGAGGATCACGTTGAAGAACGAACGGTTCATCGCGTGGCACATGATGTACGACAGGATCGCACCCGACGAGCCGACCAGCGAGCCCGCGATGATCAGCATCGCGTTGTTCAGCGAGAAGCCGATGCCCGCCGCCGCCCAGCCCGAGTACGAGTTCAGCATCGACACGACCACCGGCATGTCCGCGCCGCCGATCGGGATGATGATCAGCACACCGAGCACGAACGCGATCGCCGTCATGATGATGAACGGCAGCCACGCCTGCGTGATGACGAACAGGATGCCGAAGCCGAGCATCGCGATCGCGAGCATCAGGTTGATCAGGTGCTGGCCCGCATACACGACCGGCGCGCCCTGGAACAGCCGGAACTTGTACTTGCCCGACAGCTTGCCGAACGCGATCACCGACCCGGAGAACGTGATCGCGCCGACGAACGTGCCGATGAACAGCTCGACGCGGTTGCCGTACGGGATGAAGTTCGACGCGACGGCGTCCTGCGGCACGAGCCCGAACGCTTCCGGCTCCGACACCACCGCATAGGCGATGCACACGGCCGCGAGACCGATCAGCGAGTGCATCGCCGCGACGAGTTCCGGCATCTTCGTCATCTCGACGCGCGCGGCGACGAACGCACCGACACCGCCGCCGACGACCAGCGCGCCGAGCACCAGCGCAATGCCGAGCGGCAGGTTCGCGCCGAGCCAGGCCGCCTGCTTGACGATCAGCGCGACCGTCGTGAGGATCGCGATGGCCATCCCGACCATCCCGAACAGGTTGCCGCGCCGCGCGCTCTTCGGGTTCGACAGGCCTTTGAGCGCCTGGATGAAGCACACCGATGCGACGAGGTACAGCAGCGTAACGACGTTCATGCTCATCGCGCGCCCTCCTTGCCGCCCTCGACACGCTTGGGCTCCTTCTTGCGGAACATCTCGAGCATTCGCCTCGTCACGAGAAAGCCGCCGAACACGTTGACGGCCGCGAGCGCGACCGCGAGCGTGCCGAAGAACTTGCCGGTCACGCCGACGGTGAGCGCCGCCGCGAGCATCGCGCCGACGATCACGATCGCCGAGATCGCGTTGGTCACGGCCATCAGCGGTGTATGCAGCGCCGGCGTGACGTTCCAGACGACGTGGTAGCCGACGTACACCGCCAGCACGAAGATGATCACGTTGATCACCGTGTGATTGATGACTTCCATGTCTCCCCCGTTATTTGCGCGTGACTTCGCCATCGCGGCACAGCAGCGTCGCGGCGACGATGTCGTCGGTCAGGTCGATGTTCAGCGTGCCTTCCTTCGTGACGATCAGCTTCATGAAGTCGAGCAGGTTGCGCGCGTACAGCGCCGACGCGTCCGACGCGACCATCGATGCGAGGTTCGTGTAGCCGGCGATCGTCACGCCGTTGTGCACGATCACCTGGTCGGCGACCGTCAGCGGGCAGTTGCCGCTCTTCCTGCCGTCGAATTCGGGGCCGCGGCCGGCCGCGAGATCGACGAGCACCGAGCCGGGCTTCATCGACTGCGCGGTTTCGACCGAGATCAGCGTCGGCGCCGGGCGCCCGGGAATCAGCGCGGTGGTGATCACGATGTCGGCCTGCTTCGCGCGCTCGTGCACGAGCGCGGCCTGGCGGCCGAGCCACGACGGCGGCATCGGGCGCGCATAACCGCCGACGCCCTGCGCGGCCTCGCGCTCTTCGTCGGTTTCGAACGGGACGTCGAGGAATTTCGCGCCGAGCGACTCGATCTGCTCCTTCACGGCCGGCCGCACGTCGGAAGCCTCGATCACGGCGCCCAGCCGCTTCGCGGTCGCGATCGCCTGCAGGCCCGCGACGCCCGCGCCGAGAATCAGCACGCGCGCGGCCTTCACGGTGCCCGCGGCCGTCATCAGCATCGGGAAGAAGCGCGGATACAGCGCCGCGGCGACGAGCACGGCCTTGTAGCCCGCGATGTTCGCCTGCGACGACAGCACGTCGAGACTCTGCGCGCGCGTCGTGCGCGGCGCGGCTTCGAGCGCGAAGCCCGTCACGCCGGCCGCGGCCAGTTTCGCCGCCTGCTCGCCGTTGAACGGCTCGAGCATGCCGACCAGCACGGAGCCGCGCTTCAGCGATGGCAGTTCCGCGTCGGTGGGCGCCTGGACCTTCAGCACGATGTCGGCATCAAAAGCAGCCGACTGGTCGGTCAATTCGGCACCGGCGGCCGCGTAGGCCTGGTCGGGATAACTGGCTGCGACGCCGGCCCCTTTCGCGATACTGACGCGATGGCCGGCAGCCGCGTATTTCTTCACGGTTTCCGGCGTCGCAGCCACACGCGCCTCGTTCGCCCGCGTTTCAGCAGGCACTCCAATATGCATCGTCAGTTCCTCCAGTCATTGTCAGTATTTCTTTTCTTGCGATTTTTACTGCACAACGAGCCGGACAGGCTGACTTACCGGCTCACGGGCAACGGCGTTCACGCTGCACTTTAACCGAAAGCGATGGTTGCGCCAGCACATTCCGCACGATCGTGCTCGAATGCGACATTAACCCGGCTCGTAGCGCCACGCGTCGGCGGGACGGACGATTTGCGGGGGTCGGATTCGTCTAACGAGATGCCGGGCAGCGTTCGGGCGCAACCGGTAAAATGCCGAACCATGAAACCCGAAATCTGGACCCCGCATGTGACGGTCGCCGCGCTCGTCGAGCACGCCGGCCGCTTTCTCGTGATCGAGGAAGAAACCTCGACGGGCCTGCGCATCAACCAGCCGGCCGGCCATCTCGAAGCCGGCGAAACACTGGCCGACGCCGTGATCCGCGAGACGCTCGAGGAAACCGCGCACCCGTTCACGCCCGACGCGCTCGTCGGCGTCTATCTCGCGCACTACGACCGCCCCGGCAGCGCCGGCGCGACCTACCTGCGCTTCACGTTCTGCGGCAAGGCCGGCGAGCCGGTCGCGGGCCACGTGCTCGACGACGGCATCGTCCGCACGCTGTGGATGACGGCCGACGAACTGCGCGCATGCAGCGAGCGCCATCGCTCGCCCGCGGTGATGCGCTGCGTCGACGACTATCTCGCCGGGCGGCGCATTCCGCTCGATTTCGTGCACACGCATTCGGTCGCGCCGCGCCCCGAAGCATTCGAACGTCAGGCGGTCAACAAATGAGCAAGCGCCGTGTAGTGGTGGGCATGTCGGGCGGCGTCGATTCGTCGGTGACCGCGTGGCTGCTGAAGGAACAGGGCTACGACGTGGTCGGCCTGTTCATGAAGAACTGGGAAGACGACGACGACGGCGAATACTGCTCGACGCGCCAGGACTGGATCGACGTCGTGTCGGTGGCCGACCTGATCGGCATCGACGTGGAAGCCGTCAACTTCGCAGCGGAATACAAGGACCGCGTGTTCGCCGAGTTCCTGCGCGAATACTCGGCCGGCCGCACGCCGAACCCCGACGTGCTGTGCAATGCCGAGATCAAGTTCAAGGCATTCCTCGATCACGCGATGTCGCTCGACGCGGAAATGATCGCGACCGGCCACTACGCGCGCGTGCGCGAGCGCGGCGGGCGCTTCGAACTGCTGAAGGCATTCGATCATACGAAAGACCAGTCGTACTTCCTGCACCGGCTGAACCAGGCGCAACTGTCGAAGACGATGTTCCCGCTCGGCGAGATCCCGAAGACCAAGGTGCGCGAGATCGCCGCGCAGATCGGGCTGCCGAACGCGAAGAAGAAGGATTCGACCGGCATCTGCTTCATCGGCGAACGGCCGTTCCGCGATTTCCTGAACCGCTACCTGCCGACGAAACCCGGCCCGATGAAGACGCCCGACGGCAAGGTCGTCGGCGAGCACATCGGCCTCGCGTTCTACACGTTCGGCCAGCGCAAGGGCATCGGCCTCGGCGGCAGCAAGAGCGGCAGCGGCGAGCCGTGGTTCGTCGCCGCGAAGGACATCGCGTCGAACACGCTGTATGTCGTGCAGGGCCACGATCATCCGTGGCTGCTGTCGCGGCAGCTCGTCGCCGGCAACGTGAGCTGGGTCGCCGGCGAGCCGCCGGCGGAAGGCTTCGCATGCGGCGCGAAGACGCGCTACCGGCAGGCCGATGCCGCATGCACGTTTGCACGTGCCGGCGGCGAGCGCTTCTCGCTCGCCTTCGACGACGCGCAGTGGGCCGTCACGCCCGGCCAGTCGGCCGTGCTGTACGACGGCGAGATCTGTCTCGGCGGCGGCATCATCGAGTTCGCGGCAACCGGCCAGCCCGGCCAGGCAGCGCCCGCGGAAGGCCACGCACCGGCGCTCGCCGAAGCACGCTGACACACATTCGGTTTAGACTTGCGGCACGCCGCGCCCGGCGGAACATGATTCCGCCGAGGCCGGCAGACCGCCGCGCAGCGCACGCATGGCGGTATTTCAAGATTCTTACGGAGTCCCCATGCTTTCAAGACGCTATCTGGCGATGTGGTGTGCCGTCCTGCTGCTCGCCGCGACGGCCTCGCTTGCGTCGATCCACGCACTCTCCTGGCTGTGGATCCTGATCCCCGCCGCCCTCGTCGTGCTCGGCCTGTACGACCTGAAGCAGGACCGCCACGCGATCCTGCGCAACTACCCGCTCTGGGGCCACTTCCGCTTCCTGTTCGAGTTCATCCGCCCCGAGATCCGCCAGTACTTCGTCGAAGACGACACCGACGAGAAACCGTTCTCGCGCGCGCAGCGCAGCCTCGTCTACCAGCGCGCGAAGAACGTCGCCGACAATCGCCCGTACGGCACCGAGCTGAACGTGAAGGCCGTCGCGCACGAATGGATCAGCCACTCGCTCGCGCCGACGAAGCTGCCGAACCACGATTTCCGCATCCGCGTCGGCGCGAATCGCGCGCAACCGTACGACATTTCGATCTTCAACATCTCGGCAATGAGCTTCGGCTCGCTGTCCGCGAACGCGATCCGCTCGCTGAACCTCGGCGCGAAGAAAGGCGGTTTCGCGCACGACACCGGCGAAGGCTCGTTGTCGAAATACCATCGCGAAAACGGCGGCGACATCATCTGGGAAATCGCGTCGGGCTACTTCGGCTGCCGCAACGACGACGGCACGTTCAATCCCGACAAGTTCGCGAAGCAGGCCGCCGATCCGCAGGTCAAGATGATCGAGGTGAAGCTGTCGCAGGGCGCGAAGCCCGGCCACGGCGGCGTGCTGCCGGCCGCGAAGATCACGCCGGAGATCGCCGAGACACGCGGCGTGCCAATGGGCAAGGACTGCATCTCGCCCGCCACGCATTCGGAATTCTCGACGCCGCGCGGGCTGCTCGAATTCGTCGAGCGCCTGCGCACACTGTCGGGCGGCAAGCCGACCGGCTTCAAGCTGTGCGTCGGCCATCCGTGGGAGTTCTTCGGGATCGCGAAGGCGATGGTCGAAACCGGCATCGTGCCGGACTTCATCGTCGTCGACGGCGCGGAAGGCGGCACGGGTGCAGCGCCGCTCGAATTCACCGACCACGTCGGCGTGCCGCTGCAGGAAGGGCTGCTGCTCGTGCACAACACGCTCGTCGGGATCGGCGTGCGCGACCGCGTGAAGATCGGCGCGAGCGGCAAGATCATCTCCGCGTTCGACGTCGCGCGCACGCTCGCGATCGGCGCGGACTGGGTGAACTCGGCGCGCGGCTTCATGTTCGCGGTCGGCTGCATCCAGGCGCAGACCTGCCACACGGGCCGCTGCCCGACCGGCGTCGCGACGCAGGACCCGGTGCGCCAGCGCGCGCTCGTCGTGCCCGACAAGGCCGACCGCGTGTACAACTTCCACCGCAATACGCTGCACGCGCTGCAGGAACTCGTGCAGGCGGCCGGCCTCGCGCATCCGTCCGAGCTGCGCGCGCATCACATCGTGCAGCGCGTCGCGCCGCACGAGGTCCGGCTGATGTCGCAGTTGCTGAAATACCTGAAGCCCGGCGCGCTGCTCGACGGCAACCATTGCGGCTTCTCGCTGTACGACAAGTGGTGGCCGATCGCGCGCAGCGATTCGTTCACGCTCGGCGAGACCGTCTACGCGTCGATCGAGTGACGCTCGCGGCCGCCCAGGTACCGGGCGGCCCGGCAAAAAGAAAAGCGCCCCGCGGGGCGCTTTTCTTTCGTCTGCCGAATGTGTGACTGCGTGGCCGGCAGCGGTTCAGTTCTGCGGCAGCGTGTCGGCGAACGATTGCCGCTGCAGCAGCTTCACGAAGTGCTTGTCGAGGTTCGGGTGGCGATCGCGCCAGTTGACCTCGGGCATCCGGAAGTCGAGATAGCCGAGCGCGCAGCCGAGCGCGATGTCGGCGAGCGAGTAATGATTACCGACGCACCACGTCTTGCCGCCCAGGCCCTGCGACATCGCAACGAGCGCATCGTCGATCTTGCGCTGCTGGCGCGCGATCCAGCTCGCGCTGCGCTGCACCTCGTCGCGCATCGTGTGTTCGAGACGAATCGCGACCGCCGCGTCGAGCACGCCGTCGCCCAGCGCTTCCCAGCAGCGCACTTCGACGCGCTCGCGGCCCGACGGCGGAATCAGCTTGCCGACCGGCGACAGCGTATCGACGTATTCGCAGATCACCCGGGAATCGAACACCGCGGCACCATCCTCCATCACGAGGCACGGGACCTTGCCGAGCGGATTCGATGCATGAATATCCGTCTCCGGCGCCCACACGTTCTCGAGCTCCAGCTTGTAGTCGATCTTCTTTTCAGCGAGCACGATCCGCGCCTTTCGGACGTACGGGCTGCTGAGCGAACCGATTAATTTCATCATCTGCCTTTTTAAGGGAACCGCCGAGAGTATACGTTGTCGCCGATCATAACCGGCCAGCGTCGCGCGATAGAAAATCGCCCGGCCGGCCTGTGGATGGTTTGCAACAACCGCCGCCGCGGGCCTTCCGGCGCGGCTTCCCGCCCCTCTCTCACGCGCCGCGTCCCGCGGCGCTACAATCGCACGATGAATGCGCCCCACGATACCGCCATCGCCGTCGACGTCTACCGCCAGCGCCGTGAACGCGTGCTTGCCGCACTGCGCGCCGCCGGCGGCGGCGTCGCCATCGTCCCCACCGCGCCGGAACTGCTGCGCAACCGCGATACGGCCTACCCGTACCGGTACGACAGCTACTTCCACTACCTGACGGGCTTCACCGAACCGGATGCCGTGCTCGTGCTGAACGCGGCCGCGCCGCACGGCGCGCCGGAGTCGATCCTGTTCTGCCGCGGCAAGAATGTCGACCGCGAGATCTGGGAAGGCTTCCACTACGGGCCCGAAGCCGCGCGCGACGCGTTCGGCTTCGACGCGGCGTTCGCGATCGACGTGATCGACACCGAGATGCCGCGCCTGCTCGCCGATGCGGGCACCGTGCACTACCGGTTCGGCGCGTCGGCCGATTTCGAGCGGCAGCTCGCGGGCTGGCTCGACGCGGTGCGCGCGCTCGCGCGCACGGGCGTCGCCGCGCCGGACGCGATGCTCGACCTCACGCCGCTCGTCGACGACATGCGGCTCGTGAAGGACGAGCACGAACTCGCGATCATGATGCGCGCCGCGCACATCTCCGCGCTCGCGCACCGCCGCGCGATGCAGGCGTGCCGCCCCGGCATCCGCGAATACGAACTCGAGGCCGAGTTGCTGTATACGTTCCGCAAGCACGGCGCGCAGGCGCCGGCATACGGCTCGATCGTCGCGGCCGGCGCGAACGCGTGCGTGCTGCACTACCCGGCCGGCAACGCGGCCGCGCAGGACGGCGACCTGATCCTGATCGACGCCGCGTGCGAACTCGACGGCTACGCGTCGGACATCACGCGCACGTTCCCAGCCAACGGGCGCTTCTCGCCCGCGCAGCGTGCGCTATACGACATCGTGCTCGCCGCGCAGCAGGCCGCGATCGATGCGACACGCGCGGGCGTGCCGTTCGAGGCGCCGCACGATGCGGCCGTGCGCGTGCTCGCGCAGGGGCTGCTCGACACCGGCATCATCCCGAAAGCGCGCTTCTCGAACGTCGACGACGTGATCGCCGAGCGTGCGTACACGCGCTTCTACATGCACCGCACGGGCCACTGGATCGGCATGGACGTGCATGACTGCGGCGACTACCGCGAGCGGCTCGCCGAGCGCGACGGCAACGGCGCGCTGCCGTGGCGCACGCTGACGCCCGGCATGACGCTGACGGTCGAGCCCGGCCTGTATGTGCGCGCGGCCGACGACGTGCCGCCCGAGTACTGGAACATCGGCATCCGCATCGAGGACGACGCAATCGTGCGCGAGCACGGCTGCGAGCTGATCACGCGCGGCGTGCCTGTCGACGCCGCCGAGATCGAAGCGCTGATGCGCGCGGGCGCATGACCGGCCGCTGCCGACCGTTACCTCCGTTTCACGAATCAAGATGACGACCGCTTCCTCCCCGGCCACACCGGATTACGACCTCGCCATCGTCGGCGCGGGCCCCGTCGGGCTCGCGCTCGCCGGCTGGCTCGCGCGCCGCAGCGCAACGCAGCACGCGTCGATCGCGCTGATCGATGCGCGCGAACCGGCCGCGAGCATGAACGACCCGCGCGCGATCGCCGTGTCGCACGGCAGCCGCGTGCTGCTCGACACGCTCGCGTGGCCTGCCGACGCGACGCCGATCGAACATATCCACGTGTCGCAGCGCGGCCATTTCGGCCGCACGCTGATCGACCGCGACGAGCACGACCTCGCCGCGCTCGGTTATGTCGTGCGCTACGGGTCGCTGGTGCAGGCGCTCGCGGGCGCCGTGCACGGCACGCGCGTCGACTGGCTCACGTCGACCACCGCGCGCGCGCCGCAGCAGGACGCCGACGGCGTCACGCTGACGCTCGACGGCCCGCAGGGCGAGCGCACGCTGCGCGCGCGCATCGTCATCAACGCCGAAGGCGGGCTGTTCCACGAACAGCAGGCCGACGCCGGCAAGCATCGCCGCGACTACGGGCAGACCGCGCTCGTCGGCACGGTCACGGTATCGGCGCCGCGCCCGAACGTCGCATGGGAACGCTTCACGCACGAAGGCCCGCTCGCGCTGCTGCCGCTCGGCGGGCCGCGCCAGGCCGACTACGCGCTCGTCTGGTGCTGCACGCCGGACGAAGCGGCGCGCCGCGCGGCGCTGCCCGACGACGCGTTCCTGCGCGAGCTCGGCCGCGCGTTCGGCGAACGCATGGGCCGGTTCGTCGCGATCGCGGGCCGCGCGTCGTTCCCGCTCGGGCTGAACGCCGCGCAAACGCTCGTCAGCGGCCGCGTCGCGATCGTCGGCAATGCCGCGCAAACCCTGCACCCCGTCGCGGGCCAGGGGCTCAACCTCGGGCTGCGCGACGCGCATACGCTCGTCGACGCGCTGTCCGCGCAAGGCTTCGATGCGACCGCACTTGCGACCTTCAACGCGCGCCGCGCGCTCGACCGGCGCTTCACGATCGGCGCGACCGACACGCTGGCGCGGCTGTTCACGATCGATGCGGGTCCGCTCCCGCTGCTGCGCGGCGCCGCGCTCACCGCGCTCGAATTCGTGCCGCCGCTCAAGAAGGCGATCGCGCGCCAGATGATGTTCGGCCAGCGCAACTGACGCGCGGGCGCACCATACGGTGCGCCCGGCCGGACCACACAAACCGGGTCAAATCGGCGGGGCATGGGAATACGGTAAAATGCGCGTTTTCCCTCCGCCCTTTTCATGCCCGCGCCGGTCGCGGGCGGTGCCATTGCGATGCCCGTTATCGGCTCTCACGTATTGCGTAACAACCTGTTCGTCGCCCCGATGGCCGGGGTGACGGATCGTCCGTTCCGCCAGCTGTGCAAGCGGCTGGGGGCCGGTTACGCCGTGTCCGAGATGGTCGCGTCCAACGCGCAGCTGTGGAAAAGCGCGAAGACGATGCGGCGCGCGAACCACGCAGGCGAAGTGGAGCCGATCGCGGTGCAGATCGCCGGCGCCGATCCGGCGATGATGGCCGAAGCGGCCCGCTACAACGTCGACAACGGCGCGCAGATCATCGACATCAACATGGGCTGCCCGGCGAAGAAAGTCTGCAACGTCGCGGCCGGCTCCGCGCTGCTGCAGAACGAGCCGCTCGTGCAGCGGATCGTCGAGGCCGTCGTCGCGGCGGTCGGCACGGGGCCCGATGCGGTGCCCGTCACGCTGAAGATCCGCACCGGCTGGGATCGCGAGCACAAGAACGCGATCACGGTCGCGCGGCTGGCCGAAGCCGCCGGCATCGCGATGCTCACCGTGCACGGTCGCACGCGCGCCGACCTGTACCGCGGCGACGCCGAATACGACACCATCGCGGCCGTGAAGGCGGCCGTGCGGATTCCAGTCGTCGCGAACGGCGACATCACGTCGCCCGCAAAAGCGAAGGCCGTGCTCGATGCAACCGGTGCCGACGCGCTGATGATCGGTCGTGCCGCGCAAGGCCGGCCGTGGCTGTTCCGCGAAATCGATCATTTCCTGCAAACCGGCGAGCTGCTGCCCCCGCCGCTGATCGACGAGATCCAGCACGTGATGAACGAACACCTGGAAGACCACTACGCTTTCTATGGTGAATTCACGGGAGTCCGTACTGCGCGCAAGCACATCGGCTGGTACACTCGCGGCCTTTCCGGTGCCAACGGGTTCCGGCACAGGATGAACACGCTCGATTCCACCCGCGAGCAACTCGCCGCCGTCAATGCATTCTTCGACGCGCAAAAGGCGCTGTCGGACCACCTCGTCTACGTCGATGACGAAGAGGAAAACGGCCAGGGCGAGTCGGACGACCATAACCAGTTAGCAGCATGAGCAAGCACAACATCGAACAATGTGTCCGCGAGAGCCTGGACGTGTATTTCCGGGATCTAGACGGCTCCAATCCGCACGACGTCTATGAAATGGTGATGTCCTGCGTCGAAAAGCCGATGCTCGAGGTCGTGCTCGTACAGGCAGGCGGCAACCAGTCGCTCGCCGCGGAGTACCTCGGCATCAATCGCAATACGCTGCGCAAGAAGCTGCAGCAGCACGGCCTGCTGTAGTCGGCCGTCCCGTCCCCGTTTCCCTGGCTATTGGTGGTTCCATCATGATCAAGCAAGCGCTCATTTCCGTTTCCGACAAGACCGGCATCGTCGACTTCGCGAAGTCGCTGTCCGACCTCGGCGTCAAGCTGCTGTCGACGGGCGGCACCGCGAAACTGCTCGCCGACGCGGGCCTGCCCGTTACCGAAGTGGCCGACTACACGGGCTTTCCGGAAATGCTCGATGGGCGCGTGAAGACGCTGCACCCGAAGGTGCACGGCGGCATCCTCGCGCGCCGCGACCTGCCCGAGCACATGCAGGCGCTGGAACAGCACGGCATCCCGACGATCGACCTGCTCGTCGTGAACCTCTATCCGTTCGTCGCGACGATCGCGAAGGACGACTGCACGCTCGCCGACGCGATCGAGAACATCGACATCGGCGGCCCGACGATGCTGCGCTCGGCCGCGAAGAACCACCGCGACGTGACGGTCGTCGTCGATCCGGCCGACTACGCAGTCGTGCTCGATGAAATGAAGGCGAACGGCAACACGGTCGGCTACCCGACCAACTTCCGCCTCGCGACGAAGGTGTTCGCGCACACCGCGCAATACGACGGCGCGATCACGAACTACCTGACGAGCCTGACCGACGAGCTGAAGCACGCATCGCGCAATGCGTACCCGGCGACGCTGAACATGGCGTTCGACAAGGTGCAGGACCTGCGCTACGGCGAGAACCCGCACCAGAGCGCAGCGTTCTACCGCGACATCTCGACGCCGGCCGGCGCGCTCGCGAACTACCGCCAGCTGCAGGGCAAGGAACTGTCGTACAACAACATCGCGGATTCGGACGCGGCGTGGGAATGCGTGAAGACGTTCGACGCGCCGGCCTGCGTGATCATCAAGCATGCGAACCCGTGCGGCGTCGCGGTCGGCAACGACTCGGCCGACGCGTACGCGAAGGCGTTCCAGACCGACCCGACCTCCGCGTTCGGCGGCATCATCGCGTTCAACCGCGAAGTCGACGAAGCGGCCGCGCAGGCTGTCGCGAAGCAGTTCGTCGAAGTGCTGATCGCACCGTCGTTCTCCGACGCCGCGAAGCAGGTGTTCGCCGCGAAGCAGAACGTGCGCCTGCTCGAAATCGCGCTCGGCGACGGCCATAACGCATTCGACCTGAAGCGCGTGGGCGGCGGCCTGCTCGTGCAGTCGCTCGATTCGAAGAACGTGCAGCCGCACGAGCTGCGCGTGGTCACGAAGCGCCACCCGACGCCGAAGGAAATGGACGACCTGCTGTTCGCGTGGCGCGTCGCGAAGTACGTGAAGTCGAACGCGATCGTGTTCTGCGGCAACGGCATGACGCTCGGCGTCGGCGCAGGCCAGATGAGCCGCGTCGATTCCGCTCGCATCGCGAGCATCAAGGCGCAGAACGCGGGCCTGACGCTGGCCGGTTCGGCCGTCGCGTCGGATGCGTTCTTCCCGTTCCGCGACGGCCTCGACGTCGTCGTCGCGGCCGGCGCGACCTGCGTGATCCAGCCGGGCGGCTCGGTGCGCGACGACGAAGTGATCGCGGCAGCCGACGAGCACAACATCGCGATGATCCTGACGGGCGTGCGCCACTTCCGTCACTGATCGCATGCGGCCCGCGCGGCCGTTGCACGACAACCCGGCGGCGTCGCACCCGCCGGGTTTTTTATTGCGCGGCGCCGGCGCGCGACTGTGCGACCGGCTCGCCGCGCCATTCGTTGTAGTATCGCTGCATCACGCATCTCTCCTCACTCATGCGAATTCTCGGCATCGACCCCGGCCTGCGCGTCACGGGCTTCGGCGTCATCGACGTCAGCGGCCATCGGCTCGCCTATGTCACGAGCGGCGTGATCCGCACGCCGACGGCCGATCTGGCCACCCGGCTCGGCACGATCTTCCAGGGCGTGTCGACGATCGTGCGCGAACATGCGCCCGACCAGGCCGCGATCGAAAAGGTGTTCGTCAACGTGAACCCGCAGTCGACGCTGCTGCTCGGCCAGGCGCGCGGCGCCGCGATCTGCGGCCTCGTCGCGGGCGGGCTGCCGGTCGCCGAATACACGGCGCTGCAGCTCAAGCAGGCCGTCGTCGGCTACGGCCGCGCGACCAAGACGCAGATGCAGGAGATGGTCACGCGGCTGCTCAACCTCTCCGGCCAACCGGGTTCCGATGCGGCCGACGCGCTCGGCATGGCGATCTGCCATGCGCACGGCGGCAACACGCTCAGCACGCTCGGCGGCCTCGCGCCGGCGCTCGCGAAGAAAGGGCTGCGCGTGCGGCGCGGGCGGCTGGTCGGCTGATGCCGGCGCGCGCCATCGCCCGGCACACCGGACCGACTGTTTTGCCCGCGCGCGGCGCACACGCGACGCGCACCGCATCGGCCTGACGGCCAAGCCCATCGGCATTGCGCCGCGCGTGCGCTACACTCGCGCTTTCTTCCTCGCATCCCGCCATCCATGATCGGTCGCATCGCCGGCATCCTGCTCGAAAAGAACCCGCCTCACCTGCTCGTCGACTGCAACGGCGTCGGCTACGAAATCGACGTGCCGATGAGCACCTTCTACAACCTGCCGCAGACGGGCGAGCGCGTCGTGCTGCTCACGCAGCAGATCGTCCGCGAGGACGCGCACCTGCTGTACGGCTTCCTGACGCCGCAGGAACGCACGACGTTCCGCGAACTGCTGAAGATCACCGGCATCGGTGCGCGCATGGCGCTCGCCGTGCTGTCCGGCATGAGCGTGCAGGAGCTCGCGCAGGCCGTGACGATGCAGGACGCCGCGCGCCTCACGCGCCTGCCCGGCATCGGCAAGAAGACGGCCGAGCGCCTGCTGCTCGAGCTGAAGGGCAAGCTCGGCGCCGACCTCGGCGCGCTCGCCGGCGCCGCGTCGGCGTCCGACCACGCGACCGACATCCTCAACGCGCTGCTCGCGCTCGGCTACTCCGAAAAGGAAGGCCTCGCCGCGATCAAGAACGTGCCGGCCGGCACCGGCGTGTCCGAAGGCATCAAGCTCGCGCTGAAGGCGCTGTCGAAGGCGTAACGCCCGCCGGAACCGACTGTCGGACGCAGTGTCGTGCCGCCGCGCGGCGCGCGCCAGTCGGCCGTCCGGCCAGTTCGGACCGCGAGCGGCGCGCGGTACAATGGCCGCATGATTGAAACCGACAAACTCGCCACCGAGCAGCGGATCATCGCCGCCACGCCCACCTCGTCGCACGAGGAGGTGTTCGAACGCGCGCTGCGGCCGCGCCAGCTCGACGACTACGTCGGCCAGGAAAAGGTGCGCGGCCAGCTCGAGATCTTCATCGAAGCCGCCAAGCGCCGCTCCGAGCCTCTCGACCACGTGCTGCTGTTCGGGCCGCCGGGTCTCGGCAAGACGACGCTCGCGCACATCATCGCGCGCGAAATGGGCGTGAACCTGCGGCAGACGTCGGGGCCCGTGCTCGAACGCGCGGGCGATCTCGCCGCACTGCTGACGAACCTCGAAGCGAACGACGTGCTGTTCATCGACGAGATCCACCGGCTGTCGCCGGTCGTCGAGGAAATCCTGTATCCGGCACTCGAGGATTACCAGATCGACATCATGATCGGCGAAGGTCCGGCCGCGCGCAGCGTGAAGCTCGACCTGCAGCCGTTCACGCTGGTCGGCGCGACCACCCGCGCGGGGATGCTGACCAACCCGCTGCGCGACCGTTTCGGGATCGTCTCCCGCCTCGAGTTCTACGACGCCGATCAACTGTCGCGCATCGTGCGGCGCTCGGCGTCGCTGCTGAACGCGCAGATCGATCCGAACGGCGCGCTGGAAATCGCGAAGCGCTCGCGCGGCACGCCGCGGATCGCGAACCGGCTGCTGCGCCGCGTGCGCGACTTCGCGGAAGTAAAGGCCGACGGCCAGATCACCGCGGCGGTGGCCGATGCCGCGCTCGCGATGCTCGACGTCGATCCGGTCGGCTTCGACCTGATGGACCGCAAGCTGCTCGAAGCGATCCTGTACAAGTTCGACGGCGGCCCGGTCGGCATCGACAACCTGGCAGCCGCGATCGGCGAGGAACGCGACACGATCGAGGACGTGCTCGAGCCGTACCTGATCCAGCAGGGCTTCCTGCAGCGCACGCCGCGCGGGCGCGTCGCGACGCTGCTCACGTACCGCCACTTCGGGCTCTCCGCGCCCGACGCCGGCAGCACCGAACGCGGTATGTGGGATACGCCCGCCGGGAAGTAACCGGCCGCCCGAGCCACGCCAGCCATGACGACGCCGCCTAGCCACCACCCCGCCGCACCCGCACCGGGCCCGCGCTGGGCCGAGCCGATCCGCAAGCGGCTCGTGGCCGGCATCACGCACCTGACCGTGGGCGGCGGCGGCCCGTCGCTCGATCTCTCTTCACCGCCCGGCGATCCCGGGCTGTTCGGCCCCGATGCCGTCTGCTGGCGCGTGCATGCCGACTTCACGTCGATGATGACAGGCGGCATCGCCGCGCTGCTGCTGCAGGCGCTCCATCCGCTCGCGCTCGCGGGCGTCTGGGATCACTCGTCGTTTCGCACCGACATCCTCGGCCGCTTGCGGCGCACCGCCACGTTCATCACGGGCACGACGTTCGGCAGTCGCGCGGACGCGCTCGCGCTGATCGAGCGCGTGAAAACGATCCACTCGCGCGTATCGGGTATCGCGCCCGACGGTCGGCCGTACCGCGCCGACGATCCGGCGTTGCTGACCTGGGTGCATATCGCGGAAGTATCGAGCTTCCTCGCCGCGCACCTGTGCTACGTGAATCCGGCGCTGTCGGGCGAATTGCAGGACCGCTATTACGCCGAAACGGCGTTGATCGCCGAACTGCTCGGCGCGCACGAGGTGCCCCGTTCGCGCGCCGAGGTCGCCGCGTATCTCGCGCGCATGCAGCCCGAACTCGAGGCCGGACCGCATACCTTCGAGGTGATGTCCATCCTGCTGAATGTGCCGGTCGCGAAGCCCGCGCTGCGGCCGGCCGCGTCGCTGGTGATGCATGCCGGGATCGACCTGCTGCCGCCGTGGGCGCAGCGGATGCTCCGCGTGTCGACGTTCGCGCCATTGCGACGCGCGGTGGTCCGGCCCGGCGTACGGGCCGTCGCACCCGTGCTGCGCTGGGCGCTCGTCAACGGCGCGTCGAAGCGTGCGCGCCGTCGCGCGACCGCGCCCCCGCCCGACGGCGCACCTTCCGCCTGACGATTCGCCTCTTCAGATTATTTCAATTTACTGTCAAATACCTGTGACAAACCAACGGGGAATTCGACAAGCTGCGCCAGCCGATCACGGCCGACCAGCCTGGCAAGATCGCATACGCGCCCGACTACAAGGCGCGCCACGCGCTGCCGCAGTAAGCGTCACGCAGGAGGAAGGGGGAATCCCGGCCGGCCCCGCGTGCTCAGAGCACCTTGCGATAGCCGTCGTCGTCGCTCTCGGCGTCAAGGTGCGACACGTCGGCCCACTGCACGACCTGCGCGCGGCCATCCACGTAATCGACGACGTTGATGCTCGTATTGAGCAGTTGGTAGTTGCGCGGCGCCGACAGATCGAGACCATTCGCAAAACGGTACACGCAGTCGAGCACACCGCCATGCGCGACACACGCGATCCGGCCGCCCGGATGCGCGGCGACGATCGGTTCGAGCGCATGCAGCACGCGGTGATAGAACGAACGCTGCGACTCGCCGCCTTCCGGCGCGAAACCCGGATCGCGCGTCTGCCAGGCCGCGTACGCGTCCGGAAACAGCGCCTCGATCTCGGTGCTGTCGTGCCCCTGGAACGCGCCGTACGAGCGTTCGCGCAGCCCGTCCCGCAACTGCAGCGGCAGCCCGAGCGCATCGGCAAAGGGTTGCGCGGTCTGCTGCGCGCGCATCAGGTCGCTCGAATAGACCGCGTCGAGCCGCGCCCCCTTGCGCGCCTCTTGCTCGAGCCGCGCGGCCAGTCGCTGCGCCTGCGCGAGCCCCGAATCGGCCAGCGGGATGTCGATATGCCCCTGGATGCGCTTGATGCGGTTCCAGGCCGTCTCGCCATGGCGGATGAAAAGAATCTGCGTGGTGGCCATCGCGGCGCGTCTCCGGGGAAGCATCAGGGCCGCACTTGCAGCCAGAACGTCACGGGGCCGTCGTTGACGAGCGATACCTGCATGTCGGCGCCGAACTCGCCCGTCTCGACGACGGGATGGCGCGCCCGCGCGGCCGCGACGAAATAGTCGAACAGCCGCGCGCCTTCGTCGGGCGGCGCGGCCGGCGTGAAGCTCGGGCGCAGCCCGCTGTTGGTATCGGCCGCCAGCGTGAACTGCGACACGAGCAGCAGGCCGCCCGCGCGGCCCGCACCGTCGATATTCGACACCGGTAGGTTCATCTTGCCGGCCGCGTCACTGAACACGCGGTAGCCGAGCATCTTCGCCAGCAGCTTGTCGGCCGCCGCGTCGGTGTCGCCGCGCTCCGCGCAGACCAGCGCGAGCAGGCCCGCGCCGATCTCGCCCGTCGTGCGGTCGCCGACGCGCACGTCGGCGCGCTTCACGCGCTGGATCAGCGCGATCATGCGGTCAGCGTGACGCGCGCGAAGCGACGCTTGCCGACCTGCACGACGAACTCGCCGGCCTCGACCTTCAGGCCCTTGTCCGACACGGTCGCGCCGTCGATCTTCACGCCGCCCTGCTCGATGTTGCGCAGCGCTTCGCTCGTCGACGGCACGAGGCCGGCCTGCTTCAGCAACTGGCCGATCGCCAGCGGTGCGCCCGCGAGCGTGACCGACGGAATGTCGTCCGGCACGCCGCCCTTCGCGCGGTGGTTGAAGTCTTCGAGCGCACGCTCGGCGTCGGCCTGCGAATGGAAGCGCGCGACGATTTCCTGCGCGAGCAGCACCTTGAAGTCGCGCGGGTTACGGCCGCCTTCGGCTTCGCGCTTGAAGCCGACGATCTCGTCCATGCTGCGGAACGACAGCAGTTCGAAGTAACGCCACATCAGCGTATCCGAGATGCTCATCAGCTTGCCGAACATGTCGGTCGGCTTCTCGCTGATGCCGACGTAGTTGCCCTTCGACTTCGACATCTTCTCGACGCCGTCGAGGCCTTCGAGCAGCGGCATCGTCAGGATGCACTGCTGTTCCTGGCCGTACTGCTTCTGCAGTTCGCGGCCGACCAGCAGGTTGAACTTCTGGTCGGTGCCGCCGAGTTCGAGATCGGCGTTCAGCGCGACCGAATCGTAGCCCTGCATCAGCGGGTACAGGAATTCATGGATCGAGATGGGCACGCCGCCCTGGAAGCGCTTCGTGAAGTCCTCGCGCTCGAGGATCCGCGCGACCGTGTAGCGCGACGCGAGCTTGATCATCCCGTCCGCGCCGAGCGGCATCGACCATTCGCTGTTGTAGCGGATCTCGGTCTTTTCGCGATCGAGCACGAGTGCGGCCTGCTCGAAGTAGGTCTTCGCGTTCGACTCGATCTGCTCACGCGTGAGCGGCGGGCGCGTCGCGTTGCGGCCCGACGGATCGCCGATCAGCGACGTGAAATCGCCGATCAGGAAGATCACCGTGTGGCCGAGGTCCTGCAGCTGACGCATCTTGTTCAGCACGACCGTGTGGCCGATGTGGATGTCGGGCGCGGTCGGGTCGAGGCCGAGCTTGATGCGAAGCGGCGTGCCGGTGGCCGCGCTGCGCGCGAGCTTCTGCGCGAACTCCTCCTCGATCAGCAGCTCGTCGACGCCGCGCTTCGTGACGGCGAGCGCATGCCGGACTTCGTCGGTGATCGGGAAAACGGGCTTGGAACTGGGTTCGGTGCTCATCGGTGCCAGGAAGAATGTCGCAAAAACAGGGATTTTCCCATAACTTGCGCGCGCATCGCTTAACGGCGCGTCACGTTGCGCGGATAATCGGGCGCAAGGTGCGCGGCACGGGCCCGCGCCGTACGATCGAGGAGAACCCAACGTGCCGCAACGACAGCCGCAAAACGTCCATCCGGCCGACGGCATCTACTTCGGGCTGATGTCGGGAACCAGCATGGACGGCGTCGACGGCGTCGCCGTGCGTTTCGAGGCCGGCAAGGCGCCGGCCGTGCTCGCGGAAGCGTTCGTCGGTTTCGCGCAATCGCTGCGCGACGCGCTGTTCGCGCTGCAGCAGCCCGGCGACAACGAGATCGACCGCGAATCGCTCGCGGCGAACGCGCTCGTCACGCGCTACGCGGTGTGCTGCCACGAATTGCAGCGCACCGCGGGGCTGTCGCGCGACGAGATTCGCGCGATCGGCGTGCACGGCCAGACGGTGCGCCATCGCCCCGAACGCGGCTATACGCGGCAACTCAACAACCCGGCGCTGCTCGCCGAGCTGACCCATGTCGATGTGATCGCCGATTTCCGCAGCCGCGACGTGGCTGCCGGCGGCCACGGCGCGCCGCTCGCGCCGGCGTTCCATGCGACGGTGTTCGGTGCGCCGGGCGAGACGCGCGTCGTCTGTAATCTCGGCGGGATCAGCAACATCACGATTCTGCCCGGCGAAGGCGGCGACGTGCGCGGCTTCGACTGCGGCCCCGCGAATGCGCTGATCGACGCGTGGGCGACCCGCCATCTGGGCAAGCCTTACGACGACGGCGGCAAGTTCGCCGCGCGCGGCACCGTACACGCGCCGCTGCTCGATGCGCTGCTCGACGAACCGTATTTCGCCGCGCCGCCGCCGAAAAGCACCGGACGCGACCTGTTCAATCCCGCGTGGCTCGACGCGAAGCTCGCCGCGTTCGCGCAGGTCGCGCCGGAGGACGTGCAGGCGACCCTCACGGCACTCACCGCGGTCTCGGTCGCACGGGAGATCGCGCAGCACGCACCCGGCTGCAAGGCCGTCTTCGTGTGCGGCGGCGGTGCACGCAATCCGGTGCTGCTCGACGCGCTCCGGCACGCGCTGCGCGAGGCCGGCGTGCCGGCCACGGTCGATACGACGGCCGCGCTCGGCGTGCCGCCGCAACAGGTCGAGGCGCTCGCGTTCGCGTGGCTCGCGTATCGCTTCACCGCGCGCCAGCCCGGCAATCTCGCGACGGTCACCGGTGCGGCCGGCCACCGCGTGCTCGGCGCGCTCTATCCGGGCTGACGTAAAGCCTGCCGCCCGGCAGGCGCCGCGCACGAGCATAAAAAAACGGGGCTTCATGCCCCGTTTTTCATTCCGGCGAACCGGCGCTGATCTGTCGTGCGCTCAGACCGAGAACGACGAACCGCACCCGCAGGTGGTGGTCGCGTTCGGGTTCTTGATCACGAACTGGGCGCCGTTGATGTCGTCCTTGTAGTCGATCTCGGCGCCGACCAGATACTGGTAGCTCATCGAGTCGATCAGGAGCTGGACACCGTTCTTGTTCATCACGGTGTCGTCCTCGTTGACTTCCTCGTCGAACGTAAAGCCGTACTGGAAGCCGGAGCAGCCGCCACCCTGCACGAACACGCGCAGCTTCAGGTCGGGATTGCCCTCTTCGTCGATCAGTTGCTTGACCTTGTCGGCCGCTGCGTCGGTAAAGACGAACGGAAGCGGCATTTCGGTCGTCGTTGCTGCGGATTCGGTAACAGCGTTCATTGCGAACTCTCCAAGAAGCTTTAGCCGCTATTGTAGGGCCGATCAGAAGATCGTGCTGAAGTCCATGAAATCAATAGGTTCTTGTCGATTTCATCAAACCTGCCCGTGCAAGCCGCCGCAGCACGGGCCTCGCAGCGGGCATAAAAAAACCGCCAGCGCGAAAGCTGGCGGTTTTTCCGGCGGGCGCCGCCCGAAAGCGGCGCGGCCATGAAGCGGAAATTAACGCTTCGAGAACTGCTTGGCGCGGCGTGCCTTGCGCAGACCGACCTTCTTACGCTCGACTTCACGCGCATCGCGCGTCACGAAGCCTGCGCTCGACAGCGACGGCTTCAGCGTCGCATCGTAGTCGATCAATGCACGGGTGATGCCGTGGCGCACTGCGCCTGCCTGACCCGTTTCACCGCCGCCGTTCACGTTCACCTTGATGTCGAACGTCTGGCCGTGGTTCGTGAGTTCCAGCGGTTGACGCACGATCATCAGCGACGTTTCGCGCGAGAAGTAGTCAGCGATGGGCTTGCCGTTGACGATGATGTCGCCCTTGCCAGCCTTGATGAAGACACGTGCGACTGCGCTCTTGCGGCGGCCCGTACCGTAGTTCCAGTTACCGATCATGTGGGTCCCCTTAGATCTCGAGCGCCTTCGGCTGTTGAGCCGAATGCGGATGCGTCGCTTCTGCGTAGACCTTCAGCTTCTTGATCATCGCGTAGCCGAGCGGGCCCTTCGGCAGCATGCCCTTGACCGCCTTCTCGAGCGCGCGGCCCGGGAAGCGTTCCTGCATCTTGCCGAACGTCGTTTCATAGATACCGCCCGGGTAGCCCGAGTGACGGTAGTACTTCTTGTCCAGCGTCTTGTTGCCCGTGACCTTCAACTTGCTCGCGTTGATGATGATGATGAAATCACCAGTGTCGACGTGCGGGGTGAACTCAGGCTTGTGCTTGCCGCGCAGACGGCGTGCCACTTCGCTGGCAACACGGCCGAGAACCTTATCCGTCGCGTCAATCACGTACCATTCGCGCGTCACCTCATGGGCTTTTGCGGAAAACGTCTTCATGATCGATCCAAAAAAAATGCTTTGCCCGATGTGTTCTTCCTGCTTGTCTGTGTGCGCTTCGAGGCGCGGTGCAGGCTCTCCCTGTTCTTTTTCCGTGGGCATGAATGCGGAAAAGCCCTGAATTATAAAGGAAATACGGCAACGCGGTCAAAGGGAATCCACGTCCCGTGTCCGCGGCGCCCGAAATGGGCGAAAATTCGGTCGTGCCCCGACAAGCCAGGCGATCCGAGCGCCCGGGGAGGCACCCATCGACGCGCGGCACATGACCTTGCCGCGCCAGACCGGCCGAATACGGAAAACAACAAACAAGCATGATGAAACAACGACTTACGCCCTTCTTCGCGGCCGCGCTGCTGGCCGCCGCGGCGCCTGCCGTCGCCGCCCAGGTCGGCTGCGAAGCCAAGCTCGACGCGCTCGATGCGCGCATTGCCGAAGCCCGGACCGCCCATGCCGAGGATCGCGTCGCCCGCCTGCGTGCGGTGCGCGAACGCGTCCGCCATTTCTGCGCACGCGGCCACGGCCATGCGTCGGCCGTGACCGCGCCGGCACCCGACGCACGCTTGCGCGGCACACCGCCCGACGCGACATCGCAGCCGGCCGCACGGCAGCCTGCGTAATGAATGCCGGGGGATGCCGGGGCGCGCAAGCCGCGCGCCGATGTTTGCATGGGACGAAAAAAAGCCCGAACGGCTGGTTCGGGCTTAATCCACCTTAGGAGGAGGGTGGAGGAGACATTCGGAGGTTGCCGCAGCGCGACAACCAATGAGGCTCATTATACGAACGCACCACCGGCTTCACAAGAAAATTTGCATTGCGAAATCAAAAACCATAATGCGAAATTTCTGACGATTGGCAGAAAAATTCAATTTCATGTTTAAAATCAATCACATGACTCCGGCCAAGGCGAGCGAAGATAGCCCGCACCTAGAGTAAAACCCCTAAAAACAACAGGGAAATCGCCGCTCGGCACGCTGTCGCGCACCGCTCGCGCGGCTCCGGTGCTGCACGTCGTGCACCGCATCAGCCGACCGAAGCGCTGCGGGCTACAATGCCGGATCGAATCCGAATCAGGCAACGCTGGAGTGCAAGCATGGAATGCAAAGTAAGCTGGATGGGTCAGGACGGCATGGCGTTTTCGGCCCAGACCGGAAGCGGGCATCTCGTCACGATGGACGGCGCGCCCGAAGGCGGCGGCCATAATCTCGCGCCGCGCCCGATGGAAATGGTGCTGCTCGGCACCGGCGGCTGCACGGCCTATGACGTCGTGCTGATCCTGAAGAAGAGCCGCCAGGAAGTCACCGGCTGCTCGGTCACGCTGAAGGCCGAACGCGCGAGCGAAGACCCGAAGGTGTTCACGAAGGTGCACTTCCACTTCACCGTCACCGGCCGCAACCTGAACCCGGCCACGGTCGAACGCGCGATCAACCTGTCGCACGACAAGTACTGCTCCGCGTCGATCATGATCGCGAAGACGGCCGAACTCACGCATTCGTTCGACATCGTCGCCGCCTGAACGCACGGCGCTCGCGCACGAAAAAAGGGCCGGCGCTCCGCAAGGAGACGCCGGCCCTTTCGCATTCGAATGGCAAAGCAGGCCGATAAGCCGGATTCTGTGCACGCTGCGCGCCGAAGCGCACAGCGCGTGGCAGCCATTCCTCTAGGCGCGCCATTGCTGACGCGCTCAAGCTTCCTACCCGCAGACGAGACGGGGGCCCCGTCCTGCATCCGAAGATGCGCGCCTGCCTACTTGGAATTGCTCCGGGTGGAGGTTACCGTGCCGGCGAACGTCGCCGTCGCCGCGGTGCGCTCTTACCGCACCGTTTCACCCTTACCTGATCCCGGCTTGCGCCGGGCCATCGGCGGTTTGCTTTCTGTTGCCCTGTTCCGCGTGTCGCCACGGATGGCCGTTAGCCATCACCCTGCCCTGTGGAGTCCGGACTTTCCTCGCCCCCGCGCGCCCGAAGGCGGCGAGGCCGCGACTGCCTGGCCTGCTTTGCGACGCGCATTCTAGCACTGCGCGCCGCCGCCGGCTGCGCGCGTGCGGCGACCGCTGCGGAATACGGCCGGATCGTCGTAGAACGCGGCGCCGGCATTCGCGTCGCACCAGCCCGGCACGCCGAGCACCGGAAGCGGCGAGAAATCGCGGCTCGTCAACTCGCGCGTCGCGAGTTCGGCGGCGACACGCGCATCGACATGCGCAGTGCGCTGCGCGTCGGGCCACGAAAAATAGTCGGCGCTCACTTCGACGATCCACGTGTGCGCCGTGCAGGACTTGTAAGGCGCGACGAGCTTCTCGAGCAGCGCATGGCCGACGAGCCGCGCTTCGCAGCGCGTGCCCCACGCGTCGCGTGCGGCGACCAGCAGCCGCTGCCAGTCGAAGCCGCGCAGCGCATCGACGAGCGCGCGGTCGGCCGTCACGAACAGCGCGGCATTCTCGTCGAACAGCGTGAGCGCATCGCGCAGCGTGCCGCGCACGGGCCCGACGCCGCCCGCCGCGTCGATCGCGGCGGCCTGGCGCGCGTTCAACGCGGCCTTGATGTGCGGATACGCGAACCAGACGAGCGCATTGAAGAAGTCGTGAAGATTGTGGCGGGTCGGCACGCCGCCGGTGTCGGCAATATGGGTCTCGTACGCGACACCAGGCGGCAGTTCGGCCTGCGGCACGAATCGCAGCGGCCTGCCGCGACCGCTGATGCGCCCGCCGTCGCGCAAAACGCCGTTCAGCGCGTCGAGCAGCGCGGCATCGCCCGCCCGTGCGGCCGCTTGTGCGGCGCGGCCGGGCTCCGCGTACTGCGCAAGCCACGGCGCGGACCAGTCGATCCGCGCGAAATCCGCCGCCCCGCTGCCGGCCGTGTGGCCGGCTTCGCGCGGCGGCGCGCCGGTCACACGAGTTTCCAGCCGATCGTCTCGCCGCCGCGCAGCGGCACGACCGGCGTATCGCCCGCGAAGATCTCGCGCGGCAGTTCCCACGCCTCGCGGCGCAGCGTGACCGTCTCGGCGCTGCGCGGCAGCCCGTAGAAATCGGCGCCGAAGAAGCTCGCGAAACCTTCCAGCTTGTCGAGCGCGCCGGCGTGGTCGAACGCTTCCGCATACAGTTCGAGCGCGTGCAGCGCCGTGTAGCAGCCTGCGCAGCCGCACGCGGTTTCCTTCGCGCCGCGCGCATGCGGTGCGCTGTCGGTACCGAGGAAGAAGCGCGGGTTGCCCGAGGTCGCGGCCTCGACCAGCGCGACGCGATGCGTCTCGCGCTTCAGCACGGGCAGGCAGTAGTAGTGCGGGCGAATCCCGCCGACGAACAGCGCGTTGCGGTTGTACAGCAGGTGATGCGCGGTGATCGTCGCGCCGAGCAGGCCGGGCGCCGCGTCGGCATCGCGCACGTAGTCGGCCGCGTCCTTCGTCGTGATGTGCTCGAACACGACCTTCAGACCCGGGAAATCGCGGCGCAGCGGCGTCATCACGCGGTCGATGAAGACTTTCTCGCGGTCGAACAGGTCGATCGACGCATCGGTCACCTCGCCGTGCACGAGCAGCGGCATGCCCGTTTCCTGCATCGCCTCGAGCGTCTTCGCGCATTTCGCGAGATCGGTGACGCCGTGGTCCGAGTTCGTCGTAGCGCCTGCCGGATACAGCTTCACGCCGTGCACGAAGCCGCTTTCGCGCGCGCGGCGGATTTCGTCGGGCGGCGTGTTGTCGGTCAGGTACAGCGTCATCAGCGGTTCGAACGTCATCCCGGCCGGCAGCGCGGCGAGGATGCGCTCGCGATAGGCCTGCGCCTGTGCGGTGGTCGTCACCGGCGGCTTCAGGTTCGGCATGACGATCGCGCGGCCGAACTGGCGCGCGGTGTGCGGCAGCACGGCGGCCAGCATGTCGCCGTCTCGCAGGTGCAGGTGCCAGTCGTCGGGACGGGCGAGCGAAAGCGTCGCCGGGGAGGAAGCGTTCGAGGCAGTCATAGGAGGCGTCGTGAGGAACGGACTGGCCATCAGCGGGGCCGGAACACGCGTGCGCGGGCCGACTGACGGCAAACCGCAACACGAGGCCTTTGGCCAGCGGAATCCGCTTTTTACCGCTCAGGGCTCGGTGATATGCTAGAAGCCGCATTGTACCGGGGTTCGCCCGGTTCGTTACCCCCCCCCCCGCTTCTGCCTGCCGCCCCAAGTAAAATGTGCCAACTCCTAGGAATGAACTGCGCCGCGCCGACGGACGTCACATTCTCCTTCACAGGTTTCGCGGCCCGGGGCGGGCTCACCGATCACCATGCCGACGGCTGGGGCATCGCGTTCTTCGAAGACAAGGCCTGCCGCCTGTTCATCGATCACCAGGCATCGGCTACCTCGCCGATCGCCGAAATGGTGAAGCGCTACCCGATCAAGTCCAAGAACACGATCGCGCACATCCGCAAGGCGACGCAAGGGCACATCCTGCTCGAGAACAGCCATCCGTTCATGCGCGAGCTGTGGGGGCGGCACTGGATCTTCGCGCATAACGGCGACCTGCAGGACTACGCGCCGAACATGGACGGCAGCGTCTACCACCCGGTCGGCACGACCGACAGCGAACAGGCGTTCTGCGTGCTGATGCAGGGGCTGCGCGAGGCATTTCCCGGCGCGCAGCCGCCGCTGCCCGAACTGTTCGAGCGCGTCGGCGAGCTCACGCGCGGCATCACCGATCACGGCGTGTTCAACTTCCTGATGTCGAACGGCCAGGCGCTCTTCGCGCACTGCTCGACGCGGCTGCACTACCTGGTGCGGCGCTGGCCGTTCTCGACCGCGCATCTCGTCGACGAAGACCTGTCGATCGACTTCGCGAAATACACGACGCCCGAGGATCGTGTCGCGGTGATCGCGACGCAGCCGCTCACCGACAACGAGGTCTGGACCGCGTTCGAGCCGGGCGAGCTGATCATGTTCCAGTGCGGCGACGTCGCCGCGCGGATGCAGATCCCGGTGCCCGAACGCGTGCTCGAGAAGCTGCGCAATCCGGCGCTCGACGCGTCGGCCTCGGCACCGCGCGAATCACGCGAAGCGCTCGCCACCGCCGCCGACGGCGATTCCGACGACGCGATCGACTTCTGAGCGCCGCGCGCCGGCGCACTTCCCGCTTTCCAATTCCCGCACGGCAAGACCGTCGTCCGCAACGTTCGGGCGTGGCGGGCGATTTCGTGCGCACGCGATGCGTACGGCTTTCACCGTCGGGGAAAATCGCCTGCCGCGTGCCGGTTTCGTTTCATCCGGACTACATTCCGGCATATCGATTCAATGCGACACAACATTCGCTTGATTTTATTAATTTCCAAGCGAAAATAACTCAAATCCGAAATAAATAAATCCGAAAATCCGGAGCACATATAATCCGGAAACCGCATTCTAACGCACCACCCCGATGCGAACCGTGCGCCACCCCACCGATCCGGCAATCACGCGCCCACGCTGACAAAACCACCCAAACCCTTACCCACAAAGGCTTTCAGTTCGATTCATCACACAATCAAAAAATACCGAATGAAGTCGGCATTATTGCCACATTCATTATTTTTTTGACAATCGGCCACCCTTCCGATCATTAGACTCCTCCCATCCTCGGTGTAACGAATCACGATTGGCGCAGAAACGGCCACGGCCGCTGCACGTCCATTCAGGCCATTACTCCACCGCGGATTGCGATTTCACTGCACCGCGGTGAATACCACTTCAAAAAAAGAGAGAGGGGCTTGTCGTGAATCACTCATTTCGATCGATATGGAGCGAAACCGCCGGCTGCTGGGTCGCGGTTGCGGAAACGGCACGGGCGCGCGGCAAGCGTTCGGGCGGCGAATCCGGCGCAAGCCGCGGCGCTGCACACACGGCAACACGCCGGTCGCCGCTTCGCGTCGCCGCGCTCGGCGCCGCGCTGGCCGCGCTGGCCGCGCTGTCGGCCGGCTCCGCGTACGCATCGACCTGCGGCAGCGGCGCGGCCGTCGCGAGCGGCGGCACCTGCGCGCTCGGCAGTTTCAGCCCGACCGTCAACGACAACCTGGCCGGCGCAACCACCGTGTCGGGCGGCGACACGGTCGGCGTGACGGGTGCATGGACCGGCGTCGGCGGCGACCCCGGCTACACCCTCACGCCGATCGGCAGCGCGACCGTCGTCTCGGGCAACCCGAACCAGCCGCTGCTGTCGCTCGGCGGCAAGACGCAGAGCATCAGCACGCCCGATTCGATCACGGACACTCGGGCGTCAGTCGCCACCTACAACTCGTCCGCGTTCTCCGCGTCTACGGCCGGCTCGACCAACGTGCCCGTCTACCATGACGTGAACGGCAACCAGTACGTCAACACGCGGATCGGCACCGTCGACAACTCCGGCGGCACGCTGAACGTGTCGATCGGCAATCCGGCGAACGCGCCCGACGCGGCCGGCAACGCGATCTCGATCGCGCCGAAGCAGACCGACCTGACCTTCGCGGACGGCACGGGCTCGGCGAAAAGCGTCGTCAACTGGAATTCGCGCAACCAGATCTGGCTCGGCACCGGCGACTATCTCGCGAGCGGCGGCCCGGTCGGCAGCATCCGGCTCGACGTGCCGGCCTACGCGGGCAAATTCACCGCATTCGACGGCAGCGCCTGGAACGTCACCGATGCCGCTTCGCTGGCCGCCTACAACGACTTTCTCGTGCGCTCGGTGCAAAGCGGTGCGCTCGGCTCGCAAGCAGCCTACGACAGCGCGTTCGGCCAGGCCGTCACGTTCTCGCAGCAAACCTTCCAGTACGCGAACAACGTATCCGCGGGCGACAAGAACACGCTGCCGATCGATCACCTGTCGGTGATGCACGGCACCGGCGCGAATGCGACGCTGCACATCGGCAAGGACGGCCAGATCGACTTCCGCGGCACCGATACGATCGACTCCAGCTCGGCGGTCCTCGCGGAAAACGGCGCGCGCTTCGTCAACGACGGCCGCCTGTCGGGCGACTTCACGCTCGTGCGCCTGCTGACCGGCGCAAGCGGCGTCAACAACGGCGCGATCTCGTCCGGGTATGCGTCCGGCGACAACTTCAACACGGGCGGCAGCGCGCAGCCGGGCAATTTCGGCTTCAACGCGTACACGGAAGGCAACGGCGTATACGCGAACGGCGCGGGCACGACGTTCGTCAACAACGGCGTGATGAACGTCGGCGCGTGGAACCTCGTCGGCAATCGCCCGGACCTGCAGAACTACGCGGTGGCCGCGACGGACGGCGCGAGCGGGTCGAACACCGGCACGATCAACGTCGGCGTCAACGCGACGACGCTCGACAGCCAGGTGATCGGCGGCCTCGTCGCCGGCGGCAGCTTCACGAACGAAGCCGGCGGCACGATCTACCTCGGCCGCGCGGCCCAGTATGACGCCGCGTCGCCGGAGGCCGCGAACGACGTCGCGCTGTCCGCGCATGCGTACGGCATCCTGCTCGGCGCATCGGGCACCGCGAGCAACCTCGGCACGATCGTGATCGGCTCGCAGACGCAGAACGGCGCCGCGCTGGCGAGCATCGGCTCGTCGTCCGGCACGCTGACCAACGCGGGCTCGATCGTCGTCAACGGCGCGGCGCCCGGCACGCCGCTCGCGAACGTCGGCATGCTTGCGGCCGATAGCGCCGCGACCGTGACCAACACGGGCACGATCACGCTGAACGGCGTGAACGGCATCGGCATCATGGTCGTCGGGACCGGCACGAAAGCGACGGTCGTGACGTCGACCGGCACGATCAACGTGGCCGGCGGCCTCGATCCGGCCTCGGGCACGCGCAACTACGGCGTCTGGGCCGAAGGGCCGCTCGCGAAGGCCACGCTCGACGGCGCGCTCAACCTGACGGGCACCGGCGCGATCGGCGTGCACGCGCGCTCGGGCGCGACGATCGACGTCGGCGCGAACGCGGTGCCGGCCTTCATGTCGGGCACGAACCAGATCGGCTTCTACGCGTATGGCGCGGGCTCGAAGATCAACGTCGCCGCGCGGCGCCTCAGCGTCGACACCGACGACTCGACGCTGTTCCGTGTCGCGGGCGGCGCGACCTACACGGGCAGGTCGGCAGCCGGCGCGCTGACGACCGACGTCAACGGCCAGCATTCGCGCGGCGTGCTCGCGACCGACGCCGGCACCACGCTGTCGACGGGCAACGCGATCTACAACGTCAACGGCGCGAACGGCATCGCGATCGCGGTCGAAGGCGGCGCGAAGGGCACGATCGATGCGGGCGCGACGATCAACCTGAACGCGGCCGGCGCGACCGCGGGCGTCGTCGACGGCCAGGCGCACGACCTCGCCGGCGCGAATGCCGGCGCGCCGGTCGCGACGACGCTGATCAACGACGCCGCCGTCGCGTCGTCGACCGCCGGCGTGACGGGCTTCGTCGCGCAAAACCTCGGCACGCTCGAGAACCGCGACACGGTGCTGCTGACGGGCGCCGGCTCGACGGGCGTCGTGGCCGGCACGCTCGGCACGGTGAACAACGCGTCGACGATCCGCGTAGCCGACGGCACCGGCGCGCTCGTGAAGGGTGCGTCGGCGACGCTCGCCAACACGGGTTCGATCGAAGCCGACGATGGCATCGCGGGCGTGCGCCTGACGGGCGCCGGCGCATCGGTCGCGTTGTCGGGCGCGGGCACCGTCGTCGCGAACGGCAGCGCCGACGGCGTGCTGATCGACTCGACCGTATCGGGCGGCGGGCTCGCGGCCGGCGCGACGTCGATCGCGGTCGGCGGCTCGGGCAGCGGGGTCCGCAACCTCGGCGCGAACACCGCGATCGCGTTGTCCGGCACGCAGGTCGCGACCACCGGCAATGGCGCCGACGGCCTCGCATCGACCGGCGCGGGCGCGCGCATCGCGACCGACGCGGCAACGGTCGTCCGCACCGCCGGCGCCAACGCGCGCGGCCTGTTCGTATCGAGCGCGGATTCGACGCTCACGGCCAACGGCACGACCGTCGCGACGACGGGCGCCGGCGCGCACGCGGTCGTCATGGACGGTGGCGCGACGGCGCTGCTGTCGGGCGCGAAAGTCACCGCATCGGGTGCCGCGGCCGACGGCGTCGTCGCGCGCAACGGCGGCCGCATCGGCGATACGGGATCGGCGATCGCCAGCGCGGCCGGCAACGGCGCGACCGCGGACAGCGGCGGCGTGCTCGCGTTGACCGGCACGACGCTCAAGGGCGCGACGGCCGGCGTGCTGACGTCCGACACGCTCGCGAACGGCGCGACGAGCTCGGTGCTCGTCGACGGCGGAAGCGTGACGGCCGCCGCCGGGCCGGCATTCGCCGCGCGCGGCGGCACGGCCGACATCGCGGTGCGCAACGGCACGGTCGTGACGGCCGGCAACGGCACGCTGCTGAACCTCGCGAACGGCAGCAACGTGACGTTCAACGCGTCGGCGCTGAACCTCGCGGGCGACATCGTCTCCGACGCGTCGAGCACCGGCAACGTGTTCCTCGCGAACGGCACGACGCTGACCGGCACGATCGATCCGGTCGCGCTGACGATCGACGGCACGAGCACGTGGCGCATGACGGGCAGCTCGGTGCTGAGCAGCCTGAACAACGCGGGTCTGGTCGCGTTCGCCGCGCCGGCCGGCTCGCCGACGCTCACGGGCAGCTACAAGACGCTGACGACCGGCAGCTATATCGGCAACGGCGGCACGATCGCACTCAACACGTATCTCGGCGCCGATGCATCGCCGACCGACCGGCTGATCGTGAACGGCGGCGCCGCGAGCGGCACGACCGGCCTGAAGATCGCCAACACGGCCGGCACCGGCGCGAAGACGACCGGCGACGGGATTCCCGTGGTCGTCACGGCCAACGGCGGCACGACCGCCGCGTCGGCGTTCCATCTCGCGGGCCCGGTACAGGCCGGCGCATACGAATACCGGCTCTATCGCGGCGGCCAGGGCGACGCGAACGGCTGGTACCTGCGCTCGCAGCTCGATCCGACGGACCCCGGCGACCCGACGATCCACCCGTCCGGCGGCGGCAGCGGAAATGGCGGCAGCGGCACGCTCGCGTATCGTCCGGGCGTCGCCGGCTACTCACTGACGCCGCTGCTGAACGCCGACTACGGCTTCTCGACGCTCGGCAAGCTGCACGAGCGCGTCGGCGACATCTACAACCTCGGCAAGCAGCAGCCCGGCAACCGCGATGGCGTGTGGGGCCGCATCGGCGGCCAGAGCCTCGATGCGGACGCGGACCGCTTCGCGGCGGACGAGCGCACGTTCTTCGCGCAGTTCGGCAAGGACTGGACGCTCGACCAGGCGCCCGGCGGCAGCAGCACGCATGCAGGCGTGACGGCCAGCATCGGCGTGTCGAACGCGAGCTTCAGCGACATGGCGCGCGCCGACTCGCCGAACCTGTCGACGTCGACGGGCTCGGTCGAGATGCATGCGCAGAGCGTCGGCGGCTACTGGACGCGCTACCTGACGGACGGCACGTACTTCGACAGCGTCGGGCAGGTCACGCACTACGGCAACCGCTATCGCGACAGCTACGGCAACGCGGCGTCGCAGAACGGCTTCGGTATCGCGCTGTCGCAGGAGGTCGGCAAGCCGCTCGGCATCGGCGGCACGCCGATCGCGATCGAGCCGCAGGCGCAACTGATGTACCAGTACCTGAAGCTCAACGGGTTCAACGACAACGTGTCGGCCGTGTCGGGCACGACGACGCATGCGCTGCGCGGCCGCGTCGGCGTGCGCATCTTCCGCCCGAACCTCGAGGCGGGCTCGGGCGGCGGCGCCGCGACGCCGTACTTCACGGCCGACGTGCTGCACGACTTCCTGTCGCCCGGCCAGACCGTCGTCGGCGGCACGCCGTTCGCGACGCATCTCGGCCGCACGTGGTACGAGCTCGGCGTCGGCGTGACCGCGGGCTTCGGCAAGTCGGGCGAGCTGTACGCGAACGCGAAGATCGCGCGCAACATCGGCGGCGCGTACCGGCGCGGCATCGTCGGGCAGGTCGGCTACCGGTACAGCTGGTAACGGCGCACAAAAAAAACCGCCCGGCGCTCGGCCGGGCGGTTTCGCATTGGCGCGCGCGAAACGCACGCAGTGCACGAACGCTCAGTGCAGGATCTTCGCGAGGAAGTCCTTCGCGCGCTCCGATTTCGGATTCGAGAAGAAATCGTCCTTGCGGTCGTCCTCGACGATCGCGCCCTTGTCCATGAAGATCACGCGATGCGCGACCTTCTTCGCGAAGCCCATCTCGTGCGTGACGACCATCATCGTCATCCCTTCCTGCGCGAGTTCGACCATCACGTCGAGCACTTCGTTGATCATCTCCGGATCGAGCGCGGACGTCGGTTCGTCGAACAGCATCGCGATCGGGTCCATCGACAGCGCGCGCGCGATCGCGACACGCTGCTGCTGGCCGCCCGACAGCTGGCCCGGATACTTGTGCGCATGCGCCTTCAGGCCGACGCGATCGAGCAGCTTCATGCCCTTGTCGGCCGCTTCGTCCTTGCCGCGGCCGAGCACCTTGATCTGCGCGAGCGTCAGGTTCTCGGTGATCGACAGGTGCGGGAACAGCTCGAAATGCTGGAACACCATCCCGACCTTCGAGCGCAGCTTCGACAGGTTCGTCTTCTTGTCGCCGACCGACTGGCCGTTCACGAGGATCTCGCCCTGCTGGAACGGCTCGAGGCCGTTGACGGTCTTGATCAGCGTCGACTTGCCGGAGCCCGACGGGCCGCACACGACGACCACTTCGCCTTTCTTGACCTCGGTCGTGCAGTCGGTGAGAACCTGAAACTGGCCGTACCACTTGGAAACGTTCTTGATGGAAATCATCGTGTGACCTTTTTCTGGAGACTCTTGACGAGAACAGACGCCAACGAGCAAATCACGAAATAGCATGCGCCGGCGAACAGGACCATCTCGACGGTCGTGCCGTCGCGATCGCCGACGTTGGCGGCCGTGCGGAAGAAGTCCGCGAGACTGATCACGTACACGAGCGACGTATCCTGGAACAGGACGATCGCCTGCGTGAGCAGCAGCGGCACCATCGCGCGGAACGCCTGCGGCAGGATCACGAGGCGCATCGCCTGCGCGTAGTTCATGCCGAGCGCGAACGCGGCGTTCACCTGCCCGCGCGGCACCGACTGGATGCCGGCACGGATGATCTCGGAATAATACGCGGCTTCGAACAGCGAGAACGCGACCATCGCCGACGCGAGGCGGATGTCGATCGTCGGCGACAACCCGAGCACGCCCTGCAGCAGCTGCGGCACGATCAGGAAGAACCACAGCAGCACCATCACGAGCGGGATCGAGCGGAACACCGTCACGTAGCCCTGCGCGAACCACGCGAGCGGCTTGACGCCCGACAGCCGCATCAGTGCCAGCAGCGTGCCCCACACGATCCCGACGACGATCGCGATCAGCGTGATCTGCAGCGTGACGATCGCACCCGTCCACAGCGTCGGCAGCGCGCCGGGAATACTACTCCAGTCGAACTGATGCATCACTTGCCTCCGATATAGCCGGGCAGCCGCGTACGGCCTTCGATCCAGCGCATGAGCGACATCACGACGAGGTTGATCAGCACGTACGCGAGCGTGACCGCGATGAACGACTCATAGGTCTGCGCGGTGTAGTCGACGAGCTGGCGCGCCTGCGCGGACAGGTCGAGCAGGCCGATCGTCGACGCGACGGCGGAGTTCTTGAAGATGTTCAGGAATTCCGACGTGAGCGGCGGCACGATGATCCGGTACGCAACGGGCAGCAGCACGTAGCGGTACGTCTGCCATTGCGTGAAGCCCATCGCGAGGCCGGCGGCGCGCTGGCCCTTCGGCAGCGCGTTGATCCCCGAGCGCACCTGTTCGCACACGCGCGCGCCCGTGAACAGGCCGAGACAGACGATCGACGCGGTAAAGAACTGCGTGCCCGGCGGCAACTGCTTGATCCAGGTGCCGATCGATGCGGGCAGCAGTTCCGGTATCACGAGATACCAGATGAAGAACTGCACGATCAGCGGAATGTTCCGGAAGATCGACACGTACGCGGTGCCGATCGCGGACAGCCATTTGTTCGGCACCGTGCGCAGCACGCCGAACAACGAACCGACGATCAGCGCGATGACCCAGGCGGCGAGCGACACTTCGATCGTCACCCGGAAGCCGGACATCAGCCATCCGAAATAAGTCGTCGGCTCGCCGGTCGACACGGGGCTCAGGAAGATGCCCCAGTTCCAGTGGTAAGACATGGGCAAGACTCCAGCAAAAAGAAACGGAAGAAGCGTGGCCTCTTCCGTCTCATTAGCGTCATTTCTGCATCAACGGCCGTGCGGTCAGTCGAGTGCCTTGTCGTTCGGGTTCGCGTACAGCTTCTTCATCGATTCGGACAGCGGGAAGTTCAGGTTCAGCCCCTTCGGCGGGATCGGGTTCTCGAACCACTTCGCGTAGATCTTCGCGGCTTCGCCCGACTTCTCGACTTGCGAGATCGCGTCGTCGACGACCTTCTTGAAGTCAGCATCGCCCTTGCGCATCATGCAGCCGTACGCTTCTTCCGATTGCGGCGTGCCGACGATCACCCACTCGCCCGGCTGCTTCGCCTTCGCGCGCTCGCCCGCGAGCAGCGCGTCATCCATCATGAACGCGACCGCGCGGCCCGATTCCAGCGTGTTGAACGAGTCGCCGTGATCCTTCGCGCTGATGATGTTCATGCCGAGCTGCTTGTCGTTGTTCATCTTGCGCAGCAGGCGCTCCGACGTCGTGCCGGCGGTGGTCACGACCGTCTTGCCCTTCAGGTCCGCGAAATCCTTGACGCCCGAATCCTTCTTCGTCATCAGGCGCGTGCCGATCACGAAGATCGTGTCGGAGAACGCAGCTTGCTGCTGACGCTCGGTGTTGTTGGTCGTCGAGCCGCACTCGATATCGACCGTGCCGTTCTGCACCAGCGGAATGCGGTTCTGCGACGTGACCGGGATGTTCTTCACCTGCAGGTTCGGCAGGTTCAGCTTCTTCTTCACCGCGTCGACCACCTTCAGCTGGAATTCGCGCGAATAGCCGACGACCTGCTGGCTCTGGTCGTAGTAGGAGAAGGGGATCGACGATTCGCGGTGGCCCAGCGCGATTACGCCCGTGTCCTTGATCTTCTTCAGCGTGCCCGTCTCCTGAGCATGCGCGCCGCTTGCGAACGCGCAGAGCGCCGCGACCATCAGGACTGCCTTGTGGTATTTCATTTTGGTCATCTCCTTGGCTAAAACCCGCGCCAGTGTATCAAAGTAATATTTTTGAAAGTACTGGTTGTTTACCGAACTACGAATCGCGCTGTCCGGCGCCTTCCTCCCGGCTCCGGGCACCCTTTGCGCGCCCCAATGCGCGCGCGGGCGGCACCGGATTCGGCACCGCCCGCGAGGGTTCATGCACGCAACCGGTTGGATTGCGTCATGGCTAGATCATAGTCAATGATCAGGGGTAGAGGCCGCGCATTTCGCGCGCCATCAGGATGCGCGTGCACGCAACGATGAACGCCGCCGTACGCACCGTCACCTTGTGCTCTTCCGCGACCGCCCACACGCCGGCGAACGCTTCGCGCATCACGCGCTCGAGACGATGGTTGATCTCGTCTTCCGTCCAGAAGAAGCTCGAGAAATCCTGCACCCACTCGAAGTACGACACGGTCACGCCGCCCGCGTTCGCGATCACGTCCGGGATCACGAGCACGCCGTTCGCGCTCAGGATGTCGTCCGCCGCCGTCGTCGTCGGGCCGTTCGCGCCTTCGACGACGATCTTCGTGCGGATCTTCGCCGCGTTCTTCTCGGTGATCTGGTTTTCCAGTGCCGCCGGGATCAGGATGTCGGTCTCGACCGTCCAGAACTCGTCGTTCGGCATCGGCTCCGCGCCTTCGAAGCCCGCGACGCCGCCCGTGCGTGCGACGTGGTCGAGCAGCTTGTTCGAATCGAGGCCGGCCGGCCGGTAGATCGTGCCGGTGTGATCCTGCACCGCGATCACCTTCGCGCCCGCTTCCTGGAACAGCTTCGCCGCAATGCCGCCGACGTTGCCGAAGCCCTGCACCGCGATGCGCGCGCCTTCGATCTCGAGGCCCTTCTTCTTCGCCGCTTCGCAGCCGACGACGAACACGCCGCGGCCCGTCGCTTCCTTGCGGCCGAGCGAACCGCCGAGCGCGATCGGCTTGCCGGTCACGACGCCGGTCGACGTCTGGCCCTGGTTCATCGAGAAGGTGTCCATCATCCACGCCATCACCTGTTCGTTGGTGTTGACGTCCGGCGCCGGAATGTCGGTGTTCGGGCCGATGATGATGCCGATTTCGCTGGTGTAGCGGCGCGTCACGCGCTCGAGCTCACCGCGCGACAGCTTGCGCGGGTCGACGCGGATGCCGCCCTTCGCACCGCCGTACGGCACGTTCACGGCCGCGTTCTTCACCGACATCCATGCGGACAGCGCCATCACTTCCGACAGCGTCACGTCCTGGTGGTAGCGCACGCCGCCCTTGCCCGGGCCGCGCGACACGTTGTGCTGCACGCGATAGCCCTCGAAGTGCGCGACGGTACCGTTGTCGAGCTCGATGGGCACATCGACGATCAGGATGCGCTTCGGGCGCTTCAGCGTTTCGAGCCAGCGCGACAGCGAGCCGAGGTACGGCGCGACGCGATCGACTTGCTGAAGATAGTTGCCCCACGGGCCGAGATCGTCGGCGTGCAGGTAGGACGGGATGGACTGCAATTGCGAAGACATGGATGCTCCAACGGTCAACAGGTGCGCACATTGTCGAAAAACCCGTTTTTTTTATCCAATGCCGTTTGCTTATTCGATTATGCGTTTCTTGCATGATCGCGATTTTTCGCAAATCTGCGGTCGATTTGCGCAAGAACGCACGCGATCGGCCGCGCATCGCGTCCGCGAACAATCGCGTTGCCCGCGCGCGGGCCGGCCGCCGGACAGCCGTCCGACAGGCGCGGCAAGCTCGCCGTCAGCCGGTCGCGGTCGATCGTGCGCAGTCGCCGATGGCTAGCCAGTTGCTAACCGGCGGTCTCGCGCAGTTCGTCGCGCACGACCTCCCACAGCGCGCGCACGAGCTTCTGCCGCGGATCGTCGCCCTGCAGCGCGAGCTTGTCGCAATAGAGCCGGATCTCCATCGTCAGCGTAAACGGATGCGCGCCGCCGCGCGCCGCACGGTCGAGCCGGATCAGCCGGCCGCCCGCGACCGAGTCCTCGACCGCGCTGTGCGGCAGGAACGCGACGCCGTGCCCCGCGAGCGCCATCGCCTTCAGCCCTTCGGCCATGTCGGTTTCGTAGACGCGATCGAGGAACAGCCGCGTCGGCGCGTTCGCGATGATGACTTCCGTCATCCGGCCGAGATACGCGTTCGGCGTATACGACAGGTACGGCACGCGCGCGTCGGCCGTGCCGGGCAGCGTATAGCGCGGCCGGCCCGCGCGGCCGGGCGCCGAGAACGGGCTGATCGGCTCGCTGCCGAGGATCAGCATGTCGTAGCGCGCCGGATCGAGCGCGACCGGGTGGCTCGGGTGGTGGTAGCCCATCACGAGATCACAGCCGCCCTCGACCAGCGACAGCACGGCGTCGTGCACGTTCAGCGCGCGCAGCCGCGTGTGGACCTGGCCCATCTTCGCCTCGATCCGCTGCAGCCAGCGCGGGAAATAGGTGAGCGACAGCGTGTGCGGCACCGCGAACTCGATCGTCGGCACCGGCGCGCCGACGTGGCCGCGCAGGAGCGTGCGCGCCTCGTGCGCCTGCGACAGCATCGTCAGCGCCTGCTCGTAGAAGATCTGCCCGGCCTGCGTGAGCCGCGTCGGATAGACCGAACGGTCGATCAGTTCGGTCGCGAGCCACGCTTCGAGCGCCTGGATGCGCCGCGAAAACGCCGGCTGCGACACGTGCCGCAGTTCGGCGGACCGGCTAAAGCTGCGCGTTTCCGCGAGCGAAACGAAGTCTTCGAGCCATTTCAGTTCCATGCAGGCGGGCGCGGCGGGCGGCGGTCGGGAAGAAGCCTGCATTCTACCGGCGGGCGGGCCCGGCCGGCGGCGTCGCCGGGCAGCCCGGCGAGCCGGCGCTGGCGCCTGCCGGCAGGCCGCGTGTGCGCCGCCCGGGCGCCGGGCGCGTGCGGATCCCCCGCTGCGGCCTCGGCCGGACCGGTTCGGCCGGGACCGCCCCGCGCCAATGGTAAAATGCCGGATTCTTCTCCCCCCTCGTCCGCACCGGCCCCAAGGCCACGCCCGATCATGTCCGACACTCGTCCCGATACGCTTTTCGCCCTCACCGCGCTCTCGCCCATCGACGGCCGCTACGCCAGCAAGACCGAAGCGCTGCGCGACTGGCTCTCCGAAGCCGCCTTCATGCGCCACCGCGTCACCGTCGAGGTGCACTGGCTGATCGCGCTGTCGCGCGCCGGCTTCGCGGAAGTCCCGCGCTTCTCCGACGCATCCGAACAGTTCCTGCTGCAGCTCGCCGAGCGCTTCACCGCGCACGACGCCGCGCGCATCAAGGAAATCGAGCGCGTGACGAACCACGACGTGAAGGCCGTCGAATACTGGCTGAAGGAATCGGTGAAGGGCCAGGCCGAACTCGAGAAGGCAAGCGAATTCATCCACTTCGCGTGCACGTCCGAGGACATCAACAACACGTCGCACGGGATGATGCTCGCCGGCGCGCGCGAACACGTGATCGTGCCGGCGCTGCGCACGGTCTACCAGCGCCTCGTCGCGCTCGCGCACGCGCATGCCGAACAGCCGATGCTGTCGCGCACGCACGGCCAGCCGGCCAGCCCGACGACGCTCGGCAAGGAACTCGCGAACGTCGCCGCGCGTCTCGCACGTGCGATCGCCCGCATCGAGAAGGTCGAGATCCTCGGCAAGATGAACGGCGCGGTCGGCAACTTCAACGCGCACCTGTCCGCGTATCCGGAATTCGACTGGGAAGCGTTCTCGCGCGACGTGATCGAAAACCGCCTGAAGCTCACGTTCAACCCGTACACGATCCAGATCGAGCCGCACGACTACATGGCCGAGCTGTTCGACGCGGTCGCGCGCGCGAACACGATCCTGCTCGACCTCGACCGCGACGTGTGGGGCTACATCTCGGTCGGCTACTTCAAGCAGAAGACGAAGGCCGGCGAGATCGGCTCGTCGACGATGCCGCACAAGGTCAACCCGATCGACTTCGAGAACTCGGAAGGCAACCTCGGCCTCGCTAACGCGACGCTGCGCCACCTCGCCGACAAGCTGCCGGTATCGCGCTGGCAGCGCGACCTGACCGACTCGACGGTGCTGCGCAACATGGGCGTCGCGCTCGGCTACTCGCTGCTCGCATACGACTCGCTGATCCGCGGCCTCGACAAGCTCGAAGTGAACCCGCAGCGCCTGAACGAAGATCTCGACAACTGCTGGGAAGTGCTCGCCGAGCCGGTGCAGACGGTGATGCGCCGCTACGGCATCGAGAACCCGTACGAGCAGCTGAAGGAACTGACGCGCGGCAAGGGCATCACGCGCGAAGCGCTGCAGCAGTTCGTCGGCACGCTCGCGATCCCGCAGGACGCGAAGGACCGCCTGCTCGCGATGACGCCCGCGTCGTACATCGGCAAGGCCGTCGAACTCGCGAAGCGGATCGCGTAAGCACCGCCGTCGCAGGACGAACAAAAGCCCGATGCGAACAATCGCATCGGGCTTTTTCCTTTCAGGCGCTCAGAACGAAATCATCCGGCCCGGGTTGAGCGCGCTCATCACGCTCATCGCCGCCTTCGCGGCCGGGATCGCGATCGGCGACAACTGCCGGCCGAGCGGAATCTCGCGATGGTCGATGCCGGTCAGCATCGAGAAATCGTCGTTGCGGCCGACGAAATCGTCGCAGATCGCCTTGCCGATCCGCACCGTCTGCGCAACGCCGTGGCCGCTCCAGCCCTGCACCATGTACATCGGCACGCGGCCGTCGGTCTTGCGGCTGTCGGTGGCGCCGTTCAGCGTGAAGTCGCTGACGCCGCTCCAGCAGTAGTCGAGCGCGAAACTGCCGTCGGACTGCGGAAACACCGTGTTCAACCGCGTCAGCAGATACGCGTTGACGTCGGGTTGTGCCCAGCAGGACCCGGTGCCCTGCCCGCCGAACAGCAGCCGGTTGCCGCGCACCGGCCGGTAGTAGTCGATCTGGAACTGCGTGTCGTACACGGGCATGCCGGCCGGCATCAGCGTCGCGACATCGACATCGAGCGGCGCCGTCACGCTCACGTACGTGAAGAACGGCACGGTCGTCGTGCTGCCGCCGTCGAGCAGCCGGAACGTCGTGTTGTGCAGCGCGAGCACGACGCCCTTGCGCGCGGTGATCGTGCCGCCCGGCGTCGTCGCGACGACGCCTGCCGGCGTTTCGTCGAGCTCGAGCACCTCGGTGCCCTCGAACAGCGCGCCGCCGTTCAGCCGGAAGCCGTGCACGAGGCCGCGCACCAGCGCGAGCGGATGGATCTGGCCGCCGATCGCGTCGATCGCCGCGCCGTGGTACAGCCCCGAGCGCACGTATTCGTCGTGCAGTTGATGGCGGCCGACGAGCGTCACGCCCGCGTCGCCGAGATGGCGGCGCGCATCCGCGCCGTCGAGCAGCGCGCTCATGTGGCCGGGGTGGACCGCCGCCGTGACGTGGCCGCGCTTGCGGTCGAGATCGAGCGCGTAACGCGCGCCGATCGCATCGATCAGGTCCATCGATTCGGTCGACGCGAAGCGCCACAGCCGCTTCGCGTCGTCGTGCGACAGGTGGTCGATCATGTCGGCCGCTTCCCAGCGCGCGAGGCCGGGCGTCAACTGCCCGCCGTTGCGGCCCGATGCGGCCGAGCCGACGTGATGCTTGTCGACGAGGATCGTGTCGACGCCCGCTTCCGCGAGATGCAGCGCGGCCGATGCGCCGAGCAGGCCCGCGCCGATCACGAGCACGTCGCACACGGCGTCGTGCGCGAGCGGCGCACTGTTCGCGGGGCGCGACAGCGACGCCTCGTACCAGTTGGCCGGGCGCTCGCCGTCATAGCGGGCCGGGTTGCACCAGTTCCAGTTGTCTTTCTCGATGTTCAGTTGCGTTTGCTCGAAACGCGATTCGCCCTGGATCAGGGGTTGGTGATTGGAAGTCATGATTGCACTTGCATGGTCTTGGGCCGCCTGACGATGAGCCGTTCTGGCTTCGCGGGTGGGGCAGCCGGTTCCACTTGGGTGTCAACGAGATAAAGGGCGCGATGGCCCGTGTTGACGGCGGACACGCTCGTGCCGCCTGGGTCCCGGACCGTGCGAAAGCACGCATTGAAAAGTACCGGGACACCCAATTTCTACACCGCAGAAATAATTCTACAATGTAGAATAAGTTTTCGTCAAGTTTACGACCGGCCCCGCTCCGGCTGCCAGCCCGCATCGATGAAAGACAAACCCGCCCAGGGCCCGCGCGGCCTCGACAAGGACGCGATCGTCGCGGCCGCGCTCGCGCTGCTCGAAGACGTCGGCGAAGCCGCGTTCAGCGTCCGCAAGCTCGCGCAGTCGGTCGGCTGCGACCCGATGAGCGTGCTGTATCACTTCAAGTCGAAGGACGGCCTGAGCCGCGCGATCGCGAACGCGCTGTCGCGCTCGCTCGTGCCGGTCGACGATGCTCAGCCGTGGCGCGAGCGGCTGCGCGATCTCGCGCGCCAGTACCGCGCGCTCGCGCTGCGCCACCCGGCCGCGTTCGCGCTGCTGCAGCGTCACATGAGCACGGGGCCCGCCGATCTCGCGCACATCGAGGCCGTGCACCGCGCGCTCGCCGACGCCGGCATCCCGCGCACGGCGCTGCCGTCGGTGTGCGTCGGCTGGTATGCGAGCGTGATCGGGCTTGCCGCCGCCGAGGCCGGCGGTCTCACGCGGCCCGCGAACGACGTGGAGCTGGAGGAAATGAACGCGCTGTCGGACACCGAGCATCCGCTCGTCAGGTCGGCCGCCCCGCTCTATGCGCAGCTCGATCCGGAGATCGTGCACGACACGATGCTCGACGTGTTGCTCGACGGCATCGCGAAGCGCGCGCACGCGGCCTGACCGGCTGGCGCGCCGCCAATGAAAAAGGCGCCCCGAAGGGCGCCTTTTTCATCACGATTGCCGCGAACCGCGCTCAGTGCTGCTGCGCGAGGCCGATCTTCACCATCACCTGATCGACGATCTGTTCGGGCGTCAGCTCGATGCTGACCACGATCGCTTCGTCCGGGCCCGGCTCCTCGAGCGTGTCGAGCTGGCTCTTCAGCAGCGACGGATCGAAGAAATGGCCGGTGCGGGTTTTCAGGCGCTCGCGCAATACGTCGAACGAACCCTGCAGGTACACGAACCGCACGTCGGTGTCGGTGCCGCGCAGCACGTCGCGGTACGAACGCTTCAGCGACGAGCACGTGAACACGGCCGTCTCGCCCGCGCGCTGCTTTTCCTCGATGGCCTCGCGGATCGAGCGCAGCCACGGCCAGCGGTCGTCGTCGGTGAGCGGAATGCCGTTGTGCATCTTTTCCTTGTTCGCCGCGCTGTGAAACGCGTCGCCGTCGGTATAGCTGCACGACAGGCGTTCCGCCAGCATTTCGCCGATTCGCGACTTGCCCGCGCCCGACACGCCCATTGCGATCAGAATCATTGACTACCCCTTGTTACAAAACCATGCTCAGCAGCAGCGTGAAGCTCAGGCCAAGCACCGAGATGATCGTTTCGAGCAGCGTCCAGGTCTTGAACGTCTGGCCGACCGTCATCCCGAAATATTCCTTGATCAGCCAGAAGCCGCCGTCGTTCACGTGCGAGAAGATCAGCGAGCCCGAGCCCGTCGCGAGCACCAGCAGTTCCGGACGGACCGCCGCGCCCGATGCCGCCGCGATCGGTGCGACGATGCCGCAGGCCGTCGTCATCGCGACCGTTGCCGAGCCCGTGGCCAGACGAATCAGCGCGGCGACGAACCAGCCGAGCAGCAGCGGCGACAGGTGCGCCTGCGTGGCGGTTGCGACGATCTGCTGCGAGATCCCGCTATCACGCAGGATACCGCCAAAGCCGCCGCCCGCGCCGACGATCAGCGTGATCCCGGCGATCGGTGCCAGGCACTCGCCGCAGAACTTCTGGATCTGGTCGCGGTTGAAGCCCTGCAGCTTGCCGAACGTGAAGAAGCTCACGAGCACGGCGATCAGCAGCGCGACGTCCGAGTTGCCGGCAAAGCGCAGCAGGTTGTTCGGCAGCGTCTTCGGCGCGAACAGCAGATCGGCCCAGCTGCCGACCAGCATCAGGATTACCGGCAGCAGGATCGTGAACAGCGTGATGCCGAAGCCCGGCAGTTCGCGCTTCTTGCCTTCGGTGTGCGTGTCGACGAATTGCGCGGCGAGCGGGTTGTTCTCCGGCAGCTTCACGAACTTCGAGATCGTCAGCGCGAACAGCGGGCCCGCGACGATCGCGGTCGGCACGCCGACGATCAGGCCGAATGCGATCGTCTTGCCGATATCGGCGCCGTACTGCTGGACCGCGAGCAGCGCGGCCGGGTGCGGCGGGATCAGCCCGTGCACGACCGACAGGCCGGCCACCATCGGCAGGCCGACGACGAGCAGCGACTTGCCGGTGCGCTTCGCGACGTTGAACGCGATCGGGATCAGCAGCACGAAGCCGACTTCGAAGAACACCGGCAGGCCGACGATGATCGCGACGAACATCATCGCCCAGTGGATGTTCTTTTCACCGAACCAGTCGATCAGCGTGGTCGCGATCCGTTCGGCGCCGCCCGATTCGGCCATCATCTTGCCGAGCATCGTGCCGAGGCCGACGACGATCGCGATGTGGCCGAGCGTATTGCCGTTGCCCGTCTCGAACGACTTGACGATCTTGTCCATCGGCATCCCGACCACCAGGCCGAGGCCGAGCGACACGATGATGAGCACCAGGAACGGATAGATCTTGAACCGCGCGATCATCACGATCAACGCCACGATCGCGATCACGGTATAGATGAGCAGCATGCTGCCTTGGACAGCCCCCATGTGGACTCCTCCTTGGGATTATTCGAACCGGGCGGATCGTTGCGAGTATGCCCGGCTATGCAGGTCTCCGAAACAGCGGGGAGACCCCCACCGTCAGGACGCTGAATTTTACTTATCTTTACGGTTCGCGGATAGAACCGGTTCCATCAGCAAAAACCCTCGGTAAAACAAGCACTAAGCGCTTGCTTTCCGAGGGTCAAACCGTCATTCCGTACAAGTCTTAACGGGGCAGCTGGCTCGCAGCTTGCGCGAGGCGCGTGACTTCGGCCCAGTCCTGCGCGGCGAGCGCCGCCTTCGGCGTGAGCCACGAGCCGCCGACGCACACGACGTTCGGCAGCTTCAGGAAATTCGGCGCGGTGTCGACCGTGATGCCGCCCGTCGGGCAGAACTTCAGCGCCGGGAACGGGCCGTGGAACGCCTGCAGCATCGGCACGCCGCCCGCCTGCTGCGCGGGGAAGAACTTCACGATCTCGTAGCCGAATTCGAGCGCCTGGATGATGTCGCTCGGCGTCATCACACCCGGCAGCAGCGGCAGGCCCGCGTCGAGCGACGCGAGGTGCAGGTCCTTCGTCAGGCCCGGCGACACGCCGAACTTCGCGCCGGCCTTCTTCGCCTGCGCGCAGTGCTCGGGCTTCGTGATCGTGCCGACGCCGACGACGATGTCGTCCGCGAGCTGGCTCGCGCGCTGGATCGCCTCCAGGCCGGCCGGCGTGCGCAGCGTGATCTCGAGCACCTTCACGCCGCCCGCGTGCAACGCGCGCGACACGTGCTCGCCCTGCTCGACCGAGTCGAATGCGAGCACCGGAATGACCGGGCCCAGCTTCACGATTTCAGCAATCGTCTTCATCAAATTCGCTCCTTGAAATTCATGCGTCGACGCGGACGGCCGTTTCGCCGACCAGCGTCCCGAAAACCGATGCGCCCTGCTCGGCCGGCGCCGCGGCCGCGCGGAACACGCCGAACAGTTCGCGCCCGAAACCGACCTCGTTCTCGGCCTGGTGCTGCGGCTGCGCGACCGGGCGCGACTGCCACTCGGCGTCGTCGACCTCGATGTCGAGCACGCCGGCTTCCGCGTCGATCACGAGCGTGTCGCCCGTCTTCACCTTGCCGAGCGGACCGGCCAGCAGCGCTTCCGGCGACACGTGGATCACCGCCGGCACCTTGCCCGACGCGCCCGACATGCGGCCGTCGGTCACGAGCGCGACGTGGAAGCCCTGATCCTGCAGCACGCCGAGCAGCGGCGTCAAACGGTGCAGCTCGGGCATCCCGTTCGCGCGCGCGCCCTGGAAGCGCACGACCGCGACGAAATCGCGCTTCAGCTCGCCGCGATCGAACGCTTCCTGCACGGCCTCCTGCGAATCGAACACGATCGCGGGCGCCGTCACCTTGCGGTGCTCGGGCGCGACCGCCGAAATCTTGATCACGCCGCGGCCGAGCCGGCCCTGCATCAGGCGCAGGCCGCCGTCCGGCTGGAACGGATCGCGGATGCCGCGCAGCACCTTCGTGTCGTGGCTCTCGGCCGCGCCGTCGACCCACGTGAGCTTGCCGTCGATCAGCTTCGGCTCCTTCGTGTAGTGCGACAGCCCCTTGCCGGCAACTGTCGTCACGTCCTCGTGCAGCAGCCCGCCTTCGAGCAGGTTGCGCACCAGGAACGCGACGCCGCCCGCCGCGTGGAAGTGGTTCACGTCGGCCTTGCCGTTCGGGTAGATCTTCGCGAGCAGCGGCACGACGGCCGACAGTTCGTCGAAATCGTTCCAGTCGATCAGGATGCCGGCCGCGCGCGCGATCGCGACGAGGTGCAGCGTGTGGTTGGTCGAGCCGCCCGTCGCGAGCAGCGCGACGATCCCGTTGACGATCGCCTTCTCGTCGATCACATGGCCGATCGGCGTGTAGCGGCCGCGCTCGACGGTCAGGTCGAGCACGCGGCGCGCGGCCTCGGCCGTCAGCGCGGTGCGCAGCGGCGTGTGCGGATGGACGAACGCCGAACCCGGCAGATGCAGGCCCATCAGCTCCATCAGCATCTGGTTGCTGTTCGCGGTGCCGTAGAACGTGCAGGTGCCGTGGCCGTGATACGCGGCCGATTCGGCTTCGAGCAGCGCGTCGCGGCCGACCTGGCCGGTCGCGAACTGCTGGCGGATCTTCGCCTTGTCGTCGTTCGACAGGCCGCTCGTCATCGGGCCGGCCGGCACGAAGATGGTCGGCAGGTGGCCGAACTGCAGCGCGCCGATCAGGAGGCCCGGCACGATCTTGTCGCAGATGCCGAGGCAGAGCGCCGCGTCGAACATGTTGTGCGTGAGCGCGATCGCCGTGCCCATCGCGATCGCCTCGCGCGAGAACAGCGACAGCTCCATCCCCGGGTTGCCCTGCGTGACGCCGTCGCACATCGCCGGCACGCCGCCCGCGAACTGCGCGACCCCGCCGTTCTCGCGCGCGGCGGCCTTGATGATGTCGGGGAAATCCTTGTACGGCGCATGCGCGGACAGCATCTCGTTGTACGAGGACACGATGCCGATGTTCGGCTCGCGGATCGTCTTGATCGCGAACTTGTCGCTGCCCTCGAGGCCCGCGAAGCCGTGCGCGAGGTTCGCGCAGGACAGCGCGCCGCGCGCCGGGAACTTGCCCTGCGCGCCGTCGATGCGGTGCAGATAGGCGGAACGGGTCGATTGGCTGCGGGCGATCACGCGTTCGGTGACCTTCGCCAGAGTGGGGTGCAGCGACGTCATGCTGGGCGCTCCTGTATGCCGGCCGACACCGGCGGTTGGAATCGTGGGGACGGTCGAATGCATCGACCGAACGAAGCCAGTCTAGTAGAAAAACTACAAGCATGCAATGCAGATCGATTCGCGCGCAACCCTCATTCCCGCCACCAGTAAGGCTTTACCTAGTGAAAACCCTAATTACCCTCATCGCCATCGCGCCGGAGGCACTGCAATAACGCTAGTATTTTCTTGTAGATTTTCTACAATTCGATTGCGATACACTCGCTCATCCGAACCCGATTTCCAGCCACTGCCCCATGCTGCCTCGCATTGAAGCGATCCGCGCCGAACTGCGCCCGTCCGAGCGCAAGCTCGCCGACTACATCCTCGCCGCACCGCGCGAGGTGCTCGATCTCGCGATGACCGAGCTGTCGACGCGCGCGGGCGTCAGCCAGCCGACGATCGCGCGCTTCTGCCAGGCACTCGGCTGCAGCGGCTTTCGCGAATTCAAGATCCGGCTCGCGCAGAGCGTCGCGCCGGGCGTGTCGTCGGTGTATCGCGACGTCGAGCCCGACGAACCGGCGCCCGGCATCATCGGCAAGGTGTTCGACCGCACGATCGGCGCGCTGATCGAGGTGCGCAACAGCCTGTCCGCGGGCAGCGTCGCCGATGCGATCGCGCTGCTGTCGAACGCGTCGCGCATCGAGTTCTACGGCGCCGGCGGCTCGGGCATCGCCGCGCAGGACATCCAGCACAAGTTCTTCCGGCTCGGCGTGCCGAGCGTCGCGTATTCGGATCCGCACACGTTCTCGATGTCGTCGGCGCTGCTCGGGCCGCACGACGTCGTCGTCGCGATCTCGAACACCGGCCGCACGCGCGACATCGTCGACGCCGCGCGCTCCGCGCTCGCGTGCGGCGCGAAAGTCGTCGCGATCACGCAGAGCCATTCGCCGCTCGCGAAGCTCGCGACGGTGAGCCTCGCGTCGAACGTCGCCGAGGAAACCGACGTGTTCTCGCCGATGACGTCGCGGATGTCGCATCTCGCGATCGGCGACATCCTCGCGGTCGGCGTCGCGCTGTCGCGCGGCCCCGCGCTGATGGAACGGGTCGGCCGCGCGAAGGAAGCGATCACGCGCCGGCGGATCGACGACGGCACGAAGGATTGAACAGAATCACACGGAACCCGTGCGTAAACGAACAACGGCGCCCCGAAGGGCGCCGTTGCGCATGAATCGATGCCGGCAGCCTCGCCGGCCGCACCGCTCAAAACGGCTTGATCACGACCAGCGCGACCGCCGCGAGCATGCCGAGCACCGGCAGCTCGTTGAACACGCGGTACCACTTGTCGGTGCGGCGGTTCTCGCCGCGCTCGAACACCCGCAGCAGGTGCCCGCAATACGCGTGATAGACGACGAGCAGCAGCACGACCGTCACCTTCGCATGGATCCAGCCCTGCCCCTGGCCGATGCCGATCGCGAGCCAGAGCCACAGCCCGCAGGCCAGCGCCGGCACCGCGATCATCGTCATGAAGCGGAACAGCTTGCGCGCCATCAGCAGCAGGCGTCGCACCGCGGCCGGATCGGTTTCCATGGCCAGGTTCACGTAGATGCGCGGCAGGTAGAACAGCCCCGCGAACCACGCGGCGATCAGAACGATATGGAACGTCTTGACCCAGAGCATTGCCATCGGTTGTGCGCCTCGCTTTACTGGCGGCCTTCGCCGTGCCCGAGCACGACGTACTTCAGCGACGTCAGCCCTTCCAGGCCGACGGGGCCGCGTGCGTGCAGCTTGTCGTTCGAGATGCCGATTTCCGCGCCGAGGCCGAATTCGAAGCCGTCCGCGAAGCGCGTCGACGCGTTGACCATCACGCTCGCCGAATCGACCTCGCGCAGGAAACGCATCGCGCGGTCGTGATCCTCGGTGACGATCGCATCGGTGTGATGCGAGCCGTATTGGTTGATGTGCTCGATCGCGGCGTCGAGGCCGTCGACGACCTTGATCGCGAGCACCGGCGCGAGATATTCGGTATGCCAGTCTTCCTCGGTCGCATCGACGAGCGGGCCGACGCCCGCGTCGGCGAGCACCGCGCGCGCGGCCGCGTCGACGCGCAGCTCGACCTGCTTGTCGCGGTACAGCCTGCCGAGCGGCGGCAGCAGCTTCGCCGCGATGCCGCTCGCGACGAGCAAGGTCTCCATCGTGTTGCAGGTGCCGTAGCGGTGCGTCTTCGCGTTGTCGCAGACGGTCAGTGCCTTGTCGAGGTCGGCGCGATCGTCGACGTACACGTGGCAGATGCCGTCGAGGTGCTTGATCATCGGCACGCGTGCCTCGTTGATCAGGCGCTCGATCAGGCTCTTGCCGCCGCGCGGCACGATCACGTCGACGTATTCGGTCATCGTGATCAGCTTGCCGACCGCCGCGCGATCGGCCGTCGCGACGACCTGCACCGCGTCCTGCGGCAGGCCGGCCGCCGCGAGCCCTTCGCCGATCAGCTTCGCGAGCGCCGTGTTCGACTCGAGCGCTTCGGAACCGCCGCGCAGGATCGTCGCGTTGCCCGACTTCAGGCACAGCGCGGCCGCGTCGATCGTCACGTTCGGGCGCGACTCGTAGATGATGCCGATCACGCCGAGCGGCACGCGCATCTGGCCGACCTGGATCCCGCTCGGGCGGTACTTGAGGTTGCCGATCTCGCCGATCGGATCGGCCAGCGACGCAACCTGGCGCAGGCCTTCGACCATCGTCGTCAGCGCCTTGTCGGACAGCGTCAGGCGGTCGACGAACGCCGCATCGAGCCCCTTTTCACGGGCGCGGGCGACGTCGCGTGCATTCGCGTCCTTCAGCGCCTGCGCGTCGCGTTCGATCGCGCGGGCCACGGCGTCGAGCGCCGCGTTCTTCGCGGCCGTGCTGGCGCGCGCCATCGCGCGGGAAGCGTGCCGGGCGCGACGGCCCAGGTCGGTCATGTACTGATCGATATCCATCGTGTGACTCGAGAAGCAAGCCGCGTTGGGCGGCATGAATTCGTGGGGAAGCGAGGGGCGGCTATCCGCGGGTGGGCCATCCGTATGGTGCGGCGGCCGAAAGGCCGCGCCGGGGATGGCCGCCCCGGCTTTCGAAGCATTGTAAGCGGGTTGTGCAGCGCGCGCTGAAGGCCCGAACGGGGCTTAACGCCGCACGCGACCCGCGGTCGGCGGTCGCTCGCCGCGTGCGCCCGCAACCGTCATCGCGAGCTGGAACAGCCCGTCCCACGGATCGGGCGGCGGTTGGTCCTGCGTGCGGCGGCCCGGCACGACGGCCGTGAGCCCCTTGACCTGCCGGTCGAGCTGCGCGGCGAACGCGAGCGCCTTCTCGAGCACGGGTTCCGACACGCGGTTCAGCGCGGGGCCGATCAGCCGTTCGCGCGGACCCCACACGCGGTTCTCGCGCAGCAGCGTCGCCAGCGGCTTGCCGGCCGTCGCGCCGCGCTTGATCCGCAGCAGCGTGCGCAGTTCCTCGACGACGGCCCACATCACGAGCACGATCGCCTCACCCTCGCCCTTCAGCCCGTCGATCATCCGCGCGAGCCGCGCGGCGTCGCCGGCGAGCATCGCTTCGTTCAGCTTGAACACGTCGTAGCGCGCGACGTTCAGCACCGCATCGTGCACCTGCTCGAACGACAGCGCGCCCTGCGGATACAGCAGCCCGAGCTTCTGGATTTCCTGGTGCGCGGCGAGCAGGTTGCCCTCGACGCGCTCCGCGATGAACTGCAGCGCGCGCCGCCCGTCGTCGCCGGCCGCGACGCGCTGGCCCTGCATCGACAGACGCTGGCCGATCCAGTTCGGCAGCTGCGCGCGGTCGACCGGATCGATCTTCAGCGCGACGCCGCCGTTCTGCAGCGCGGTAAACCACGCGGATTTCTGCGTGGCCGCATCGAGACGCGGCAGCGTGACGAGCAACAGCGCATCGGGATTGGCGGTGGCCGCGAGCGTCTTCAGCGCGTCGGCGCCTTCCTTGCCGGGCTTGCCCGACGGAATGCGCAGCTCGATCAGTTGGCGCTCGCCGAACAGCGACATCGCCTGGGTCGCGCCGAGCAGCACGCTCCAGTCGAAGCCGCGCTCGACCGTATGCACCGAACGCTCGGTGAAGCCGGCCGCGCGCGCGGCCGCACGAATGCGGTCGCATGCTTCCTGCGCGAGCAGCGGCTCGTCGCCGTAGACGGTATAGAGCCCGGCCAACCCCTTCGCGAGGTGCGGCTCCAGCGCATCAAGTCGCAATTGCATCGGTGCGTGCGCCGTCGATCAGAGCGGCGGCGGCGGCAGCGGCGCGCGCGGCGCGACGCCCGGCACCACGTCCTCCGGCGCCGGCGTCAGCGAGTGGACGATCGCGAGACGCCGCATCAACTGGTCGACCGCATCGTTCTGCATGTCGCCGTACAGGATGTCGGCTTCCTGCGCCTTCGCGTTCGTGTACTGGTCGCTGTACGTCATCGCGCGGTTCAGCGCGATCGCGCTCGGCGGGATCAGCACGGTGCCGTCCTTGCTCGTCAGCGTGTAGTTCAGCGTATAGAACAGCGCGTATTCCTGCGCCGAACCGTACTTGTTGAGCGTCAGCGTGTTCTGGCCACGCGACTCCCACATGCGCAGCACGGCGTCGGCGTCGTCCGCCGACTTGACGATCTTCGTGTCGCTGCCGGCCTCGACGAGGCGCGTCAGCCGCGCCTCGACGGGCGCCGGCGCGCCGGCCACCAGCAGGTGCTTGAACGCATAGTCCTGCTGGCCCCGCAACTGGAAGCCGCATGCCGACAGCGCGACCGCGCTGCCGACGAGCATCAAAAACGATCTGCGGATCACCTTCGCTCCTTCTGGGTACGTCCGACGGCCGGCGGCCGTCAGACGACGATGTTCACGAGGCGGCCCGGCACGACGACGATCTTCTTCGCCGGCTTGCCGTCGCTGAACTTCGCGAATGCGTCGTCGGCCACCGCCGCGGCTTCGATCGCCTCGCGGCTTGCGTCCTTCGCGACCTTCAGCGCGCCGCGCACCTTGCCGTTCACCTGCAGCACGAGTTCGATCTCGGCCTGCTCGAGCGCGGCCTCGTCGACCTTCGGCCACGGTGCGTCGAGCAGCGGGCCGAATTCGTCCGCGTAGCCGAGCGCCTTCCACAGCTCGAACGTGACGTGCGGCACGACCGGGTACAGCACGCGCAGCAGCACGCCGTACGTTTCGCGCAGCACGCCGGGCGTCGCGCCCTTCGCGCCGTCGACCGCGTTCAGCATCTTCATCGCGGCCGATACGACCGTGTTGTACTGCAGGCGCTGGTAGTCGAAATCGGCCTGCTTCAACACGCTGTAGATCTCGCGGCGCAGCGCCTTGTCGGCTTCGCCGAGCGCGGCCGCGTCGAAGCCCGCGCGCGCGGCGAGCGCTTCGCGGTTTGCGTAACCGAAGCTCCACACGCGGCGCAGGAAGCGGCTCGCGCCCTCGACGCCGGCGCCCGACCACTCCAGTTGCTGCTCGGGCGGTGCGGCGAACATCGTGAACAGGCGCGCGGTATCGGCGCCGTACAGGTCGATCAGCACCTGCGGATCGACGCCGTTGTTCTTCGACTTCGACATCTTCTCAATGCCGCCGAGCACGACCGGCTGGCCGTCCGTGTTCAGCGTCGCGCCGACCGGGCGGCCCTTGTCGTCGTGCGTGACCGTCACGTCCGCCGGGTTGTACCAGGTCTTCTTGCCCGATGCGTCTTCGCGGTAGAACGTCTCGTTCAGCACCATCCCCTGCGTGAGCAGGTTCTTCGCCGGCTCGCCGAACTTCACGAGGCCGAGGTCGCGCATCACCTTGGTCCAGAAGCGCGAATACAGCAGGTGCAGGATCGCGTGCTCGATGCCGCCGATGTATTGATCCATCGGCATCCAGTAGTCGGTGCGCGCGTCGACCATCGTCTCGGCGTCCGGCGCCGTGTAGCGCGAGAAGTACCACGACGAATCGACGAAGGTATCCATCGTGTCGGTTTCGCGCTTCGCGGCCGCGCCGCACTTCGGGCACGTGCAGTTCAGGAACGCTTCCGACTTCGCGAGCGGGTTGCCCGAGCCGTCCGGCACGAGGTCTTCCGGCAGCACGACAGGCAGATCCTTCTCCGGCACCGGCACGTCGCCGCACGACGGGCAGTGGATGATCGGGATCGGCGTGCCCCAGTAGCGCTGGCGCGATACGCCCCAGTCGCGCAGGCGCCACGTGACCTGCTTGTCGCCGAAGCCGCCGGCCTTCAGGTCGGCCGCGATCGCGTCGACCGCCGCGCCGTATGCGAGGCCGTCGTACTTGCCGCTGTTCACGCAGGCCGCGACTTCCTTGTCGCCGTACCACTCCTGCCACGCGTCGAGCGAGTACGTCTGGCCTTCGGCCGCGATCACCTGCTTGATCGGCAGGTCGTATTTCTTCGCGAACGCGAAGTCGCGCTCGTCGTGCGCGGGCACGCCCATCACCGCGCCTTCGCCATAGCTCATCAGCACGTAGTTGCCGATCCACACCTCGACGGGCTCGCCCGTCAGCGGATGCGTGACCGAGAAGCCCGTCGCGACGCCCTTCTTCTCCATCGTCGCGACGTCGGCCTCGGCGACGCCGCCGCGCTTGCATTCGTCGATGAACGCCAGCAGCTCGGGCTTGTCCTGTGCGAGGCGCGTGGCGAGCGGATGCTCCGCCGCGACCGCGCAGAACGTGACGCCCATGATCGTGTCGGCGCGCGTCGTGAACACGCGCAGCAGCTTCTTCTCGCCGTCGAGTTCGTACGGGAAGCCGAAGTTCACGCCAAAGCTCTTGCCGATCCAGTTCTGCTGCATGATCTTCACGCGCTCGGGCCAGCCGAGGCCGTCGAGATCGTTCAGCAGCTCATCCGCGTACTGCGTGATCCGCAGGTAGTACATCGGGATCTCGCGCTTTTCGACGAGCGCGCCCGAACGCCAGCCGCGGCCGTCGATCACCTGCTCGTTCGCGAGCACGGTCTGGTCGACCGGGTCCCAGTTCACGGTGCCCGTCTTCTTGTACGCGATGCCCTTCTCGAGCATCTTCAGGAACAACCACTGGTTCCACTTGTAGTAGTCGGGCTTGCACGTCGCGATCTCGCGCGACCAGTCGATCGCGAGGCCCATCGACTGCATCTGGCCCTTCATGTAGTCGATGTTGTCGTAGGTCCACTTCGCGGGCGGCACGCCGTTCGCCATCGCGGCGTTCTCGGCCGGCATCCCGAACGCATCCCAGCCCATCGGCATCAGCGTGTTGTAGCCGTTCATCCGCAGATAGCGGTACATCACGTCGTTGATCGTGTAGTTGCGCACGTGACCCATGTGCAGCTTGCCGGACGGGTACGGCAGCATCGACACGCAGTAGAACTTCGGCTTCTGCGAATCTTCCTTCGTCTTGTAGGCATCGGCTGCGCGCCAGTCGCCCTGGGCGGCGGCTTCGACGTCGGCGGGTACGTATCTCTCGTGCATGGTGTGGTTCGGACTAGGCTTTAAGCGGCGCGCAGCGACAGCTCGCGCGCTGGAGTGGATCGAAAGTCGTGCTTGCCCGGCGGACCTGCAGGTTCGCTGTTGCCGGACCTGTTCACGGTTTCCGGGTATTTTCCGGGTAACCCGCAGCATGCCCGGGTAGCCTGGAAAATTCCGGGTTACCTGAAAAAGCCTGCCAACCGGGAAAAACGATGATTATACCGCCCGCGCCGGCCCATTCGGCCGGTCTCGCGGCGGTCGGCCGATCCCGCGGCGGGCGCGGACCGGCCGGAAGATCCGCTCAGCGGTTCGCCTGCACCGCAGACGGCACGACGGAACCGCCCGCCTGCGGCGGCACGTCGGTCACGAAGCCGATCCGCACGAGGCCCGCGGCCTGCGCGGCGCCCATCACCTGCGCGATCACGTCGTAGCGCGTCGCGCGCGACGCACGCAGCCGCAGCTCGGGCGGCGCGCCGCCCGCGGCGGCGGCCCGGAAGCGCGCGGGCAGCGCGTCAAGCGCAACCGGCGCGTCGTCCCAGTACAGCTTGCCCGCGTCGTCGATCGACAGCGTGACGGATTGCGGCGTGTCGCGCGCGACGCTGGCCGCGACCTTCGGCAGGTCGAGCCGGATCGCATGCGTCATCAGCGGCGCGGTAATGATGAAGATGACGAGCAGCACGAGCATCACGTCGATCAGCGGCGTCATGTTGATCTCCGCCATCGGCGCGGAGGTCTTGTGGTGCTCGAGTCCGCCGAATGCCATGGTTGCTCCTCCCGGATGGGCGCGTCAGGATTCCTGCGCGCACACGAACACGTGCAGGTCGCGCGCGAAGCCGTCGAGCTCCTCGGCGAGCTGCCGCACGAGCCGCCCGAGGATGTTGTAGGCCAGCACGGCCGGAATCGCGACGACGAGCCCGAACGCGGTCATGATCAGCGCCTCGCCGACCGGCCCCGCGACGTTCTCGATCTGCGCCTGCCCGCTCGCGGCAATGCTGCCGAGCGCGTGGTAGATGCCCCACACGGTGCCGAGCAGCCCGACGAACGGCGCGGTGCTGCCGATCGACGCGAGCAGCACCTGGCCGAATTCGAGACGCCGCTGCGAGCGCAGCATCGCGTGGCGCAACGCGCGCAGCACGCGCTCACTGCGCTCGACGCGTGCGGCCAGCGTGGCCGGATCGTGATCGTCGGCCGCGTCGCGCGCGGCTTCGGCGAGCGGCGCGAATACGCGCTCGCGATCGGCGCCGGCGAGCGCGGCGATGCCCGCGTCGAGCGACGGCGCACGCCAGAACGCGGCGAGCGCGCGCGGCCCCTGCCGCTTCGCGCGGACCAGCAGCCAGGCTTTCATGAAGAGGAAGCACCAGCTGGCGACGGACATCGCCAGCAGCACATAGGCAACGGCGTGCGTGATCGCATCGCCGCTTTCGAGGTAGTGGACAACGCCGGTGGGAATCGCCATCGGAGTTTCCCCGTTGGGTGTCAGCGCAGGCCGAGCACGTCCTGCATGTCGAACAGGCCGGCGCCGCGCGCCGACAGGAAGCGGACCGCGCGCAGCGCGCCCTGCGCGTACGACACGCGGCTCGACGACTTGTGCGTGATCTCGATGCGCTCGCCGATCCCGGCGAACAGCACGGTGTGATCGCCGACGATGTCGCCGCCGCGCACCGCGGCAAAGCCGATCGACGACGGATCGCGTTCGCCCGTCACGCCGTGGCGGCCGTACACCGCGCAATCGTCGAGCGAGCGCCCGAGCGCGCCGGCGACGGCTTCGCCCATCATCAGCGCGGTGCCCGACGGCGCATCGACCTTGTGGCGGTGGTGCGCCTCGATGATCTCGATGTCGTAGCCGTGCGAGAAATGCTTGGCCGCGAATTCGAGCAGCTTCAGCGTGACGTTCACGCCGACGCTCATGTTCGCCGCGAACACGATGCCGATCTTGCCCGCGGCGGCCTGCAGCTCGGCCTTCTGCTCGGCGGTGAAGCCGGTCGTGCCGATCACGAGCTTCACGTCGTGGCGCAGCGCGGCCTCGACGTGTGCGATCGTACCTTCCGGGCGCGTGAAATCGATCAGGTAGTCGGCCTGCACGAACACGGCGTCGAGGTCGTCGGTCAGCTTGATCCCGGTTTCCTTGCCGAGGAACGCGCCGGCGTCCTGGCCGAGGAACGGCGAATCGGCGCGGTCGAGCGCGCCGACGAGCTGTGCGTCGGGATCGTTGAGAACGGCTTCGATCAGCATCCGGCCCATTCGGCCCGATGCGCCGGCAATCGCAATCTTCATGGCTTTCTACACGACAGGTCTAAAGGCGGGCGGCGCGAGCCGCCCCGTTTCCGCACGCCGGCCGCTTACTGCGACTGGGCCGGCGTGGTGAGCGGCTGGTTCTGCAGCGTGTCCGAGCCTTGCGGGCCGACCGGCGGCGACGCCTCGCTCGACGCGTTCGGCTGCGGCGGACGATGGAACTGGAACTGCGGCTGGATCGCCGGCACCGCGCCCGGCGGCTGGCCGCCCGGCACCGGCGCACCGCCGGCAGCCTGCGTGGACGGCGTGAAGCGGCGCGCGTTCGAGCCCTGACCCGACACCTGGTTGGTCGCGCGGTTCGCCGCGCGGGCGGCCTGCGCGTTCGCATCCTGATCGACCACCGCGCCGGACGCCGGCACGGCGGACGGGCTGGCGACAGCCTCCGACGCGCTCGCCGCTTGTGCAGCGCGTGCGGCAGCCGCCTCTGAAGCGGCCTTCGCCGCCGCGGCCGCCTTCGCCTTCTTGCCGCCGCGATCGCCGTCGATATCGGCCAGCAGGTCGAGCTCGGACGGCAGGTTCTCGGCGCCGGTCCAGCCCGCGAGGCGATCGCCCGAGAAGGTCACGACGAGATCGCGCTGCTGGACGATCGACGTCGAGCCGCGCTTGAAGTAGAAGAGGTAATCCCAGCGGTCGGCGTGGAACATGTCCGCCAGCAGCGGCGTGCCGAGCAATGCGCGCACCTGCTCGCGCGTCATGCCGACCTGCAGTTGTGCGGCCTTCTCCTGCGACACGAAGTTGCCCTGCACGACGGTGATCCGATAGGGCGTGATGCTCTGCGCGATGCGCTGCGTCACGCTGTCGTACGACGAACAACCAGCCAGCGCCGCAACGGCGGCGGCAGCGATGATGGCACTCCGCATGCGACTCCTCTGAAAGTGCGAAAGCGTTTCTGGGATCATTTCCTTCACCGTGCTGGCCTGCGTCGCAGGCCGCGCGTATATCTGGAACGGCGAAAAGCCGGTAACATTGAAGCCCTGCATTGTACTCTAGGGATGCCTAGCCATGACCAATCCGACGGATCTCAAGAATATCGGGCTAAAGGCCACCCTACCGCGCCTCAAGATTCTCGAGATCTTCCAGCAGAGCCCCGTGCGCCACCTGACGGCGGAAGACGTCTACCGGAACCTGCTCAACGAGCAGCTCGACATCGGGCTCGCCACCGTCTACCGCGTGCTGACGCAGTTCGAGCAGGCCGGCCTGCTCTCGCGCAGCAACTTCGAATCCGGCAAGGCCGTGTTCGAACTGAACGAAGGCTCGCACCACGACCACCTCGTGTGCCTCGATTGCGGCCGCGTCGAGGAATTCTTCGACGCCGAGATCGAAGGCCGCCAGCAGGCGATCGCGAAGGAGCGCGGCTTCCGGCTCCAGGAGCACTCGCTCGCGATGTACGGTTCCTGCACGACCGAGAACTGCCCGCACCGCAAGCACTGAATCGCGCGCCGCGCGCACGAAGCACGGCCCGGCCGGCATCTCGCCGCCCGGGCCGTGTTCTTTTCGGGATCGTGCCGCGCATCGCGCACGAGCCGGTTCGGAATGCTGCCGAACGCCCTTCGGCGATCTCGCGCGGCCCGCAACCGGAACCCGACCCCGGCTGCGCGCCGCGTCAGGCCGTGCTCGCGCAGGCCGGCTCGAACTCGAGCGCCCACGCACGGTCGAGCGGGATCTCGTCGCAGTTCGGCTGCGGGCCGCCGCGATCGACGATCACGAAATCGCTGACCGCGTCGAGCGCGAGCAGCGGATGGTGCCAGACGCCCTTCGCATAGTTCACGCCCTGCCAGCCTTCGGCCAGGAACGCGCGCATCGCTTCGGGCCTGAATTCGCCGGCAGGCGCGACGACGATCGCGTAGCGCGACACGGCCGCGAGCGGGATGAACGCCTGGCTGCCGTGCGGATGGCGCTCCATCAGCGTGACCGCGACCGGCAGCGCGCGCGGCTGCGCGCGAAACACGCTGACGAGCGGCCGGCCGCCGTCCGCGCAGACGTCGATCGTCGCGAGATCGTGGAAGCGCTCGGTCGTGCCGCCGTTGATCGGGAAATGCCGCGCGCCTTCGAGCGCGATCACGTCGCCGAACGGCGCGAACGCTTCGCGGGTCAGGCGCTCGACGCGCAGGATATGGGGTCCGCTCATGCCGTCGCCCTCCTTCAAGCCGGCTCGCCCCACAGACGCAGGCGCGACACGCCGCCGTCCGGGAAGATGTTGAAACGCACGTGCGTGACGGGGCCGAGCGCCGCGAGCTGGTCGAACGTATGCACGTGGTCCATCGACAGCTTCTGCTCGCCGAGCAATTCGGCCCAGAACATCGCCTGCGTGACCAGAGAATCGTCGGTGCCGCCCGCGACCCGCGCGGCCTGCAGCGAGCAGCGGTCGGGGAAGTTGCCCTTGAAGAACGCCGTGTCGACCTCGACGCGCCGGATGATGCCCGGCCGCGCGAGCGCGACGATCGCCCAGTCGTTGCCGGGCTCGCGGCGGCGCCGCGTTTCCCAGCCGTCGCCCATGTTCGCGCCGCGCCCCGGCATCAGCATCTGCGATGCCGGGCCGAAGTGCTGGTTGTTCGCGGCCACCAGATAACCGCCGTTCTCGATCGCCGCGAGATCGACGAGTTCGCCGGCCGGCACATGGCGCCAGTCGCGCTGCGGCTGGCCGTACACGCGCAGCCGCGCGAGCCCGCCGTCCGGATACAGGTTCACGCGCAGGTGCGTGACCGGCTGCGCGTCGTCGACGCTCACGTAGTGATGCGAATTGCCCTGCAGCGTCGTCGCGGGGACGATCGTGCGCCATTCGGCATCGTCGGGCGGCGTGTCGCCGTCGGCGACGCACGCCTCGATCGACGCGGCCGGCGGGAAGTTGCCGGTGAAGTGGCTCGTATCGAGATCGACGCCGAAAATCACGCCCGGCCGCGCGAGCCGCACCACGCAGAAGTCGTGGCCGGTCGTGCGCTTGCGGCGCGTTTCCCAGCCGTCCATCCACTTGCCGTGGTCGTCGTACTTGCCGGGGATGAACACCGCCGGCTCGGGGTTCAGCATGCGCTCTTTCGGCGCGAAGAACTCGTCGCTCGCAAACAAAGCCTGCGCACCGAGGCGCGGGTCGGCGAGGTTCATGTAGCGCCGCGTGAAGGCCGGCGCGTTCGGATCGAGGATGGGGGCTGCCATGTCGTCTCCTGTCGATGGGAGTTAGCGCTTCAGCGCTTACTCCCATCCCATGCTTCGCGGTCGACGAGAGTTGGCGCTTCAGCGCTTACTCCCGTCCCATGCAAAGCAATTTCTGATTAAGTTCCGGCGCATCGAGGCGCCGGCCGCATGTAAATCGATCGCGCGGGACTACCGGGGGCAAAGCCGCCCCGCGCGACAAGCCGCGCTCAGAGCGCGTGGGCCTGGTCGCCGGCGACCGGGGTCGCGCGGCCTTCCTCTTCGGCCGGCACGTAGCGCAGCTCGCGGTTCAGCACGCGCTTCGCGCGAACCTTGTCGATATCGTTCTCCCACACCGCGACGACGACCGTCGCGACGCAGTTGCCGATCAGGTTGGTCAGCGCGCGGGCGATGCCGACGAACCAGTCGACCGGCAGGATCAGCACGAGGCCGAGCACCGGAATCGCCGGGATCGCCGACAGCGTCGCCGCGAGGATCACGATCGCCGAACCGGGAATCCCGTGCGCGCCCTTCGACGTGACGAGCGACACGAGCAGCACGACGATCAGGTCATGCGTCGACAGCGGCGTGTTGGTGGCCTGCGCGATGAACAGCACGGCGAGCGTCAGGTAGATCGAGAAGCCGTCGAGGTTGAACGAATAGCCGGTCGGGATCACGAGGCCGACCGTCGAATCCTTGACGCCCATGTATTCGAGCTTGCGCATCACCTGCGGCAGCACCGCATCCGACGACGCCGTGCCGAGCACGATCGACAGCTCCTCGCGCAGGTAGCGGATCAGCTTGAACACCGAGAAGCCCGCGAGCCGCATCACGATGCCGAGCACGACCGTGACGAACACGAAGCAGCTCAGGTAGAACACCGCGACCAGGTAGCCGAGCTGCTTGAGCGACGAGACGCCGTACTTGCCGGTCGTGAACGCGATCGCGCCGAGCACGCCGAGCGGCGCGAGCTTGATGATGAAGCCGATGATCCGGAAGAACACGTGCGACAGCTCCTCGATCAGCGAGTTGACGCGCTGCGCCTTGTCGCCGAGCAGCGACAGCGCGGAGCCGAACAGCACCGCGAACACGAGGATCTGCAGGATGTCGCCCTTCGCGAACGCGTCGATCGCGGTGTCGGGGATGATCTTCATCAGGTAGCCGGCCGTGTCCTTCAGGCTTTCGGCGTTCTTCGCGTACGACGCGAGCGACGACGCGTCGAGCGAATGCAGGTCGATGTTCATCCCGACGCCCGGGCGCGTGACCCACGCGAGCACGAGGCCGATGCCGAGCGCGAGCGTCGTCATGATCTCGAAGTAGATGACGGCCTTCAGGCCGACCCGGCCGACCTTCTTCAGGTCGCCCGCGTTGGCCATCCCGCTGACCACGACGCAGAACACGATCGGGCCGATGACCATCTTGATGAGCTTCAGGAAGCCGTCGCCGAGCGGTCGCAGCGACTCGGCGAAATGCGGGAAGAACGCGCCGAGCGCGACCCCCAGGATCAATGCGACGACTACCCGGCCAAACAGCGAATTGAGGAATTTCGACACGGCGCTCTCCCGATCCAACGGTTGCAGTTTCGTCTGTTCATACTGGTAAGACCAGTGATGTTATGGTGGATAGTAGGAAGCCGATATAGTGACGTCAAGGACGGACAAAATAGGGATTTCCCGCCCCCCTTCGCATGCGTCCGGCGGCCCCGAAAACGGGTCTGATCGTGGCTTTCCCGTAGTGCGGTCGTGCGCTGCGCCCGTGCGGATTACAATGCCGGTCAGACCGGCCATCGTTCACATCATGAAAAATGTTCCGCATACCGTGACCGACGCCGCCATCGCGACGATCCGCGACCGGATCGAGGCAGGCGTTTATCCGGTCGGCAGCCTGCTGCCGGCCCAGCGTCAGCTCTCCGAGGAGCTGGAGATCAGCCGTGCGTCGCTGCGCGAGGCGCTGTCGACGCTCGAGGCGCTCGGGATGCTGCGCATCCGCGCGGGCAAGGGCGTGTACGTCGAAAGCGCGCAGGCAACGGCCGCGCATGCGTGGCAGTTTGCCGAGCAGTCGTCGCCGCCCGATACCTACCAGATGCGCTACGCGCTCGAAGGGTTCGCCGCGCGGATGGCCGCGCGCGTGGTCAGCGACGACGACATCGCGTGGTTCGAAGACAATCTCGCCGACCTGCACGTCGCGCTGACCGAAAACGCGCTCGACGAGGCGTCGCAGCTCGACTTCGATTTCCACATGCGGATCATCCATCTCGCCGGCAACGCGGCGATCGAATCGATCCTGCGCGGCAGCGCGGACATCATGAAGGAAAGCCAGCGCATGCCGTTCTACCGGCGCGAGCTGCTGCTGTCGACGTGGCACGAGCATCGCGCGATCGTCGATGCGCTGATCGCACGCGATGCGGCCGCCGCGGGCAGCGCGATCGAAACGCACATCGCGAACGCCGCGCAGCGCGCGGGCATCTTCTTCCCGACGCCCGGCGCCTGACGGCCGTGCGGCGCGCGCCGCACGAGCATCACACCGCAGCGATCGGATTCGCGTCGATCACGAAAAAAGCACGCGCCGGCGCCGGACGATCACGCGGCCTCGCCCGCGAAATCGATCAGCACCTTCATCGCGCGCTGCCGGTCGCCGGCCAGTTCGAACGCGAGGTTCGCGTCGCGCATCGGGAACACGCGCGTGATGGCCGGCCGCAGGTCGACGCGCGCCGCGTTGATCAGTTGCACCGCGAGCGCGAATTCCGCATGGAAGCGGAACGATCCGCAGATCGACAACTCCTTCGCGACCACGACGTTCTGCGGCAGGCTGACATCGCCGCCGAGCCCGAGCTGCACGACGACGCCGCGCGGACGCATCACGTCCAGCCCGTCGCGCAACGCGCGCGCATTGCCCGAACACTCGATCATCACGTCGAACGTGCCCTTGTCGGCGCCGTAGCGCTCGACCCATCCGGCATCGGCCGCCGCATTGATCGTATGGTCGGCGCCGAGCGCGCGGGCCACTTCCAGCGGTGCTTCGACGACGTCGGTCGCGACGATCTCCGCCGCGCCGTGCACGCGCGCCGCCGCGACCGCCAGCACGCCGATCGGCCCGCAGCCCGACACGAGCACGCGCTTGCCGATCAGCGGGCCCGCGCGCGACACCGCATGCAGCCCGACCGCGAACGGCTCGGCGAGCGCCGCGAGCGACAGCGGCACGTGATCGGCGACCTTCACGCACTGCGCCGCGTCGCACACGAGCGCGTTGCGAAACGCGCCCTGCACGTGCGGCATCCGCATCGCGCTGCCGTAGAAGCGCATGTCCAGACACTGGTTCGGCAAGCCTTCGAGGCAGTAGCGGCACGCACCGCACGGCCGGCTCGGATTGACCGCGACGCGATCGCCGACCTTCACCGACGTCACGTCCGGCGCGACCTCCGCGACCGTGCCGGCAACCTCGTGGCCGAGCACCATCGGCTGCTGCAGCCGGATCGCGCCGAAGCCGCCGTGCCGGAAGTAATGCAGGTCGGACCCGCAGATGCCGCCCATCGCGACATCGACGCGCACCTGGCCCGGGCCGATCTCGCCCGCGTCCTGTTCCTCGACCCGCAGGTCGTTCGGTCCGTGGATCACGACACACATGCAACGCATACGCATGACCTTCCTCCCTATACGGCGCTCGTCAGGCCGCCGTCGACGAACAGCGTCTGGCCGTTGACGAAATCGGATGCGGCCGACGCAAGGAAAATCGCCGCGCCGCACAGCTCGTCGACGCGCCCCCAGCGGCCGGCCGGGGTGCGCTTGCACAGCCAGTCCGAGAACGCCGCGTCGTCGACCAGCGCGCGATTCAGCTCCGTTTCGAAATAGCCGGGCGCGAGGCCGTTGGCCTGGATGCCGTGGCGCGCCCAGTCGGCGCACATCCCTTTCGTCAGCATCCGCACCGCGCCCTTCGACGCCGCGTACGGCGCGATCGTCGGCCGCGCGAGCTCGCTCTGCACGGAGCAGATGTTGATGATCTTCCCATGGCCGCGCGCGATCATGTGACGCGCGACGGCCTGCGCGACGTTGAACACGCCGTCGAGATTCACGCGCATCAGCGCATGCCAGTCGTCGGGCTCGAATGCGTCGAGCGGCGCGCGGCGCTGGATGCCCGCGTTGTTCACGAGGATGTCGATCGCACCGACGCGCGCCTCGAAGTCGTCGATCGCCGCGCGCACCTGCGCATGCTCGGCGACGTCGAACACCGCATGGTCGGCCGCGAAGCCTTCGTCGCGAAAATGGCGCGCGAGCGTCGCAGCCTTCTCTTCATTACGATCGTTGATGACGATCGACGCGCCGGCTTCCGCCAGCCCGCGGGCGAGCGTCAGCCCGATCCCGCGTCCGGAACCCGTGATCAGTGCGCGGCGGCCGTCGAGACGGAACCGTTCAAGTGCGTTGGTCATGCATGTCTCCTCGTGCCAGTGGAGCCGGCTGCCCGTCGCGGCCGGTCTCGCGTCGACGGTATCTTCTGCTGCCGGCCCGAGGCTGCGCCAATGGTCTTTTTTGATCCGGTTATCATGAAATCTGATTACCGCCCTCTCCTGCCCGCCGCCCATGGAACTCAAGCAATTGCGCGCCTTCGTCACGCTCGCGGAAGAGCTGCATTTCGGGCGCGCGGCGCAGCGCCTGTTCATCGTGCAGCCCGCGCTGAGCATGCAGATCAAGGCGCTCGAGGAAGAGCTCGGTGCGCGGCTGTTCGAGCGCGACCGCCACAAGGTCGAACTGAGCGACACGGGGCGCGTGTTCCTGCCGGAAGCGCGCGCGACACTGCAGCAGGCCGCGCGCGCGGAACAGATGGCGCGGCTGTCGAGCCGCGGCGAGATCGGCACGCTGAGGATCGCGTTCGTGTCGTCGGTGCTGCCCGCGCTGCTGCCGGCCGTGCTGCGCACGATGCGCGAGCGCTATCCGCTGATCGCGCTCGAACTGAAGGACATGCCGACGCCCGACCAGATCGCCGCGCTGCGCGACCGGCGGATCGATTTCGGGATGATCCGGCTGCCGGCCGCGTATGCGGGCATCGACACGCGCGTGGTGCTGGAAGAAGGCTTCATCGTCGCGCTGCCGCTCGACCATCCGCTCGCCGCGCACGACACGATCCCGCCGGCGGCGCTACGCGGCCAGCCCGCGTTCGTGCTCGCGCGCCGCTATGCGCCCGGCTTTCACGACGACATGCTGCTCGCGCTGAGCCGCGCGGGTACGACGCTCGAAATCGCGCAGGAGTTCGGGGAATTCACGACGATGCTCGCGCTCGTCGCGGCGGGGATGGGCATCGGGCTGATCCCGGCGGAAGCCGCCAGCGCGCTGCCGCCGAACGTGCTCGCGCGGCCGCTCGACCTGGCCGGCCACCGGAGCGGCATCGGCCTCGCGTGGACCGACCTCGACAGCCCGCTGAAGCGTGCGTTCGTCGACGCGCTCGAGCAGGTGACGGCGGCGCGGTGACGACGCATTCGCGGCTCGCGACAACAAAAAAGCCCGGCCGGAAAACCGGGCCGGGCTCGTTCGCCGCGCGTGCCGCGTTGCCGCGGCCGCGCAACGTGCGGGATTACTTCGCGTTCGCGAACGCGACAGCCGTATCCAGCATGCGGTTCGAGAAACCCCACTCGTTGTCGTACCAGCTCGACACCTTGACGAGGCGGCCCGACACCTTGGTCAGCGTCGCGTCGAACGTCGACGAAGCCGGGTTGTGGTTGAAGTCGATCGACACCAGCGGTGCGTCGTTGTAGCCGAGGATGCCCTTCAGCGAGCCTTCCGACGCTTCCTTCATGATCGCGTTGACTTCCTCGACCGTCGTGTCGCGCTTGGCGATGAACGACAGGTCGACGATCGACACGTTGATCGTCGGGACGCGGATCGCGTAACCGTCGAGCTTGCCGTTCAGTTCCGGCAGCACGAGGCCGACGGCCGAAGCAGCGCCCGTCTTCGTCGGGATCTGGCTGTGCGTGGCCGAACGCGCGCGGCGCAGGTCTTCGTGATAGACGTCCGTCAGCACCTGGTCGTTCGTGTACGCGTGGATCGTCGTCATCAGGCCGGTTTCGAGGCCGATCTTGTCGTTCAGCGGCTTGACGAGCGGCGCGAGGCAGTTCGTCGTGCACGATGCGTTCGAGATGACGGTGTGCTCGGCCTTCAGCACGTTGTGGTTCACGCCGTAGACGATCGTCGCGTCGACGTCCTTGCCGCCCGGTGCCGAGATGATCACCTTCTTCGCGCCGCCCTTCAGGTGCGCGCTCGCCTTTTCCTTGGTCGTGAAGAAGCCCGTGCACTCCATCACGACGTCGACGCCGAGCTCGCCCCACGGCAGTTCGGCCGGGTTGCGGTTCGCCAGCACGCGGATCTTGTCGCCGTTCACGACGAGGTAGTCGCCGTCGACCGACACTTCGCCCGGGAACTTGCCGTGCGCGGTGTCGTACTGGGTCAGGTGCGCGTTGGTCTTCGCATCGCCCAGGTCGTTGATCGCGACGATCTCGAGATCGTGCTTCTTGCCGTTTTCATAAAACGCGCGCAGCGTGTTGCGGCCGATACGGCCGTAGCCGTTGATTGCGACGCGAATCGTCATGGTCTATCTCCTGATGGCTGAAAAAATTCGTTTCGTGCAGCTTCACGGTGCGACGCGCGCAACGGGTGGCGCGCGTCGCGAATTGCTTTTAGGCCAGCACGGCCTTGGCCGTCTCGACGACGTGCTCGACGGTGAAGCCGAAGTACTTGAACAGCACGCCGGCCGGCGCCGATTCGCCGAACGTGTCGATCCCGACGACGCCGCCTTCGAGGCCGACGTACTTGTGCCAGAAGGACGTCACGCCGGCTTCGATCGCGACGCGGCGCACGCCGTGCGGCAGCACGCGTTCGCGGTATTCGGCGTCCTGGCGGTCGAACACGTTGGTCGACGGCATCGACACGACGCGCGCCGCGATACCCTGCTGCGCGAGCGGCTCGACGGCCTTCATCGCGAGCTCGACTTCCGAACCCGTCGCGATCAGGATGATCTTGCGCGCGACGATTTCCTCGTCCCAGTCCTTCAGTACGTAGCCGCCCTTCTCGATGTTGGCGATCTGCGCGTCGGTACGCGGGTTGAACGCGAGGTTCTGGCGGCTGAAGATCAGGCTCGACGGACGATCCGCGGCAACCGCGTGCGTCCAGGCAACGGCCGTCTCGACCGTGTCGGCCGGACGCCACACGTCGTGGTTCGGGATCAGGCGCAGGCTCGACACGTGCTCGATCGACTGGTGCGTCGGGCCGTCTTCGCCGAGGCCGATCGAATCGTGCGTGAACACGAAGATCGACGGCACCTTCATCAGCGCGGCCACGCGCAGCGCGTTGCGGCTGTAGTCGGAGAACGTCAGGAACGTGCCGCCGAACGGCTTGTGGCCGCCGTGCAGCGCGAGGCCGTTGATCGCGGCGCTCATGCCGAATTCGCGCACGCCGTAGTTGATGTGGTTGCCCAGCACGACGCCCGCGCCTTCCGGATTCGCGCGAACCGCCTTCGACGCCTTCCAGTTGGTCAGGTTCGAGCCGGTCAGGTCGGCCGAGCCGCCGAGCAGTTCGGGCAGCGCAGCGGCCAGCCCTTCGATCGCCTGCTGCGAAGCCTTGCGGGTCGCGACCGTCTCGGCGCGCTCGTTCGCGCCGGCGATGATCGCCGCAGCCTTCTGCGCCCAGTCGGCCGGCAGCTGGTTGGCCATCCGGCGCTCGAATTCGGCGGCTTCTGCCGGGAACTTCGCGCGATATTGCGCGAACGTCGCGTCCCAGTCGTTCTCGGCACGCTTGCCGGCTTCCTTCGCGTCCCATGCCGCATAGACTTCCTGCGGAATCACGAACGGCTCCCACTTCCAGCCGAGCGCTTCGCGCGTCTTCGCGATTTCTTCCGCGCCGAGCGCCGCGCCGTGCACGTCGTGGCCGCCGGCCTTGGTCGCCGCGCCCTTGCCGATCACCGTCTTGCAGCAGATCAGCGTCGGCTTGTCCGACAGCTTCGCGTTCGCGATCGCCGCGTCGACCGCGTCGACGTCATGGCCGTTCACGTTCGGGATCACGTTCCAGCCGTACGCTTCGAAGCGCTTCGGCGTGTCGTCGTGGAACCAGTTCACGACGTCGCCGTCGATCGAGATGCCGTTGTCGTCGTACAGCGCGATCAGCTTGTTCAGCTTCAGCGTGCCCGCGAGCGAGCAGGCTTCGTGCGAGATGCCTTCCATCAGGCAGCCGTCGCCGAGGAACACGTACGTGTGGTGATCGACGATCTTCGCGCCGTCACGGTTGAACTCGTCGGCCATCAGCGCTTCGCCGAGCGCCATGCCGACCGCGTTCGCGAGACCCTGGCCGAGCGGGCCGGTGGTCGTCTCGACACCCGGCGTGATCCCGTATTCCGGGTGGCCCGGCGTCTTCGAGTGCAGCTGGCGGAAGTTCTTCAGCTCTTCGATCGGCAGGTCGTAGCCGGTCAGGTGCAGCAGCGAGTACAGCAGCATCGAGCCATGGCCGTTCGACAGCACGAAGCGGTCGCGGTCTGCCCAGTGCGGGTTCGTCGGGTTGTGCTTCAGATGGCGCGACCAGAGCGCGACGCCGATTTCGGCCATGCCCATCGGCATGCCGGGGTGGCCGGAGTTCGCTTGCTGGACGGCGTCCATCGCGAGCGCACGGATCGCGTTGGCCATCAGGGTGGTGGAGGCGGGAGACGAAGTCGTCATGTCGAGTCCGGAGAACGAGTCGAGGAAACGGGGGCACGGCGGCATCCGGAAGCTCGAGCGTCAATCGTTCCCGGCGCGCGGTGCGGCGCCTGACGGACGCGAAGCGGACGGAGCCTACGGACGGGGCTGCAAAGCTCGTCATTTTAACAGATGGGCCGACATTTCCCTTGTCGGCGCGCGGTGTTCCGGCACGGTTTTCCGCCAAACCGCGCGCCTCCTATAATTCAGACGTCAGAACCGACTGCCCCTAGCGGCCCGCCCGTGAGCACCACGCTACTCTTTCACCCCACGCCCGATGCCACCTACGGCTTCCCGAATGCCCGGCGGCTCGCGCGCGTCGCGTCCCTGCACCAGCAGATCGAAGTCTGGGAAACCCCGCAGCTCGGCCGCCTGTTTACGCTCGACGGCCGGCCGATGACGTCGGTCGGCGACGAATACGTCTATCACGAGTGCATGACGCACCCGGCCGCGCTTGCGCATCCGTCGCCGAAGAAGGCGCTCGTGCTCGGCGGCGGCGACGGCGGTGCGGCGCGCCAGTTGCTCAAGCACGCGTGCATCGAGCGGATCGTGATCGCCGAGCTCGACGACGAGGTGGTCGGGATGGCGCGTCGTTATCTCGACGACGTGCACCAGGGCGCGCTCGACGACCCGCGCGTCGAGCTCGTGATCGGCGACGCCGCGCATTTCGTCGAGTCGACCGTCGAGCATTTCGATCTCGTCGTGTTCGACCTCACGCCGCCCGATTCGCCGGCGGCCGGCCTCTACACGCGCGCGTTCTACGCGCGGCTCAAGCGGATCCTCACGCCGTGCGGCGCGATCTCGATGCATCTCGGCTCGCCGGTGTTCCACGCCGCGCGCATCGCCGCGCTGCTCGACGACCTGCGCGCGAGCTTCGCGGTCGTCGATCCGCTGTCCGCGCACGTGCCGCTGTACGGTTCGCAGTGGCTGATGGCGATCGCGAGCGACACGCTCGATGCGGCCGCGCTGTTCGCGCACGACATCGACGAACGGCTCGCCGCGCGCCACGTCCAGGGCTTGCGCTACTACGACGCGCGGCTGCATGCGTCCCTCTTTGCCCTGCCGCACACGCTGCGCGATACACTGGGCGCTCGCCGCTGAGCGTCCGGGCAGCCGAGCCGTTCCGCTTTCCCCCATGCAGGAGAACTACCGATGACCGATCCACGTCCGGCCAACGTGCCTTGGTTGACGCCATACCTGGCCGTACGCAACGCGCGCGCGGCCATCGATTTCTTCAAGGCCGCATTCGGCTTCGAGCTGCGCGACGTGCACGACGAGGACGGCGCGATCATGCACGTCGAGATGGTCTACCGCGGCCAGTTGATCGTGATGTTCGCACCCGAAGGTGCATTCGGCTCGATCGCGCTCACGCCGAAAAGCGCGCACGCCACCGCGCCGCAGTCGTTCTATCTGTACGTCGACGATGTCGACGCAACCTGGCAGCGCGCGCTGGACGCGGGCGCGAAATCGCTGAGCGCGCCGCAGGACCAGTTCTGGGGCGACCGGTTCGCGCAGATCGAGGATCTCGACGGCTACCGCTGGGCACTCGCGCGCCATCTCGACGCATGACCGAAACCGCCACACGCATGAACGAAGCCACCACCACCGCGGCCGTGCCGCGCTTTTTCGTCGACGCGGCACTGCGCGCCGACGCCACGCTCGCGCTGCCGGCCGACGTCGCGCGCCACGCTCAGGTGCTGCGCCTGCAGCCCGGCGACGTGCTCGCGCTGTTCGACGGCACGGGCGGCCAATACCGCGCGCGGCTCGTCGAGATCGACAAGCGCAGCGCACTCGCGCAGATCGACGCGTTCGAGCCGGCCGAGGCCGAGCCGCCCTATCGCGTGACGCTCGCGCAAGGGATCGCCGGCGGCGACAAGATGGACTGGGTGATCGAGAAGGCCGTCGAGCTCGGCGTCGCGGCGATCGTGCCGCTGTCGACCGCACGCGGCGTCGTGAAGCTCGCCGGCGAACGCGCGGACAAGCGCGTCGCGCACTGGCGCGGCGTCGTGCGCGCGTCGTGCGAACAGTGCGGGCGCAACCGCTTGCCCGAGGTTGCGCCGGTACTCGGCTTCAACGCGTGGCTCGATGCGCTGCCGGCCGCGCCGGCCGACGGCGAACTGCGGCTGCTGCTGTCGCCGCGCGCGAGCATCCCGTTCGCGTCGCTGCCAGACACGCCGCCCGGAGCGCCCGTCACGCTGCTGATCGGGCCCGAAGGCGGACTGTCGCCCGACGAGGAAAACGCGGCCCGCGCGCGCGGCTTCACCGCGTTGTCGCTTGGGCCCCGCGTGCTGCGCACCGAGACGGCCGGCGCGGCCGTGCTCGCGGCATTGGCAGCGCGCTGGGGCGGATGGTGATGCGCGACCGGGCAGGCGCCGCGGCATGACGTCGACGCGCGGCGATGCGCGTTAGCGCGCCGCTTTCAACGGCTCGATATCGATAAGGAATTTTGTCGGGCCGGCCGCGCACACGCAAAAAAGCCCGCTCGAAGCGGGCTTTTCGCCGTGCCGCAGGCCGATTCGCGCTTACGCGAACGAGTAGAACACGCGGAACGCGACCTTGCGCTCGGCCCAGAACTCGGCCGCCTCGCGGAACACGTCGAGCAGCGTCTCGCGCCCTTCCTTGTCGAACTTCTGCGCGATCGGCAGCCCTTCGAGGACGATCACGAAACCGGGCTGCGCGCCGGCCTTCGCGACGAGGTCGGTCAGGCAGTCGTACAGCGCGTCGTAGTTCTTCCCGAAATGCTTCGGGAACAGGAACGACGTCGCGATCGTTTCCATCACTTCCTGCTTCGACTGCGCGGCGCCGCAATACGCGTACAGGAAGTGCTGGCCGAGCCGACCGGCTTCGTCGGCGAGATCCTGCACGCGGAACGCGCGGATCGACTGCACGAGATTGGGTCGCACGGTCGTGAAAAGGCTCATAGGCTCCTCGTTCGATGAAAGCCCGGGCTCGGCTTCCTGTTGCTCCGGCGCGCCGACGGCCTGTGCCGCCGCGTTCAGTTGAATCACGCGCTGAAACAGGTTGCCGTCGCCGGCCGCGAACAGTTCCGCCGCCGCCGAATCGTGCGCGTAGATGGAGTCGCTCATGCCATTCGTCCCGAAGTCATTCAACAATACGTTTAAAACTGTTGTAGTGGTCGCCCGTGTAATAACAGTTGTCGATCCGGCGCAATGGCCCGCCACAGACGATCCGGCGCGCGCCGCGATTGCGGGCACGCGGCGTCGGCACCGTGTACTCATGGTAGTAGCCGCGCTTCGCCTTCGGCAAAATCCGCTCGCGGTTGCCGAACACGACGCCGTCTTTCTCGTACGGATAGGGGCCGCCGGCGCCGATCAGTCCCAGCGTGGTCACGGCCTCGCGCGGAAGACGGGCGGTCGGGATCGTATCGAGCCCGCTGGCGGCCACGTCGGCCGAAACGGCCTCCCGTGCGTAAGCGGCGGAAACCAGACTGCCCGTCGGCGTGCCGACGATACCCATCGCGAACATCGCGAAGACGGACGCGAGCGCGCCGTTGCGGAGCCACTTGCGTGCCATGAACCAGGGTTCCCGCTGTTAAATCAAGTAGTTGACGACCAACAAAGGCGTTAGCGTAGCGTTATTGGCCGCGCGAATCAATGTCCGTTTGGGAATCGAAAGCCCGACGACGCGCGGATGTGCGTATTTCTTACCGAATTTGCACTACATTTATCTTACATAAGATAAAATGCAGGCGGCATCTTTCGTATGGCAAGACCCTGCCTCCTTGCCACGCTCGTTACCTGGAGTGGAGAGATGCTGCTGTTGCTTTGAGGGAAGCGCGTTTGCGCCCTGCCCGACGGCGTGCCCATTGCGGGCACGCTTCTTTTTGCTTTTGTTTACAATTTCGCCCGACGCGCCACGCCGGTTCGACCGGCCTGGCGCGTTCGTTTTCGCTCAGCGCGCGGCGTTCACGTCGGCGACCAGCAGCGCCGCCATGTTGACGATGCGGCGAACGGTCGCCGATTCGGTCAGCACGTGCACCGGCTGGGCAGCACCCAGCAGGATCGGCCCGATCGCGATGTTGTTGCCGGCGGCCGTCTTCAGCAGGTTGTACGCGATGTTCGCGGCGTCGATGTTCGGCAGGATCAGCAGGTTCGCGTCGCCTTCCAGCGTCGATTCCGGCAGGATTTCCTTGCGCAGCGCCGCGTCGAGCGCGACGTCGCCGTGCATCTCGCCGTCGACCTTCAGTTCCGGTGCGGTTTCGTGCAGGATCGCGAGCGTATCGCGCATCTTCTGCGCCGAAGGCGCGTTGCTCGTGCCGAAATTCGAATGCGACAGCAGCGCGACCTTCGGCTCGATACCGAAGCGGCGTACTTCTTCCGCGGCCATGATCGTGATCTCGGCCAGTTGCTCCGGGGTCGGATCGACGTTGACGTGCGTATCGACGAGGAAGATCTGGCGGCCCGGCAGCACGAGGCCGTTCATTGCCGCATAGACGCTGCAGCCGGGGCGCTTGCCGATCACCTGGTCGATGAAGTGCAGGTGGCGGTGCGTCGTGCTGATCGTGCCGCAGATCATCCCGTCCGCTTCGCCCCGCTTCACCAGCATCGCGCCGATCAGCGTCGTGCGGCGGCGCATCTCGACGCGCGCGAGCTGCTCGCTGATGCCCTTGCGCGCCATCAGCTTGTGGTACGACTGCCAGAAGTCGCGGTAGCGCTCGTCGTGCTCGGTGTTGACGACCGTGAAGTCGACACCCGGATTCAGGCGCAGGCCGTAGCGCTGGATACGGTGCTCGATCACCGACGGCCGGCCGATCAGGATCGGCGTCGCGAGTTTTTCGTCGACGATGATCTGAACGGCGCGCAACACGCGCTCTTCTTCGCCTTCCGCGAACACGACGCGCTTCTTCTCCGCCGGCGCGCTGCGCGCGATCTGGAAGATCGGCTTCATCGTCGTGCCGCTGTGATACACGAACTGCTGCAGATGGACGCGGTACGCCTCCATGTCCTCGATCGGGCGCGTCGCGACGCCGCCGTCCATCGCGGCCTGCGCGACGGCCGGCGCGATCTTCACGATCAGGCGCGGGTCGAACGGCTTCGGAATCAGGTATTCGGGGCCGAACGACAGGTCCTGGATGCCGTACGCGGTCGCGACGATGTCGCTCTGTTCCTGCTGCGCGAGCTCGGCGATCGCATTGACGGCCGCGATCTCCATTTCACGCGTGATCGTCGTCGCGCCGACGTCGAGCGCGCCGCGGAAGATGAACGGGAAGCACAGGACGTTGTTGACCTGGTTCGGGTAGTCGGTGCGGCCCGTGGCCAGCACCGCGTCCGGGCGCACTTCGAGCGCGAGTTCCGGCAGGATTTCCGGCGTCGGGTTCGCGAGCGCGAGGATCAGCGGGCGCTCGGCCATGCCCTTCACCATCTCCTGCTTCAGCACGCCCGCGGCCGACAGGCCGAGGAAGATGTCCGCGCCTTCGATCACTTCGGCCAGCGTCCGCGCTTCGGTCTCGCGTGCGAAACGCTCCTTGTCCGGGTCCATCAGTTCGGTGCGGCCCTTGTAGACCACGCCGGCCAGGTCGGTCACCAGGATGTTCTCGATCGGCAGGCCGATGTCGACCAGCAGGTCGAGACACGCGAGCGCGGCCGCGCCCGCGCCGGACGCGACGAGCTTCACCTTCTTGATGTCCTTGCCGACGACCTTCAGGCCGTTCGTGACAGCCGCGGCCACGACGATCGCGGTGCCGTGCTGGTCGTCGTGGAACACCGGGATCTTCATCCGCTTGCGCGCTTCGCGCTCGACGATGAAGCAGTCAGGCGCCTTGATGTCTTCCAGGTTGATCCCGCCGAAGGTCGGCTCCAGCGCGGCGATCACGTCGACGAGCTTGTGCGGGTCCGACTCGTTCAGCTCGATGTCGAACACGTCGATGCCGGCGAACTTCTTGAACAGCACGGCCTTGCCTTCCATCACCGGCTTCGACGCGAGCGGGCCGATGTTGCCGAGACCGAGCACCGCCGTGCCGTTCGTGACGACGCCGACCAGGTTGCTGCGCGCGGTGAAACGCGCCGCGTTGAGCGGGTTCTCGACGATCTCCTCGCACGCATACGCCACGCCCGGCGAATATGCGAGCGCGAGGTCGCGCTGGTTGATCATCTGCTTGGTCGGGGCGATCGCGATCTTCCCCGGAGTCGGGAATTCGTGATAGTCGAGCGCGGCTTCGCGGAGCTTGGCTTTGGAGGAGGCTTGGGTGGACATATGTCTCGTGACGGGCGGATTAGAATAACTGTTCGACGGCATTGTAGCGCCAATCGAAGGCCGCCAGACCGGCGATTCGGGTGCGACAGCCGCGACAAAAATGAACCGAACGGTGCAGGAACGCCGCCGTTCGCCTCGTACAATGCCGTTCCCTGAACCGTATCGGATCCACCCGCCGTGCCAGCCGCCCTCTCCGAGTTTTCGCTGATCGATCGCTTCTTCGCGCGCCGCGCGGCACAGGGCGCACGCGCGTCGACGCTCGGCATCGGCGACGATTGCGCGCTGATCGCACCTCGATCCGGGAAATTGCTGGCCATTTCGACGGACATGCTGGTCGAGGGCCGCCACTTCTTCCCCGACGTCGCGCCCGACGCGCTCGGCCACAAGACGCTCGCGGTCAACCTGTCCGACCTCGCGGCGATGGGCGCCGAGCCGCGCGCGTTCACGCTCGCGTGCGCACTGCCGCGCGCCGACGCGGCGTGGCTCGAGGCGTTCAGCAACGGGCTGTTCGCGCTCGCCGAGCGATTCGGCTGCGAGCTGGTCGGCGGCGACACGACGAGCGGGCCGCTGAACCTGTGCGTGACCGTATTCGGCGAAGTCGCGCCCGACGCGGCGCTGCGGCGCGATGCCGCGCGCGACGGCGACGACGTCTGGGTGTCCGGCACGCTCGGCGACGCACGCGCCGGCCTCGGCGTCGCACGCGGCGAATGGGCGGCCGGCGCGAACGAAGCGGCCGCGTTCCGGCACGCGCTCGAGCGCCCCGAACCGCGCGTCGCGCTCGGCCTCGCGCTCGCGGGCGTCGCGCACGCGGCGCTCGACATCTCGGACGGCCTCGCCGGCGACCTGCAGCACATCCTGGCGCGCTCGAACGTGCGCGCCGAGATCGACGCCGACGCGGTACCGCGCTCGGCCGCGCTCGCGACGCTGCCGCCCGACGTGCAGCGCCGCTGCACGCTGGCGGGCGGCGACGACTACGAGCTGTGCTTCACGGCTCCGGCCGCGGCCCGCGCGGCGGTCGAAGCGGCAGGCGCGACGGCCGGCGTGCCGGTCACGCGAATCGGTACAATACGCGCGTTGTCCGCGCCGTCGGAGCGGCCCGCGATCGCGTGGCGCGACGCCGCCGGCGCGCCCCTGGCTCTCACGTTGCACGGCTTCGACCACTTCCATGCAGACTGACCCGACGCCCGCGCACGCCGCGGTCGAACCCGGCGCCGCACCGAACGGGAATGCGCCGAAGCGCGCGAGCGCGCGCTTCATGCTGTCGCATCCGGCGCACCTCGTGTCGCTCGGTTTCGGCAGCGGGCTCGCGCCGATCATGCCCGGCACGTTCGGTTCGCTGTTCGGCTGGCTCACGTTCATCGTGCTGAGCCGCTACCTGACGGTACCCGAATGGTGGGTGCTGATCGCGGCCGGCTTCGCGGCGGGCACGTGGATCACCGGTTTCACCGCGAGGAAGATGGGCACGTCCGATCCGGGCGCCGTCGTCTGGGACGAGATCGTCGCGATCTGGCTCGTGATGCTGTTCGTCACGCCGGCGACCTTCATCGGCCAGTTGTGGGCGTTCGTCGCGTTCCGCTTCTTCGACATGCTCAAGCCACCGCCGATCCGCTATTTCGACCGCCGCCTGAAAGGCGGGCTCGGCATCATGATCGACGACCTGGTCGCCGCGTTCATGACGCTGCTCGTGATCGCCCTGTGGCGCTCCGTCGTCGGCTGACCGATTTCCCGACTCCCGTTTCCCGACGCGCATGCCAACCGATTCCGTCGTCCACCAGCTTGCGATCCGCGCAGGCAACAAGCTGCGTGACGAGCACCTGACGCTCGCCACCGCCGAATCCTGCACCGGCGGCATGATCGCCGCGGCGATCACCGACATCTCCGGCAGCAGCCAGTGGTTCGAGCGCGGCTTCGTCACGTATTCGAACCAGGCCAAGATCGACATGATCGGCGTGCCGCCCGACCTGATCGACAAGCACGGCGCCGTCAGCGAGCCCGTCGCGCGCGCGATGGCCGAAGGCGCGCTGCGCAACAGCCGCGCGCAGGTCGCGCTGTCCGTCACGGGCATCGCGGGCCCGGCGGGCGGCAGCGAGAAAAAGCCGGTCGGCACCGTGTCGTTCGGCTGGAGCAACCGGCTTCATACCGACGTCGAAACGCTCGTGTTCAAGGGCGACCGCGAACAGATCCGCACGCAGGCGGCCGTGCATGCGCTGCGCGGGCTATTGAAGCTGCTCGACGAGCGCGAGGGCTGAGCGGGCAGGCGGACGAAGCGGGAAAGTTGAGCGGGAACGCGGCACCGACCCGCCGGTGCGGGCCTGCCGGAAAGTCGGCCGCCCGAACGGGCGGCCTGTGCATTTCAGCGATGCGCGTTGATCGTATCGCGGGTCTTCTGCGCGGCGAGCGCCGCGGCTTCGGCGAAATCCTCGCCGTTGCTCGCGTACAGGATCGCGCGCGACGAGTTGATCATCATGCCCGTGCCGTCGGCCGTGCGGCCGGCGCTGACGGTCGCCTGCACGTCGCCGCCCTGCGCGCCGATGCCGGGAATCAGCAGCGGCATGTCGCCGACGATCCCGCGCACGATCTCGATTTCCTTCGGGAACGTCGCGCCGACCACGAGGCCGAGCTGGCCGTTCTTCGCGTTCCACTTGTTCGCCGCGAGGTCCGCGACGACCTGGTACAGCGGCCGCCCCCCCGTTTCCAGGAACTGCAGGTCGGAGCCGCCCGGGTTCGACGTGCGGCACAGCACGATCACGCCCTTGCCGTCGTGCTCGAAGTACGGCTCGACGGAGTCGTAGCCCATGTACGGGTTCACCGTGACCGCGTCCGCGCGATAGCGCTCGAACGCTTCGCGCGCGTACTGCTCGGCCGTGCTGCCGATGTCGCCGCGCTTCGCGTCGAGGATCACGGGCAGGCCCGGATGCTGAAGGTGGATGTGCGCGATCAGCCGTTCGAGCTGGTCTTCCGCGCGATGCGCGGCGAAATAGGCGATCTGCGGCTTGAACGCGCTCGCGTACTGCGCGGTCGCGTCGACGATCTGCCGACAGAATTCGAAGATCGCGTCGGGCTGGCCGTCGAACTGCACGGGAAAGCGCGACGGCTCGGGATCGAGGCCGACGCACAGCAGCGAATTCGTGCGCTGCCACGCGGCGCGCAGCGATTCGATGAAAGTAAGCGGGGAAGACATGGCGGGTACTCGCGGCAAACCATTGGTAGACCGCGTATTTTACCCGCGTCTTCGGCGCGCCTCGCGAGTCGCGGCATTGCCGCGCGCATCGGCGCGCCCGACGGTGAACGCGAAACGCCGCGTGAGCCGCTCGCCCGGCGCGAGCAGCGTCATTCCGTGCGCGGCTGCGCCGCCCGGCAGGTTCACCGCATTGATCGGATGATCGACCGGCTCGAAGCAGAAGAAATCCTCGCCGGGCGGTGTATAGAGCACGTACGCGTCGGCGTCGGCCGCGACCGTCAGCGACAGCCCGCGGCGCGGCCAGCTCACCGTCGCGTGGCCGCCCCAGCCGGTGAACGCGTGATTGACGAGCGCACCCGGCAGCGGATACGCGACGCCGAACTGCCAGGCCGGCGGCACGCTCACGTGCCGCACCGGCAGGAAATCGGAGCCCGACAACCACAGCCCGCCGGCCGCCGCGGCCAGCTCGGTCACCGCGTCGCGCACCAGGAACGGATGCACGCCGAGCCCGAACGGCAGCCGGGCGCGCCCCGCGTTCTCGATCGTCAGCGCGATCGACAGCGTCGTGTCGTCGAGTTCGAACGACTGGATCGCGCGGAACGCATACGGCGCGCCAGCCGCGCGATCGAGCGACAACTGCAGCGTCGTGTCGGTCGCCTCGTCCACCTGCCACGGCGCGAGCCAGCCGTCGCCGTGGATCGGCAGCGGCTCGTCGCGCCGGTTGCGCGGCACCGCGACCTTGCGCCCGTCGCATTCGAAGCGTGCGCCGCCGATCCGGTTCGAGTAAGGCAGCAGCGGATAACACGCGAGCTCGTTCGGGTCCGTCGCCGTCTCCGGATGCTCGCAGCGGCGAAACACCGGCACCAGCGCACCGTTGTCGCCGCGCCAGTCGAAGCGCGCGATGCCGCCGCCCAGATGCGGCAGCACGTCGAGCCGCAGCGACGCATTCGACAGCGAGACGGCCGCCGCATGCGCGGCGCCCACGCCCTGCGCGAATGCGGCCGTCTGCGGGCCGGGGCTGACCGGCTGCGCGGCGGCGGCCAGGCGGGCACGGCGCGACTGGCTCGTGGACGACGATGCGCGCGAGGGCGTGGCGGTCATGATGAGCTCCTTTCCTTCGTCGAAGAAACGATGCGGGTCGGTGCGAACGGTCAGGCCCAGCCGCCGTCGACGATCACGTCCTGCGCGGTGATCATCCGGCTGTCGTCGGCCGCGAGGAACAGCGCCATCCGCGCGAGGTCGGCCGGCAGCAGTTCGGCATCGAGGCACTGGCCGGCCTTGATCGCCGCACGGCCCGCGTCGTCGAGCCACAGCCGGCGCTGCTTGTCGGTCATCACCCAGCCGGGCACCAGCGAGTTCACGCGGATGCCGAACGGACCGAGGTCGCGCGCGAGGCCGCGCGTCAGGCCCTGCACGGCCGCCTTCGCCATCACGTAGACGGGATAGCCGCCGTTTTTCAGCATCCAGCTGATCGAGCCGAGATTGACGATCGCGCCGCCGCCTTGCTGCTTCATGTCGTCGATCACCGCCTGCGCGGCAAAGAACTGGTGGCGCAGGTTCACCGCGATGCCCGCGTCGAACGACTCGGGCGTCACGTCGCCGATCGCGTGGCGCGTGTCGTTCGCCGCGTTGTTCACGAGCACCGCGATCGCGCCGATGCGCGCGCGGATCGCGTCGATCGCATGGCGCAGCGCATCGATGTCGGTCAGGTCGCACTGGATGAACAGCGGCGCATGACGTACGTGCGGCGCATGCGCGAGGCTTTCCGCCAGCGCGGTGCCCGCGGCCGCATCGAGGTCGACGAACGCGACGCGCGCGCCCTGCTGCGCGAAGTGCTCGACGAACGACGCGCCGATGCCGGTCGCGCCGCCCGTGATCAGCACCGCGCGATCCTCGAGGCTCGGGTATCGCGCAAAGCGCGCATGGCTCGCGGCGTGCGGGTCGTGCGCGGAAGTGTCGATGGTCATGCGGTTCGTCTCCGTGAAATCAGGTCAGTCGCGTACGCCGCGGTTCTTCAGCTGGTCGAGCAGCACCGCCGCGAGCAGGATCGCGCCGCGCACGAGGTACTGGTAGAACGCGTCGATGTTCAGCAGGTTCATCACGTTCTCGACGGTGCCCATGATCAGCACGCCGATCACGACGCCCGAGATCGTCGCGCGGCCGCCCATCAGCGACACGCCGCCGAGCACGCACGCGGAGATCACGTTCAGCTCGAAGCCCTGCGCGGCGTTCGGCTGGCCCGACGTGATGCGCGACGCGAGGATCACGCCCGCGAGCGCGGTCACCGCGCCCTGGATCAGGAAGATGTACACGCGCGTGCGTTCGACGTTGATCCCCGCGAGCCGCGACGCCTCGGGGTTGCCGCCGATCGCGAGCGTGTTGCGGCCGTACACGGTCTGGTTCAGCAGCACGCCGAACGCGATGAAGCACAGCAGCGTGACCCAGATCGGCAGCGATACGCCGAACAGCGACAAGCCGCCGAGCGCGATGAACGTATCCGACGACACGCCGACCGCCTGCCCCTTCGACACGATGAAGCCGAGCCCGCGCACGATCTCCATCGTCGCGAGCGTCGTGATCAGCGCGTTGATGCGCAGGTACGCGATCACCGCGCCGTTCACGAAGCCGATCGCGGCGCCGGCCGCGACCGCCGCAATGATCGCGACGAACGTGTTGTCGGTCGCGTTCAGCACCATCGCGCACAGCACGCCCGAGAACGCGACGGTCGAGCCGATCGACAGGTCGAAATCGCGCGACGCGAGACAGAACATCATCGTGCACGCGACCATGCCGATCTGCGAGATCGACAGCGCGAGGCCGAGCATGTTGTCGATCGAGAAGAAGTGATCGACCGTCAGCGACATCGTGATGAACATCACCGCGAAGATCGCGATGAGGCTGTACTCGGTGAGATGCTGCCACCACTTCTGCCGGTCGCTTTGCTGCGGAACCAGCGCGTCGGCCGACTGCTTCACGGCTGCGCCGGCGAGGTTTTCCCTGACTTGCATGATTGTGTCTCCTGCTCCTGCATCGCGCGGCTCACGCCGCGCCTGATCGATTCGAATGTCGTGCGCCGCGTCAGGCCGCCTGGGCGGCGCTCGTCTGCGGCAGCGCGAGGTTCAGCACCGCGTGCTCGTTCGCCTGTTCGCGCGGCAGCTCGCCCGCGATCCGGCCTTCGCGCATCACGACGATGCGATCGGACACGCCGAGCACTTCCGGCAGTTCCGACGACACCATCACGATCGCGCAGCCGCGCTCCGCGAGCCGGTAGATCACGTCGTAGATCTCGTGCTTCGCGCCGACGTCGATCCCGCGGGTCGGCTCGTCGAGGATCACGACCTTCAGGTCGGGCTCCGCGAGCCAGCGCGACAGGATCGCCTTCTGCTGGTTGCCGCCGGACAGGAAGCGGATCTTCTGCCGCCGGTTCGGCGTCTTGATCTTCAGCCGCTGGATGAAGCGGTCGGCCGTTTCGCTTTCGGTCTTGCGGTCGATGAACAGCCCCGCGCGCAGCGAATGGCGGCGGCAGCTGATGTTGATGTTCTCCGCGACCGACGCGATCGCGATGATCCCTTCTTCCTTGCGGTCCTCGGGGCACAGCACGATGCCGTGGCGGATCGCGTCGCCGGTGCGCTTCACGTCGATGCGCGTGCCGTCGAGCGTCAGCACGCCCGCGCGCCGGCGGTCCGCGCCGTACACGAGCCGCATCAGTTCGCTGCGGCCCGCGCCGACCAGCCCGAAGAAACCGACGATCTCGCCCGCGCGCACCGAGAAGCTCGCGGGTTCGCGCAGCGCCGGGCCGTCGACGCCTTCGGCGGAAAACCGCACGTCGCCGAGCGCGCGCGGCGCGTAATGGTAGATGTCCGAAATCTCGCGCCCGACCATCTCGGCGACGAGCCGCTCGCGCGGCACGTCGGCAAGCGCATCGTGCGACGCGATCTTGCGCCCGTCGCGGAAGATCGTGCACGCATCGCACAGCCGGTAGATTTCGTCCATCCGGTGCGAGATGTAGATCAGCGCGCGACCCTGCGCGCGCAGGTCGTCGACGAGCTTGAACAGCACCTCGGTCTCGCGATGCGACAGCGAGCTCGTCGGTTCGTCGAGCGCGATCACGCGCGCATTGCGCATCAGCGCCTTGCAGATCTCGACCATCTGCCGCTGCGCGATCGACAGCCGCCCGAGCTTCGCGTCGGGATCGAGGTCGACGCCCATCGCGGCGAGCCGCTCGCGCACGTAGCGCTTCGCCTCGCGCTTCCTCACCCAGCCGAACGCGTTCGGCAGGCGGCCGAGCAGCAGGTTTTCCGCGACCGTCAGGTCGGGTACGTACTGCAGCTCCTGGTGAATCACCGCGATGCCGGCCGCGATCGACGCCGCCGCACTCGCGAACTGCACGGGCTGGCCGTCGACCAGCACGCTGCCCGCATCGGGCTGGTATTCGCCGCCGAGAATCTTCAGCAGCGTCGACTTGCCCGCGCCGTTCTCGCCCATCAGGCCATGCACCTCGCCCGCATGCACGTCGAACGAAATGCCGTCGAGTGCGCGCACGCCGGGAAATACCTTGCCGATATTGTCAAAACGCAGTGCCGCTGACACGTCGTCTCCTCACTTCCCAATCGATCGACCGCCGGCCGCCGCATCGCCGCGGCGGCCGGCGGGCCGCTTACTTCGACGCGAGCCCCATCTCCTCCCGCACCTTCGACACGTTGTCGCGCGTCGCGAGCATGCCCGTCGTCAGCGTCAGCGCCGGCGGTGCCTTGCCTTGCGTGATCCACGAGTACATCAGGTCCGAGGTTTCCTCGCCGTGGCGCTTCGGGCTGATGATCACGGTGCCGTAGAAGCCCGTCGGCTGCGGCTTCTTGAACTCGTTCAGCGCCGAATCGGAACCGCCGATGCCGATGCCGATCATGTTGTCCGACTTGAAGCCGCGCCCTTCGGCCGCACGCACCGCGCCGAGCACGGCCTCGTCGTTCAGGCCGTACGCGACCCAGTGCTTGAACTGCGGGTTCTTCGTGAGCGCGATGTTCGCCGCGTTGAACGCGTTCTCGGTGTCGGTCTTCGCCTGCGGCGCCGCGATCACGTTCGCCTTCGGGAAACCGGCGGCCACCAGCGCGTCGGTCGCGCCGCTCGTGCGGTCGTGCGCGGTCGGCAGCTGCTCGTAGGTGATGTCGATCGCGCCGACCTCCTTCACGTTCCAGCCGCGCTTCTTGATCTCGGCCGCGATGCCGTCGCCGACCTGCTTGCCGATGTTGTACGCGGAGATCCCCATGTGCGGCACCGCTTCGATCGGCTTGCCCGCGCCGTCGACGAGGCGGTCGTCGACCGTCATCATCTTCAGGTTGTGCGACTTCGCCTTCGCGACGATGCCCGGCCCGAGCTTCACGTCGGGCGTGCAGATGATGAAGCCCTGCGCCTTCTGCGCGGACAGGTTGTCGATCGCGCTCATCACCTTTTCGCCCGACGGCGCGCCGATCTTCACGAGCGTGAAGCCCTTTTCCTTCGCCGCCATCTCGGCGAACTTCCACTCGTCCTGGAACCACGGCTCTTCCGGCTGCTTCACCAGAAAGCCGATCTTGACCGGGTCTGCCGCGTGCGCAACCGGGCTACCCATCACCACCGCGGCTGCCGCGGCCAGCGTTACGAACGTTCTGCGTTTCATCTCCAGTGTCTCCTTGTTTTCATCGAACAGGATGCAGCCGCTTGTTGGTTTCGACGCAGCGTGCGCGCGGCCGTCGCACGTGCGGTCTTTCGAATCGTTGCGTCAGTCGTGATACAGCGCCGCGCGCCCGCCGTCGACGGTGATGCACGCGGCATTGATGAACGGCGCCTCGTCGGACGCCAGGAACACGGCCGTCATCGCGACCTCGTCGGGCCGGCCGATCCGCTTCATCGGCTGCAGCGCGAGCGTCTCGGCGCGCGCGGCAGCCGGATCGGGCTGCGCGTCCCACCAGTCGCGCGTGAGCTGCGTCTCGATGTAGCCCGGCGCGATCGCGTTCACGCGCACGTTGCGCGCCGCGTATTCGATGCCGAGCGCGCGCGTGAGGCCCAGCACGCCGTGCTTCGCGACCGGGTACGGAAAGCAGCCCGGGATGATCCGGAACGCGTGCGTCGACGCGATGTTCACGATGCTGCCGCGGCCGCGCTCGACCATGCCTTCCAGCGCCGCGCGGCAGCCGTGCCACACGCCGTCGAGATCGACCGCGAAGCAGCGGCGCCAGTCGTCGTCGGTCATCGTCAGCGGATCGGCGAACACGTTGATGCCCGCGTTGTTCACCAGCACGTCGAGCGGGCCGAATGCCGCTTCGGTCTGCGCGAGCGCATCGCGCACCGCATCCTGACGCGCGACGTCCGCGTGCAGCGGCAGCACGCGCGCGCCGTCGACGTCGTGCGCGATCGCGGCGGCCGTGTGCTGCGCCTGCGGGAAGTCGAGATCGACGAGCGCGACGGCCGCGCCTTCGCGCGCGAACGCTCGGGCGATCGCGGCGCCGATTCCGCGGCCCGCGCCCGTCACCATCGCGACCTTGCCCGCGAGGCGGCCCATCATGCGGCTCCGCCGCGCGCGACGCGCAATCCGGCCTGGAACGCGCGCGCGTTCGCCGCGGTCGCATCGGCCGCCTGGCCGGGCCGGTACAGCGCCGAGCCGAGCCCGAAGCCGTTCGCGCCGGCCGCGAGGAACGGCTGCATGTTGTCGGGCAAAATTCCGCCGACCGGAATCAGCGGCACCGCGCGGTCGATCACCGCGCGCCATGCCTTCACGACCGTCACGCCGAGCTGCTCGGCCGGGAACATCTTCAACACGTCGGCGCCGTTCGCGAGCGCCGCGAACGCTTCGGTCGGCGTCGCGACGCCCGGTGCGCTCGCGAGGCCGCGCTCGCGTGCGCGGCGTATCACGGCCGCGTCGCTGTGCGGCATCACGATCAGCGCGCCGCCCGCGTCCTGCACGCGGTCGACATACTCGGCACGCAGCACGGTGCCCGCGCCGACGATCGCATCGTCGGGCAACGCGCGCCGCAGCTTTGCGATGCTGTCGAACGGATCCGGCGAGTTGAGCGGCACCTCGACGATCCGGAAGCCGGCTTCGTAAAGCGCATGCCCGTGGTCGGCCGCGTCGGCGGGCGTGATCCCGCGCAGGATCGCGATCAGCGGGCACGCATCGAACGCGCGCATCAGTGCGGCGTGGGGCGTGTACGGCGCGGGCAACGTAAGGTCGGACGGCATGACTGGGTTCCTCTGCAATCGGTTCATTGGTCGGCCAGGACAGGCTCGCCGTCCGCGCGCACGAGCCCGGCGCGCGACGCGATCCGCCACAGGCCGCGCTCGGTCGCATGCGCGACGACCCGCGCGTGCGTGTGGCCGAATACGTGGAGCGCATCGACGTAGCGCGCACACAAGCCGTCGTCGCCGATCAGCAGCAGCGGCTGGTCCGCGAGCGCGATGCCGCGCTCCGCGAGCATCGCGTCGAGTGCATTGAGCTCATGGCCGATCAGCAGGCCGGACAGGTAGTCGCCCTGCGCATCGGGCGCGAGCCGGTCGGTCAGGCCGAGCGTGCGCGTGCTGAAAATCGTCGCGAGCAGCCCCGTGCGCTGCGCGCCGCGCGCGACCGACACGCCGTGCACGAACGCCGCGCGATCGGGCAACGCACCCGCGCGCATCGTGCGGCCGAGAATCGTGTGGTCGCGCAGCGCCGCGAACAGCTCGCCCGTCATGAAGGTCTGGAAGCGCTCGATCAGCCCGTCCTTGACCCACGCCCATTTGGCATGCGTACCCGGCAAGCCGATCAGTACCCCTGAACGATCTGCATCAAGCGTGGGATCGCTCGCGAGCGCGCCGAATATCTGCGTTTCTTCGCCGCGCATCACGTCGGGCAATTCGCCCGTCGCGATCACGCCCGGCACGATCGATACCGTCGCGCCGCGCGACGTCGTCACTGTAATAAGACCCGCGGCAAGCGCGTCGGCGCCGGCCGGCACCGCGACGTACGGCGCCTCGCGCCAGCCCTGCGCGCTGCCGACCATCCCGGCGGCGAGCACCGGCAGCCCGGGCGTGCGGTCGAGCCAGTCGCCGCAGGCGTCCTCGAACACCGCGTCGAACGCGCGCGCGCCGCCGCCCGGCACGTGCATGACGCCCGCCGCGCGGCTGCGCGTGTCGATGAGCGCGCCGTGCGCGTCGTACAGATACGCGCGCAGCGACGTCGTGCCCCAGTCGAGCGCGATCAGCGACGGGGTGGCGGAGCTGGCAACCGGAACGGCCCGGGTCGAAGTCGTCATCGTTTGATCCTGCGGGTACCCTGCGGCGGGCTCCAGCCCAGTTCCGCGGAAATGGCTCGCGCTTCGCGCTGCACGAGAGGAATCAGTTCGTCCATCCGGTCGTGCGGCATGTACGGAATCGTGCTCGCGACCGACACGGCCGCGACGATCGCACCCGATGCGTCGCGGATCGACGCGGCCACGCAGCGGATCGACGCCTCGTTCTCCTCGAGGTCGAACGTATAGCCGCCGGCCGCGTAATGGGCCATGCGCTGCAGGAACGCACTCGTCTCCGGCCGGTTGTCGGGCTTGAAATTGACGCCGGCCAGCGCGCGCCGCGCGGCCTCGAACAGCGAGCGCCACAGGTCGGGATCGAGGTCGAGCATCATCGCCTTGCCGATGCCCGTCGATGCGAGCGGCATCCGGTGGCCGACGCGCGAGCGCATCTCGAGGCCGCGCGTGCCGGGAATCTTGTCGATGTACAGCACGTCGTCGCCGTCGCGCACGCCGAGATGGATCGTGTCGAGCGTCGCTTCCGCGAGCGCTTCGAGATGCGGCCGCGCCACCGCGGTGAGCGGCATCTGCTCGAGCGCGATCGTGCCGAGCTCGATCAGCTTCGGGCCGAGCAGGTAGCCGCCCTGCACCTGGCGCAGGTAGCGCGCCTGCACGAGGCTGCTGACGAGGCGGTGCGTCGTGCTGCGTGTCGTGCCGAGCGCGGCGCCGATCGCGCGCATGTCGCGCGCGCCGTTCGCGATCGCCTCGAGGATCGCGAGACCGCGCAGCAGCGTCTGCGTGCCGGCCTGCTGTGCGGCGAGATCGAGCGGCGTGCTGGTCGCGCCGATGCTGTCGGTCAGCGACCCATCGTCCGGCGTCGCGCGCCGGGCATCGAGGGCAAGGGAGTCGGGCATCTTGGTCATGGGGCGGGCTTCTTCAACGGAATCGGTGAAGCCGCTCGCGCGGCGCCGGAACTGCGTCCGATGCTGCGGCGTGGCGGCGGTCGATGCACCGAATAAGGCGCCCGGCGAACTTCATGGAATGTGTCTCCGTGTGCGTCGGGCGCCGCGCGATGCGTGGGTCCGAAGCTGTCGATGTGCTTCGGATTGTAGGAGCGCACGCACTCGTCTCCAATATTTGAATGCGTTGTCCAGATAATGAGAATTCAGGCGAGATACGCTGCGCGCGTGACGCGACGGCCGCGCCATGTGCACGGGGGCGGAACCCGCCGCACAGCAGGTTCCGCCCCCGTTTGTTCACCACGCACCGCGCTTACTGCTGGCTCGTGCTGCGTGCCTGCATGTAGCGCTGCACGTCGGCGAACGACACGCGGCCGCTGCCGCCCGAATCGATCTGCCGGAAGTGGTTCGCGACATAACCGAGCCCGGCCGCGCGCGCCTGCGCCTCGGTGATCGAACCTGTGCTCTGCGTATCGGCCGAGTCGAACTGCCGCGCGAGCTTGCGCACCACCTGCGCATGCAGCGCGGCGCCCGTCGTCTGCGTGCCGGCGGTCGGCTTGCGCGCGGCCGGCGGCACGTACGGATCGCCGAGCTGCGCCTGGCGCGCACGCGCCGGTGCGGCAGCGTCGCTCGCCTGAGCGAACGCGGATACGGATGCTGCAGCGGCGGCGCATGCGAGCGCCGCGGCAACGACGATGAAACGATTCTTCATATCAGGCTCCAGTCTGGAATGAGGTCGTCGACGGCAGGCGAGGCGCCGCCGGGGGCGCCATTCGCCGGCGTCGCGTATCGCATCAGTGCGCGGCCGCGTTGTAGAAGGTCACGAGGTCGGCTTTCTCCTGCGGACGCGACGTATCGTCGAGATAGACCATGTGTCCGCCCTGATAGTCCTTGATCGTCAGGTTCGGTTGCGTCCCGAGCCGCGCGAGGTCGAGCTCGGTCTGGTAGAACGGCGTCGCGATGTCGTGATACCCGTTCAGCGACAGCACCTTCAACGACGGATTCAGCGTCAGCGCAGCGGCCAGATCGGGGATCGTGTCGGGCATCGCGAGGCCGTCGTGCGTCCAGTCCCATGTGTTGATCGCATTGCTGCTCAACGAGTAGGCCGACTGCGCGGTGTACTTCAGCTCGTTCGGCAGGTAGCTGCCGATCGTGTCGGTGAACGGCTTCGTGATGAACGTGCTCGACGGATCGCCGTCCGCCGCGAGCGGGCTCGACACCGGCACGTTCACGCGCGCGTCGTAGCGGCCGATCAGCGTGCCCGGGATCAGCGACAGCTGGAAGCTGTTGTCGAAGAAGGTCGGGATCACGTTGAAGTCCGCGTTCCACAGCGCCTGCTTCACGCCGGTCGAGTTCGCCATCGTCGTGACGAGACTCGGCGGCGGCGGCGTATGGCTCGCCAGGTACGCGTTCACGGCGGGCGCGTAGCTGCCGGCCGTCAGCAGGCGCATCTGGTCCGCATACTGCGGCAGGTTCGACGGGTTCGGATTGTCGAGCTGGTAGTACGCGCCGACGGTGCCATAGGACGGCGCGAAGCCCGCGCAGCTCACCGGGCTCGACCCGTTGTTGGAGTTGCCGACATAGTCGCTCGCCATGTCGCAGTTCGTGTTGTAGTTCAGGATCGACGACTGCAGCACGATGCCGGCAAGCTTCACGCCGGCCGTCTCGAGCAGGTTCGCGAGCACGTCGGTGCGCGGCGTGCCGTACGACTCGCCGAACAGGTATTTCGGCGAATCGTTGCGCTGGTTCACGGTCAGGTAGCGCGTCACGAAATCGCGGAACGCGCCGGCGTCCTGGTCGACGCCCCAGAACGTCTGATTCGTGTTCGGCGCGATCGCTTCGGAGAAGCCGGTACCGATCGCATCGACGAACACGAGGTCGGTCGTGTCGAGCAGGCTTTCCTGGTTGTCGACGAACGGGAACGTCGACGCGTTCGCGTTCGGGTCGCCCGTCTGGACCCGCCGCGGGCCGAACGAGCCGAGGTGCAGCCACACCGATGCCGAGCCGGGGCCGCCGTTGTACAGGAACGTGACGGGCCGCTTCGCCGCGGGCTGGTTGTCGGCAGTGTAGGCGACGTAGAAGAACGATGCCTCGGGCGCGCCCGTCTGCGGATTGCGCGCGACGAGGTGGCCGGCCGTGGCCGTGTAGCGGATCGTCTTGCCGTTCAGCGTGATCTGGTGATGCGTGACGGCGGCCTTTTCGACCGCGGCGGATGCGTCGAGCGACGCGTTCGCGCTCGACGAATAACTGTTCGGATCGTTGTACGCCCTGTCCACCTGACTGGCGGGATCGGCTGAGCTGTCGGCGCTCGCAGCAGCGGACGATGTCACGTCGTCGTTGCAGGCCGTCAGAATCAGCGAAGAAAAAACCACCCCCAACAACAGCTTCGCTTTGCTCGCTGGCATCGTTGCTTTCCTTCTCTCGGATGTTTTTTGTGTCGAGCAGCCGGATAAGCCGCCCCCCGCCTCGATTGCGGCCGATAAGCCGAGGCGCTGGCCAATATACGCGAGCACATCGGCTTTGAAAAATTTTGAAATATTTGGCCGGCGGCCGGTGCGGCGCACACCTTTCAGGAATGCTTCGGTTCGCGAAACGTTGCATTTCGCGCTGCTTTCAACGTCTTTCGTGTTTACCCGGGAATACTAAAAAAGCGCGGATTTCGCGCCATATCGGCAAACAAAATCGCGCAGTCACGGGCATTGCTCAGCAAAGCGAAATAGATGAATTCGTCTAAAGGATGTGGCCCGAAATGCACGCGACAGGAATGCGCTGCAGCGCACCAATGGCGCATTGACGGCAGAACGGACAATGCGGCGGCGCGAGCGCGCCGTTCACTCCGATTGCGGAAGCGCGGCCGCACCCATCCGGCGGGCGATGATTGCCGCGCGCTGTGCCTGGTAGGCCGAGCCGCGATGCGCGTCGAACCAGCGCGGCTTCGGCAGCATCACCGCGAGACGCGCCGACTGCCACGCGCCGAGCCGGCTCGCGGGAATCCTGTAGTAATAGCGCGCGGCCGCTTCGGCGCCGTACACGCCGCGGCCCCATTCGACGGAATTCAGGTAGATCTCGAAGATCCGCTCCTTGTCGAGCACCGTTTCGAGCATCCACGTGATGATGAGCTCCTGCCCCTTGCGGATATAGCTCTTCTCGCGCGACAGGAAAAGGTTGCGCGCGAGCTGCTGCGTGATCGTCGAACCGCCCGCGACGATCCGGCCGCGCGCCTTGTTCTTCTCCCACGCCTGCAGGATCGCATCGACGTCGTAGCCGTTGTTGGTCGCGAAGGTCGAGTCTTCGGATGCGATCAGCGCGCGCTTCAGGTTGCGCGAGATCTGGTCGTACGGCACCCACTGGTGCTGGATCTGCGCAGGCGGCTTGTCGCGCGACAGCCACCACGCGTCGGTGCGCATGAATGCGGTCGAACCCGGGTTCACGAACGACCACAACGCGATCTGCGCGAGATAGAACAGCTGCGTCGCGAGCCACGCGCCCGCGAACACCGCACCCGCGTAGACGATCCAGCGAGCCGGGCTCACCGCTCGCGTGCGCTGCGTGCTGCTTACCGCCACCACGTGCCGCGCTCCGTTCAGCTCGCCGCGAGCGCCTGGCGCAGCGCGGCAAGCACCGGCGCGCCGTCCGGCCGCACGCCGCGCCAGATGAAGAACGATTCGGCCGCCTGCTCGACGAGCATCCCGAGCCCGTCGGCCGTGCGTGCGCCGAGCGACGCCGCATGCTGCATGAACACGGTCGGCTGCGCGCCGTACATCATGTCGTACGCCAGCGTGCCCGCGCCGAATGCGGCCGCGTCGCACGCCGGCAGCGCGGCATCGAGGCTGCCGGCCGTCGCATTGACGATCACGTCGTACGGCTCCGCGCGCACCACATCGGGGCCGCCGCCCGCGAGCGTGCAGCCCGCATCGTGTGCGGCCTGCATGAACTGGCCGACGAGCGCCTCGGCCTTGCTTGCGGTGCGGTTCACGATCGTGATCGACAGCGGCGCGCGCTCGAGCAGCGGCAGCACGACCCCGCGCGCGGCGCCGCCCGCACCGAGCAGCAGGATGCGTGCGCCCGCGAGCGACACGCCGAGGTTCGCTTCGATGTCGCGCACGAGACCGACGCCATCGGTGTTGTCGCCGTAGATGCTTCCGTCGGCGTCGATGCGCAGCGTGTTCACCGCGCCCGCCGCCGCCGCGCGCGGCGACAGCGTGTCGGCGAGCGCATGCGCTTCGAGCTTGAACGGCACCGTCACGTTCGCGCCGCGACCGCCATCGGCGACGAACGCGCGCACGGCCGCTTCGAAGCCGTCGACCGGCGCGAGCCGGTGCGCGTACTCGATCGCCTCGCCGGTCTGCGCGGCGAACTGCGCGTGGATGAACGGCGACTTGCTGTGCGCCACCGGGTTGCCGAACACCACGTAGCGGTCGGCGCCGCTCGTCGACGCAACCGCGTTCATGATGCCCGCCCCTGTTCGCCGTCGTTGCCGCGCGAGGCTTCGCCACCGTCACCTGCCGCCGCACCGTCCGCTTCGGCCAGCGCTTCCGCCTCGGTTTCGGCCGAAGCGTCTTCCGCGTCGATCAGCGTGTCGTCGCCGCTTTCGGCGTCATCCTCTTCCTCGGCCGCATCGCCGCTTGTCACGGTCGGCGCGTCGAGCACGTTCAGCAACCGCACCGACGCTTCGATCGTCAGCTCGTCGAGCGACATCACGTCGAGCAGCACGCGCGTGCCGCGCGCATGCACGCCGAGCCCCGGCACGTGCAGCAGCAGCGGAATTTCCTCGAGGCGCACGAGATCGCCCTTCACGACGCTCGCGACGACCTGCTTCTTCTGCTCCTGCGCGAGCCAGCGCAGGCACCAGAAATATTCCATCCGGCGCTGGTAGTCGGCATACGCGGTGTAGGTGTCGTCGAAGCCCTGCACGACCGCGTACAGGTCGGCGTCCTTCGGCTTGAACGGCGCGGCGAGCTTGGCGGTGACGCCATGCTGCACGCAGGCGAGCAATTGCCACTGGTTCACGAGGTCGACGTAGCGGCGCAGCGGCGACGTGCTCCATGCGTACTGCGGCACGCCGAGGCCTTCGTGCGGCGCGGCCGTCGTCTGCATCCGCGTGCGCTTCGGGCCCGGCGCGCCGAAGCCGCGCTGCGAGCGGTAGATGCCGGGCACCGTGTGGTCGTGCAGGAATGCGCCCCAGGTCGAGTTCGCGAGGATCGCGAGCTCGGACACGATCAGGTCGAGCGGCGAACCGCGGCGGCGCGGCGTGATCGACACGTGCTCGCCTTCGACGTAGAAGTTGTAGTCGGTGTTGCGCTGCACTTCGCGCTTCAGGCCGTAGCCCGCGCGCGCGAGCTGGCGCTTCTCGAACAGCGCCTGCGCGAGCGGCCACAGCACGGCGATGTCGTCCTTGTGCGGGTAGTCGCCGGTGCCGGCCGCGAGCGTCTCTTCGTTGACGAGCTCGTCTAGCGTGTTGTGACGCAGGTTGTTCTTCACGAACACGAGTTCGGCACGCGTCTCGTTCGCGACGATGTCCTGCGTTTCGCGGTTGACGATGATGTACAGCGACAGCGCCGGGCGGTAATCGCCCTCCTTCAGCGTGAACACGTCGACGACGTCGTCCGGCAGCATCGTGATCTTGTCGCCCGGCATGTAGACGGTCGACAGGCGCGTGCGCGCGATCGCGTCGACCGCGTCGCCGCGCACGATGCCGAGCGCCGGCGCCGCGATGTGCACGCCGATCCGCACGCGGCCGTCGGACAGGTGTTCGACCGAGAACGCATCGTCGATTTCGGTCGTCGTGATGTCGTCGATCGAGAACGCCTCGACGTTCGCGCGCGGCAGGTCGTCCGGCAGCGCGCCGACCGCGACAGGCGGAAAGCCCGTGCCGTGCGGGAAGAATTCCGCGAGGAAGCGCGCCTCGTGCAGCGCACGCGGCGACGCGATGCCGCCGCAGTCGAGCATCAGCCGCGCCGGCGACACGCCGCGCGCGCCGGCCGCCGCTTCCATCGCCTTGTATTCGATCGCGTTCTTGTCCGGCCGCGTCAGCAGCCCGAGCACCTTGCCCGCGAACGCTTCCGGCAGCTTGCCGGCCTTCAGTTCCTCCTCATACTGCGCCTGGACCAGCGCCTGCTGGCGCTTGCGTTCGAGCGCCGCGAGCGCCATCTTGAGCTGCTCTTCCGGCGCGCGCTGGTACTGGCCGCGCCCCTTGCGGCGGAAGTAGACGGGCGAGCCATGCAGCCGCAGCACCAGCGCCGCGCGCTCGACCGGGCCGTACGCCGCGCCGAAGTACTCCTCGGCCAGCGCCGTATACGCGAACTCGTCGGCCGGCGCGCATTCCCACAGGAAATCCAGATCGATCTGCTGCGCGGCCGTGTCGGCCTCCTGCATCAGTTCGCCCGCGGCCGGCTTGTCGAATTCGATCAGCACGTCTTTCGCGCGCACCTTCGCACGCCGCCCGCCGGGCAACTCGACCTGAAATGCGTCGCCTTGGCGCGACAGCACGCTGCCCGCCTTGAAACTGCCCGATTCCTCGAAGAAAACGTTCACTCAGTACTCTCGTTCAGACTGCCGGACGCCGCATCGGCGGCGCCGCATGATGATGGGGATTCGATCGGCACGCGGCCGGTTTATCGCGCTTTTCCGTCGCAAAACGCGAGAACGTCGTCGACATAGTCGGCAAATTCGCTGATGCCGTGATCGCTGCCTTCGATCACGCGCGTTTTCGCGCCGGGGTAATGGGCCAGCATCTCGCGATAGTCGAGCACTTCGTCGCCGGTCGCCGCGAACAGATAGTAGCGCTCGGCACGCGTGATCGCCGGCACGCGCAGCGCGTCGAGCTCGTGCAGGTGACGGCGCTCGACGACGATCGTGCCGCCGCCGTGCCACAGCGGCTGTTCGCCCAGATGCTGCTCGAGATCGCGCTGCGGCACGATGGCCGGATTCAGCAGCACGGCCTTCCAGCCGTGCTTTTCGGCCAGCCACGTGGCGTAATAGCCGCCGAGCGAGCTGCCGATGACGGTCACGTCGCGCGCACCGGCAACCTCGGCTTCCGCGACGGCGATCGCGTCGAGCGGCGACACGGACAGCGACGGGCACCGCCACTCGGCCGTGCGGCCGAGTTCGGCCATGCGCGCGGCAAGCAGCCGCGACTTCTGCGATTCCGGCGACGACCGGAAGCCGTGCAGATACAGGATCACGTGCGGCTCCCGAGCGCATCGAGCAGCTTCTGGTGCACGCCGCCGAAGCCGCCGTTGCTCATCACGAGCACGTGGTCGCCCGGGCGCGCGGCCTCGGTGACGGCCTTCACCAGCAGGTGCAGATCGTCGAACGCGCGCGCCTTGTCGCCGAGCGGCGCGAGCGCCTCGCCGAGATTCCAGCCGAGCGCGTCACGCCCGGTCGGCGCGCCGTAGCCGAACACGAGATCGGCATCGGCCAGGCTCGCGGGCAATTGCGCCTTCATCACGCCCAGCTTCATCGTGTTCGAGCGCGGCTCGAGTACCGCGAGGATGCGGGCATTCCGGCTGCCGATGCGCGCACGAAGGCCGGCGATCGTGGTTTCGATTGCGGTCGGATGGTGCGCGAAGTCGTCGTAGACGGTCACGCCGTCCACGCTGCCGCGTACTTCCATGCGGCGCTTCACGTTGCGGAACGCCGCGAGGGAGGCCGCGGCCTGCGCGGGCGGCACGCCGACGTGGCGCGCGGCGGCGATCGCCGCGAGCGCGTTCATCCGGTTGTGATCGCCCTGCACCTGCCACGCGACTTCGCCGACACGCTCCGCGTGCGAATACACGGCAAAGCGCTCGTCGACCGGCACGCCGTCCTCGGCCGGCAACGCCTGCCAGCCGCCGTCGACGCCGAACCGCTCGACCTCGCTCCAGCAGCCGCGCGCCAGCATGCGCTCGAGCGCGTCCGAGCGGCCGTTCGTGACGATCCGGCCGACACCGGGCACGGTGCGCACGAGGTGGTGGAATTGCGTTTCGATCGCGGCGAGATCCGGGAAGATGTCGGCGTGATCGAATTCAAGGTTGTTCAGCACCGCGGTGCGCGGCCGGTAATGGACGAACTTCGAGCGCTTGTCGAAGAACGCCGTATCGTATTCGTCGGCCTCGATCACGAAGAAGCTCGAATCGGTGAGCCGCGCCGACACGCCGAAGTTCAGCGGCACGCCGCCGATCAGGAAACCCGGGTTCAGGCCCGCGTCTTCCAGCAGCCACGCGAGCATCGACGACGTGGTCGTCTTGCCGTGCGTGCCCGCGACCGCGAGCACCCATTTGCCGGCCAGCACGTGCTCGCCGAGCCACTGCGGGCCCGACACGTACGGCAGGCCGCGATCGAGGATCGCCTCCATCAGCGGATTACCGCGCGTGACGACGTTGCCGATCACGAACAGGTCCGGTTTCAGGTCGATCTGTTCGGCGCCGTAGCCCTCGATCAGCGTGATGCCCTGCGCCTCGAGCTGCGTGCTCATCGGCGGATAGACGCCCGCGTCGCAACCCGTCACCGTGTGGCCCGCCTCGCGCGCGAGTACGGCGAGACCGCCCATGAAGGTGCCGCAGATGCCAAGAATGTGGATGTGCATAGATGAATGCTTTCGCGCCGCCGGGCGCCGTCGATTCGGAAAAGATGCGTCTGCGGCGCGCCGGACAGGCCGTGCGACCGGCGCTCGTCGCCGCGACACAAAGAGCAGTATTGTAACTGACGGCCTGCCGTGCCCGGCGGCCGGAACGATGCGCGCGAACGCCGCCGGCGCACCGGGCGGCAGGCCGCCGCACCCGCGTTCGGGCGCCGCGGCGATCTAGTATGATTGCCGGATCATGTCTCGCAAACCTCTTGTCGACCCGCGGCGCGTCCGCGAGGAAATCGCCCAGTCCGCCGCCCGCCTGATCGCGGAGGACGGGCTGGACTATGCCGGCGCGAAACGCAAGGCCGCGCGCCAGTTGCTCGGCGATTCGCGCGTTGCCGGCGAATGGCTGCCGGATAACGATCAGATCGAGGAAGAACTGCGCGAGTACCTCGCACTGTTCCAGAGCGACACGCAGCCGGACGAACTGCGTCTGCTGCGCGAGATCGCGCTCGACTGGATGCGCCGGCTCGCCGAGTTCCGTCCGTATGTGACGGGCGCCGTGCTGAACGGCACCGCAAACGCGCATTCGGATATCCATCTGCAGGCATTCACCGACAACCCGAAGGACGTCGCGATCTACCTGCTGAACCAGAACATCCAGTACGACGTGTCCGAGACGCGGCACTTCGCGGGCCGCGGCGACGTCGAGACGCTGAGCTTCCTGTGGCGCCCGCGGCGCGATGTGGACGCGATCGGCATCCACCTCGCGCTCTATGCGAGCGACGACCTGCGCGGCGCGGTCAAGGCCGACTCGCGCGGCCGGGTCGCCCGTGCGGATGCCGCCGCGCTGCGCACGCTCGTCGAAGCAGGCAAAGCCCCTTCCGAACCTGAATGATTCAACGATGATGATGAAACGCATGTTGGCGCTCGCGGTGGTCGCGGCCGCCGCCGTCGCCGGCGGGATTACCGCCGGCCATTGGTTCCGCGGCAATGCCGACGACGGCGCCGCCGTCGCCTCGCCCGCCGCAGCGGGCAGCCCGGTCGACCAGTTGTGGGCGGCGGCGCTGACGGGTGTCGACGGCAAGCCGGCTACGCTGTCCGCCTTCAAGGGCCAGAAGGTCGTCGTCAATTTCTGGGCGTCGTGGTGCGGCCCGTGCGTCGAAGAGATGCCCGAGCTCGTCGCGCTGTCGCATCAGTACAAACAGAAAGGCATCCGTTTCATCGGGATCGGCGTCGATTCCGAGCAGAACGTGAAGAACTTTCTGCAGAAAGTGAAGGTCGACTATCCGGTTTTCGTCAGCGGTTATGCGGGCGCCGATCTGGCCCGTAATTTCGGGAATACGGCTGGCGCGTTGCCGTTTACGGTCGTCATCGACGAAACCGGCAAGATTCGCGAGACAAAATTGGGACAAATCCAGCCGGCCGAGCTGAAAAAGACGCTCGACGCGCTGTAACCTGCCCGAACGCCGGCCCGCACGTTCGCGGCAATTTGCCCGTCGATCGCCGCAATTTCGCGTGAATTCGCCGATACTTTGCATCCGCACCGGTAATTCTTGCAGGTCCGGCGAATTCGGCCGTTCGGCAAAACTAGACAAATTTCTCTAAATAGCGCTAAAGTTCGCGCAATTCCGCAGAAATAGAAGCGACCATGACACGATTGCTGGTGCTGCACGGCCCGAACCTGAACCTTCTCGGCACCCGGGAACCGGAGGTGTACGGCCGCGTCACGCTGGCGCAGATCGATCAGGCGCTTGCCGCGCGCGCCCGGGAAGCCGGCGCCGAACTGTCGTCGTTCCAGAGCAACCATGAAGGCGCGCTGGTCGACCGCATCCAGGCCGCGCGGGAGGAACAGACCGATTTCATCCTGATCAATCCGGCCGCGTATACGCACACGAGCGTCGCGATCCGGGACGCGATCGCCGGCGTTGGCATCCCGTTCGTCGAGGTTCACTTGTCGAACGTGCATCGCCGCGAAGCGTTCAGGCACCACTCCTACTTTTCCGACCAGGCCGAAGGCGTGATCTGCGGGCTCGGCTGGAAAGGTTATCTGTACGCGCTCGAGTACGCGCTGGACAAGCTGCAAGGCACGTCGCGCGGCTGAATTCGCGATCTAGATTCAGCGCCGGCCCCTAACCGGCGCTTTCACGTATTGAAAGGGGAATTCCCGATGGATCTTCGTAAGCTGAAAACTCTGATCGACCTCGTCTCCGAATCCGGCATCTCCGAGCTGGAAGTGACGGAAGGCGAAGGCAAGGTGCGCATCGTCAAGAACGCACCGCCGGTCTACGTACAGCCGACGGCTGGGTATGCCCCGCAAATCAGCGCGCCCGCTCCGTCGGCCGCGCTGCCGACCGACGGTGCCGCTGCACCGGCAGCCGGCGCCGCAGCCGCGCCGGCCGTCCCGCAAGGCCACGTCGTGACGTCGCCGATGGTCGGCACGTTCTATCGCGCGCCGTCGCCGGGCGCGGACCCGTTCGTCCAGGTCGGCGACACGGTCAAGGAAGGCCAGACGATCTGCATCATCGAAGCGATGAAGCTGCTCAACGAGATCGAGTCGGACAAGGCCGGCGTGATCAAGGAAATCCTCGTCGAGAACGGCCAGGCCGTCGAATACGGCCAGCCGCTTTTCGTGATCGGCTAAGCCCGCTGCGCGGCCTTCCGGCCGCGCGCCGCCGATGCTCGCCAGGCGCCGTTCGCGCGCCCCTCGAAGAGACGAATACTCGCTATGTTTGAAAAAATCCTCATTGCCAATCGCGGTGAAATCGCGCTGCGCATCCAGCGCGCGTGCCGCGAGCTCGGCGTCAAGACGGTGGTCGTCTACTCGGAAGCCGACAAGGAAGCCAAGTACGTGCGCCTCGCGGACGAAGCCGTCTGTATCGGCCCGGCTCCGTCGAACCTGAGCTACCTGAACATGCCGGCGCTGATCAGCGCCGCGGAAGTCACCGATGCCGAGGCGATCCATCCCGGCTACGGCTTCCTGTCGGAGAACGCCGATTTCGCGGAACGCGTCGAGCAGTCGGGCTTCACGTTCATCGGCCCGCGCCCGGAAACGATCCGGATGATGGGCGACAAGGTCACCGCCAAGCAGACGATGATCAAGACCGGCGTGCCGTGCGTGCCGGGCTCGGAAGGCGCGTTGCCGGACGATCCGAAGGAGATCGTCAAGATTGCGCGCGCGATCGGCTATCCGGTCATCATCAAGGCGGCAGGCGGCGGCGGCGGGCGCGGGATGCGCGTCGTGCACACCGAGGCCGCGCTCGTCAACGCGGTCAACATGACCCGCGAGGAAGCCGGCCGTGCGTTCGGCAACCCGCAGGTGTACATGGAGAAGTTCCTCGAGAACCCGCGCCACATCGAGATCCAGGTGCTGTCCGACGCGTTCAAGAACGCGATCTGGCTCGGCGAGCGCGACTGCTCGATGCAGCGCCGCCACCAGAAGGTGATCGAGGAAGCACCGGCACCGGGCATTCCGCGCCGCCTGATCGACCGCATCGGCGACCGCTGCGCGGACGCGTGCAAGAAGATGGGCTACCTCGGCGCGGGCACGTTCGAATTCCTGTACGAAAACGGCGAGTTCTACTTCATCGAGATGAACACGCGCGTGCAGGTCGAGCACCCGGTGTCGGAACTGATCACGGGCGTCGACATCGTGCAGGAACAGATCCGCATCGCGGCTGGCGAGAAGCTCGCGCTGCGCCAGCGCGACATCCAGTTCCGCGGACATGCGATCGAATGCCGGATCAACGCAGAAGATCCGTTCAAGTTCACGCCGTCGCCGGGCCGGATCACGTCGTGGCATACGCCGGGCGGCCCCGGCGTGCGCGTCGACTCGCATGCCTACAATGGCTATTTCGTGCCGCCGAACTATGATTCGATGATCGGCAAGCTGATCACCTACGGCGCGACCCGCGAGCAGGCGATCAGCCGGATGCGCATCGCGCTGTCGGAAATGGTCGTCGAAGGCATCCAGACCAACATCCCGCTGCACCGCGAGCTGATGATCGACTCGAAGTTCGTCGAAGGCGGCACCAGCATCCACTACCTCGAAAACCGGCTCGCGCAGAAGCAGCAGGTCGCACCGGAAGAAGCGTAAGCATGAGCTATCGCGAACTCGTCGTCGAACTGGCCCGTGAGCATGCGGAGGCATTGTCCGACGCGCTGCTCGACCTCGGCGCGCTGTCGGTGTCCGTCGAGGACGCCGACGCCGACACGCCCGACGAACAGCCGCTCTTCGGCGAGCCCGGCCTCGTGCCCGATCGCACCGCGTGGCAGCACTCGCGCGTGGTCGCGCTGCTGTCGCCCGACCATGAGCCGGCCGTGCTGCTCGCGGCGGCCGCGAACGAGATCGGCCTCGCCGATGCACCGAAATTCGACGTCCGCGAAGTCGAGGAACAGGATTGGGTGCGGCTCACGCAATCGCAGTTCGAGCCGATCCCGATCGGCGAGCGGATCTGGGTCGTGCCGTCGTGGCACGACGCGCCCGATCCCGACGCGCTCGTACTCGAACTCGACCCCGGCCTCGCGTTCGGCACCGGCAGCCACCCGACCACGCGCCTTTGCATGGAATGGCTCGAACAGTCGGTGAAGCCCGGCCAGTCGGTGCTCGACTACGGCTGCGGCTCCGGCATTCTCGCGATCCTCGCGAAGAAATGCGGGGCGAACCCCGTCATCGGCATCGACATCGATCCGCAGGCCGTCGAATCGGCACGGCAGAACAGCGAACGCAATCGCGCGGAAGTCACGTACGGGCTGCCCGATGCATGCCCGGACGGCGAATTCGACATCGTCGTCGCGAACATCCTGTCGAACCCGCTGAAGCTGATGGCGTCGATGCTCGCGTCGAAGGTCAAACCGGGCGGGCGCATCGCGCTGTCGGGCGTGCTCGCGCGCCAGGCGGACGAAGTCGCAGCCGTCTATGCGCGCTACATCGACATCTCGGTCTGGCGCGAACACGAAGGTTGGGTCTGCCTTGCCGGAACCCGGCGGGAAAGCCATTAGAATAGCGCTGTCCTTCACTCTGGCCAGCAGGCCGCCCGGCTCGACATGCTTCTTGCGACGCGCTGCCCCCATTGCGAAACCGTCTTCCGACTGCAGCAGGAACAGCTCTCGCTGCATGAAGGGCTCGTGCGCTGCGGGCGTTGCCACGAAGTCTTCAACGCGTCGGAATCGCTCGTTCCCGAGCACGCGCAGCAGCCCGAACCGGTATTGACCGAAACGGCTGCCGCGCCGGAGAACGGCGACGCGCACCATCAGGCCGCGCCCGCACGGCTGTTCGCCGCCGACGCGCCGGCCGGGTTGCCGTCCGACACCGATTACAAGCCGGAAGGCTGGGACATGTGGGCGCCGTGGCTCGACGCCGGCGTCGATCCGTCGCTGCAGCACAACGTGCAGACCGTGCGCACCGCGCCGCTGGTGCCGCTCGCGCTCCCGTCCACCGAAGCCGGCATCGTTCACCTGTCGGGTACGCCCGCGCCGTTCCCGTCCCCGACCGAGCTCGATGCATCCGCCGACGCCGTGCAACCGGCCGAACCGCATTCGACGCAGACGGAACAGGAAGCCGAAGCATCGCCCGCGCCCGTCGTGCCCCCGGTCGAACGCGACCCGCATGAGCCCCGCTTCGTCGCCCGCATTCCGTCGGAAGCAGAAACCGCTACCGACGACACCGGACCCGTGGGCCACGCGCACTTCGCCGTACCGGACGACGAGCGCGCGCCGCGCAAACCGCGTTTTGCGTTCGCTCCGGCGCCGGCCGTAACCGCACCCGAAACCGGATCCGAGCCCGACGCCGTCGCCCGGCACGACAAAACACCGGCCGCGATCACCGACGCGCCCGCCGCGCCGTTCCCGGCCGCGCTGACCGACGACGATCGCCCGCCCTTCGCCGTCACGCGCGAGACGCGCGCGCCGCAGCGGCGCGGGTTGCTCGGCGGCTTTTTCGGCGGCCTCGTCGCCGCGGTACTGGCCTTCCTGCTCGTTGCGCAACTCGCATGGTGGCAGCGCGAGACGCTGATGATCTACTGGCCCGTCACGCAGGGCTGGTTCCGTCAGGCCTGCGCGCCGCTCGGCTGCACGGTCGCGCCGCCGCGCGCGATCGACGGCCTGCGGCTCGACGCGACCGACCTGCGCCAGCTCGACGGCCCGCGCGTGCTCGAGCTGAAGGTGCCGCTGACGAACCGCTACCGTGTCGCGCTCGCGTACCCGTCGCTCGAACTGACGCTGCTCGACGACACCAATCACGTGACCGTGCGCCGCGTGCTCGCGCCGCGCGACTACGTGCGCCCGGGCACGCCGATCGACGCCGGGCTGCCGCCCGGCAAGACGCAGACGATGATCGTCCGCGTCGAAACGAACGGCACGCCCGCCTCGAATTTCCGCGTCCAGATCTTCTATCCGTGACGCGCCGCGGCGCGCGCCTGCGCGCCCGTCTCAACCCGCGCGCCCGAGCGGCGCGCTATTTCGGAGCACGAACATGAGCAAAGTTACGCTGGGTGGCAACCCGATCGATCTCGCCGGCACGTTCCCGGCCGTCGGCGCCCAAGCCGCCGATTTCAAGCTGGTCGGCAAGGACCTCGCCGACCTGTCGCTCGCCAGCTTCGCCGGCAAGCGCAAGGTGCTGAACATCGTGCCGAGCCTCGACACGCCGACCTGCGCGACGTCGACCCGCAAGTTCAACGAAGCCGCGTCGTCGCTCGACAACACGGTCGTGGTCGTCGTGTCCGCCGACCTGCCGTTCGCCGCCACGCGCTTCTGCACGACCGAAGGCCTCGCGAACGTCGTGACGGCTTCGACGTTCCGCACCGGCCGCGCGTTCGCGAACGCATACGGCGTCGACGTGACGAGCGGCCCGCTGAACGGCCTGACCGCACGTGCCGTCGTCGTGCTCGATGCGCAGGACAAGGTGATCCACGCGGAACTCGTCGGCGAGATCAAGGACGAGCCGAACTACGACGCCGCGCTCGCCGCACTGAAGTAAGCATTTCCCCGCTGTCCCCTGCCGCGCCGCGCCCTTCGCGCGGCGCTGTCGCGCAGGGCCTCTCATTTCTACAGGAACGCACACCTTGGCTACGCTGATTTGCGGCTCGATCGCCTACGACTCCATCATGACCTTCGAAGGGCGGTTCCGCGAGCACATCCTGCCCGACCAGGTGCACCTCATCAACCTGAGCTTCCTCGTGCCGACGATGCGCCGCGAATTCGGCGGCTGCGCGGGCAACATCGCGTACGCGCTGCACCTGCTCGGCGGCGATGCGCGCATGATGGGGACGATGGGCGCGCTCGACGCGCAGCCGTATCTCGACCGGTTCGACCAGCTCGGCCTGCGCTGCGATCACGTTCGCGTGTTGCCCGATACGTACACGGCGCAAGCGATGATCACGACCGATCTCGACAACAACCAGATCACTGCGTTCCACCCCGGCGCGATGATGCAGTCGCACCTGAACCATGCGGGCGACGCGCCGGACATCAAGCTCGCGATCGTCGGCCCCGACGGCTTCGACGGGATGGTGCAGCACGTGGAAGAGCTCGCCAAGGCCGGTGTGCCGTTCGTGTTCGATCCGGGCCAGGGCCTGCCGCTGTTCGACGGCGCGACGCTGCGCCGCAGCATTGAACTTGCGACCTATGTCGCGGTCAACGACTACGAGGCCAAGCTGGTGAGCGACAAAACGGGATGGTCCGAAGACGAAATCGCCAGCCGGGTCGACGCCCTCGTCATTACGCGTGGCGAGCACGGCGCGACCATCCGCCACAAGCAGGGCACGGAGCAGATTCCGGTTGTGCCGGCCGAGCGTGTCGTCGATCCGACCGGCTGCGGCGATGCCTTCCGGGGCGGCCTGCTGTACGGTATCGAGAACGGCCTCGACTGGGCAACCACGGGCCGCCTCGCGAGCCTGATGGGCTCGATCAAGATCGCTCACCAGGGGCCCCAGACTTACGTACTGACGCGCACCGAAATCGACGCGCGCTTCGAGGCTGCATTCGGTTACAGTCTCAAATGAATATTGTGGGAGAGCCAAAATGTTGACGAAAAAAAACCTCACGCTCGCGGCCATGCTGACTGCCACGCTGACCCTCGCCGGCTGCTTCACGGCACCCGGTTCGGCAGATGTCTATAGCGTCGGCCAGGCGCAGCGCGAACAGACGGTCCGCATGGGCACGGTCGAAAGCGTCCGTGCGGTGCGCATCCAGTCCGACGGCGGCGGCAGCGCGATCGGCACGCTCGGCGGCGGCGCACTCGGCGCGGTCGCAGGCAGCGCGATCGGCGGCGGCAAGGGATCGATCCTGACGGCAATCGCCGGCGGTCTCGTCGGTGCGGTCGCGGGCAACGCGGTCGGCGAAAACCTCAGCACGGCGAACGGTGTCGAAATCACCGTGCGCCTCGACAACGGCGACCTGCGCTCGATCACGCAGGCAGCAAGCGGCGAAGCGTTCCGCGCCGGCGAGCGTGTGCGGCTGCTGTCGAGCGGCGGCGTCACGCGCGTCACGCACTAACCGGGTACCTCAGCATGCGGCGCAAGCCGCAGTCGAACGCATGTGCGAAGCTGCACATGCGTTTTTTTTCGTCCGTACTCGCCGCGGCCGGTACATGGGCGAATACGGACGAAAAAAAATCCCGCCACCTGAGCCAGATGGCGGGACTGATTGAGTAGCGCTACTCAACCCACGGACACCACGTGAGTGCCCGGGTGATGCTGGTCAGCCGCGATTACGGACGGCTGCCGGTCGGGAACGGCCATGCCGCTGCCGGGTTGAGCGCGGTCTTCACGCCCGATGCCGGCGCAACCGATGCGGTCGACGCGGTCGTTGCCGGTGCAGCCTTCTTCACGACGGCCTTCTTCGGAGCAGCAGCCTTCTTCGCCGGAGCGGCAGCCTTCTTCGCAGCAGGGGCAGCCTTCTTGGCGGGTGCAGCCTTCTTCGCAGCGGCCTTCTTCGCAGGCGCAGCCTTCTTGGCAGCAGCCTTCTTCGCAGGCGCGGCCTTCTTGGCAGCAGCCTTCTTGGCCGGTGCGGCCTTCTTCGCAGCAACCTTCTTCACTGCGACTTTCTTGGCTGCAACCTTCTTCGCAGCGGCCTTCTTGGCCGGTGCTGCCTTCTTCGCAGCAACCTTCTTCACTGCGACTTTCTTCGCTGCGACCTTCTTGGCTGCAACCTTCTTCGTTGCGACCTTCTTGGCCGCGACCTTCTTCGCAGCGGCCTTCTTCGCCGGTGCTGCCTTCTTCGCGGCAACCTTCTTCACCGCGACCTTCTTCGCAGCAACCTTCTTCACTGCAGCGGCCTTCTTCGCCGGAGCAGCGGCCTTCTTCGCGACGGTCTTCTTGGCAGCAACTTTCTTAGCAGCCGGTTTCTTCTTGGCGGTAGCCATGTTGTTCTCCTTCAGGTTCAGATGAGAGTCAGTTCAAACTACACCCTTCGTCAAAACCCGCTTCCCGCGGACGCTGTTCAGGACGTGCGCTTCGAAGCGGGCTATTCATCGGCGTACGCGGATACCGCGCGCTTACGCTAATGAATACGGTATGGCGCGCGTGACCACATGGCCTCGCGCGCCAAATCAAGTCGGTAGCCGGCGCACCTCGCGCCGCTACCCCTAATCGCTTGATCAAGCGGACCGCCACACGGCCGTCCGCTTTATCCGGAGGGAAGTTTGCCCATCCCACTGAAGGGTTCGCAAAGTGCCTGTCGTGTCGTTGGGCCGCTAAGGCACCGGGCATGCTTTGCATCAGGCGTTCTTGCTCCTAAACCTTGGGCCGGGGCCGAGAGGCCGCCGGCTGCTCCATCATGTGACGGGTTCGCTGCTGCGGGTTATTCCCAGGACAGCGCGCCCCCCGTCTGATACTCGATCACACGCGTCTCGAAGAAGTTGCGCTCCTTCTTCAGGTCGATCATCTCGCTCATCCACGGGAACGGGTTTTCCTCGTTCGGATACAGCGGATCGAGGCCGATCTGCTGGCAACGGCGGTTGCTGATGAAGCGCAGATAGCTCTTGAACATCGACGCGTTCAAACCCAGCACGCCGCGCGGCATCGTGTCCTCGGCGTAGCGGTATTCGAGTTCGACAGCCTGCTTGAACAGCTCGCGAATCTCGGCGCGGAATTCCGCGGTCCAGAGATGCGGGTTCTCGAGCTTGATCTGGTTGATCAGGTCGATGCCGAAGTTGCAGTGCATCGACTCGTCGCGCAGGATGTACTGATATTGCTCTGCAGCACCCGTCATCTTGTTCTGGCGGCCGAGGGCGAGGATCTGCGTGAACCCGACATAGAAGAACAGGCCTTCCATGATGCAGGCGAACACGATCAGCGACTTCAGCAGCTTCTGATCCGCTTCGAGCGTGCCGGTCTTGAAGGCCGGGTCCGTCAGCGTGTGGATGAACGGGATCAGGAATTCGTCCTTCGCGCGGATCGACGCGACCTCGTGGTACGCGTTGAAGATCTCGCCTTCGTCGAGACCGAGCGATTCGACAATATATTGATATGCGTGCGTGTGGATTGCCTCTTCGAACGCCTGGCGCAGCAGGAACTGCCGGCACTCGGGCGCCGTGATGTGGCGGTACGTGCCGAGCACGATGTTGTTCGCCGCGAGCGAATCGGCCGTCACGAAGAAGCCGAGGTTGCGCTTCACGATGCGGCGCTCGTCCTCGGTCAGACCGTTCGGGTCCTTCCACAGAGCGATGTCGCGGGACATGTTGATTTCCTGCGGCATCCAGTGGTTCGCGCAACCGGCCAGATACTTTTCCCACGCCCACTTGTATTTGAACGGCACCAGCTGATTGACGTCAGTCTGGCCGTTGATGATGCGCTTGTCGGCGACATTGACCCGCGCTTCCGAACCGCCGGCGGGAACAGCCGATGCTTGCGGCGGCACCGCAAGATCGCCTTCGAAAATGTCGCGGACCTGATGGGCGGCAGGCGACGCAGCCTGCATTCCGACAGCCACTCCTGCGGGGGCGCGCATCGCATTGTGCTGCGCTCCGCTCGCGGGAGTTACGGCAGTCTTCTCGTCATCCCAGTTGAGCATAAATTCTCACCATCAATTTAGAACGGTTTGTACCATCTTTTCCTGAGCGATAAAAGGGTTCGCTCACGAAAAATCCTTTTTTCGATTCGCGTTGCGACCTCGATACAACACTTTGAGCAACGCATCGTCGTTCATGCAGAGCGCGACGTGTGTCGCGCGTGTATCGCGAGGTGCGCTCGACGCATCGAACGCTGATCGAAACGCGACGTCGTCGGGGATGTTTCGATCGCTTGTCGCTGCCTGCAACGCTGGTGCCGCGTTACAGATTCCTTATCATTTTTTTAGTTGAGAGCGGCGCACACTTCAACCTCGATCGGTCGTCGTGCGCGCCGCACGGCACATCTTCAGGTCAGGCGCGCTGCGTTACTGGCACGCTTCGCATTCGTCGAAGCCCGGATCGCCCGGACGCATCGTGCACACCGGACCGTCGGCCTCGACCGGCGCGAGTGCCGCCGCTGCGCCGATCGCGCCCGACGACGCATCGCCGCCTGCCGCACCGAAGCCGCCTGCCGCGCCTTGCGCGCCGCCGCTGCTCGAACCACCCGTCGGCACCGCGTTCAGCGCGCCGTGTGCGACCGTCGACTTCTCGACGTGCGTCGCCGCCATCGTGCGGAGGTAGTAGGTCGTCTTCAGGCCGCGCAGCCACGCGAGCTTGTAGACCTCGTCGAGCTTCTTGCCCGACGCGCCGCCCATGTAGATGTTCAGCGACTGCGCCTGGTCGATCCACTTCTGGCGACGCGATGCGGCTTCGACCAGCCACGTCGGATCGACTTCGAACGCGGTCGCGTAGATCGCGCGCAGGTCGGCCGGGATGCGGTCGATGCGCGACAGCATGCCGTCGAAGTACTTCAGGTCGGCGACCATCACTTCGTCCCACAAGCCGCGTTCCTTCAGGTCGCGAACGAGGAACTCGTTCACCACCGTGAATTCGCCCGACAGGTTCGACTTCACGTACAGGTTCTGGAAGGTCGGCTCGATGCACGCCGACACGCCGATGATGTTCGAGATCGTCGCCGTCGGCGCGATCGCGACGCAGTTCGAGTTGCGCATGCCGTGCGCGGCGATCCGCGAACGCAGCGTCGTCCAGTCGAGCGACTCGGACGTGTCGACCTCGACGTAGCCGCCGCGCGCTTCCGTCAGCAGCTTCAGCGTGTCCTGCGGGAGGATGCCGCGATCCCACAGCGAGCCGCGGTAGCTCGAGTAGCGGCCGCGCTCTTCGGCCAGCTCGGTCGACGCGTAGTACGCGTAGTAGCAGACCGCTTCCATCGAGCGATCGGCGAACTCGACCGCCGCTTCCGACGCGTACGGCGTGCGCAGCAGGTGCAGGCAGTCCTGGAAGCCCATGATGCCCATGCCGACCGGGCGGTGCTTCAGGTTCGAGTTACGCGCCTTCGGCACCGCGTAGTAGTTGATGTCGATCACGTTGTCGAGCATGCGCATCGCGACGCTGATCGTGCGCTTCAGCTTGTCGTGGTCGAGCGCGTAGCTGCCGTCGGCCTGCTTCACCAGGTGTGCGAGCAGGTTCACGGAGCCGAGGTTGCACACCGCGATTTCGGTGTCGCTCGTGTTCAGCGTGATTTCCGTGCACAGGTTCGACGAGTGGACGACGCCGACGTGCTGCTGCGGCGAGCGGATGTTGCACGGATCCTTGAACGTGATCCACGGGTGGCCCGTCTCGAACAGCATGCCGAGCATCTTGCGCCAGAGCTGCTGCGCCGGGATCTTCTTGAACAGCTTGATCTCGCCGCGCGCGACTTTCTCTTCGTAAGCCGTGTAAGCCTTCTCGAAATCGGCACCGAACTTGTCGTGCAGGTCCGGGCAGGTCGACGGCGAGAACAGCGTCCAGTCGGCGCCTTCCATCACGCGCTTCATGAACAGGTCGGGAATCCAGTTCGCCGTGTTCATGTCGTGCGTACGGCGGCGATCGTCGCCCGTGTTCTTGCGCAGCTCGAGGAATTCCTCGATGTCGAGGTGCCAGGATTCGAGGTACGCGCAGACCGCGCCCTTGCGCTTGCCGCCCTGGTTGACCGCGACGGCCGTGTCGTTCACGACCTTCAGGAACGGGACCACGCCTTGCGACTTGCCGTTCGTGCCCTTGATATGCGAGCCGAGTGCGCGCACGCGCGTCCAGTCGTTGCCGAGACCGCCGGCGAACTTCGACAGCAGCGCGTTTTCCTTCAGCGCTTCATAGATGCCGTCGAGATCGTCCGCGACCGTCGTCAGGTAGCACGACGACAGCTGCGAGCGATGCGTGCCCGAGTTGAACAGCGTCGGCGTCGAGCTCATGAAGTCGAAGCTCGACAGCACGTTGTAGAACTCGATCGCGCGCGTTTCGCGGTCGATCTCGTTCAGCGACAGGCCCATCGCGACGCGCATGAAGAATGCCTGCGGCATTTCGATGCGGGTGCCGTCGACGTGCAGGAAGTAGCGGTCGTACAGCGTCTGCAGGCCGAGGTAGCCGAACTGCAGGTCGCGGTTCGCGTCGAGCGCTTCACCGAGGCGCTTCAGGTCGAACTGCAGCAGCTTGTCGTCGAGCAGGCCGGCGTCGACGCCGCGCTTCAGGAACTGCGGGAAGTATTCCGCGTAGCGGGCCGACATCTCGGCCTGCACCACTTCCTCGCCGAGGATCTCGCGACGGATCGTGTGCAGCAGGATGCGGGCCGTGACCTGGCTGTATGCCGGGTCCTTCTCGATCATCGTGCGCGCAGCGAGGATCGCCGAGTCGTAGACCTGGCTCATCGGCACGCCGTCGTACAGGTTCTTCACCGTCTCCGCGACGATCGGCTCAGGGTTAACCGCAGCGCCGAGGCCATCGCACGACGACACGATCAGCGCGCGCAGCGCGTTCATGTCGAGCGGACGCGAGACGCCGTTGTCGACGACGTTGATGCCGGTGCTCGACTCGCCGCCTGCCGCCGCTGCCTCCTCGCCCGCATGCTGGCGCTCGAGGTGACGCTTCTCGCGATACAGCACGTACGCACGCGCGACGTTGTGCTCGCCGCCGCGCATCAGCGCGAGTTCGACCTGGTCCTGGATGTCTTCGATATGGAACGTACCGCCGTTCGGGCGGCTGCGCACGAGCGCGCGCACCACGTTGTGCGTCAGCTGTTCGACCTGCTCGCGCACGCGCGCCGATGCCGCGCCCTGCCCGCCGTTGACGGCCAGGAAAGCCTTGGTCACCGCGATCGCGATCTTCGAAGGCTCGAACGACACCACGCTGCCGTTGCGGCGGATCACCTTGTAGTCGGCAAACGTGGCTTGCGGCGCGAGCGCTTGCGCGCCCTGTTCGGTCCCGCCGAGCGGACGGCTCGAGGCGCTCTCGTACTGGGACGTCGCGTTGTCGGTGGTTTGCATGTGCAAAGCTCCTGGTGTTGGATGGTGCGGAGAGAACCGCGGATTAAAACGAACGCTGCGCAATGCGGTGCGCGAGCGGTAAGAGGCGAGCGATGCGTCGGGGAAGCCGGTTCGGTCGATGCGCGACAACCGAGCCGGTCGTGTGCTTCGTCATGTGTACCCTGCCCCGTCGAAATTCGCTGCGCTGATCGCGACGCTCTGACCGCCCGGCCCGACGCGCCGCCCTGAGAACCCCGTCCGCCGGCGTTGCCCGCCGGCCGGTGCCACTCGGGGTTTCCCCTGCGACACACACTATATCTAGTGCAGAACTGCTCAACTGGCACCAAGTATAGTGGACATTCGGACGAGGTCAAAACGGATAATTTGCAATAGAGGTCTTGACATCGCTCGCGCGCCGACACGACAAGGCATTGGTCGGAGAAAAAACTTTCTCCGGTCAAAAAACCCCGCGATCAGTGCTGACGGAAAGGAAAGTATCCGGCGGAAAAACCGGCATCGCTCGCGAAGCGTTGCCAATCGAAATGCGGGCCCGGGTCGGTCTTGCGACCCGGCGCGACGTCCGAGTGCCCCGCGAATGCGTCGACCGGATAACGTGCGGCGAGCGCGCGCGAGAGCGCGGCGAGCATCGCGTACTGCGCGTCGTCGAACGGCACGTCGTCCGCGCCTTCGAGCTCGATGCCGATCGAGAAATCGTTGCAGCGCGCCCTACCGAAGAACTCGGACGAGCCCGCGTGCCACGCGCGCTCGTCGCACGACACGAACTGCACGAGCTCACCGCTGCGGCGGATCAGGAAGTGCGCGGACACGCGCACCCCGCGCAGGTGACTCTGGTAATAGGGGTGCGCATCGCAGTCGAGGCGATTCAGGAACAGCGCCTCGATCGCGTCGCCGCCGAATTCGCCGGGCGGCAGGCTGATGTTGTGGACGACCACGAGCGTCGGCACCGCACCCGCGGGCCGCGCCTCGAAGTTCGGCGACGGCGCATGGCGCGCTTCGCGCACCCAGCCGTTCGCGTCGACCGACAACGGCGGCGCGCCGCTCATCGTGCGTCGTGACCGCTCGCGCGCGCGGCGTGGCGCTGTGCGTGCTCGGCGCTGCAGAAGTATTCGCCGCCCGCGGCGACGGCGTCGCCCTTCGGCGCATGCACGCCGCATTCGGCGCAGCGCACCATCGGCTCGGGCAGCGACCGCGTGTCGCCGTTCGGGCGCGCAGCGCCGGCACCCGGCGCGCCGCCGTCACCCGCGCCGCGGCCGGTGCGTGCCTGCGCGTGCTCCTGGGCCTGGCGCAGCTTGCGTGCGAGCCACGAACCGGCGAAGAAGAGAAGAATCAGGAGAAGAATCTGTCGCATCGGAAACCTGCGGTCAAACCACGGAACGGTGCAGCAGCACCTCGAAAACGAACCGGCTGCCGACATACGCGAGCAGCAGCGCGGCGAACGACACGAGCACCCAGCGCGCGGCGCCGCGCCCGCGCCAGCCCGACGTCTTGCGGGCGACCAGCAGGCCGCCGAACATCAGCCACGACAGGATCGCGAACACGGTCTTGTGGTCGAGCCGCAGCGCGCGCGCGTCGACCTGCTCGCTGAACAGGATGCCCGACGCGAGCGTCAGCGTGAGCAGCACGAAGCCGGCGCCGATCAGGCGGAACAGCAGCTTCTCGAGCGTGAGCAGCGGCGGCAGCGTTTCGAGCCAGCTCGCGATCCAGCCCGTCGAGCCGTCGCGCCCGCCGTTGCGCAGCGACTGCAGGCGCCGCTCGACCATCAGCATCAGGATCGCGTGCAGCGCCGCGATCGCGAACAGGCCGTACGCGATGTTCGCGATCAGGAAGTGCAGCTTGAACAGCGGCGCCGCGGCATAAGGCAGCACCCGCACGCCGCCGAACACCAGCGGCAGCAGCGACGCGGCGCACGCGAGCGGCAGTACCAGCAGGCGCAGGCTGTCGAGCGGGAAGAAAAAGCTCTCGATCCAGTAGATGCCGGCGCCGAGCCAGAACATCGCGGAAAGCGCGAACGCGAAGCCGAACACCATCGCGTCGTTCGGAAAAATCGTCATGTGGAGCAGCACGCCGTGCGCGACGAGCGCGGCGAACAGCAGCGCGCGGCCGGCCCCGCTCATCCCGGACGCGGCGGACGCGGGAACCGGCACGGCCGGCACGCTCGCGACGAGCGGCGTCGCACCCTGGCGGTGCGTGCGCCAGCCTGCGACGGCGAGGCCGCCGTACAGGAATGCGGTGAGGGCATACAGTACAATATCCATGTTCGAAGTTTACACTAGGCCCCCTTCCCGCGACGGCTCCCTTTGTTCGGTTCCGCCGCGCCTTCGGGCCCCACTGTCCATCGCTCCCCATGCTCGACAATCTCACTCAACGGATGGCGCGCGTCGTCAAGACGCTGCGCGGCGAGGCCCGGCTCACCGAGGCCAACACGCAGGAGATGCTCCGCGAGGTGCGTCTCGCGCTGCTGGAAGCCGACGTGTCGCTGCCGGTCGTCCGCGAATTCATCGCCAAGGTCAAGGAAAAGGCGCTCGGCGAAGAAGTGATCAGCAGCCTGTCGCCGGGTCAGGCGCTCGTCGGCGTGGTCCAGAAGGAACTGACCGCCGTGATCGGCGGCGACTACGAAGGCAAGGCCGCCGAGCTGAATCTCGCGGTCACGCCACCCGCCGTGATCCTGATGGCCGGCCTGCAGGGCGCGGGCAAGACCACGACCGTCGGCAAACTCGCGAAGCTGTTGCGCGAGAAGTACAAGAAGAAGGTGCTGACCGTGTCGTGCGACGTGTATCGTCCGGCCGCCATCATGCAGTTGAAAACGGTGAGCGAACAGGTCGGCGCCGACTTCTTCCCGTCGACGCCGGACCAGAAGCCCGTCGACATCGCGCTGGCGGCCGTCGACTGGGCGAAGCGCCACTACCATGACGTGCTGATCGTCGACACGGCCGGCCGCCTCGGCATCGACGAGGCGATGATGCAGGAAATCGCCGCGCTGCACAGCACGCTGAAGCCGGCCGAAACGCTGTTCGTCGTCGACGCGATGCTCGGCCAGGACGCGGTCAACACCGCGAAGGCGTTCAACGACACGCTGCCGCTCACCGGCGTCGTGCTGACCAAGCTCGACGGCGATTCGCGCGGCGGCGCCGCGCTGTCGGTGCGCCACATCACGGGCAAGCCGATCAAGTTCGTCGGTGTCGCCGAAAAGCTCGACGGCCTCGAGGTGTTCCACCCCGACCGGATGGCGAACCGGATCCTCGGCATGGGCGACATCCTCGCGCTCGTCGAGGAAGCGCAGCGCGGCGTCGACGTGCAGGCCGCACAGAAGCTCGCCGACAAGGTCAAGAAGGGCGGCGATTTCGACCTGAACGATTTCCGCGCGCAGATCTCGCAGATGAAGAACATGGGCGGCCTGTCGTCGCTGATGGACAAGCTGCCCGCGCAATTCCAGCAGGCGGCGGCCGGCGCCGACATGGGCCAGGCCGAAAAGCAGATCCGCCGGATGGAAGGGATCATCAGCTCGATGACGCCCGCCGAGCGCGCGAAACCCGAAATCATCAAGGCGACGCGCAAGCGCCGCATTGCGGCCGGCGCGGGCGTGCCGGTGCAGGAAGTCAACCGGATGCTGAACCAGTACGACCAGATGCGTACGATGATGAAGAAGCTGAAGGGCGGCAACATGCAGAAGATGATGCGCGGCCTGAAGGGCATGATGCCCGGCATGCGCTGATTCCGCCCGTCGGCCGGCGCGCGGGTTTTTGCTGTAGCGCGCGCCGTCCGTTCTGCTTCATCCTTATTTGTATACCGACTGCCCGCCAGAACACATGAACCGCGAAGAAGCCCTCCACATTTTCGACCACTCCGAAGAGATCGTCTCGGCCGACGCCGTCAATGCGTCGATCGCCCGGATGGCCGACGCGATCCGCGCCGAGATCGGCGATGCGTTCCCGCTCGTTCTCTCGGTGATGGGCGGCGCCGCGGTGTTTACCGGGATGCTGCTGCCGCATCTCGATTTCCCGCTCGAATTCGACTACATCCACCTGACCCGCTACCGCAACACGACGCAGGGCAGCCCGGAGATGCACTGGCGCGTCGCGCCGCGCGAATCGGTGAAGGACCGGATCGTGCTCGTGCTCGACGACATCCTCGACGAAGGCGAGACGATGGCCGCGATCCGCGACCGCATCCTCGACATGGGCGCGCAGCGCTTCATGTCGGCCGTGCTGTGCGAGAAGACGCTCGCGAAGGCCAAACCGCTGCACCCCGACTTCTGCGGCTTCTCGGTGCCGGACCGCTACGTGTTCGGCTGCGGGATGGATGCGAAGGGCTACTGGCGCAACCTGCCGACGATCCGCGCGCTGACCGCGAACGTCTGATCGCCGCGCTGCCCGCTATATAAAAGAAAGCGGCGCTCCGGTTTCCCGGAGCGCCGCTTTTTTTCGTGTGCGCGCCGCCCTACAGCTGGTGCACGAACGCGCGGATGCCGGCCAGCAGCATCTCGACCGAAATCGCGACGAGCACGAGGCCCATCAGCCGCTCGAACGCCGCGACCGTCCGCTCGCCGAGCCACTGCTGGATCCGTTCGGCCAATACCAGCGTGACCGCGCAGACGAGCATCGTGACCGTCAGCGCGCCGACCCACTCGAACATCTTGCCCGGCGCCTGCGACGTCAGCAGCATCACCGTCGCGAGCGCCGACGGCCCGGCGAGTGCCGGAATCGCGAGCGGCACGATGAACGGTTCGCCTCCCGCGCGCGGATCGCTGCCGAGCGCGCCGTCCGGATGCGGGAAGATCATCCGCAGTGCGATCAGGAACAGCACGATCCCGCCGCCGAGCCGCAACGACAGGTCGGTGAGGTTCATCATCCGCAGGAAGCGGTCGCCGACCACCATGAAGAACAGCAGGATCACGAACGCGATCCCCACTTCACGCAGGATCAGCTTCACGCGCCGCTCGCGCGGCACGTCCCGCATCGCCGTAATGAACAGCGGGATGTTGCCGAGCGGATCGGTGATCAGCACCAGGAGCACGGTGGCCGACAGGAACGTGTATTCCATCGTGTCCCCCGGTCGCCGCGCTTAGTGCGCGAGCGCGGCGCGGATCTTCTCCGCGACCGTCGCCGCGGCCGCGTCGACCGGCAGCAGCGTCGCTTCGGCGTCGCGGCGGCCCTGATACTCGATCTTGCCTTCCTTCAGGCCGCGCTCGCCGATCACGAGGCGATGCGGCACGCCGATCAGCTCCCAGTCGGCGAACATCACGCCCGGACGCTCGCCGCGGTCGTCGAGGATCACGTCGATGCCGGCCGCAACGAGTTCCGCGTACAGCTTGTCGGCGGTCTCGCGCACCATTTCGCTGCGGTCATAGCCCATCGGGCACAGCACGACCTCGAACGGCGCGATCGACTCCGGCCAGATGATGCCGCGGTCGTCGAAGTTCTGTTCGATCGCCGCGCCGAGAATGCGCGTGACGCCGACGCCGTAGCAGCCCATCAGCATCGGCTGCGGCTTGCCCGACTCGTCGAGGAACGTCGCGCCCAGCGCTTCCGAGTACTTGGTGCCGAGCTGGAACACGTGGCCAACCTCGATGCCGCGGCAGATGTCGATCACGCCCTTGCCGTCCGGCGACGGGTCGCCCTTCTGCACGTTGCGCACATCGGCGACGTCCGGCTCGGGCAGGTCGCGGCCCCAGTTCACGCCCGCGATGTGATAGTCGACCTCGTTCGCGCCGACGACGAAGTCGCTCATGTTCGCGACCGTACGGTCCGCGATCACCTTCACGGGCTTCTTCGTGCCGACCGGGCCGAGGTAGCCCGGCGGCGTGCCGAACCACTCGACGATTTCCTGTTCGGTCGCGAAGCGGTGGTTCTTCAGGCCCGGCAGCTTCGACACCTTGATCTCGTTCAGGTCGTGGTCGCCGCGCAGCATCACGAGCCAGATGGTCGGCTCGGCGCCTTCGTTGTCGGTCGCGAGCACGATCGACTTGATCGTGCGCTCGAGCGGGATGGCCAGCAGTTCGGCGACGGCTTCGCACTTCGCCTTGCCCGGCGTCGCGACCTTTTCCATCGCTTCTGCCGGCGCAGCGCGCTCGGCAATCAGCGGCAGCGCTTCGGCCGCCTCGATGTTCGCCGCGAACTCGGACGTCGGGCAGTAGGCGATCGCGTCCTCGCCGGTGTCGGCGATCACGTGGAACTCGTGCGAGAAGTTGCCGCCGATCGAGCCGCTGTCGGCCGCGACCGCACGAAACTCGAGGCCGAGGCGCGTGAAGATGCGCACGTACGCGTCGTACATCTTGCGATACGACTCGTTCAGGCCGGCCGCATCCTTGTCGAACGAATATGCGTCCTTCATGATGAATTCGCGGCCGCGCATCACGCCGAAGCGCGGACGGATCTCGTCGCGGAACTTCGTCTGGATCTGGTAGAAGTTCACCGGCATCTGCCGGTAGCTCTTGATCTGGTTGCGCGCGATGTCGGTGACGACTTCCTCGTGCGTCGGCCCGATCACGAAATCGTTGTCCTTGCGGTCCTTGAAGCGCAGCAGCTCGGGGCCGTACTGTTCCCAGCGGCCCGATTCCTGCCACAGCTCGGCCGGCTGCACGGCCGGCATCAGCAGCTCGATGGCGCCCGCCCGGTTCATTTCCTCGCGCACGATCGCCTCGACCTTGCGAATCGAACGCAGGCCGACCGGCAGGTAGTTATAGATGCCGCCGGCGACGCGACGGATCATGCCGGCGCGTACCATCAGCTTGTGGCTGACGATCTCTGCGTCGGCGGGTGCTTCTTTCAGGGTGCCGATAAAGAAACGGGAAGCTTTCATGCGGACGGTTCCAAAAACGGCGCCCCCAGGCGGGGCGCCCGAAAAAGTTTCAAGGTGAAAAAGCTGCGCGCGACGAACGACGATGGCGCAGATGACGTAGCAGACTAATCAGGGACAATTCAGCCGGTGTGCCCCGCGCGGATTCGCTCCGTCACGGTGCGCAGCGCCCGTTATCTGTTTATAATCAAAGCAATTTTAAAGGATTCGAAGGTGGTTGTATGCTGGATCGTGAAGGCTTTCGCCCGAACGTCGGCATCATCCTCTTGAACGCGCGCAACGAGGTGTTTTGGGGCAAGCGGCTCCGCGAGCACTCCTGGCAGTTTCCTCAAGGTGGGATCAAGTACGGCGAGACCCCCATGCAGGCGATGTACCGGGAACTGCACGAGGAAACGGGCCTGCATCCGGAACACGTCAAGATAATCGGCCGCACTCGCGACTGGTTGCGTTACGAGGTGCCTGACAAGTTCATCAAACGCGAAGTACGCGGTCATTACCGCGGCCAGAAGCAGATCTGGTTCCTGCTGCGGATGGTTGGACGCGATTGCGACATTTGCTTGCGCGCGACCGATCACCCGGAGTTCGATGCGTGGCGCTGGAACGAGTACTGGGTGCCGCTCGATGCGGTGATCGAGTTCAAGCGGGATGTCTATCAGTTGGCGCTGACGGAACTGTCGCGCTTCCTGCGCCGCCCGGCGCAGCGAGCCGAAAAGCCGCGCGGGCCGCGTCTGTCGCGCTATCCGCGCGTCATCGGCGCACAGGCCCAGCAGACGTTGACGATTGTCGACACATCGGTAGTCTGTTCGGAGATCGAAGTGGAAGCGGGCACGCTCGACGAGATGCCGCCCCACGTGATCGTCGGCAAATGACGAGTCGGACTGCATGACCGGGCGCGACCTTGTGTCGCGCCCTTTTTTTACGAGGAATGCATATTGAAAGCGATTGCTCTCGCGCTCGCATCGATTGCCGCAGCGGCCATGCTGGCCGGTTGCGCGAATTCGAAGACGCCGACCAACAAGGATGACAGCGAGTTCGTGTATCTGCTGGACCGCCAGGGCACCTGGAAGGAAAACGCGGTCGACACACTGCCGCCGCTGCCGCAGACGGGCGACCTGCTGCCGTTCAACGTATCGCAGAACACGCCGCTCAAGTTCTTCGTCGATGCGAAGTCGCTCGCGGTCGGCACCGATGGCGTCGTGCGCTACGCCGTCGTCATCACGAGCCCGGCCGGCGCGCGCAATGTGAACTACGAAGGCATCCGCTGCGACACCTACGAATGGCGGCAGTACGCCGGCCTGAATGCGGAACACGACGGCTGGGACCGCACGGTCGAGAACGACTGGCGGCGCATCGAGAACGGCGAACTGAATGCGTACCACTCGTCGCTCTATCAGGACTATTTCTGCGCGAACAAGATGCCGCAAGGCTCGACCAAGCAGATCCTGGAGAACATCCGGTTTCACCGCACCGCAATGAGCCAGTTGCGCTGACGGTACGCGGCACGAGCCGCCTGCTCCGTCCCGCACCATGCAAAAAGCCCGCATCACGCGGGCTTTTTATTTGGCTACCGGATCCGGAGCGGACAGTCACACCAGCACGAGGTTGTCGCGATGGATCAGTTCAGGCTCCAGCATGTAGCCGAGCACGGTCTCGATCTCGCCGCTCGGCTTGCGCTGAATCAGCTTCGTCTCGGCGCTGCTGTAGTTCGTGAGCCCGCGCGCCACTTCGCGCCCGTCGGGGCCGACGCACGCGATCACCTCGCCGCGCGCGAACGCGCCCTGCACGCCGGTCACGCCGATCGGCAGCAGGCTCTTGCCGCCGGCCGTCAGTTTCTCGACCGCGCCGGCATCGATCACGACATGGCCGCGCACCTGCAGGTGATCGGCCATCCATTGCTTGCGCGCCGCCATCCGCGCGGTACGTGCGATCAGTTGCGTGCCGATCGCCTCGCCGGCCGCCAGACGCACGAGCACGTCGGACTCCCGACCGCTCGCGATCACGGTGTTCGCGCCGCTGTGCGCCGCACGCTTCGCCGCGAGAATCTTCGTCAACATCCCGCCGCGGCCGAGGCTCGAGCCCGCACCGCCCGCCATCGCCTCGAGTTCCGGCGCGCCCGCATTGGCCTCGGCGACGAGCGTCGCGTTCGGATCCTTGCGCGGATCGGCCGTGAACAGCCCCGACTGGTCGGTCAGGATGATCAGCGCATCGCCTTCGATCAGGTTCGCGACGAGCGCACCGAGCGTGTCGTTGTCGCCGAACTTGATTTCGTCGGTAACGACCGTGTCGTTCTCGTTGATGATCGGCACGACGCCGAGCCGCAGCAGCGTGAGCAGCGTCGAACGCGCATTCAGGTAACGCTCGCGGTCCGCCAGGTCGGCGTGCGTGAGCAGGATCTGCGCGGTGCGGATGTCGTGTTCGGTGAAACGGCTCTCATAGACCTGCGCGAGCCCCATCTGGCCGACTGCGGCGGCGGCCTGCAGCTCGTCGATTTCGCGCGGCCGCTTGCTCCAGCCGAGCCGCTGCATCCCTTCGGCAATCGCGCCCGAACTGACGAGCACGACTTCCTTGCCCTGAGCGCGCAGCGCGGCGATCTGGGCGGCCCAGCGGCCGATTGCAGCATGATCGAGCCCTTTGCCGTCGTTGGTCACGAGGCTGGAGCCCACCTTCACCACCAATCGCTTCGAATCCGCGATGATCGAACGCATCCTGCACTGTCTCCTGTATCTGATGCCTGCCCGGCCGGGCGCGATTGAACGCCGACGCCGGGCGGCACGCCCGGCGCGTTCCGGAACCGCTCAGGCGTCGTCGCCCGGCACTGCACCGCCGTTCGCAGGCGGCGCATCGCGGAAACGCACGTCCGCCGCGAGATCTTCCGCCTCCGCCGCGCGATGCGCGTCCGAATGCTCGGACAGGTAATCGTAGATCGCGTAGCACAGCGCTTCGCAGCCCTGCCCCGTCAGCGCCGAAATCTCGAACACGGGGCCGTCCCAACCGAAGCGCTCGAGGAAATCCGCGACGCGCGCCTCGCGCTCGTCTTCCGGCACCATGTCGAGCTTGTTGAGCACGAGCCAGCGCGGCTTCTCGTACAGCGCCTCATCGTACTTGCGCAGCTCGCCGACGATCGCAGTCGCTTCCGCGACCGGATCGACGCTTTCGTCGAACGGGGCGAGATCGACAAGATGCAGCAGCACGCCCGTGCGCTGCAGGTGACGCAGGAACTGATGTCCGAGGCCCGCGCCTTCGGCTGCGCCCTCGATCAGCCCCGGGATGTCGGCGATCACGAAGCTCTTGCTCGGGCCGACGCGCACCACGCCGAGATTCGGCGCGAGCGTCGTGAACGGGTAGTCGGCGATCTTCGGCCTCGCATTCGACACCGACGAAATAAACGTCGACTTGCCCGCGTTCGGCATACCGAGCAGGCCGACATCGGCGAGCACCTTCAACTCGAGCTTCAGCATGCGCCGCTCGCCGGGCTTGCCGTCTGTCTTCTGACGCGGCGCGCGGTTCGTGCTCGACTTGAAATGCAGGTTGCCGAGGCCGCCAGAGCCACCCTGTGCGAGCATCACCTGCTGGTCGTGCTCGGTCAGGTCGGCGATCAGCTCGCCGGTATCCATGTCGTTGATGATCGTGCCGACCGGCATGCGCAGCGTGACGTCGTCGCCGCCCTTGCCGTAGCAATCCGAGCCGCGACCGTTTTCGCCATTGCGCGCCAGGTGCTTCTTCGCGTAACGGTAGTCGATCAGCGTATTGATGTTGCGGTCGGCGATCGCGTAGACGCTACCGCCCCGGCCGCCGTCGCCGCCGTCCGGCCCGCCGAACGGGACGAATTTCTCGCGGCGCATCGACGCGCTGCCATCGCCTCCGTCGCCGGCGATGACTTCGATTCGTGCTTCGTCAATGAACTTCATTCGTCACTCCGCCCAGTATTTCCGCTATTGTGCCGCGCGCCGGCGCGCTTGAACAATCTGCCGTTCGGCCGATCGTACGCCGGTTGCACGACGGTCGCCGGAACGCACATGCGCCCGGCGGCCAAATAAAAAAGGCCCCGCGAAGACTGCGGGGCCTTTCGGCTCGAAGCCCGTGGGTGCCTGAACTTAGGCAGCCGCCGGGACGACGATGACCAGATGCTTCTTGTCCGCGCCCTTCGTCGCGAACTTCACGTGACCGTCGACCAGCGCGAACAGGGTGTGATCCTTGCCCATGCCGACGTTCTCGCCTGCGTGCATGCGCGTGCCGCGCTGACGCACGATGATGCCGCCGGCATTGATTGCCTGGCCGCCGTACACCTTCACGCCGAGACGTTTCGACTCGGAGTCGCGGCCGTTCCGGGAAGAGCCGCCTGCCTTTTTGTGTGCCATCTGATTGCTCCTTAACCGAGGCGCTTACGCGTTGATCGCGTCGATGCGCAGCTCAGTGTAGTTCTGGCGGTGGCCGCCGTGCTTTTGGTAGTGCTTCCGGCGACGCATCTTGAAGATGGTGACCTTGGCGTGACGACCGTGCGACACAACGGTGGCCTTGACGGAAGCCCCACTGACCAGCGGCGTACCGAACTTAATCGATTCGCCTTCGCCCACTGCGAGAACCTGGTCGAGCGTGATTTCAGCGTCAATGTCAGCCGGTATCTGTTCTACTTTGAGTTTTTCGCCAACGGCAACCTTGTACTGCTTGCCGCCGGTTTTTATGACCGCGTACATTGAGAACCTCACTCTGGATCCAATTTTTCCGCACACCACGCGCGGAAAACACGTGATTATACATGGGGTTAGCACCCAAGTCAAAACCGATCGACGATTGCCGTACGCCGGCCTCGGCCGGACGGCCAAAATCGCGGCTGCGGCACGTCCGACAGACCGGGAGATCTCGGATTCGACTTATAATCCGCGGCATCACCCAATTCCATCATCATGTCGTCGTCCACCGCCTCCCCCACCCTCAGCGCCGCCCACCTGCTCGCTCCGATCACCAGCGACATGGAGCAGGTGAATCGCGTTATCCGGCAAAGCCTCGCGTCCGACGTGCTGCTGATCAACCAGATCGCCGAGTACATCATCGGCGCGGGCGGCAAGCGGCTGCGTCCGGCGTTGCTGCTGCTCGTCGCCGGCGCGCTCGGCGAGACGTCGCACCAGCGGCACGTGCTGGCCGCCGTCGTCGAGTTCATCCATACGGCCACGCTGCTGCATGACGACGTCGTCGACGAATCCGAGCTGCGCCGCGGCCGCCAGACCGCCAACGCGCTGTTCGGCAACGCGGCGAGCGTGCTGGTAGGCGATTACCTCTATTCGCGCTCGTTCGAAATGATGGTCGGCGTCGGCAAGATGCGCGTGATGGAGATCCTGTCCGAAGCGACGACGATCATTTCCGAAGGCGAGGTGCTGCAGCTCCTCAACATGCACGACGCGGACGTCGACGAAACGCGCTACATGCAGGTGATCCGCTACAAGACAGCCAAACTGTTCGAGGCGTCGGCGCGTCTCGGCGCGGTGCTCGCCGGCGCCGATGCGCCGACCGAAGCCGCCGCCGCCGAATACGGCCGCCGGATCGGCACCGCGTTCCAGATCATGGACGACTGGCTCGACTACGCGGGCACCGTCGAGGCGATGGGCAAGAATGCCGGCGACGACCTGCGCGAAGGCAAACCGACGCTGCCGCTCATCTACCTGATCGAACGCGGCACGCCGGAACAGTCGGCGCTTGCACGCGAGGCGATCGAACAGGGCGGCACCGATCGCTTCGACACGATTTTCGAAGCGATCACACGTTCGGGCGCGCTGGATCACACGCTCGAATGCGCACGCCAGGAAGCGCAGGCGGCAGCGGCAGCGATCGCCGCGTTCCCCGATTCGATCTATAAGGAGAGCCTGCTCGCGCTGTGCTCGTACTCGACGTCGCGGCAGTCGTAAACGCATTGCGTGCGTCGTCGCCACTGCTGCAACGACGCACGTTCGACACGGTGCGATTCCCCCGTCTCGAAAAATTTCTTCGCCAAGGTATTCCATTTTCGAAGAAACGTCGTTATAGTTATGTTCTTGCTCGACGACGCAGCGGTCTTGAAGAAGACTGCGAAATCGGAAGAGTCCAAATCGGGGTGTAGCTTAGCCTGGTAGAGCGCTACGTTCGGGACGTAGAGGCCGGAGGTTCGAATCCTCTCACCCCGACCAGATTTGTAAAAAACCGTGCACTGCGTGCACGGTTTTTTTTTTGCCCGGCCGCTGCGGGCCCATCGTGTCGCGCACGACACATCGCGGTCGCCGGCCTCTGCTATATTCCCTCCATTCCTGTCCTTCACTGCCCTTTCCGACGCGTGGACCAAATTCCCTTATGGGCGCAAATCGGCGCCGTCTTCCTGCTTCTCCTCTGTTCCAGCTTCTTCTCCATTTCCGAGACCGCGATGATGGCGCTCAATCGCCATCGGCTGAAGCATCTCGCCGGCCAGGGCGCACTCGGCGCGAAGACCACCCAGGGGCTTCTCACGCGTACTGACCTGCTGCTCAGCGTGATACTGATCGGCAACAACCTGTTCAACACGATCATCCCGGTCCTGACGACGTCGCTCGCGCTCCATACGTTCGGCCGCAACAATCTCGCGCTGTCGATCGCGACCGGCATCGTCGCGTTCCTGATCATCGTGTTCGCGGAAATCGCGCCGAAGATCGTCGGCGCGACCTTCCCCGAACGCATCGCCCTGCCCGCGAGCCTCGTGATCGCGCCGCTGATGCGCGTGTTCAAGCCGGTCGTCTGGTTCGTCAACGCGCTCGCGAACGGCGTGCTGTGGGTGCTGCGCATCAACACGAAGAAGGGCCGCGACCAGCGGATGTCCGCCGACGAACTGCGGGCCATCGTGCTCGAGTCGAGCAGCTTCATGCCGACCAAGCACCGCAGCATCCTGCTCAACCTGTTCGACCTCGAGAACATCACGGTCGACGACGTGATGGTGCCGCGCCGCCAGATCGAATCGCTCAACTTCTATGCGCCGCTCGACGACGTCCTGCACCAGCTCGAAACCTGCTATCACAACCGGCTCGTCGTCTACGAAGGCGACATCGACAAGGTGCTCGGCGTGCTGCACGTGCGCAAGACGCTGACCGCGCTGCACAACCAGGAGTTCGACCGCGAAACGCTGCGCTCGCTGCTCGCCGAGCCGTACTACGTGCCGTCGGGCACGCCGGTGGTTCAGCAGCTCCAGTATTTCCAGGAGACCCGGCAGCGTACCGCGCTCGTCGTCAACGAATACGGCGAGCTCGAAGGGCTCGTCACGCCCGAAGACATCATCGAGGAGCTGATCGGCGAATTCACGACGTCGATGCCGCGCAGCGAACGCGCGGGCGGCTGGGACGAGAACGGCGAATGCATCGTCACGGCCGGCATGCCGCTGCGCGAACTGAACCGCTGGCTGCACCTGAAGCTGCCGACCGACGGGCCGAAGACGCTGAACGGGTTGATTCTCGAAACCCTCGAGGAAATTCCGGAAGACGACGTGTGCCTGAAAATCGGCGACGTGATGCTCGAGGTGATGCGCAGCGACGACCAGGCCGTGCGCACCGTCAAGCTCTTCAAGCCGCGCGGCGCGCGCACCGCACGCACCGCCCTGCGTTAGCCGAACGGCCGACTGCCGGCGCCGCCCGCGACGCGCGACCATCTGCAGATCACGTTCAACAGGCGGCCGACGCGCCGGCTCACATGCATTTCCCTCCTCCCGGGGCGCCGCTGCGCACGCAGCCGCCGCCCGCCCACTCCGATGCGTCGCCCGCCGCCGCACCATACGCGCTCGACGCGGCCCAACTCGACGACGCACCGGCCGTGCGGCTGCTGACCGACACGCTTCACGCGGCACGCGTGCGCGACGCATCCGACATCCACGTCGAACCGTTCGAAGCCGGCTGGCGCATCCGCCTGCGCATCGACGGCGTGCTGCACGAACATGCGCGGCCGCCGTTACACCTGCGCGACGCGCTCGTCACGCGGATCAAGGTCCTCGCGCGCATGGACATCGCCGAGCGGCGGCTGCCGCAGGACGGCAGGCTGCGCATCGCGATCGACGGCGGCACGCGCGGCGACTATCGCGTCAGTTCGTTGCCCACGCTGTTCGGCGAAAAGCTCGTGCTGCGTCGCCTCGAAACGCTGCCGCCCGATCTGACGCTCGCCCGCCTCGGCTTCGACGCGCAGCAGGCAGCAGCAATGGAAGCCGCGATACGTGCACCGCACGGCCTCGTGCTCGTCACGGGCCCGACCGGCAGCGGCAAGACGCTGTCGCTCTACTGCGCGCTGCAGATGCTCGATCGCGACGCACACAACGTCTGCACGGTCGAGGATCCCGCCGAGATCCAGCTCGACGGGATCAGCCAGGTCGGTGTCGCCGAAAAGGCAGGGCTCACGTTCGCGACGGCGCTGCGCGCGCTGCTGCGACAGGATCCGGACATCATCATGGTCGGCGAGATTCGCGATGCGGAGACGGCCGACGTCGCGATCAAGGCCGCGCAGACCGGCCATCTCGTGCTGTCGACGCTGCACACGAACGACGCGCCGGCCGCCGTCGCGAGGCTGCTCGACATCGGTGTCGCGCCGTACAACCTCGCGGCCGCGCTGCACCTCGTCACCGCGCAGCGCCTCGTCCGGCGCTTGTGCGTCGCGTGCCGCATGCACTCGGACGCACCGGCGCGCGTGCTGCGGGAAGCCGGCTGCGACCCGGCGGCCCTGGCAGCCGGATGGCGGCCGTTCGTCGCGCGCGGCTGTTCCGTGTGTCACGGTATCGGCTATCGCGGCCGCATCGGCCTGCATCAGACGATGCCGGTATCGCCCGCGCTGGCGGAACGCATCGTCACGCGGGCGAGCGTCGGCGAACTCGCACAATGCGCGGCGGCCGAAGGCGTGCGCAATCTGCGCGACGCTGCCTTCGCGCGCGTCCGGGACGGCACGACGAGCATCGCGGAAGCCGTCGCCGCGACACCGGCGGCCTGAGCATGCGCACACCGCCGCGCGAAACCCGCTTCGCGTGGCGCGGCCGCCGCCGTGACGGCACGCCGCGCCGCGGGGCCGTCATCGCCTTCGACGCCGCGGCTGCGCGCGCCGCGCTCGCGCGCGACGGCATCGCGGTGCTGTCGCTCGACGTCCGCGGGCCGGCCCGGCCGCCGACGGCCGGCGCACGCGACATCACGCGCTTCACGCGCCAGCTCGCGAGCCTGCTGCAGGCCGGGCTGCCGCTCGCGCCGTCGCTCGAGATGCTCGCGCGCACGCGCACGCGCGACGGCGTGCCGCGCATCGCCGCCGGCCTCGCCCGCGAGATCGTCGGCGGGCAGCGCTTCGCCGATGCGCTCGCCCGCTATCCCGCGCAGTTCGGCACGCTGTATCGCCAGCTGATCGAGGTCGGCGAAGCGTCCGGCTCGCTCGGCATCGTGCTGACACGGGTCGCGGAACACCGCGAGCGCGCCGACGCGCAGTGGCGCAAGCTGCGTGCCGCGCTCGCGTATCCGGCAGCCGTCATCCTGTTCGCGCTCGCGATCTCGGCTGCGTTGATGGTATGGGTCGTGCCGACGTTCCGGCAGATCTTCGACGGTTTCGGCACCGCACTGCCGGCGCCGACCCGCGCACTGCTTGCGCTGTCCTCCGCGCTGTCGGCGTGGGGCAGCGTGCTCGTGGCCGGTGCCGCGGCAACGGGGCTTGCCGCTCATCACGCGCTTCGGCGCTCGGCGCCGCTGCGCCATGCGCTCGCGCGGCGCCTGCTGCACGCCCCGCTCGCAGGCAGCGCGCTCACGCGGTTCGCAGCCGCACGCTGGTGCCGCTCGCTTGCGACGCTGCTCGGTGCCGGCGTGCCGCTCGCAGACGCCTTCGCCACGCTCGAGCGCACGGCCGGCCATCCGGTGTTCGAGCAGGCCACCGCGCATATCGCGGCACGCGTGCTGCGCGGCGCGCGTCTCGCCGATGCGATGCAGTCGGCCGGCTGCTTTCCGGACGACGTCGTGCAGCCGATCGCCGTCGCCGAGGAGACCGGCGCGCTCGACACGATGCTCGCCGACCTCGCCGCGCTGTGCGAACGCCAGCTCGACGCGCGTCTCGATACGCTCGCGGCGCTCGGCGAACCGCTGATCGTGATCGTACTGGGCGCACTCGTCGGCGGCCTCGTGATCGCGATGTATCTGCCCATCCTTCAGCTCGGCAACGTGGTGTAGCATCGCAACCGATTCTGTCGCCTTTTAGTCCGAACCTTGAGCCTCATGACGCCCGCGCCCCTGTCCGCCGTTCCCGATTCGCCCGAGAGCACGCTGCTCGCGCTGGCGATGCTGCCGCCCGCGCTGCAGTATGCGTTCGCGGTCGTCATCGGCCTTTGCATCGGCAGCTTCCTGAACGTGGTCGTGCACCGGCTGCCCGTGATGATGCAGCGCGCATGGCAGGCCGAGATCGCCGAAGCGACCGGCAACGCCGGCACCGCCCCCGATGACGGTTATCCGCCGCGCTACGATCTGTGGCGCCCGCGCAGCGCATGCCCGCATTGCGGCCACGTGCTGCGCGCATGGGAAAACATCCCGCTCGTCAGCTACCTGATATTGCGCGGACGCTGCCGCCGCTGCGGCCACGCGATCGGCATCCGTTATCCGCTCGTCGAACTCGCGTGCGCACTGCTCGCCGCCGGCTCGCTCGCCGCGTTCGGCCCGACCGTCGCCGCGCTTGCCGCCTTCGCGCTGTGCGCCGCGCTGCTGGCGATGAGCGCGATCGATATCCGCACCGGCTACCTGCCCGATTCGATGACGCTGCCGCTCCTCTGGGCCGGGCTCGTGCTGAACCTCGGCGGCACGTTCACGTCGCTGCGCTCGGCCGTGATCGGCGCAATGGCCGGCTACCTGTTCCTGTGGTCGATCTACTGGCTGTTCAAATGGTTGCGCGGCATCGAGGGCATCGGCTTCGGCGACCTGAAGCTGCTCGCCGCGCTCGGCGCGTGGATGGGCTGGGCCGCACTGCCGCAGGTCGTGCTGTTCGCCGCGGTGACGGGCGCGACCGTCGGGCTCGTCGCGACCTGGCGCGGCCGCATGCGCTTCGAGGAGCCGATTCCGTTCGGCCCGTTCCTCGCGGCGGGCGGCGTCGCGACGCTGTTTTTCGGCACCCCTTTCTACGCGGCGCTCGGAGGCTGACATGTTCGCAGTAGGACTCACCGGCGGCATCGGCAGCGGCAAGACGACCGTCGCGGACCTGTTCGGCGCCCGCGGCGCATCGCTCGTCGATACCGACCTGATCGCCCACCGCATCACCGCGCCGGGCGGCCTCGCGATGCCTGCGATCGAACAGGCATTCGGCCGCGGCTTCGTTGCCGCGGACGGTTCGCTCGATCGCGCGAAGATGCGTGCACTGATTTTCAGCGACGACGACGCGCGCCGGCGCCTCGAAGCGATCACGCATCCGCTGATCCGCGCGGAAACCGATCGCGACGCACGCGAAGCGCAGGGCCCGTACGTGATGTTCGTCGTGCCGCTGCTCGTCGAGTCGGGCAACTGGAAGGCGCGCAGCAATCGCGTGCTCGTCGTCGACTGCCCGGTCGAGACGCAGATCGCGCGCGTGATGCAGCGCAACGGGTTCACGCGCGAGCAGGTCGAGGCGATCATCGCGAGACAGGCGACGCGCGAAGCCCGTCTCGCGGCGGCCGACGACGTGATCGTCAACGACGCGACGACGCCCGATGCGCTCGCCGCGCAGGTCGATGCGCTGCACCAACGCTATCTCGGATTCGCGGCCGCCGCGCACTGACCCTCGTGCGCGATCGTGATGGCGTACGAAATTGGTGCGTTGCTAGGGTAGAGAGTGAGCATTAGAATGTGCTGCATTGTTTCAATTCCTACCCTAGAGGCGAGCGCGCTTGATTCTTTACGAGTATCCGTTCAACGAGCGAATTCGCACGCTGCTGCGCCTCGAAGACCTGTTCGAGCGCTTCGCGTTCTTCTTGGCTCAGGAGGACCCGCGTGAACACCACGTCGCGCTAACGACGCTGTTCGAAATCGCCGAAGTAACCGGCCGCGCGGACCTGAAATCGGATCTGATGAAGGAGCTCGAACGTCAGCGCCAGACGCTCGCCCCCTTTCGCGGTAATCCGGGCATCGAGCAGAACGCGCTCGAAGCCGTGCTCGGCGAAATCGAGCAGACGCTCGCGAATCTCGCGCAGATGCAGGGCAAGACCGGGCAGCACCTCATCGACAACGAGTGGCTCGCCAGCATCCGCAGTCGCGCGGTGATTCCCGGCGGCACCTGCAAGTTCGACCTGCCGTCGTACTACGCGTGGCAGCAATGGCCCGCCGAGCAGCGGCGCCAGGACATCGCGAAGTGGATCATGCCGATGCTGCCGCTGCGCGACGCCGCGTCGATCGTGCTGCGCCTCGCGCGCGAATCGGGCCAGGCGTCGAAGGTCATGGCGATGCAGGGCAGCTACCAGCAGATGCTGTCCGGCCGCACGTACCAGTTGATGCAGGTGCGCGTGCCGCCGGAATTGCGCGTCATTCCCGAAGCGAGCGCGAACAAATACATGCTGTGGGTACGGTTCACCATGCAGGACGGCGATGTGCGGCCGCGCGCGGTGGACATCGACGTACCGTTCCACCTGACTCTGTGCAATCTGTAACGGCCGCGTGCCGGATCGACGCTTTCGTATGACTACCGTTGTGAAATGCCCGTCGTGCGGCGCCGAAGTGCGCTGGACCCCTGAAAATCAGTTCCGCCCGTTCTGTTCGGCCCGCTGCAAGCAGCTCGACCTCGGCGCCTGGGCTGCGGAAAAGTACCGGATCGGCGGTACGTCCGACGAAGGCCCTTCGTCGGAAGAAGACGGCACGGACGACCGCCGCGACAGCTGATCGGCGCGCGGCACCGCCCGCCGGCGATATGGCCCGCCTTTCAGGCAGGCCGCCGCGGCATCATTGCGACGCCGCTTCCTTCTCGAGCAGTTCGAGCACCGGCAGCGCCGCCGGCAGCAGCGGCGCGACGTCGACCGGCAGTTGCTGCCACACGAACGCCTGCCCTTCCTTGCTGTGCGGCTCGCCGGTCCAGCCCGTCACCTTGCAGAAATAAAGCCGCACGTACGCGTGCGGATAATCGTGTTCGAGCGTGTGCCAGCGATGGCTCGCCGTGACGACGATGCCGAGCTCCTCGTGCAGTTCGCGCGCCAGCGCGTCCTCGACGCTCTCGCCGGCCTCCAGCTTGCCGCCCGGAAACTCCCAGTAGCCTTCATACGGCTTGCCCTGCAGCCGCTGCGCGAGCAGGTAACGGCAGCGGCCGACCGGGCCATCCGGCTGCACCATCACGCCGACCGCGACTTCCGTCACCTTGCGGCCATCCGGCGCGCGCACGGCGCCCTGTGCGAAATCCGTGCTCATGCCTGCTCCTTGCGACCCGACCAGTCGCGCGCGAATTGCCACGCGACGCGTCCCGACCGCGAACCGCGCTCGAGCGCCCATACGAGCGCGTCGCCGCGCGCGGACTCGATCTCCGCATCCGCGCAGCCGAAATGACGCAGCCAGTGCGCGACGATGCCGAGGTAGTCGTCCTGCTTGAACGGATAGAAGCTGACCCACAGGCCGAAGCGCTCCGACAGCGAGATCTTCTCCTCGACGACTTCGCCGGGATGAATCTCGCCATCCGGGAGATGCTTGTACGACTCGTTGTCGCTCATGTACTCGGGCAGCAGATGGCGGCGGTTCGACGTCGCGTAGATCAGCACGTTGTCCGACTGCGCGGCGATCGAGCCGTCGAGCGCGACCTTCAGCGCCTTGTAGCCCGATTCGCCTTCCTCGAACGACAGGTCGTCGCAAAACACGATGAACCGCTCGGGACGCTGCGAGATCAGGTCGACGATGTCGCCGAGATCGTGCAGGTCGTCCTTGTCTACTTCGATCAGGCGCAGCCCGTCCTTCGCATACGCGTTCAGGCACGCCTTGATCAGCGACGACTTGCCGGTGCCGCGCGCGCCGGTCAGCAGCACGTTGTTGGCCGGCTTCTGCTGCACGAACTGCCGCGTGTTCTGTTCGATCAGCCCTTTCTGGCGATCGATGTTGTACAGGTCGCCGAGCGTGATCGACGATACGGCCGGCACCGGCTGCAGGTAGCCGCGCCCCTGGCGCTTGCGCCAGCGGAACGCGTGCGCGGCGTTCCAGTCGATGGCCGCCGGCGTGGGCGGCAGCATCCCCTCGAGCCGGCCGAGCAGCGCTTCCGCGCGCGTCAGAAACTGTTCAAGCTTGTCCATGTCGTTCGAACACTCCCGATCAGGAGCGGTAATCCGCGTTGATGCTCACGTAATCGTGCGACAGGTCGCACGTCCACACGGTGGCCTGCGCGTCGCCGCGGCCGAGCAGCACGCGGATCGTGATTTCGCTCTGCTTCATCACGCGCTGGCCGTCCTCTTCCTGGTAGGCCGGATTGCGGCCGCCGGCCTTCGCGACGAGCACGTCGTCGAGATAGAGGTCGATCTTGCCGACGTCGAGATCCGCGACGCCCGCATAGCCGATCGCCGCGAGAATCCGGCCGAGGTTGGGGTCGGATGCGTAGAAGGCCGTCTTCACGAGCGGCGAATGGCCGATCGCGTACGCGATCTGGCGGCATTCGGCGACGCTCTTGCCGCCTTCGACCTGCACCGTCATGAATTTCGTCGCGCCTTCGCCGTCGCGCACGATCAGTTGCGACAGCACCTGCGCGACTTCCGTCACCGCATTGCGCAGCGCTGCATAGGCCGGCGAATCGGTCGACGTGATTGCAGGCAGCGTGCTCTTGCCCGACGCGATCAGGATGAACGAGTCGTTCGTCGACGTGTCGCCGTCGATCGTGATGCAGTTGAACGAGCGGTCGGCGACTTCCTTCACGAGCGTGTCGAGCACCGGCTGCGCGACGTTCGCGTCGAACGCGAGGAAGCCGAGCATCGTCGCCATGTTCGGCTTGATCATGCCGGCGCCCTTGCTGATGCCCGTCAGCGTAACCGTATGGCCATCGATCGCGACCTGGCGCGACGTTGCCTTCGGCAGCGTGTCGGTCGTCATGATCGCCTGCGCGGCGTCAAACCAGTTCGCGGCCTTGCGGTTCGCGAGCGCGGCCGGCAGGCCGGCCTTCAGGCGGTCGATCGGCAGCGGCTCGAGGATCACGCCGGTCGAGAACGGCAGCACCTGCGCCGGCTCGATGCCCGCGAGGCGCGCGAGTTCCGTGCAGGTCTCGCGGGTGTTCACGAGGCCCGGCTCGCCGGTGCCGGCATTCGCATTGCCCGTATTCACGACAAGCGCGCGAATGCCCGCGCCGCCCGCGCGCACCTTCGCCAGATGCTCGCGGCAGACGGTGACCGGCGCGGCGCAGAAACGGTTTTCGGTGAACACGCCCGCGACCGTCGCCCCTTCGTCGACGGAGATGACCAGCACGTCCTTGCGATTCGGCTTGCGGATGTTCGCTTCCGCCCAACCGAGCGTGACGCCGGCGACGGGATGCAGTTGGGCGGGATCGATCGACGGAAAATTGACAGCCATGGGGCACACCTGCCGGATGGAAAATGCCGGCACACGCCGGCATCGATTGGAAGAACCGGCGGCCGCACGCGCGGGCCGCCGCAACTCACATCACTCACTCGAAGCTGCGAACGAAGCGGCGCGCGTGACGCGCGCCGCCGTCGATCATGACAGCTTCCCGTGACAGTGCTTGTACTTCTTGCCGCTGCCGCACGGGCACGGATCGTTGCGGCCGACCTTCGGCTGCTCGCCGCCGGGGCCGCTGTGGGCCATTGCGCTGCCGACCATGTCGGCCGTCGCAGCAGCAGCCGCAACGGCTGCCCCGCCGGCCACCGGCGCGGCGGCTTCGGCAAACTCGGCGTGCTGATACTCGACGTTCTCGAGATGGCCGCCGCGCTCCTCGATCTGCTCGGCCGCTTCCTCGAGCTGCTCCGGCGACTGGATCTGCACGTTCATCACGATCCGCGTGACTTCCTGCTTGATCGCGTCGAGCATCGCGGCGAACAGCTCGAACGCTTCGCGCTTGTATTCCTGCTTCGGGTTCTTCTGCGCATAACCGCGCAGGTGGATGCCCTGGCGCAGGTGATCGAGCGCCGCAAGGTGTTCGCGCCACAGGCGGTCGACCGTCTGCAGCATCACCGAACGCTCGAACGCGCTGAACGATTCGCGGCCGACCATCGCGACCTTTGCGTCGTACTGCTCGTCGGCGGCCGTCGTCACGGCGTCGAGAATCTCCTCGGCCGTGATCGACGTCGACTCGTTCACCATTTCCTGGATCGCGAGGTCGAGCTGCCAGTCGTTGCGCAGCGCTTCCTCGAGTTCGGGCACGTCCCACTGCTCCTCGATGCTGCCTTCCGGCACGAACTGGCGGACGACTTCGGTAATCACGCCGTGGCGCATCGCGGTGATCGTCTCGGTGATGTCGTGTGCTTCGAGCAGTTCGTTGCGCTGCTGGTAGATGACCTTGCGCTGGTCGTTCGACACGTCGTCGTATTCGAGCAGCTGCTTGCGGATGTCGAAGTTGCGCGCTTCGACCTTGCGCTGCGCGGATTCGATCGAACGCGTGACGATGCCGGCCTCGATCGCCTCGCCTTCCGGCATCTTCAGGCGATCCATGATCGAGCGCACGCGATCGCCCGCGAAGATGCGCAGCAGCGGATCGTCGAGCGACAGGTAGAAGCGCGACGAGCCCGGATCGCCCTGGCGGCCCGCACGGCCGCGCAGCTGGTTGTCGATCCGGCGCGATTCGTGGCGCTCGGTGCCGATGATGTGCAGGCCGCCCGCGGCCTTCACCTGCTCGTGCAGCGTTTCCCACTCGTCGTGCAGCTGCTGGATGCGGCGCGCCTTTTCGTCGGCCGGGATCGCTTCGTCGGCCTCGATGAACGCGGCCTGCTTCTCGGCGTTGCCGCCGAGCACGATGTCGGTGCCGCGACCGGCCATGTTGGTCGCGATCGTGACGCGCTTCGGACGCCCGGCTTCCGCGACGATCGCGGCTTCACGCTCGTGCTGCTTCGCGTTCAGCACTTCGTGCGGCAGCCCGGCCTGCTTCAGCAGGTGCGACAGCAGCTCGGAGTTCTCGATCGACGTCGTGCCGACCAGCACCGGCTGGCCGCGCTCGTAGCAGTCGCGAATGTCGCGGATCACCGCGTCGTAGCGCTCCTTGGCCGTCTTGTAGATCTGGTCCTGCTTGTCGATCCGCTTCGGCGGACGGTTGGTCGGGATCACGACCGTCTCGAGACCGTAGATCTCGTTGAATTCGTACGCTTCGGTATCCGCGGTACCCGTCATGCCCGCGAGCTTCGCGTACATCCGGAAGTAGTTCTGGAACGTGATCGATGCGAGCGTCTGGTTCTCGCTCTGGATCTTCACGTGTTCCTTCGCCTCGACGGCCTGGTGCAGGCCGTCGGACCAGCGGCGGCCGGCCATCAGGCGGCCCGTGAATTCGTCGACGATGACCACTTCGCCGTTCTGCACGACGTAGTGCTGGTCCTTGTAGAACAGCGTGTGGGCGCGCAGCGCCGCGTACACGTGGTGCATCAGCGTGATGTTCTGCGGCGCGTACAGGCTCTCGCCATCGCCGATCAGGCCCCATTCGGCAAGCAGCCGCTCGGCCTTCTCGTGGCCCGATTCCGTCAGGAACACCTGGCGCGACTTCTCGTCGAGCGTGTAGTCGCCCGGCTTCTCGACGCCCGTGCCGTCGGCCTTCTCCTCGCCGATCTGGCGCTCGAGCAGCGGCGGCAGCGCGTTCATCCGCACGTACAGTTCGGTGTGATCCTCGGCCTGCCCCGAGATGATCAGCGGCGTGCGCGCCTCGTCGATCAGGATCGAGTCCACTTCGTCGACGACCGCAAAGTTCAGTGCCCGCTGCACGCGCGCGTCGGTCTCGTAGACCATGTTGTCGCGCAGGTAGTCGAAGCCGAACTCGTTGTTCGTGCCGTACGTGATGTCCGCCGCGTAGGCCTGCTGCTTCTGGTCGTGCTCCATGCCGGACAGGTTGATGCCGACCGACAGACCGAGGAAGTTGTAGAGGCGCGCCATCCATTCGGCGTCGCGCTGCGCGAGGTAGTCGTTGACGGTCACGACGTGCACGCCGCGCCCGGCCAGCGCATTCAGGTACACGGGCAGCGTCGCGACGAGCGTCTTGCCTTCGCCGGTGCGCATTTCCGCGATCTTGCCGTAGTGGAGCACCATGCCGCCGATCAACTGCACGTCGAAGTGCCGCATCTTCAGCACGCGGCGGCTCGCCTCGCGGCAGACCGCGAACGCTTCGGGCAGCAGTTTGTCGAGCGACTCGCCGGCCGCGACCCGCTGGCGGAATTCATCCGTCTTGCCGCGCAACTGGTCGTCCGTCAGCTTCTCGATCTGCGTTTCGAGCGCATTGATCGTCGTGACGGTCTTTTGGTATTGCTTGACGAGCCGCTGGTTGCGGCTGCCAAAAATTTTCTGGAGAAAACCGGTTGTCATCGGATCGGATCCTGCGTCGCAGCACCGGCGTCCGGCGCGTGTTGCGCGCCTCGACGCCCGAGCCTCGGCGGCTTAGCGAATTAGTGGACTCAAACGGTGAATTTTAGCACGCGGGGGCGCGTGCGCCCGCGTCTCGGCCGGACGGGCATTGCGCGCCGAGGCCGGGCGGACGGGGCGAAAGCCGCCCGTGCACGGGCCGGCGCGGGTACAATCGGCGTCAACGTCCGCGCGCGTGCGCGCCCGAAGAATGCCTCGATGAACCGATTTTCCAAGCGTTTCGGCCCGCTCGCCGCGCATCGCCCGCAACCCGTGTCCGAAGTTCTCGGCCGCACCGACGCGTTCACTGCGCTGCGCGCCGGCGTCGAGCAGATCGCGTCGCTGCAGCGCGATCTGTCCGCGCTCCTGCCCGACTATCTTGCGAATCATGTCGAACCGGGCTTCGTCAAGGACGGCACCCTGACCCTCTTTGCCGCACACAATGCGCTGGCCGCGCGGCTGCGGCAGGTCGAGCCGCGGCTGCTCGGCGATCTCCAGAAGCGCGGCTGGCCCGTCGCGACGCTGCGCGTGCGCGTGCGTCCGAAGGACGCGCCCGAGCCGCCGCACGTGAAGCAGGCGCGGATGACCTCGGTCGGTGCCGCCGCATTGCGCGACCTCGCCGACCACCTCGAACCGTCGCCGCTGCAGGCCGCGCTCGCGAGGATGGCGGCCCGGCACGGCGCGAAATCGCCGCGCTGAGCGCGCCGCCGGCGGCGGCCTGCCAATAAAAAAAACGGCCCGCAGGCCGTTTTTTTATCGCTGGTGTCGAACGCCGGTCAGGCGAACGCAGTCTGCGCGTCGAACGCGAAGCCGCTCGGCGCGGCCTGCGGATCGTCGAACGTGACGATCTCGTATGCGTCTTCGTGCGCGAGCAGTTCGCGCAGCAGCGCGTTGTTCAGCCCGTGCCCCGACTTGTACGCGGTGTACGACGCCAGCAGCGGATGGCCGACCACGTACAGGTCGCCGATCGCGTCGAGCATCTTGTGCTTCACGAACTCGTCGTCGTAGCGCAGCCCGTCGTTGTTCAGGATCCGGTACTCGTCGAGCACGATCGCATTGTCCATGCTGCCGCCGCGCGCCAGGCCGAGCTCGCGCATCATTTCGACTTCATGGGCGAACCCGAACGTGCGCGCGCGCGCGATCTCGCGCACGTACGACGTGTTCGCGAAATCGACCTCGAGTTCCTGGCCGGTCTTGTCGACGGCCGGGTGACGGAAGTCGATCGTGAATTTCAGCTTGAAGCCGAAAAACGGATCGAGACGCGCGAACTTGTCGCCATCGCGGATTTCAACCGGCTTCGTCACCTTGATGAACCGCTTCGGCGCGTTCTGCTCCTCGATGCCGGCGGACTGGATCAGGAACACGAAGGACGCGGCGCTGCCGTCCATGATCGGGATTTCCTCGGCCGTCACGTCGACATACAGGTTGTCGATGCCGAGCCCCGCGCACGCCGACATCAGGTGCTCGACGGTCGACACGCGCGCGCCATCCTTCTGCAGCACCGACGCGAGCCGCGTGTCGCCGATCGACATGGCCGATGCGGGAATATCGACGGGCGTGGGCAGGTCGACGCGCGAGAAGACGATGCCCGTGCCGGGCGCCGCCGGACGGAGCGTCAGTTCGACCTTGCGGCCCGAGTGCAGACCGATACCCACGGTCTTCACGATCGATTTGATGGTGCGCTGCTTCAGCATGGTGTTCTTCGTCTTGATTGAAGATATCAATCAGGAGTTATATTCGATAGATGGGATTATAGCGTAATTCCCTATTCAACGCTGTTTGAAACTGCGTATCAATCTGTTTCGGCAGTTTACCCGCGCCGATACGGGACGGGCCGATGCCCGGAACGGAGGCGTTTCCGGTCATCAGCCCGTGTTACAACTGTCCTGAGGCCGGTGAGCAGCGTTGCCGGCAGGCAACGGCGCACCGCATGATCAGGACGTCAACGTCGCGAGAACACTCGCCGCATCGCTCACTTCGAATTTGCCCGGCGCCTCGACGGCCAGCGTCTTGACCACACCGCCGTCAATCACCATCGCGTAGCGCAGGGAACGAATTCCCATGCCACGCGCGGACAAATCCTGCGTCAGCCCCAGCGCATGAGTGAAAGCCGCGCTGCCGTCCGCCATCATGCGCACCTTGCCCGCGGTGTGCAGATCACGTCCCCATGCGCCCATCACGAATGCGTCGTTGACGGACACGCACCAGATCTCGTCGATACCCGCCGAGCGCAGTTGCTCGGCGTGTTCGACGTAGCCCGGTACATGCTGCGCCGAGCAGGTCGGCGTGAAAGCGCCCGGCAATCCGAAGATCACCACCCGCTTTCCCGCAACCTGGTCGCGCACGCTGAAGGCATTCGGCCCCAGCGTGCACCCTTCGCGCGCGTCGTCGATGAACTCGAACAACTGCACGTCGGGCAGCGCGTCGCCCACTTGAATCATGGCTGGTCCCTCATAGCGATACGGTTTTTCGGCGTGTTGCGGACAGCACGGCCCATCCCGCCCCGCCGAAGCGAAGAGGGCACGTTTCCCGGCCCGGCGTCGCATCCGACGCGGCCTGTCGTGGTCCGCAGCATCCGTCACGCCGGCGATACCGCGGCGATTCCGCCGCGGCTTCGCCTGTGTTTGCGTCAGTCAGCCTGCTTGCGCAGGAAAGCCGGGATGTCGTAGGTGTCGACACCCTTCTCCTGCAGCGCCTGCACGTGCGATGCCGCGGTTTCGCGCGAGTTGCGCCACACCGCCGGCGTATCGAGCGCGCCGTAGTCGGCCGTGCTGACGTGATGCGGTTGCGCATAGCCATGCGACACCGCGCTGACCGGCTGGTTGTCCGTACCCGTGCGCAGCAGCGTCATCGGAGCCGACTGCTGCTTCTTCGCCGCACGGCCCAGACCCGTTGCCACGACCGTCACGCGCAACGCATCGCCCATTGCGTCGTCGTACACCGCACCGAAGATCACCGTGGCATCTTCCGCCGCGTAGCTCTTGATCGTGTTCATCACTTCGCGCGTTTCCGACAGGCGCAGCGAACGGCTCGACGTGATGTTGACCAGCACACCGCGCGCGCCCGACAGATCGACGCCTTCGAGCAGCGGGCTCGCCACGGCCTGTTCCGCCGCGAGGCGTGCGCGATCGACGCCGGCGACCGTCGCCGTGCCCATCATCGCCTTGCCCTGCTCGCCCATCACCGTCTTCACGTCTTCGAAGTCGACGTTCACGAGGCCGTCGACGTTGATGATTTCGGCGATGCCTGCGACCGCGTTGTTCAACACGTCGTCCGCGCACTGGAAGCACTTGTCCATCTCGGCGTCGTCGCCCATCACGTCGAACAGCTTGTCGTTCAGCACGACGATCAGCGAGTCGACGTGATCCTCCAGTTGCTGCGAACCTGCTTCGGCGACGCGCATCCGCTTGCCGCCTTCGAACTCGAACGGCTTGCTGACGACACCGACCGTCAGGATGCCCATCTCTTTCGCGATCTGCGCGACCACCGGTGCCGCGCCCGTGCCCGTACCGCCGCCCATGCCGGCCGTAATGAACACCATGTGCGCGCCGCGCAGTGCGTCGGCGATGCGCTCGCGCGCTTCTTCCGCTGCCGCACGGCCCATTTCCGGCTTCGCACCGGCGCCGAGGCCCGTGTTGCCAAGCTGGATCACCGACGATGCACGCGAACGCGACAGCGCCTGGGCGTCCGTGTTCATCACGATGAAATCGACGCCCTGCACGCCGCGGTTGATCATGTGCTGGACGGCATTGCCGCCAGCGCCGCCAACGCCGACCACCTTGATGATGGTGCCGTTGGTCTCGGTTTCCAGCATTTCGAATTCCATGTTGCCTCCGTCAAGAGAATGACTGCTAATCGGCCGTTATTCGGCAGGAGATCGGGCAACCCCCTGTCGCGCGCCAGCCGCCGGCACCAGCGCGAATTTCGATTCGGTTCGTCAGAAATTGCTCAGGAACCATTCCTTCATCCGCGAGAAAACCTGCCCCGCGTTGCCGGACTGCACGGCGACCTTGCGGCCGCGCATGCGCTGAGCACTGCCTTCGACGAGCAGCCCCATCGCCGTCGAGTAGCGCGGATTGCGCACGACGTCGGAGAGGCCGCCTGCATACTCCGGCGCGCCGATGCGCACCGGTTTCAGGAAAATGTCTTCGCCGAGCTCGACCATGCCCGGCATCATCGCGGCACCGCCGGTAATGACCACGCCGGAGCTCAGCAGTTCTTCGTAACCCGACTCGCGCACGACCTGCTGCACGAGCGAGAACAGTTCCTCGACGCGCGGCTCGATCACGGCCGCGAGCGCCTGGCGCGACAGCGTGCGCGGGCCGCGTTCGCCGAGGCCCGGCACTTCGACCATCTCGTCCGGATCGGCGAGCGCCTGCTTCGCGATCCCGTAGCCGACCTTGATGTCTTCCGCATCCGGCGTCGGCGTGCGCAGCGCCATCGCGATGTCGCTCGTGATCTGGTCGCCGGCGATCGGAATCACCGCGGTGTGGCGGATCGCGCCTTCGGCGAAGATCGCGATGTCCGTCGTGCCGCCGCCGACGTCGACCAGCACCACGCCGAGATCCTTCTCGTCTTCCGTCAGCACGGCCAGCGACGACGCGAGCGGCTGCAGGATCAGGTCGTTCACTTCCAGCCCGCAGCGGCGCACGCACTTGACGATGTTCTGCGCGGCGCTCACCGCGCCCGTCACGATGTGCACCTTCACCTCGAGGCGGATGCCGCTCATCCCGATCGGCTCGCGCACGTCTTCCTGGCCGTCGATGATGAATTCCTGCGTGAGGATGTGCAGCACCTGCTGGTCGGTCGGGATGTTGATCGCCTTCGCGGTCTCGATCACGCGCGCGACGTCGGTCTGCGTGACTTCCTTGTCCTTGATCGCGACCATCCCGCTCGAGTTGAAGCTGCGGATGTGGCTGCCCGCGATCCCCGTGAACACGTTGGTGATCTTGCAGTCGGCCATCAGCTCGGCTTCCTCGAGCGCGCGCTGGATCGACTGCACGGTGGCCTCGATGTTGACCACCACACCTTTCTTCAGACCCTTCGACTCGCTCTGGCCGAGGCCGATCACCTCGTAGTGACCCTCGCCTTTCAGCTCGGCGACGATGGCCACCACCTTCGACGTGCCGATGTCGAGGGAAACCAGCAGATCCTTGTAGTCTTTGCTCATAAAGTGCTCTTGCGTGTGATCTCTCGTTACTTCTTGCGCTTGTCGGTATCGGTCAGGAACCGCATGCCTGCCGCGCGAATCGCGAATCCGTTCGGATAGCGCAGGTCCGCGTACTCGATGTCGTTGCCCCAACGCTCCGTGACGGCCGGCCAGGCCGCGACAAGGCGCTGGCTCCGGTCATGCAGCGTGTCGCTGTTGCGTTCCTTGCCCAGCTCGACCTGCATGCCGTTCGACAGCTTCACCGTCCACGCGTACCGCGCCGACAGCGTCACTTCTTCCGGCGCCGCCTTCAGCGGCGCAAACCATTTCCCGAAGTCGCGATACCGCGTGACGACTTCCTTCGCACTGCCCTCCGGGCCGTCGAACGCCGGCAGTTCCTTGTCCAGTTCGCCCTGGTTCGCGGTGAACAGCTCGCCGTCGACGCTCACGAGCTGGTCGCTGCCCCAGGTCCCGAGCGGTTTGTACTCCTCGAGCGTGACAGCCAGCGCATTCGGCCACACCCGGCGCACGCTCGCGTGCCGCACCCACGGCATCTGCTCGAATGCGGCGCGCGCCGTATCGAGATCGACCGTGAAGAAATTGCCCTTCAGCCGGCCGACCACGCCCGCGCGCACCGTCGGCGAGTTGATGTGCTCGGTGTCGCCGTCGATCCGGATTTCCCGCAGCGCGAACGTCGGGCGCTGGATCAGCCAGTAGCAGCCGGCCGCCGCCAACACGAGCAGCAGCAGCGCGTACAGCGCGCTGGCGGCAAGGTTGAGTTGGCGAACGTTGTTCCACATACGTCGTTTCGTTCCTGCGTCAGTCGTTAAGCGTGAGCGACAGCACCTTCACGACCAGCTCCGAATAGCTGATGCCGACCGCGCGTGCGGCCTTCGGCGGCAGCGAGTGGTCGGTCATCCCGGGGGCGGTGTTCACTTCCAGGAAATACGCATTGCCGGCCGCGTCGAGCATGAAATCCGCGCGGCCCCAGTCGGTGCAGCCGAGCACGTCGAACGCGCGGCGCGCGATGCGCTTCAGCTCCGCTTCCTGTTCGGCCGGCAGGCCGCACGGGATCAGGTACTGCGTATCGTCGGCAACGTATTTCGCGTGGTAGTCGTAGAACTCGCCCGCCGGCACGATCTTGATCAGCGGCAGGTCGAGATCGCCGGCGATGCACGCGGTGTATTCGCCGCCGCCCTCGATGCTCTTCTCGACGATCACGATCTTGTCGTGCGTCGCGGCTTCCTGCAGCGCGGCCGGCAGCGCGTCGGCCGTCTTCACCTTCAGCACCGCGACGCTCGAGCCTTCGCTCGCCGGCTTCACGAACAGCGGCAGGCCGAGCTTCGCGACGATGTCGGTCGCGCGCGCCGCGAGATCGTCGCCGCGCATCACCGTCTCGAACGGCGGCGTCGGCACGCCCGTCTGCTGCCACACGAGCTTCGTGCGGAACTTGTCGAGACCGAGCGCCGACCCGAGCACGCCGCTGCCCGTGTAGCGGATCCCGTAGAAATCGAGCGCGCCCTGGATCTGGCCGTTCTCGCCGTAGCCGCCGTGCAGCGCGTTGAACGCGCGCACGAAGCCTTCGTCCTTCAGCGCCGACAGCGGCCGCTCGGCCGGGTCGAACGGATGCGCATCGACGCCCGCGTCACGCAGGCCCTGCAGCACGAGGCGGCCCGAGGTGAGCGACACCTCGCGCTCGGCGGATTCGCCGCCGAACAACACCGCCACCTTGCCGAAACGTTTCGGATCGATCCCGCTCATGTCATGCCTTCTGTTGTGTGTTCTGCACGAGCTTCGCCGGCACGCCGCCGATCGAACCCGCGCCCATCGTGATCACCACGTCGCCGTTCCGCGCGACCTTCGCCAATGCGTCCGGCACGTCGTCGACCGTCGCGACGAACACCGGGTCAACCTTCCCCACCGCGCGCAGCGCGCGCGACAGCGCGTCGCCGTTGGCCGTCGCGATCATGGCCTCGCCGGCCGCGTAGACTTCCGTCAGCACCAGCGCATCGACCGTCGACAGCACGTTGACGAAATCGTCGAAGCAGTCGCGCGTGCGCGTGTAGCGATGCGGCTGGAACGCCAGCACGAGGCGGCGGCCCGGAAACGCGCCGCGCGCGGCCGCGATCGTCGCGGCCATCTCGACCGGGTGATGGCCGTAATCGTCGATCAGCGTGTACTGGCCGCCGTCCGCGGTCGGCACTTCGCCGTAACGCTGGAAGCGCCGGCCGACACCGTTGAATTCCGCCAGCGCCTGCTGGATCGCGTCGTCCGCCACGCCGAGGTCGGTCGCGATCGCGATCGCCGCGAGCGCGTTCTGCACGTTGTGCAGGCCCGGCATGTTCAGCACGACCGCGAGCGGCGCGCGCCCTTCGCGGATCACCGTGAAATACATCCGGCCGTCGCGCGCATCGATGTCTTCCGCGCGCACCTGCGCGTCCGGCGACAGGCCGTAGCGCACGACCGGCTTCGAGATGAACGGGATGATCTGCCGCACGTTCGGATCGTCGACACACACGACCGCGCTGCCGTAGAACGGCAGGCGCTGCGTGAATTCGATGAACGCCTGCTTGAGCCGCGCGAAATCGTGGCCGTAGGTGTCCATGTGGTCGGCGTCGATGTTCGTGATGACTTCGATCACCGGATACAGGTTCAGGAACGACGCGTCCGACTCGTCGGCCTCGGCGACGATGAAGTCGCCCGTGCCGAGCCGCGCGTTCGCGCCGGCGCTGATCAGCCGCCCGCCGATCACGAAGGTCGGATCGAGGCCGCCTGCCGCGAGCACGCTCGCGACGAGGCTCGTCGTCGTGGTCTTGCCGTGCGTGCCGGCGATCGCGATCCCCTGCTTCAGGCGCATCAGTTCGGCGAGCATCACCGCGCGCTGCACGATCGGCACGCGCTGGTGGCGTGCGGCCAGCACTTCCGGGTTGTCCGAACGCACGGCCGTCGACACGACGACCGCGTTCGCGCCCTCGATGTTCGCCGCGTCGTGGCCGATCGCGATCCGCGCGCCGAGCGCCTGGAGACGATCGGTCACCGCGTTGCGCGACAGGTCCGAGCCGCTGACCTCGTAGCCGAGGTTGACGAGCACTTCGGCGATGCCGCTCATGCCCGCGCCGCCGATCCCGACGAAATGAATGTGTTTGACGATATGTTTCATTGCAATATTTCCAGGTTCGCGCCGGCCACCTTCGCGCAAACGCGCGCGACTTCATCGGTGGCCTCGGGCTTCGCCAATGAGCGCGAACGCTCCGCCATGTCCGCGAGCGACGCCCGCGTCTGGCCGCGCAGCCAGTCGGCGAGCAAATCCGCCGACAGGTCGCGTTGTTGCACCAGCACCGCCCCGCCCGCATCGGCGAGGAACGCGGCGTTGGTCGTCTGGTGATCGTCGACCGCGTAAGGGAACGGCACGAACAGCGCCGCCACGCCCACCGCCGCGATCTCCGACACCGTCATCGCGCCCGAGCGGCAGATCACGAGATCCGCCGCCGCATACGCGGCCGCCATGTCATCGATGAACGGCACGAGCCGCACGTCATCGCCGGCCGTGAAACCGGCCGCTTCATAATTCGCCTTCAGCGCGTCGATATGCTTCGCGCCGGCCTGGTGCACGATGCGCGGGTGTTCGCCCGGCGCCAGCAGCGCGAGCGCACGCGGCACGACTTCGTTCAGCGCAGCCGCGCCGAGGCTGCCGCCGACGACCAGCACGTTCAGCGGGCCGCTGCGCGATGCATAGCGTGCTTTGGGCGCTTCCGCGCGCGCAAGTTCCGTGCGAATCGGGTTGCCGGTCCATTCCGCGTGCGGCAGTGCGCCGGGGAACGCGACGAGCACGCGTTTCGCGAATTTCGCGAGCACCTTGTTCGTCAGGCCCGCGATCGAATTCTGTTCGTGCAGCACGAGCGGACGCCCCGACAGCGCGGTCATCACGCCCGCCGGGAACGTGATGTAGCCGCCCATCCCGAGCACGACGTCCGGCCGCACGCGGCGCAGCGCGCCAAGGCTCTGCCAGCACGCGCGCAGCAGGTTGAACGGCAGCGTCAGCTTGGTCTTCAGGCCCTTGCCGCGCAGCCCGCCGAACCGCACGTACTCCATCGGAATGCCGTGCTTCGGCACGAGCGTCGCTTCCATCCCGGCCGGATTGCCGAGCCACACGACGCGCCAGCCCGCCGCTTCCATCCGGTGCGCAACCGCGAGCCCCGGGAACACGTGGCCCCCGGTGCCGCCTGCCATCACCATCAGCGTGCGTCGCGAGGAGGTCATACCTTCCCTCCGCGCATCAACACCCGGTTTTCGTAGTCGACCCGCAGCAGCACCGCGAGCGCGACGCAGTTCAGCAGAATGCCGGACCCGCCGTAGCTCACCAGCGGCAGCGTCAGGCCCTTGGTCGGCAGCAGCCCGAGGTTCACGCCCATGTTGATGAACGTCTGCGCGCCGAACCAGATGCCGATGCCCTTCGCCGTCAGCCCGGCGAACGTGCGGTCGAGTGCGAGCGCCTGGCGGCCGATCTCGAACGCGCGGCGCACGATCCAGTAGAACAGCAGGATCACGACCATCACGCCGATGAAACCGAGCTCCTCGCCGATCACCGCGAGGATGAAGTCGGTATGCGCTTCGGGCAGGTAGTTCAGCTTCTCGACGCTGCCGCCGAGGCCGACGCCGAACCACTCGCCGCGGCCGAACGCGATCAGCGAGTGCGTGAGCTGGTAGGCCTTGCCCTGCGCGTAGCGCTCGTCCCACGGATCGAGATACGCGAAGATCCGCTCGCGACGCCACGGCGACAGCCACACGAGCATCGTGAAGGTGCCGACTGCCGTCGCGACGAGGCCGCCGAACAGCTTGCCGTTCACGCCGCCGAGGAACAGCACGCCCATCGCGATCGCGGCGATCACCATGAACGCGCCCATGTCCGGCTCGAGCAGCAGCAGTGCGCCGACGAGACCCACCGCACAGGCCATCGGCAGGAAGCCCTTCGCGAAGCTCTGCATGTATTCCTGCTTGCGCACCGTGTAGTTCGCCGCATAGATCGTCACCGCGAGCTTCATGACTTCCGACGGCTGCATGTTCGTGATGCCGAGCGGAATCCAGCGGCGCGCGCCGTTCACGCCCTTGCCGACGTGCGGGATCAGCACGATCACGAGGCTGACGAGCGCGATCAGGAAGAGATGCGGCGCGTACTTGTCCCACGTCGACACCGGCACGCGGAATGCGATCACGGCCGCGATGAACGCGACGACGAGCGACACGCAGTGACGCATCAGGAACGCGTAATCGTGATACGACGCGTATTTCGGCGAATCCGGCATCGCGATCGACGCCGAATACACCATCACGACGCCGAGCCCGAGCAGCGCGATCGCCACCCACAGCAGCGAATAATCGAAGTCGAGCATCCGCGAGCGGCTCGGGCGCACGCCGTTGACGACGCTCGCGAGGCCGCCCGTCGCGGCGCGCGTGGCCGACGCGACGCGACCGCCCGCGGCGTTGCCGCCGGCATCGCGCCGGTCGTTGAAACGGGAGACGAGGCGATCGGACCAGCTCATGGCGTCGCTCCTTTGTCGATGGCGATTTCGTCGACCGCCGCACGGAACACGTCCGCGCGATGGGCGTAGTTCCTGAACATGTCGAGGCTCGCGCACGCGGGCGACAGCAGCACCGCATCGCCCGGCTCCGCCAGGTCGGCCGCTGCATGCACCGCACCTTCGAGCGTCGCGTGATCGGCGAGCGGCACGCCCGTTTCGGCGAGCGTGTCGCGAATCGCCGGCGCATCGCGGCCGATCAGCATCACCGCGCGGCACCAGCGCGCGACCGGCGCGACCAGCGGCGCGAAATCCTGCCCCTTGCCGTCGCCGCCGGCGATCAGCACGATCTTCTGCGCGAGCCCGTCGAGCGCGGCAACCGTCGCACCGACGTTCGTGCCCTTGCTGTCGTCGACGTAGTCCACGTCGTCGATCGTCGCGATCACTTCGACGCGATGCGCTTCGCCGCGGTATTCGCGCAGCGCGTGCAGCAGCGGCGCAGCCGGCAGATCGATCGCACGCGCGAGCGCGAACGCGGCCAGCGCGTTCGCCGCGTTGTGCAGCCCGCGAATCCGCAGCGCGTCGGCCGGCATCAGGCGCTTCTGCGCGATGTCGGGCGTATGCGCGGCGTCGCGCTTGCGCCGGCGGGTCGGCGCCGCTTCCTCCGGCGCGTCGCGATCGACGGCTTCCACCAGCCATGCGATGCCGTTGTCGCGCGACAGCCCGTAGTCGCCGTCCTGGGTCGGCTCGTTCAGGCCGAACGTGACCGTGCGCGGCGCGTCGGCCACGCCCGCTGCCGGCGCGAACTTCATCACGGCCGCGTCGTCGCGGTTCAGCACGCGCGTCGTCGTCGCGCCGAAGATCCGGCCCTTTGCGTGCGCGTACGCGTCGAAGCTGCCGTGCCAGTCGAGGTGGTCCTGCGTGATGTTGAGGATCGCGGCCGCATCGGGCGCGAACGTGCGTGCGGTCTCGAGCTGGAAGCTCGACAGTTCGAGCACCCACACGTCGGGCAGCGCCGTTTCGTCGATCGCGCCCGCGAGCCGGTCGAGCATCGCCGGGCTGATGTTGCCTGCGACGGCGACCTTCTTGCCCGCGCGCTGGCACAGCAGGCCCGTGAGGCTCGTCGTCGTCGTCTTGCCGTTGGTGCCCGTGATCGCGAGCACCTTCGGCTGGTAGCCGCTCGTGCCGAGCGCGCGCAGCGCCTGCGCGAAGAATTCCAGCTCGCCCCACACCGCGATCCCGCGCTCGTTCGCGGCCGCGACCAGCGCCGCGAGCGCCGGTTCGAGCGGCGACAGGCCGGGGCTCAGCCCGACGATCTCGACGCCGCCGTCGAGCAACGCGGGCGCGAACGGCCCGCCGACGAACTCCGCATCGATGCCTTCGGCCTGCAGCGCGGCAAGGTTGGGCGGTGCCTCGCGGGTATCGGCAATCCGCAGCCGGCACCCGTGCCTCGCGCACCATCGCGCGATCGCGAGACCCGATTCCCCGAGCCCCAGTACGAGCACCATCGGCCGTTGCCGATCTCCAAACATCTCGCCAGACATCCTTGTTACCTTTCCTTTACCGCAGCTTGAGGGTGGTCAGACCGAACAGGCACAGCATCAACGTGATGATCCAGAAACGCACCACCACCTGCGTTTCCTTCCAGCCGGACAATTCGAAATGGTGATGCAGCGGCGCCATCTTCAGCAGGCGCCGCCCTTCGCCGTAGCGCTTTTTCGTGTACTTGAACCACGAAACCTGCAGCATCACCGACAGCGTTTCCGCGACGAAGATGCCGCCCATGATGAACAGCACGATTTCCTGGCGCACGATCACCGCGACCGTGCCGAGCGCGCCGCCGAGCGCCAGCGCGCCCACGTCGCCCATGAACACCTGCGCGGGGTGCGTGTTGTACCAGAGGAACGCGAGCCCTGCCCCGCCCATCGCGGAACAGAAGATCAACAGTTCGCCCGCGCCCGGGATGTGTGGGAACAGCAGGTATTTTGAATACACCGCGCTGCCCATCACGTACGCGAACACACCGAGCGACGCACCGACCAGCACGACCGGCATGATCACGAGGCCGTCGAGGCCGTCGGTCAGGTTCACCGCGTTGCTCGCGCCGACGATCACGAAGTAGGTCAGCACGATGAAGCCCCACACGCCGAGCGGGTAGCTGATCGACTTCAGGAACGGCAGCATCAGGTCGGCGCGGGCCGGCAGCCCCATCGACAGCCCGCTGCGCACCCACGCCATGAACAGGTCGAACACGCGCACGTTGTTCGCCTCGGACACGCTGAAGGCGAGGTAGACGGCCGCGAACAGGCCGATCACCGACTGCCAGAAATACTTCTCGCGCGACGACATCCCGCGCGGATCCTTGTGGACGACCTTGCGGTAATCGTCGACCCAGCCGATCACGCCGAAACCGAACGTGACGAGCATCACGATCCAGATGAAACGGTTCGTCAGGTCGCCCCACAGCAGCGTCGCGACCGCGATGCCGATCAGGATCAGCACGCCGCCCATCGTCGGCGTACCGGACTTGACGAGGTGCGTCTGCGGGCCGTCCTTGCGCACGGCCTGCCCGACCTTCATTTGCGTCAGCTTGCGGATCACCCACGGTCCGCACACGAGCCCGATCCCCAGCGCGGTGATGGTGGCCATCACCGCCCGGAACGTGAGGTACGTGAACAAGCGCAAAAAGCTTGCGTCTCCTTGCAGCCATTGCGCCAGCGCCAGCAGCATGCTTCCTTCCTTCTACTCAGTGGGCAGCGGGCGTCGCGCCCGCTGCGGGTTGGTTCGTCAGCGCGTCGACCACGCGCTCCATCTTCATGTACCGCGAGCCCTTCACGAGCACCGTCGCCTGCGCGCCGTAGCCCGCCGCGAGCAGCGCCGACACGAGCGCGCCGACGTCGTCGAAATGGCGGGCCGTGTCGCCGTATGCCGTACAGGCATCGCGCGATGCATCGCCGAGTGCGAACAGCGCGTCGATCCCGCGCTCGCGCGCATAGGCGCCGATCTCGCGATGGAACGCCGGCCCTTCGTCGCCGACTTCGCCCATGTCGCCGATCACCAGCACGCGCGGCGCCGGATGCGCGGCGAGCACGTCGATCGCGGCACGCATCGAATCGGGGTTCGCGTTGTACGTATCGTCGACGACCGTCGCGCCCGCGAGGCTGCCGGCGATCGCCTGCTTCACCTGCAGCCGGCCCTTGACCGGCTCGAACGATTCGAGGCCCTGCCTGATCGCCGACAGCGCGACGCCGGCGCCCAGCGCCGCGGCCGTCGCGGCCAGCGCGTTGCGCGCGTTGTGCTCGCCGAGCGCACGCAGCCGCACCGTGACGGCGCCGGCCGGCGTGTCGATCGCGAGTTCGCCGCCTTGCAGACGGCCCGTGACCTGCGCTTCGGTCTGCCGGTCGGCATCGTTCAGCGCGAAATCGAGGATCCGGTTGCCCGTCGCCGCGACGCGCCAGATGCCCGCGTACGCATCGTCGGCCGGGAACACCGCGACGCCGTCCGGCGGCAGCGCGTGAATCACGGCCGCGTGTTCGAGCGCGACGGCTTCGACCGTCGCCATGAATTCCTGGTGCTCGCGCTGCGCGTTGTTGACGAGCGCGACCGTCGGCGCCGTGAGGCGCGCGAGGATTTCGGTCTCGCCCGGGTGGTTCATCCCGAGCTCGATCACCGCGAGGCGATGCGCGGCCGACAGGCGCAGCAGCGTCAGCGGCAGGCCGACGTCGTTGTTCAGGTTGCCGGCGGTTGCGAGCCGCGCGTCGGCGCCAACCGCCGCCGCGAAGATCGACGCGATCATTTCCTTGACGGTCGTCTTGCCGTTGCTGCCCGTCACCGCGACGAGCGGCAGCGGGAATCGTTTGCGCCAGCCGTGCGCGAGCGCGCCGAGCGCGGCACGCGTTTCGCCGCCTTCGATCGCCGGCATCGCGAGGCCCGCCGGCACGTGCGCGACCAGCGCCGCGGCAGCACCGCGCGCCGCGACATCGCCGAGGAAGTCGTGCGCATCGAAGCGCTCGCCCTTCAGCGCGACGAACAGGTCGCCCGGGCCGACCGTGCGGCTGTCCGTCGACACACGGTCGAACGTGACGCCCGCGTCGCCGTGAACGGTTGCGCCGGGAATCAGGCGAGCGGCTTCGTCGAGACTGAGCATCGTCATTCGCCGCCTCCCTTGCCGTGCGTCGCTCGCGCTGCCAGCGCGAGCCGCGCGTGATCCTGATCGGAGAACGTACGTTTCTTGCCCATGATTTCCTGCGTCGCTTCGTGGCCCTTGCCGGCCAGCACGACGACGTCCTCGCGTGCGGCGCCGCGCACCGCCTGCAGGATCGCGCTCGCGCGATCCTCGATACGACGTGCGCGAGCGGGCATGGTCATGCCCGCGACGATCTGGTCGATGATGCGCTGCGGATCTTCGCTGCGCGGGTTGTCGCTCGTGACGACGATTTCGTCGGCGAGCCGTTCCGCGATCGCGCCCATCAGCGGCCGCTTCGTCGCGTCGCGGTCGCCGCCGCAGCCGAACATGCAGACGAGCCGGCCGCCGCGCGCCGCCGCGATCGGGCGCAGCGCGTCGAGCGTCTTCTCGAGCGCGTCGGGCGTGTGTGCGTAGTCGATCACGACGAGCGGTTCGTCGTTCTGCAGCCGGCCGCCAAGCCGCTGCATCCGGCCGTTGACGGACTCGAGCCGTTCGATCTCGGCGAGTGCCGCGTCGAACGGCACGTCGGCCGCGAGCAGCGAGCCGAGCACGGCGAGCAGGTTGCTGACGTTGAACGTGCCCAGCGTGCCGACTTCGACGTCCGCGTCGCCCCACGACGAACGCAGGCGGAATGCCGTGCCGGTCGCGGTGGCGCGCACGTCGAGCGCGACCAGTTCGCGATCGGCGTCGGGCGCCTGCGCGTCGCCGATCCCGTACGCGATCGTGCGCACGCGGCCGGCCAGCTTCTCGAGCAGGTTTTGGCCGGCTGCGTCGTCGCGGTTGACGACCGCCGCGCGCAGGCCGCGCCATGCGAACAGCTTCGCCTTCGCCGCCTCGTACGCGTCGAACGTGCCGTGATAGTCGAGGTGATCCTGCGTGAGATTCGTAAATACCGCGATGTCGAACGCCGTACCGTTCACGCGCCCCTGATGCAGCGCGTGCGACGATACTTCCATCGCCACGGCCCGCGCGCCCGCGTCGCGCAACTGCGCAAGGCTGCGCTGAAGCTGCGACGCGTCGGGTGTCGTGAAGCCCGTCGGCACGAGCTGGCCTGGCATCCCGCTGCCGAGCGTGCCGATTACCGCGCACGGCTGGTGCAGCGCCGTCAGCGCGGCGGCAATCCACTGCGTGCACGAGGTCTTGCCGTTCGTACCGGTCACGCCCACCGCGAGCAGGCTGTCGCTCGGGTCGCCGTACCAGCCGCTGGCGATCTCGCCGGCAAGCTGGTCGAGCGCCGGCACCGCGAGCGCGACGGGCACGGCCGGCGCAGCGGCCAGCCCTTCCGGCTGATACAGCACGGCGGCCGCGCCGCGTGCGACGGCATCGGTAATGAAGGCGCGGTTGTCTGCCCCGTCGACTGCATACGCGACAAACACGTCGCCAGCCTTGAGGCTGCGCGTGTCGGCATGCAGTTGCGCGGCGGGGGCCACATGCTGACGCAGCCACGCAAGCGCGGCTGCGATCTGCTGATGCGCCGGATGGGAACTGCGGGCGGCGCTCATCGAACAACTCCTGGTGAATTACGCGTCGTGCTGGACACGATCATATGCTTCGCACCGCCACCCGCGGCCAGCTTTTGCGGCCCCGCTGCGGAAGGTGCTGCCGGCGAATCGTCAGACACGACCAGTTGCTTGATCGGCATGTTCGGCGGCACGTTCAGCGCACGCATCGTGTCGCCGGCGATCGCCGAGAATACGGGGCCGGACACCTGGCCGCCGAAGTGGCTGCCGGCGGTCGGCTCGTCGACCGACACCGCGACGACGATGCGCGGATTCGGCATCGGCGCCATGCCGACGAACGATGCGCGGTACTTGCGCGTATAGCCATGGCCTTCATGCTTGTACGCGGTACCGCTCTTGCCGCCGACGCGATAACCCGGCACGGCCGCATCCGGCGACGTGCCGCCCGGCGCGACCACCGTCTCGAGCATCGCGCGCACTTCGCGCGCGGTGGTCGGGTTGAACACCTGCGTGCCCGCGACCTGCTGGTTGGGGTCAGTCTTGAAAATGGTCACGGGCATCAACTCGCCGTCGTGCGCGATCGCCGTATAAGCCCGCGCGAGCTGGAACAGCGACACCGACAGGCCATAGCCGTACGACATCGTCGCCTGCTCGATGCGGCGCCAGCTCTTCCACAGCCGCAGGCGGCCGGCCACCGCGCCCGGGAAGCCGACCTTCGGCGCCTGGCCGAGGCCGATGCTGGTATACATATTCCACATTTCCTCGGGCCGCATCGTCATCGCGATCTTCGTCGCGCCGATGTTGCTCGACTTCTGGATCACGCCGCCGACCGTCAGCGTGCCGAAACCCGCGTCGTCGGTGATCGGCGCGCCGTCGAGCACGAAATGCCCGTTGCCCGTCTCGACGAGCGTGTTCGGCGTCACGCGATGCAGGTCGAGCGCGAGCGACACCGTGAACGGCTTCATGATCGAACCCGGCTCGAACACGTCGGTCATGATCCGGTTGCGCAACTGCTCGCCCGTCATGCGCGAGCGGTCGTTCGGGTTGTACGTCGGGTAGTTGACGAGCGCGAGCACCTCGCCGGTGCGCACGTCGACGACCATCGCCGCGCCGGCCTTCGCCTTGAACTTCTCGACGGCGGCCTTCAGGTTCGCGTACGCGATGTACTGGATCTTGCTGTCGATCGACAGGTCGACGTCGGTTCCGTTGTGCGGCGGGATCTGCTCGGCGACGTCCTCGACGATGTGCCCCATCCGGTCCTTGATCACGCGGCGCACGCCCGACGTGCCGGACAACATCTTCTGGTCGCCGAGCTCGACGCCCTCCTGCCCTTCGTCCTCGACGTTCGTGAAGCCGATCAGGTGCGCGGTGATCTCGCCTTCCGGATAGAAACGCTTGTATTCGTTGCGCTGATAGATGCCCGGAATGTCGAGCGCGGCGACCTTGTCCGCGATGTCGATCGGCACCTGGCGCTTTACGTAGACGAAACCCTTGTCTTGCGACAGCTTCACGCGCAGCTCCTTCGACGTCATGCCGAGGAGCTTGCCGAGCTGGTTGACCTTGTCGGCATCGAGATCGTCCGGCACCGCGTCGGGAATTGCCCAGATTGCGCGCACGGGCAGGCTCGTCGCGAGCACGAGCCCGTTACGGTCGAGGATCTTGCCGCGCGTCGCGGGCAACTCCAGCGTGCGCTGGTAGCGGCTTTCGCCCTGCTTCTGATAGAACGCGTTGCCGGGCCCCTGGATCCAGAACGCCCGCGCGGCCAGCGCGACGAACGCCATGAACAGCATGAACACGACGAGCTTCGAGCGCCACATCGGCAGATGCACGCCCAGCACGGGGCTCGACGTGAATTTCACGTTCTGGCGCTTTTGCGACGGCTTCATCGCGCGCCCCCCTTGCCCTTGCCGGCCGTGTCGGCCGAAGCAGGAATCGGCGCGTCGATCGCCTTCGCGGCGCCCGGCGGCAGCGTCAGGTATTGCGTGCGGCCGGTCGTGATCGGCTGCATCTTCAGCGAATCGTTCGCAAGCTGCTCGATACGCGACGTCTTCGACAGCGCGCTCTGCTGATATTGAAGCTGCGCGTAATCCTGCTGGAGCTGACGCTCCTGCGACTGCGCGCGCTGCAGCTGGATGAAGATCTGCCGCTGCTGGTTCGTCGAGTTGACGACCGACAGCGCGCAGCCCATCACGATGATCAGCAGGAAGATATTGAAGCGGCTCATGGCGTGACGCGCTCCGCAATGCGCATCACGGCGGACCGGGCGCGCGGATTCGCGGCGACCTCCGCTTCACTCGGAAACTGGCGGCTGATGATCTTGAGCGGCGGGCTCGGGAGATCGACGGCACGGATCGGCAGGCGACGATCGACCGCAGGCGCACTGGCGTGCGCCTGCATGAATCGCTTGACGATCCGGTCCTCGAGTGAATGAAAGCTGATGACCACCAGCCGCCCCCCTTGCTCCAGCAACGACAGTGCCGCGTCTAGTACGACTTGCAGGTCCGCAAGCTCTTGATTGACGTGAATCCGTATAGCCTGAAAGGTGCGGGTTGCCGGATCCTTGCCCTTCTCACGGGTTTTGACGACGTGACCCACGATTTGGGCAAGCTCGCCCGTGGTGTCGAGAGGCCCAAGACGGTCGGACTCTGCCCGGCGAGCAACAAGCGCCTTTGCAATCTGAAAAGCAAACCGTTCTTCCCCATAATCTCGTATCACCTCCGTCAATTCCTGCACCGAAGCCCGCGCGAGCCATTCGGCCGCCGACTCGCCACGCGTCGGATCCATTCGCATGTCCAGCGGACCATCGGCGCGGAAGCTGAAGCCGCGCGCCGGATCGTCCACCTGCGGCGAGGACACGCCCAGGTCCAGCAACACACCGGACACCTTCTCGACGCCGCGCGCCGCAAGCGCGTCGCGCATCGAAGCAAAGCTGTCATGCACGATCGAGAAGCGCGCATCCTCGATGCCCTGCGCCGTCTCAATCGCCCTCGGATCCTTGTCGAACGCGATCAGCCGCCCGGCCGCCGCCAGCCGCGCGAGCACCGCGCGGCTGTGGCCGCCGCGCCCGAACGTGCCGTCGACATAAACGCCGTCCGGCCGCGTCACGAGCGACTCGACCGCTTCATCCAACAGCACTGTCCGATGCTGCAATTCGTTTCCCATCGCGGGCGTCTCCGTCACCGCAATCAGAACGTGAAATTCTTCAGCGCGTCGGGCATGCCCTGCGCCATCGCCGCCTGCTCCTTCGCGTTGTAGGTCTGCGAATCCCACAGCTCGAAGTGACTACCCATTCCCAACAACATGACTTCCTTTTCCAGTCCGGCTGCCATGCGCAGCTCGGGCGATACAAGAATCCGGCCCGCGCTGTCGAGATCGACGTCCATCGCATTGCCGAGAAAAATTCGCCGCCACCAGTGCGCGTCCATCGGCAGCGCGGCGATCTTGGCGCGGAACACTTCCCATTCGGGGCGCGGAAACAGCAACAGGCAGCCGTCCGGGTGCTTGGTCACAGTCACCCGTCCTTCTGCCTGTCCTTGCAGCGCTTCGCGATAGCGAGCCGGCACCGACATCCGCCCTTTCGCATCGAGCGTCAGCGCCGACGCCCCTTGGAACACTTTCCGCTCTCCCGTTCAGGGCACCGAAGTACCCGACCAATGCTGAGAATTTAGCCGGAATAGCCCGCCAAATCACACAAAAATACACTTTCTCACACTGTCTCCCACTTTAGAGGAAGGGTGTGGCACGGTCAAGGGAGCGGCCCGCTTTTTTGACGAATTTTGTTAGTTAGAACAAGGACTTACGCGCACATGCTCATGCGCCCCCTCATTCCAAAAACCGTTATAAATGAATGAGCTAGTGCAACATGTGAAGGTGATACATGAGAAAGACGGGCCAGACGGGCGTGCGGACGGGGCTTTCGGGGGAGGGAAAACGTGGAATAAACGGGCGGTATCGGGGGCGGTGAGCCGGGGCGACGTCATGCGTCGCCCGGCGCAAATCTCACAGATAGTATGCAGTGCTCGTCATGACTTTCGACGCGGCACGCATCAGCATCCGCGCAGGCAGCGGCAGTTCGATTCCGCCGGCGTCGGTCGCGGCCTTGCCGTGCTTCACCTCGTCGATGCGCATCTGGTCGACGATCGCACGCGACGCCGTATCGGTCGCCGGCAGCTCCGACATATGGCCTTCCAGGTGACTCTCGACCTGCCGCTCCGTCTCGGCCATGAAACCGAGGCTGACCTTGTCGCCGAGCGTGCCGGCCGCCACGCCGATCGCGAGCGCGCCGGCATACCACAGCGGGTTCAGCAGGCTCGGACGCGAATCGAGCTCTTTCAGGCGGTGCGCGGTCCACGCGAGGTGGTCCTCCTCCTCGCGCGCGGCCTCCTCGAACATCGCCTTCGCCGACGCCGTGCGCGCGGTGAGTTTCTGTGCCTGATAGAGCGCCTGCGCGCAGACTTCGCCGACGTGGTTCACGCGCATCAGCCCTGCGGCATGCGTACGCTCCGCGGGCGTCAGCTCGACGTCTGGCGCGGCGGCCGGCGCGGGCACCGGCCGGCTCATCCGGCTAATGCCGGTCAGCGATCGCAGGCCGCGATCGAATTCGCTGATCAGTTCATCCAACACCATCCTGTTCTCCTGGCTGCATGTGCCGCCGTGGGCGGCGAGAGCACGAGTCCGCTGCGTATCCGACTTGATTATTCAGCGGAAATTGCGGTTAACCCGTGATTTTAACCATTGTTGCATAAAGGAAACATGGCGACCTTGAGCTGCGGCATTTCGCTTTGTGGCAAAAAACGGTTTTGCTACATTACGTGCGACTTCTTGCGAAGTTGATGGGCCCGTCAACAGAACATAACTATCTGCCCCGCCAAAAAAATTCAGTGATTCTTGGAGATCCGTTAATGAAAAAGTCGCTTCTCGCGCTCGTCGCGCTGGGCGCGTTCGCTGGCGCTGCTCATGCGCAAAGCAGCGTGACGCTTTACGGCATCATCGATGAAGGCCTGCTCTTCAACAACAACGCGGGTGGCAAGCACCTGTACAGCATGGCCAGCGGCGTGATGCAAGGCAGCCGCTTCGGCCTGCGCGGCACCGAAGACCTCGGTGGCGGCCTGAAGGCAATCTTCACCCTCGAAAATGGTTTCGACGTGAACAGCGGCAAGCTTGGCCAGGGCGGCCTGATGTTCGGCCGTCAGGCTTACGTCGGCCTGTCGAGCCAGTACGGTACGGTCACGCTGGGTCGTCAGTACGACTCCGTCGTCGACTTCGTCGGCCCGCTTGAGGCAGGCGACCAGTGGGGCGGCTACATCGCCGCTCACCCGGGCGACCTCGACAACTTCAACAACGCCTATCGCGTAAACAACGCGGTCAAGTTCACGAGCCCGTCGTACGGCGGCTTCACGTTCGGCGGCTTGTACAGCTTCGGCGGTCAGGCAGGCCAGTTCTCGAAGAACCAGGTCTGGTCGCTCGGCGCAGGCTACAACAACGGCCCGCTGGTCCTGGGTGTCGGCTACTTGAACGCACGCACGCCGGGCAACTTCGGCGGCATGTTCAACAACGGCTCGACGGCTGCGACGACGGCGGTATCGTCGCCGGTCTACGGCGCATACGCGAACAACGCGAACACGTACCAGGTCATCGGTGCAGGCGGCGCTTACACGTTCGGCGCAGCGACGATCGGCGCGACGTACTCGAACACGAAGTTCAAGGGCTTCTCGGTCGGTCCGTTCGTGAACCAGACCGCGACGTTCAACAACGGCGAAATCAACTTCAAGTATCAGCTGACCCCGGCGCTGATTCTCGGCGCAGCGTACGACTACACGCAAGGCAGCAAGATCGACGGCAACTCGGCAGCCAAGTACCACCAAGGCTCGCTGGGCGTCGACTACTTCCTGTCGAAGCGCACCGACGTCTACGTGATCGGCGTGTACCAGCACGCATCGGGCAACGCGCTCGACGCGAAAGGCAATGTCGTTCAGGCAACGGCAGCGATCAACGGTCTCGCAGGTTCGAGCACCAGCAACCAGGTCGCAGCACGCGTCGGCATCCGTCACAAGTTCTAATCAGCTTGTCTGACAAGACGCAGCATATTGAAGGCGCCTTCGGGCGCCTTTTTCTTTTCCGGTGCGACGGCAAGACGGGTGCGCGGCGGACCGGCCGGTCGCGTTGCACGCATCGCCGGAGCTCCGTGTCCGTTCGCTGCGCGAAAAACCACGGCCAGACGCCGGCCGCTGCGGGAAACCACCTCATCCGATCCGTGCCGCAAACAAAAAAGCCCGGCACAAGCCGGGCTCTTCCGTTCAACCGCGCTGCTACGCGCGTCCGTTACGCGCGTCCGTCGCGCAACTCGCGCCGCAGGATCTTGCCGACGTTCGTTTTCGGCAGCTCCGTGCGAAACTCGACCAGTTTCGGCCGCTTGTAACCGGTGAGCCGCTCCTTGCAGTAAGCGAGGATGTCCTTGTCGGTGAGCGCCGGGTCCTTCTTCACGATGAACAGCTTCACCGCTTCGCCGGAATGCTCGTCCGGCACGCCGACCGCCGCCACCTCGAACACGCCCGGATGCGACGCCACCACGTCCTCGACTTCGTTCGGATACACGTTGAAGCCGGACACGAGAATCATGTCTTTCTTCCGGTCGACGATCTTCACGTAACCGCGCGCATCCATCACGCCGACGTCGCCCGTCTTGAAGAAGCCGTCCGGGAACATGACCTTCTCGGTCTCGTCCGGCCGGTTCCAGTAGCCGGCCATCACCTGCGGCCCACGGATGCAGATCTCGCCGGGCTCGCCGAGCGCGACGTCGTTGCCGGCGTCGTCGCGAATCGCCACTTCGGTCGACGGCAGCGGCAAGCCGATCGTCCCGCTGTATTCGGTCGCCGTCACCGGGTTGCAGGTCGCCACCGGCGACGTCTCGGACAGCCCGTATCCTTCGATGATCGCGGTATGGGTCTTTTCATACCAGCGCTTCGCGACGCCCTCCTGGATCGCCATGCCGCCGCCGTTGGCAATCACGAGCTTCGACAGGTCGAGCTGACTGAATTCGGGATGGTTCAGCAGTGCGTTGTACAGCGTATTGACGGCCGGAATCGTCGAGATCTGGTAGCCCTTCAGTTCCTTGATCATCCCGCCGATGTCGCGCGGGTTCGGGATCAGGATGCCCATCCCGCCCGTGCGCATCGTCAGGAAACCGCAGACGGTCAGCGCGAACACGTGATACAGCGGCAGCGCGACAACCGTCACGAACTGTTTCACCTCCGGGTACTTCTCATGAGCCGGATGGTGCCAGGCGCCGGCCTGCAGCACGTTCGACACGATGTTCCGGTGCAGCAGCGTCGCACCCTTCGCGACGCCGGTCGTACCGCCCGTGTATTGCAGGAACGCGGCGTCGTCGGGGCCGATCTTCTGCGGCTTGAACGCCTGTCGCGCGCCTTCCGACAGCGCTGCCTTGAAGCGCGTGAACGACGGCAACTGCCACGCAGGCACCATCTTCTTCACGTTGCGCACGACGTAATTGACGAGCCATCCCTTGATGCCCAGCAAGTCGCCCATCGACGCGACGACGACATGCTTGACGGCCGTATTCGCAATGACGGCCTGCAGCGTCGACGCGAAATTCTCGAGGATGACGATCGCCTCGGCGCCGCTGTCCTTCAACTGATGTTCGAGCTCCCGCGGCGTGTAGAGCGGATTGACGTTGACGACGGTATAGCCGGCGCGCAGTACCGCGGCGATCGTCACCGGGTACTGCAGCACGTTCGGCATCATGATCGCGACGCGCGCACCGCGCGCGAGACCACGGGATTGCAGCCACGCGCCGAACTGGCGCGACAGCTTGTCGAGTTCGCCGTACGTGATGCCCTTGCCCATGCAGACGAATGCCGTGCGATCGCGGTACTGCCGGAAGCTTTCGTCGAGGAGGTCCGGGACGGACGGATAAGGAGACGCGTCAATTTCGGCTGGAACGCCGGGTGGGTACGATTTCAGCCAAATTTTTTCCATACTGCGCGTCTCCTCACAGATTTTCGAATGGTCGTGCTAAAACGCATCGTAGCGGCTCGCCCGTCCCGAGACAACAGGGTTAGATGTCCACTTCGAACTTCCGCGAAAAATCGTCTGATCATACGGGAATATTCGATCAAATTCGCTCAACTTCCACAAGACAATCGTAAAACGTCGCCGAATTGCCGAGATCGGTCAGCGCCTGGCTCGTCACTTCGTTTGCGTTCCTGCCGTCCGGCGACAGCTTCTTCCACCAGATCGACAACCCGACAACGAGCCCAGCACGTGCGCGATCGGTAATTCTCGCGAGCGCCTGCATGGATCCGCGGTCGTTGAAGATGCGTACGACGTCGCCGTCCGCGATGCGGCGCGCACTGGCGTCGGACGGGTGCATGTCGAGGTGCGGCTCGCCTTCCGTGGTGCGCAGGCTGTCGACGTTCACGAACGTGCTGTTCAGGAAGTGGCGGGCCGGCGGCGAAATCATCGCGAGCGGATAGCGCGCGGCGAGTTCGGGTGCGGCCTCGGCCGATTCGAAAGGCGGCAGGTAATCGGGAACGGGGTCCATGCCCATCTGCTCGAGCCGCGGGCTGTAGAACTCGCACTTGCCGGATGGCGTGCGGAAACCGCCATTCGCGAACGGTGCGTCCGGCAGCTTCAGCTTCAGCCAGCCTTCCCGCTTCAACGTGTCCCAGTCGCTGTCGAGCGCCGGATCGTCCCACCGGAGCGCAGCGCGCGCGACCTCTTCGTCGCTGTGATAAAGCGCGGGCTCGTCGAGCCCCATGCTGCGCGCGATGCCGCGAAAGATCTCCGTGTTCGGCCGCGCGTCTCCGACCGGTGGAATCGACGGCAGGTTTGCCATCACGTAGGTGTGGCCGTACGATTTGTGGATGTCCAGGTGCTCCAGCTGCGTGGTCGCCGGCAGCACAATGTCGGCGAAATCGACGGTATCGGTCTTGAAATGCTCGAGAACGACCGTGAACAGATCGTCGCGCGCAAACCCTGCTGCAACCTTCGAGGAATCCGGCGCGACTGCCACCGGATTCGAGTTGTACACGATCACCGCCTCGACCTTGGGCCCGAACGTCGCGTCACCCGCGTGCAACAGCGCATCGCCGATCGCGTTCATGTTGATGATGCGCGGCAGCTTGTGCGGCCAACCCGGCATCAAATCCGGGCGCAGCAGTGCCTGCTGGTTGACCGGCGCGGATTCCGACGACGAGAGCAACAGCCCGCCAGCCCGATCCCGCCAGGCCCCTGTCAGCGCCGGCAGACTCGCAATCGCGCGCACGGCGTTACCGCCGCCGCGGACGCGCTGCATGCCGTAGTTGAGGCGAATCGACGCCTTGCGGGTCGCACCGTAACGACGAGCAAGGTCGATCAGCTCCGACGCGTCGATGCCGCAGATCTGCGCGACGCGTTCGGGCGGATAAGACATCGCCCGCGCCTTGAGTGCGTCAAAACCGAGCGTATGGCGGGCGATGTAGTCGTGATCGAGCAGGTCTTCGGTAATCAGCACGTGCATCATGCCGAGCGCAAAGGCGCCGTCGGTACCCGGCTTCAACGCGATGTGCTGATGGCACTTCTCCGCTGTCAGCGAACGATACGGGTCGATCGCGACAAGACGGGCGCCACGGCGCTTCGCTTCTTGCGCACGCGTCCAGAAGTGCAGGCTCGACGCGATCGGGTTTGCGCCCCATATCAGAATCAGCTCGCTTTCCTCGAAATGCTCGAGGTGCATGCCGAGGCTACCGCCATACGTGTAACGCAGCCCCGCTGCACCGGCGGCCGCGCAGATCGCGCGTTCGAGCCGCGATGCGCCGAGCTTGTGGAAGAACCGCTGGGCGATGCCCTCGCCCTGCACGAGCCCCATCGTCCCCGCGTAGCTGTACGGCACGATCGCTTCGGGTTCGCGCGCAGCGATTTCGCCGAGGCGACGGCCGATCTCGTCGAAGGCTTCGCTCCAGCTGATCGGCACGAAGTGCCCATCCCCCTTCGCGCCGACCCGCTTGAGCGGGACCGTGAGGCGGTCGGGATGATGAACCCGATCGGCATACCGGCTGACCTTCGTGCACAACACGCCCTGCGTCGGCGGATGGTCGGGATCGCCCGTGACCTTGATCGCCTTGCCGTTTTCGACGGTCACACGCATGGCGCACGTGTCCGGACAATCGTGCGGGCAAACGGCCCGGGCTACCTGTATGGCGGCGTTCATCGTTTTGAATGCAGAGATGGGGATTCGCAAATTTTACGTGGGCACGCCGGATAAAGCGTTTATTTCGTGCGGATCTTGGGTTATTTAGTCGAAGAGCGATTGCGGAAGCGAAGGGTTTTAGTCGCTATGCGTACCGTTCGCGGAAGGAGAACTGTGCCTCCTGCTTTGCATTCGACGTGGACGGTCGAAAATTGATCACGTCCGACCGTGCCTGTCGATACGTGAAGTGGAGGGAGTTGTGCCTTTGATCGAAGATGCAATCAATAAACCGATGAACCGCTAGAGATATCAGCTATTGACAGAATGCGGCACTGGAATTAGGCACGTAGGGAGGGACAACTTGGACGCCATCGGCACTCTGGCTCCGACTGCGCCGCCGTTGCCCGGCGCGCCCCGCATTTCGGCCGCGCCAATGCAAAAACCCCCGCCTTTCGGGCGGGGGTTTCTGGCTTAGGGAGCCTGACGATTACCTACTTTCACACGGGAATCCGCACTATCATCGGCGTAGAGTCGTTTCACGGTC
>NZ_JAGXKA010000020.1:0-98599 GCF_019091065.1 Burkholderia sp. GbtcB21
AGGGCTGAGTCCCGTGCAGTACAGAACTCAGCCCTTGGCGGCCTAATTTACCCGTCCAACTTTACGGGGTCAGCTCAAACATGCGGCCCGTTTCGTTTCTGCTCCGGTGCGGCGATCGTGCATGCCGCCCGGCGACGCTCACTGCTTGATCGACGCCATGTCGATCACGAACCGATACTTCACGTCGCTCTTCAGCATCCGCTCGTAGGCCGTGTTGATCTGCTGCATCGGAATCGTTTCGATATCCGACGTGATCCCGTGCTGCGCGCAGAAGTCGAGCATTTCCTGCGTTTCCGCGATCCCGCCGATCAGCGAGCCCGCGAGGCGGCGGCGCTTGAAGATCAGGTTGAACACCTGCGGCGACGGATGGTCGTGCTCCGGCGCGCCGACCAGCGTCATCGTGCCGTCGCGCTTCAGCAGGTTCAGGAACGGGTTCAGGTCGTGCTGCGCGGCGACCGTGTTCAGGATGAAGTCGAAGCTGTTCAGGTGCGCGTTCATCTGCGCTTCGTCCTTCGAGATCACGACTTCGTGCGCGCCGACGCGCTTGCCGTCGTCGATCTTCGACGGCGACGTCGTGAACAGCACGACGTGCGCGCCCATCGCACGCGCCAGTTTCACGCCCATGTGGCCGAGCCCGCCGAGGCCGACGATGCCGACCTTCTTGCCGGGGCCGACGTTCCACTGCCGCAGCGGCGAGTAGGTCGTGATCCCCGCGCACAGCAGCGGCGCGGCGCCGGCCGGGTCGAGCGTCTCCGGCACGCGCAGTACGAACGCCTCGTCGACGACGAGCTGCGTCGAATAGCCGCCGTACGTGACGTCGCCCGTCACGCGATCCTGGCCGTTGTAGGTGCCGACGAAGCCGTTCTCGCAATACTGCTCGAGGCCGTCGGCGCAGCTCGCGCAGGTGCGGCACGAATCGACGAGGCAGCCGACGCCGACCAGCTCGCCGACCTTGAAGCGCGATACCTGCGGGCCGGTCGCGGTCACGCGGCCGACGATCTCATGGCCCGGCACGACCGGGTAGATCGTGTTGCGCCATTCGTTGCGGGCCTGGTGCAGGTCCGAGTGGCAGACGCCGCAGTAGAGGACGTCGATCTGGACGTCGAGATCGCGCAGCGCGCGACGCTGGAATTCGAACGGGGCGAGCGGCGATTGCGAATCGGTCGCCGCGTAAGCGTAGGTGGTGCTCATGCAGGGGGCTCCTTGTCCGGGAAAGACATCCGGCGAAACAGACTGCCGTCGCACCATGTGGCGATGCGGCGAGGCAGGACGTCATCGTAAGGAGCACGGCGCCGCGGCGAAATACACGAAGGTCTGGAAGATTTGCCTATTCCTCTCGAATTGCACGCGAACGGCCGTCAAAACACATTCAAGGTGCTACATTTCGAGCCAGATTCTCTTGCCGGACAGGACCACGCCGATGAGCTTCCAGCCCCTTTTCGCCGACACGGGCGAGCGCGTGCGGCGCCGCATGATCGAACTGCACACGCGCCTGGCTCCAGACGAGGGCGACACGCTCGCGGCGCTCGACGGCGTGCGCTTCATCCGCGTGAGCCGTCCCGTGCCGCGCATGCCCGTGCTGTACGAACCGAGCATCATCGTCGTGTGCCAGGGGCGCAAGCTCGGCTATCTCGGCGACCGCTCGTTCGTCTACGACGCGCAGCAGTATCTCGTGCTGTCGGTGCCGCTGCCGTTCGAATGCGAGACCTTCGCGAGCATGGAGGAGCCGTTTCTCGCGATCTCGATCCGCGTCGATCTCGCGGTGATCGCCGAACTCGCGATCCTGCTCGACGAGACACTCGGCGCGGCCGCCAGCGAGCCGCTCGGCGTCTATTCGACGCCGCTCGACGCACCGCTGGCCGACGCGGTGGTGCGGCTGCTCGAAACGCTTGTGTCGCCGCACGACACGCGCGTGCTGGGGCCGGCGATCATGCGCGAGATCGCGTATCGCGTGCTAACGGGCGCGCAGGGCGACGCGATCCGCGCGGCGCTCGTGCAGCAGCATCATTTCGGCCGCATCGCGAAGGCGCTGCGGCGCATCCACGTCGACCTGAAGGCCGACCTCGACGTCGAGACGCTCGCGCGCGAGGCCGGAATGAGCCTCGCGGTGTTCCACGCGCAGTTCAAGCACGTGACGGCGACGTCGCCGATGCAGTACGTGAAAGCCGCGCGGCTGCACCAGGCACGGCTGATGATGGTGCAGGACGGAGTCGGCGCCGGCACGGCCGCTGCGCGCGTCGGTTATGCGAGCGCGTCGCAGTTCAGCCGCGAGTTCAAGCGGCTGTTCGGCCGCAGCCCGGGTGACGAGGTGCGCTGGATGCGCGAGAGCGGCAGCCGTCCGGCAGGCGCGGCGTCGGCCAAGCCGGCCGCGGCGGACGTCGGCGCATAAACGATCGGCTTCGCGTGCCGCTCAGCGCCGCGCGACCTTGCGCCGTTGCGCGCTGATGCCCGCGTAGTCGGGCAGCGTGTCGACGCGTTTGCCGATCGCCTTTGCGTATAGCGGCATCAGGTCCGGCAGGCGGTTCAGCAGATCCTGGCGCCGGGCCGTGCTGTACGGGTGCGTGTAGATGAAGCCCGACGCCTTGTTCGCGCGTGTCGCGACCGCGAGCTTGTCCCACAGCGTGATCGCCGCGCGCGGATCGAAGCCCGCGCGGGCGGCGATGTCGCCGCCGATCACGTCGGCTTCGGTCTCGTCGGTCGGGTCGTAGTGGAGCGCCTGCAGGCGCTCGCCGAGGTTCAGTGCCTGCGGCAGCGGATCGCCGACGCCGAACAGCGGCGGCAGCGTGGCCGCGCGCAGCGACGTCTGCGAGGTCGCGCTGAAGTTGCTGCGCGCGTGTTCGCGCAGCGCGTGCGCGATGCCGTGCGCGAGCAGCACGCCGAACTCGTCGTCGTTCAGGCGGATGCGGTCGAGCAAGCCGCCGTACACGAGCACCTTGCCGCCCGGCAGGCAGGTCAGGCGGATGTCGCGCGAGCGGATCGCGTTGACGTCCCACGCCCAGTTCTTCACGCGATCGTTCCACTTCACCGAATACGGCGCGAGCTTCGCGACGATCGCGCGCAGGCGCTTCACGCGCGGCTGGGTCGCGGGCAGCAGGCGGTTGCTGTCGGCGGCCGCCTGCACGATCTGCGCGTATTCGTTCCCGGTGAGCTGCTCGAGCAGCGGTGACGGAAGCAGCGTGCGGAACGCGATCTCGTTGCCGTAGCGGACCTGCTGCGGCGTCGGCGTATACGCCTTCGTCGACACGGCGCCGCCGGTCGGCTGCGCGGCTTCGGCGGCGGACGGCGCGACGGGCGCGGCCGAAGTTGCCGGCGTGGATGGCGTTGCCTGCGCAGCGGCCGGCGCGGAGCCTGCCGCGGCCGCGCCGGTGTCGGCTGCGTGCGCGAACCCCGCGGCGAGTGCCGCGGAACCGACGCTCAGCGAAGCCGCAACGCGCGCGACGCGGTGCAGGCGCTTACTGAGCACGGCTGGCCTCGCCGTTGCGGGCGGCACCGTTCCACGGCGCGATCCTGAACAGCAGCAGCATGCCGGGAATCGCGAGCGCGGTGCACACGATGAAGTAGTCGAACCAGCCGATCTTCGCGACGATGAAGCCGCTCGCGGCCGATGCGAGCGTGCGCGGCACCGATGCGAGGCTCGTGAACAGCGCGAACTGCGTGGCCGTGTAGCGCGGGTCGGTCGTGCTGGCGATATACGCGACGAACGCGGCCATCGTCAGGCCCGTCGTGAAGGTTTCGACGCCGTAGACGATCGCGAGCGCGACCGTCATCGGGCTGAATTGCGGCGCGACGGCAATGCCGAACACCGACAGCGCCGACGCGATCGCATGGCTCGTCGAAACGGTGAAGTCGTAGAGCACCGCGAGCACGGGCGAACCGGGGCCGAGCTGCGCGAGCCACGCGAAGCCGAGCGTCGACACCATCTGCAGCGCGCCGAAGATCCACAGCCCGCGGCCGATGCCGATCTTCACGAGCCAGACGCCGCCGATGATGCCGCCGGCGACGCTCGCGACGAGCGCGGTGGTTTTCGCGACGATGCCGATCTCGGTGCGCGTGAAGCCGATGTCGAGGAAGAACGACGTCGACAGCGTGGTGGCCATCGTGTCGCCGATCTTGAACAGGAAGATGAACGCGATGACGAGCAGCGCGCCGGTCCAGCCGTCGCGCTGGATGAATTCGCGGAACGGCAGCACGATCGCGTCGCGCAGGTTGCGCGGTGGTGCGCCGACCACTTCGGGCTCGCGCACGACGAGCGTCATCAGGATGCCAGGCAGCATGAACGCGCCGGTGATCGCGAACACGACGTCCCACGGCATGTGATCGGACAGGATCAGCGCCAGCGAGCCGGGGATCAGCGCGGCGAGCTTGTACGCGTTCACGTGCACCGCGTTGCCGAGGCCCTGCTCGGTGTCGCGCAGCAGTTCGCGGCGGTACGCGTCGATCACGATGTCGGAACTCGCGCCGAAGAACGCGACGAGCGTCGTGAGCGCGGCGACCGTCCAGATCGAGTCGCGCGGCGACACGAAGCCGAGCGTGGCGATCGCGCCCGCGACCAGCACCTGCGTGAGCAGCATCCAGCCGCGCCGGCGGCCCGGCTGCCAGCCGGGCAGGCGCGGCAGGTAGCGGTCCATCAGCGGCGCCCACAGGAACTTCCACGTATACGGGAACTGGATCAGCGCGAACAGGCCGATTTCCTTCAGGTTCACGCCCTCGGAGCGCAGCCATGCCTGCACGAGGTAGACGAGCGTGAACAGGGGCAGGCCCGACGTGAAGCCCAGGAACACGCAGATCAGCATGTGCGTGTTCAGATAGGCTCGCCAGCCGGGGTGATCCTCGTGAGCGGTGAGTGCGGGCGCCTCGTGTGGCGTTTTCGACATGGACTGGAACTGGGTAGCGTTGACTGATTGCGGCGGCAGCGCGCGGTGGCGGGAGCAGCGCGGGCCGGGCCCGGCGTCCGTCAACGGCCCCCCGGCTCAGCTGCGCTTGACGCGGTAGACAGCAAGACTACCACGCCAGTTCGCTCCCCATCGAATCGGCTGGCCTTCGTGCAGCACGACGCGGTCGAGGATCGTGACGCCGACTTCGGGCGCGAGCGCCTCGAAATCCTTGATCGTCAGCACGCGCACGTTCGGCGTGTTGTGCCACTGGTACGGCAGCGATTTCGACACGGGCATCCGGCCGTGCAGCACCGACAGCCGGTGCGGCCAGTAGCCGAAGTTCGGGAACGACACGATGCATTCGCGGCCGACGCGCGCCGTTTCGCGCAGGATCGCGGCCGTCTGGTGGATCGTCTGCAGGGTTTGCGACAGGATCGCGATGTCGAAGCTGTGGTCCTCGAACAGGCGCAGGCCGTCCTCGAGATTCTGCTGGATCACGTTGATGCCGTTCTTCGCGCTCGCGAGCACGCCCGCGTCGTTCAGTTCGATGCCGTAGCCGGTGACGTCCAGCTCCTCCATCAGCAGCGCGAGCAGCGAGCCGTCGCCGCAGCCGAGGTCGAGCACGGTCGAGCGCGGCTCGACCCAGCGTGCGATCGTGCGGAAGTCCGCGCGCGCGGACAGGGAATTCAGCGCTTGCTGGTTCATGCTCCCACCTCGTTGGCGATTCGTTCGTAATACGCGCGGATCAGGTTGTGATAGCGCGCGTCGTCGAGCAGGAACGCGTCGTGGCCGTGCGGCGCGTCGATCTCCGCGTAGCTGACCGTGCGCTTGTTGTCGAGCAGTGCCTTCACGATCTCGCGCGAACGCGCGGGCGCGAAACGCCAGTCGGTCGAGAAGCTCGCGATCAGGTATTTCGCCTGCGTGTGCGCGAGCGCGGCCGTCAGGTTGCCGTCGAACGCCTTCGCCGGATCGAAATAGTCGAGCGCGCGCGTGATCAGCAGGTAGGTGTTCGCGTCGAAGTAGTCGGCGAACTTGTCGCCCTGGTAGCGCAGGTACGACTCGACCTCGAATTCGACGTCGAAGCTGAAGTTGTACGCGTCGAGCGCGCCGTCGGCGCGGCGCAGCGCGCGGCCGAATTTCTCGGCCATGTCGTCGTCGGAGAGATACGTGATGTGGCCGATCATCCGCGCGACGCGCAGGCCGCGCTTCGGCTTCACGCCGTGCGCGTAGTAGTCGCCGCCGTGGAAGTCGGGGTCGGACAGGATCGCCGAGCGCGCGACCTCGTTGAACGCGATGTTCTGCGCGGACAGCTTCGGCGTCGACGCGATGTCGATGCAGTGCGCGACGCGCTCCGGATACATCAGGCTCCATGCGAGCGCCTGCATCCCGCCGAGGCTGCCGCCCATCACCGCGGCGAAGCGCTCGATGCCGAACGCGTCGGCGACGCGCGCCTGCGCGTGCACCCAGTCCTCGACGGTGACGACCGGATAGCGCGCGCCGTACGGCTTGCCGGTCGACGGATCGATGCTCATCGGGCCGGTCGAGCCGAAACACGAGCCGAGGTTGTTCACGCCGATCACGAAGAAGCGGTTGGTGTCGAGCGGCTTGCCGGGGCCGACCATGTTGTCCCACCAGCCGGTGCTGCGCGGATCGTCCGCATAGACGCCGGCGACGTGATGCGACGCGTTGAGCGCGTGGCAGACGAGCACCGCGTTCGAGCGCGCGGCGTTGAGTTCGCCGTACGTCTCGACGACGAGTTGATAGTTGCCGATCGTGCTGCCGCTTTGCAAGCGCAGCGGTTCGGCGAAGTGCATGGTCTGTGGAGCGACGATGCCGATCGATTCCATTCGTTCCGCCTTATGACTGGGCGGCTAAATGGTGTCGGCGATGCGCGGAGTCGGAGATGCGCGGCTGACGACCTCTTTAGCCGCATTTGTAGTGAACCGCCGGGGCAAAGACAAAATCAAGGCTCCGGCCGGTTCGCGCGCCCGCAATCGAGTCAGCAAATCGGCGCGCTTCCGACCTGCCGCCGAGGGGGCGGCAGGTCGGCAAAGTATAGCGGAAATCCGGATCGCGCGAATTTCCCCCGCCCGCCGCCGGCGGCTGCGTCACCAGCGGTATTTCGCCGCGAGTTGCCCCTTGACCACCGAGTAGTCGGACAGGTTGCCTTCCACGCCGATGCTGGCCGAGACGGCGAAGCGCCTGGCGATCTGTCCGGTGGCGCCGATCCGGAGTGCCACGCGATCGCGCGGGACGCTGAACGAGAACGCGTTGCCGTCGAGCGCCAGCGAGCGCGACCCCGGGCCGTGCCACCAGTTCGCTTCGATGAACGGCCGAAGCTCGCGGCCGGACGACATTGCCGTCACGCCGTGCACGCGCACGCCGACGCGGGTCAGCACGTCGGTCGAGCGCTGCGTGTCGAGCCGGCCGCCCGGCGCGGCGTGCGCGGCCGCGCGGTAGTCCGTCACGACGAGCTGCGCTTCGGGTTCGACGAAGAAGCGCGTGTCGCCGCTGCGGTGGAACAGGAACGAATGGCCGGCCTCGAGCGAACCCGTGACGGTGCGCGAGCGATAGGAATCGCCGGCGAGGCTGCCGCCGACGTGGTTCGCATACGCGCCATACATGACCCACGCATCGACGTACGGGCCCGACAGGGTGTCGCGGTTGCCGTACCAGGTGCCGTACAGCCCCGCGTTATAGCCCGATACGCTGCCGCGCGCGGTGGCGTTCGTCATGCGCTGTTCGATCGGGTTCCACAGCGGCCGCGTCGACCAGTTCGTCTGGCTGCCGTACAGGCCCATCGCGCCGATGCGTACGCTGCCGCCGCGGCCGTCGTCGAACCGGAACAGGTCGGCGCCCGCATGAATCAGGCGGCCGTTGCCCGATACGCTGCGCGCACCGCCCGACATCGACATGAACTGCCCCTCGGCGCGCAGCCAGACGGCGCCGTCGAGCGCGCGCGGTGCCGCCTCCGTCGCGCGCAGCGAGCTGTCTTCGCGCTGGTGCAACGTATGGATCGCCATCGTGGCCGCCGCGTCGGCGTTCGCCAGATACGCGTCGGGCTCCGGTGCGGCGGCGCGCTGCGGCGGCGGCTCGATTTCCGGCTGGACCGGCGGATCGGGGTCGACGAGGCCGGGTGGCGAAGGCGGTTCGGGTTTCGCGGCGGAGACCAGATGCCAGTCGTCCGGCCGACCGCCGTTCCCGCCGCGCTTGAGCATGTAGTCGTAGCCGCCGGCGGACAGCGTGCCGAAGCCCTGCCGGTAGCCGTCCGATGCCGCGTCGAGCGCGAAGGCCGCGGCATCGGTGGTGCCGCCGTTGCGGGTTTCGACGATCGGGATGCCGACCGTCGTCTGCGCGCCTTCGCCGCTCGTGCGCTTCACGACGACCCCGGTATGGCCGGACGCGTGGCCGCCGTCGATCACGAGCCGGTCGGTGGGCGACGCGTCGTCGCGCAGCGCGGTATGGATGACCAGCTTGCCGTTGCGGGCCGCGTAGTCGCCGTTGACGACGAGCGTGCGCGGCGCGGGCGGCGTGCCGGCGTCCGGCGCTGCGAATGCGATCGTCGAGTCGTTCAGCGCGACGGATCCGACCGACGAATCGGCGGTGACGATCCAGCGGCTGTCGGTATCGAGCGACAGCGTGCGGACGGCGTCCGTTGCGCCGCGCCATGTCGACGCACCGGACAGCGCGACGTCGGTCACGGCGGAGGTCGGGCTGCCGTCGTCGGTCGGCTGGTTCACGATGTCGCCCGCCGCTTGCGCGCCGGTGCCGAGCGTCAGGCGCACGGGCGCGCCCGACTGGGCCCGGACCGACAGCAGCGTGCCGGTGCCGCTGGCGGCGCGGGCGCCGTTCTGCAGCGTGACCTCGGCGTCGGACGCGTCGATGGCCGCATGCCGTTCGCTGAAGAGCGAGCCGCCGTCGGCCGTCAGCCTGCCGCCGTGGACGCTCGCGGCAGGTGCGGCGTCGCCGGTCGCGCGGGCATCGGTGCGCAGCAGGTCGATGCTGCCGCCGGCGCTTGCATGGAGCGCTGCGGCCTCGTTGCCGTGCGTCTCGACGGTTGCGTCGACGAGCGACGCAACCGACCCCGTGCCGGCGGACATCGCACCGCGCGCGCGCTCGCCGGTCGTCACGATGCCGCCGCGTGTCATCGTGACCCGGCCGCCGAGCCGGGCCAGTGCGCCGACCGAACGGGCGCCGGTGGTTGTCACCTGCGTATCGATCGCGTCGATGGTCGGGGTGTCGGTATATTCCTTCGACGCATACAGCCCGTGTGCGTTGCGGCCATGCGTGACGACTTGCGTGCGCGCGAGTTCGACGCGCCCTTCGCGGGTGTCCACGCCGAGCGCGTAATCGCCAGCGGTTTCGAGGCGGCTGTCGGCGAATGAGACCGCGGACGCGTTCGGCAGGTACAGCGCCGACGCGTAGTCGCCATCGGTCCGGATACCCGTGCGATTCAGCGTCGCACGGACGCCGTCGTAGCTGATGGCCACGCCATGGGCATACAGGCCGCTGGTGCGAATCAGCGTGTCGGCGACGTCGATGACGCCGCCCGGCACGTAGTTCGCCAGGATGCCATACGCCTCCTTGCCCCGCGTGACGATGACGCTGTCGGCGATGCGGAGCCGGCTGTCGGCGCTGTAGACGGACGCACCGTGCGAATAATCGCCGTCGGTATCGATCGAGATGCGTTCCGCGCTCGCGCTGCCGCCGTATCGGATGTCGATGCCGGCACTGGAGGTGCCGCGGGTGCGGATTTCAGTATCGTTCAGCGTGACGCTCGAGCCGGCGCCTAGCGCGGCCGCGCCCGCCGCGAAATAGGCGGTGGAGAACACGCGCGTCTTGTCGGTCGTCACCAGCGTGCCGCCATTGACGGCGGAAAGCACGGCCTTGCCCGGTTGTGTCGTCGAATATTCGCCCGGTGCGATTTCAAGCGCGACGCCGTCAGCCTGTTGCGGCCCGCCGTTGGTCACCTGCGCGGCCGACGGCCATGGTATTGCCGCCCCCGCAAGCAATGCCGAATGGGCGAGGCGTCGGGCTGCCCTCATCCGGGAATGTCGGAATCTGCGATTCACCATTTCACCTGAATTTATCTATGGTAGATAAATTTAACTCGTGAGACGGCGGTGTGAAATTGGACGAGTTCGAATTCGCGGGGGGCATTCGCTGCCGGCAGAAGCAGGCGGGAAGGTGCGAGCCGACGGGGCGGAGCGGCCGCACCGTCCGGCGTCGAATGCGCGAAACCGGTGTGCGTTGCCGGACAGGGGCCGGCGCGGCGCTACTGCAGGATCAGCCGCAAATGCGCGTCGGCCTGCTCGCCGGGCGGCTTCTGGAACCCGCCCTTCGCAAAGCGGTGCCATCTGCCGATCACGTAGCTGACGAGCAGGCTCGCGCGGGCGGCCGGATCGTAATCGGCCGGCAGCGCGAACGGCGCCGCGCCGTCCGGCGGCGCATTTGCTTCGGTGCGCGCGACCCGCAGGCACTGCTTGACGGTCGCTTCGATGCGGTCGAGCAACTGGTTCACGCGCTCGGTGAGCCGCTCGTCCTCGCCGACCAGCGCCTCGCCCGTCAGCACGCGCGTCATCCCCGGGTTCTTCGCGGCGAAATTGAGCATCGTCAGCGCGATCGTGCGCGCCTGCTGCACGCCGTTCGGCTCCTTCGCGACGATCTGGTTGACGAGGCCGAACAGCGACTGCTCGATGAACTCGATCAGCCCTTCGTACATCTTCGCCTTGCTCGGGAAATGGCGGTACAGCGCGGCTTCCGACACCTCGAGCCGGGCCGCGAGCGCGGCCGTCGTGATCTTCTCGCGCTTCGGTGCCTCGAGCATCGTCGCGAGCGTCTGCAGGATCATCACGCGGCGCTCGCCCGGCTTCGGGCGCGGGCGGGCGGGTGTGGCCTGGCCTTCCGTTACGGCTTGGTCCTGCGGGTAAGTCGGCTGCATTTCTGTCGCCCCGATCGTGTGCCCAGTCGCAGCGATTTTAACGAACGAATCCGCTGGTCGACATAATGCGGGCGCCCGGTGCCCGGCAAATGGCCGGGCAGGTGGCCGGTGATCCATACCGTGCCGATGCCGAGACGCTTGTAGCGCTTCAGGTGGTCGCGCGTATCCTCGACGAGGATCGCATCCGAAAAGCGAGCATGCGCGGCGCGCAGCGTCCGGCGCAGCATCGTGTGGTCGGGCTTCGCGCGCCACGTGCGGCGGTCGCGCATATGCTCGATCGCGATCACGCGCTCGAACAGCCGTTCGATGCGCAGTTCGCGCAGCACCGCGCGCGCGTAGTTCTCCGGCGCGTTGGTCAGCACGAACTTGCGGCCCGGCAGTGCGGCGACGATGCGCGCAAGGCCGCGCTCGGCGCGCACCATGGCGGGAAGGTTGGTGAACGTGTGGACCGCGCGCAGGAAGTCGTGCGGATCGATCGGATGATGGCGCGTGAGGCCGAGGAGCGCGGCGCCGTAGCGCTGCGTGTAGCCGGTGCGCAGGCGGTCGGCTTCGGCGCGTTCGACGTTGAGTGTGTCGATGATGTATTGCGTCATCGCGCGGTTGATCTCGGGAAAGATCGCGTGCGATGCGTGGTGCAGCGTGTTGTCGAGATCGAACAGCCAGACGGGCGCGCCAGCGCGCGGCCGGCTGCGCGAGATGCGCCGGCGCCGCAGCGGCGCCGGCAGGTCGGGGCTGGCGGTCTTGCGGCGCGCGCTCAATGCGAGCGGATCATCGTGCCGAACGGCTGCTCGGTCAGGATTTCCAGCAGCACCGAGTGTTCGATCCGGCCGTCGACGATGTGCACCGACTTCACGCCGCTCTTCGCCGCGTCGAGCGCCGACGAGATCTTCGGCAGCATGCCGCCGGAGATCGTGCCGTCCTCGAACAGCGCGTCGATCTCGCGCGCGGACAAATCGGTCAGCAGGTTGCCGTCCTTGTCCATCACGCCGGGGATGTTGGTCATCATCAGCAGCTTCTCGGCGTTCAGCACCGTGGCGAGCTTGCCCGCGACGAGGTCCGCGTTGATGTTGTACGACAGGCCGTCTTCGCCGAAGCCGATCGGCGAGATCACCGGGATGAACGCGTCGTCCTGCAGCGCCTTCACGACTGCCGGGTTGATCGCCTCGACTTCGCCGACCTGGCCGATGTCGATGTACTGGCCCGGGTTGTCGCGGTCCGGCATCAGCAGCTTGCGTGCGTGGATCAGGCCGCCGTCCTTGCCCGTCAGGCCCACCGCGTGGCCGCCGAAGTGGTTGATCAGCATCACGATGTCCTGCTGCACTTCGCCGCCCAGCACCCATTCGACGACTTCCATCGTCTCTTCGTCGGTGACGCGCATGCCCTGGATGAAGGTGCCGGCCTTGCCGATCTTCTTCAGCGCATGATCGATCTGCGGACCGCCGCCGTGGACGATCACCGGATTGATGCCGACCAGTTTCAGCAGGATCACGTCGCGCGCGAAGCCTTGCTTGAGCCGCTCTTCCGTCATCGCGTTGCCGCCGTATTTGATGACCACGGTCTTGCCGTGGTAGCGGCGGATGTACGGCAGTGCCTCGGCGAGGATTTCTGCTTTCAGCGTGGGGGCGATCTGCGAGAGGTCGATGGGCTCGGACATGGCGGCGGCTCAGGCTGGGAACGGTTGAAACACGGCGAATTGTACAGGAGTGGCGCAGCGCAGCATCGGTTTTTGGGTGGGCCGGAGCGCTGGCGGCGCGGCTCCGACACCGCACGCGGCGGCCCGCCGGCTATGGCGCTGCGCGATGCGGGCGACGATGCGCGGACGGCGGCGGCGGGCAGGTTCGCGTGCGCTCGCGACGCACCTCGGCCGGGCGGCCGGCGCGCAAAATCCGTGCGCCGCGCTATGCTTGTCGCGTGGGGCGACTTCACGCCCGCTTTCGCGATTGCGCCATGACCGATTCCGCCGCCGACGCCCGTTCTGCCCCGCGCCGCGCGCGCTGCCCGCACTGCGGGCGCGGCTTCGACTGCGGCGCGCACACGCAGCCGTTCGACTGCTGGTGCGCGTCGATGCCGGCGCTGCCCGGCGGCACGCAGCCCGCGGCCGGCGTACGCTGCCGGTGCCCCGAGTGCCTGGCCGACGAGATCGCGCGGCGCATGGCCGGCGCGGCCGGCTGACGGCGCCGGCCGGGCATGCGGGGCGCCCCGGTCGCCCGCTCCGATCCGGCCCCGCTGGAGGCGCCGCCCGCTAAACGGGTAAACTGCCCGGATGCAACGAATCACCACCACCGGGCGCGTCAACCTCAGTCACCTGTTCTGGCTCCGCAATCTTGCGATCGTCGGCCAGCTCGTGACGATCGGCGTCGTGCAGACCTATTTCGGCGTGCATCTGCCGCTGCCGGCGATGCTGATGGTCATCGCGCTCGAAATCGTTTTCAACGCGCTGACCTGGGTGCGCGTGCTGCGCGCGCGGCCGGAAACCAATTTCGAGCTGCTCGGCCAGCTGTGGGTCGACCTCGGCGCGCTGTCCGCGCTGCTGTTCCTGTCGGGCGGCACGACCAACCCGTTCGTGTCGCTGTACCTGCCGTCGCTCGCGATCGCGGCGGCCGTGCTGCCGTGGCACCTGATGATCTGGCTCGCGGCGTTCGCGGTCGCGTGCTACGCGGCGCTCGGCTTCGATTCGGTGCCGCTCAACATGGACAATCCCGCGAACCTGTTCGACTACTACCGCACCGGGATGTGGGCGAACTTCATGGTCAGCGTCGGGCTGATCGCGTGGTTCGTCGCGCGCATGTCGAATGCGCTGCGCCAGCGCGATGCGGCGCTCGGCGAAGCGCAGCAGCACCTGCTGCGCGACGAGCGGGCGGTCGCGCTCGGCGTGCAGGCCGCCACCGTCGCGCACGAGATGGGCACGCCGCTGTCGACGATCGCGATGCTCGCCGAGGAATTGCGCGACGCGGCGCGCGCCGATCCGGGGCTGGCCCGCTACGAGGCCGACCTGAAGGTGCTCGAGGAACAGATGACGCTCTGCACGTCGGCGCTCGCGCGCCTGCGCAGCCGCGCGAGCGCGCCCGCGAGCCGCCAGCCGGTGGACGACTGGCTCGACACGTTCGTCGAGCACTGGCGCCTGCGGCATCCGCACGTGCAGTTCGAGCTGCTCGGCGCGCGTCCGGCGGGCGTCGCGCTCGACGACACGGTCGCGGCCGGCCAGATCCTGACGATCCTGCTCGACAACGCCGCGCGCGCGAGCCCGCAGCGCGTGACGCTGGCCGCGAAGGTCGCGCACGACCGCGCGGCCGACGAGATCGAATTCGAGGTATGCGACGACGGGCCCGGCATTCCGGCCGCGCTGCGCGAATCGCTCGGCGCGATGCCGGTCGACAGCACGCAGGGCGGGCACGGGGTCGGCCTGTATCTCGCGTTCAGTGCGGCCGCGCGGCTCGGCGGCGCGATCGAACTGTCCGATGTCACGCCGCGCGCGACGGGCGGCAACGGGCGGGCCGGCGGTGCGGCGAATGGCCAGGCCGCTGCCGTATCGGGCCAACGCGCGAGTCAACGCGCGGGCGAACGCATGGCAGAACGAACGGCCGGCACGCCGGACAGCCGCGCGGCCGGCGCAACCGCCGGACGCGGCACGCGGGCCGTGCTGCGCCTGCCGGTCGTGCGCGTCGCGGCGCTGGCCGCCTCAACCAACACGTAGACGGAGAAACCACATGAGCGAGAACAATTTCCTGGTGATCGACGACAACGAGGTGTTCGCGGGCACGCTCGCGCGCGGCCTCGAGCGCCGCGGTTATGCGGTCCAGCAGGCGCACGACAAGGAGACGGCGCTCAGGCTCGCCGCGGGCGGCAAGTTCCAGTTCATCACCGTCGACCTGCATCTCGGCGAGGATTCGGGCCTGAGCCTGATCGCGCCGCTGTGCGACCTGCAGCCCGATGCGCGGATTCTGGTGCTGACCGGCTATGCGAGCATCGCGACCGCCGTGCAGGCGGTGAAGGAAGGCGCCGACAACTATCTCGCGAAGCCCGCGAACGTCGAATCGATCCTGGCCGCGCTGCAGACCAACGCGACCGAAGTGCAGGCCGACGAGGCGCTCGAGAACCCGGTCGTGCTGTCGGTCGACCGGCTCGAATGGGAGCACATCCAGCGCGTGCTCGCGGAGAACAACAACAACATCTCGGCGACCGCGCGCGCGCTGAACATGCACCGCCGCACGCTGCAGCGCAAGCTCGCGAAGAAGCCGGTGCGGCAGTAAGTCCGGCGCGCGCGGTTTCGCGCGGCAGGCCGTTCGCGCGAGGGCGCAGGCGTCGGGCCGCGCGCCCGCTGCCGCAGCCGTCGCTTCGGACGCAGGCGGCAGCGGTTCGCTGCGAGGATCACCGCGGGAGCGCACCGGCGGCCGGGTGCGCGACACTTGCCGATTCGTTGCATCAGTTTTCGCGTGGGCGCTGCGGAAGCACCCACAGCATTCTTCCCACCGCCTCGGCCTGGTTTCGCGAATGCGTTTTCTCGTAGATCGCGCGCAACTGGGTGCGGATGGTGGCGAGCGACACCCGGGCGCTCGCCGCACATTCCTCGGGCGTTTTGCCGCCGATCAACGCCTCCGCCACCGCGGCTTCGGCACTCGACAGGCCGAACGCCTGCCGCAGTTGTTGCGCGACGACGAGCGGCGCGGCGCTTCGCCGTCTGGCCGTCACGAGCAGCGTCGCGCCGCCGAACGCGGCATGGAGCGCCGGCCCGGCCAGCGCGGCGATGCCGAGAAAGATTTCGTGGGTGCCGTCCAGTGAGCCCGCCAGCGCGAGGCTCTCGCCGTTGCGGGTCTTCGCGACGCGTGCCAGCGCGGCCTTCAGCGCATCGTTGTGCGGCGCGCTCGCAGCACTCAGGTGCCCATGCTCGAGCTTGAGGCAGGTCGTCGCGCGCAACATCGATTCCGCCGCCCGATTGACGAAGACGACGCGCGCATGCCGGTCCAGCGCGAACACGGCCAGACCCAGCTCTTCCATCAGTTCGGCGCCGAGCGCGGCGTCGCGGTGCAGCACGTTCGCATCCTGCCAGAGGTTGATCGCGCGTTGCAGATGCCCGGCCATGCCCGACAGCGCCGTGCGTTCCTCGGGCGAGTAAGGCGGGCGGCCGCAAGCCCTCAGCAGCCCGAGCAGGATGTCGTCGCCGCCCGGGCGCGCCAGGCGGACGCCCATCAGATAACGAATGCCTGACGGAATCTGGTAGTCCTGGAAGAATTCGCTGCGCGCGACATCCTGCTCGGTGAGGTGATCCTGACAGCAGACGAATTGCCCGAGCGGTGCCTGCTCGACAAAGCTGCGGCGCGGATCGAGTGCGCCGTAGTACTGGTCGTAGAGCGCGACGACACTTTCCAGTTCCGCGCGCGGGGAGTAGATCGAGAACTGCGGCGCATTGCGCGCGGAGTCCCAGCTGAACATGTGAAAAACGTTTGCGCCGAGTGATTCGGATACCTGATGAAAGACTTCGAGAAAGCCGTCCGGGCGCAGCGCGGCCTCATAGAGGTCGCCGATGAGGTGGTCCCTTTGCATTGTTCTTCCCCGCTCCCGTTGGCTCGCGTGGCAATCGCGGCGCATCGGTCTTTGGTCTGATGATTTGCTTCGAACCCCGAATGTTTGGTCAGGCTATCACAGGTCCTTTGCGAACTGGGGTATGCGCGATCGCGATTTTCATCTACCTGGATGATGATCCGGAAAATCGGTTTTGCGAGAATCCCCGCCATTCAGCGTGCGTGCGCGACGCGTATGTCACGCAATAACCAGAAGGTCCTCGGGGAAAAACAATGAAACGCACACCTGTCGTACTCGGTATCGCCGCACTGGTCCTGACTGCTTGCGGGGGCAGCGATTCGTCGTCCGGCGGCTCGCCGCCGCCGGCCGCGCAGACGGTCAGCGGCGTCGCGGCGGCGGGTGCCGCGATGCAGGGCGCGATCGTCACGCTCGTCGACGCGACGGGCAAATCGGCCGACTGTCCGGCCGACGCGACCACCGGTGCGTTCCATTGCACGGTGACCGGCATGACCGCGCCCTTCGCGCTGTCGGCCGTCGGCAATGTCGCCGATTCGCAGGCGACGCTGATCTCGCTCAGCGCCACCGCGGGCACGCAGACGATCAACATCACGCCGCTCACGAATGCGATCGCCGCCACGATCGTCGGCGACAATCCCACGAAATTGCTGGGCAACACCGGACTGCTGCAGAGCAAGGTGACGGCGCAGGCCGTCGCCGGTACCGTGCAGGCCTACTCCGCCGCGCTGGCCGACGTGCTGGCCGCGACCGGCAACACCGGCGCCGACCTGATCGCCGGGCCGCTGACCGCCGGCGCGCCCGGGCTCGACCGGCTGCTCGACCAGTTGAAGGTCAACGTGCTGCCGGACGGCGGCGTGCAGATCAGCTCGGTGGCGGGCACGTCGAGCGATACGCCCGCACAGCTTCAGCTCGCGCCCGGCGTCGCACCGCAAGCCGGCGACAAGGCCAGCCTGCCGGCCGTCGCGACCATCGACGGCGTGCCGCTGTCGAACCTGCCGAGCGCCAGCGATCTCGCGTCGCTGCAGGCCGCGTTCAACCACTGCTTCGCCGGCACCACCGCCGCCGCGCGTCTCGGCGGCGGCGTGCCGGCCTGCAGCCAGCTCGTCGTCGACGACGTCGCGCCCGGCGCGTTGAATGCCGGCGTGCACCCGGCCTACCTCAACAACGGGATGTCGGTGCAACAGGAGTTCGGGACGGCGCCGGGCATCGTGGCTGACGACGCGATGAACAATGCGAGCTTCAGCCTGCCGGAAGTGATTCGCGTGATCGCCGGCGACACGATGTGGGTCAAGCTGTCGTGGACGCGCACGGACGGCATCCGCGACGGCATGCAGCAGCATGTGCAGCTGGCGGTGAAGGAAGGCGCCCGCGCGAGCGGCGACACCGGCTGGCGCGTGATCGGCAACCAGCGCGCGGTGCTGAGCAAGGTGAATGCGAACGCGCAGAAGTGGGACTGGCTGAATCCGGCCAATCCGTCGACCGGCACCAACGCGTTCGTCGACTCGCTGAACCTGCAGGTCGGAATCGTCGATGCTGCCGGCAAGGCCGTGGATTTCGCGATCGTCAAGGGCCCGGGCTTGCGCAACGGCGTGTTCCTCCAGCCGTCGAGCGGCACGTGCGACACGCTCAATATCCGCGCGCAGATCGCCGGCGGGCAGACGCCGGCCCAGCTCGCCGCGCTCGCGAAGAGCGGCCAATGCCGCAACAACTATCGGCTGGCCGGCGTCGCGCAGGACCCGGCGAACCAGGGCGTGTTCACGTGGCCCGGCGACGCGCCGCGCAACAACACGGCGTGGTCGAAGCCGCAATTGAGCGCAGCGGAGCTGGCCGACATCAAGCCGTTCAGCGCCTATACGGTCGACCTCTACCAGAACGGCAGCACGGCCGCGCCGGCGAAGAGCTATACGGTCCGGCTGCGGACTCCGTCGCCGTTGCCCGACGCGCTGCGCCAGTATCAATGGCACGACCCCGCGCAGTCGACGCGCGACATGCTGACGCCGGGCACGGCCAGCACGTTCGCGGGTGGCGCGACCTTCCCGCTCGGCTGGACCTCGAAAGCGGGGCTGCCGTTCGTCAAGCGCGGCAACGTGCAGATTCGCGCGACACCGGCGGGGCAGGCTTCGGCGGTCTTCGTCAACGGGATCGCGCACGCCGCGCCCGCGCAGCCGGGCACCGCGGTGACGCTCAACGTGCCGGGCGATCAGGGCGTGGCGTTTCCGTCGGTGGCCGGCTGGACGGGCGGTACCGATTTTTCGTTCGCGAATCTGAGCTGGTCGGATTCGTTCGACATGCAGTTTACGGTGTCGGTCGAGTACGACCGCTGACGGGCCGGCGTCGACGGGCTGCCGCGCCCGCTCCAAAAAAAACGGGCGACTCCAGCGGAGCCGCCCGTTTTTCGTCGGATGCCGGGTGCCGTGTTACAGCACGTAGCGCGACAGATCCTCGTCCTGCGCTACTTCGCCGAGCGCCCGGTCGACATACGTCGCGTCGATCGTCACGCACTCGCCGGCGTGATTGCCGGCCGAGAACGACACTTCCTCGAGCAGTTTCTCGATCACCGTGTACAGCCGGCGCGCGCCGATGTTCTCGGTCTTCTCGTTGACCGAATACGCGATTTCCGCGAGGCGGCGGATGCCGTCCCGGGCGAATTCGAGCTGCACGTCCTCGGTCGCGAGCAGCGCCTGGTACTGCTTGACGAGGCTCGCGTCGGTCGCATCGAGGATCGCCTCGAAGTCTTCCACCGACAGCGATTCGAGCTCGACGCGGATCGGGAAGCGGCCCTGCAGTTCCGGAATCAGGTCGCTCGGCTTCGCGAGGTGGAACGCACCGCTCGCGATGAACAGGATGTGATCGGTCTTCACCATCCCGTACTTCGTGTTGATCGTCGTGCCTTCGACGAGCGGCAGCAGGTCGCGCTGCACGCCCTGGCGCGACACTTCGCCGCCGCTGCCTTCGTTGTTGCGCGACGTGATCTTGTCGATCTCGTCGAGGAACACGATGCCGTTCTGCTCGACGTTCTGCACGGCCTTCGTCTTCACTTCCTCGTCGTTGAGCATCTTCGCCGCTTCCTCGTCGGTCAGCAGCTTCAGCGCTTCCTTGATCTTCACCTTGCGGCGCTGTTTCTTGCCGCTGCCGAGGTTCGAGAACATCGAGCGGATCTGCTCGGTCATCTCTTCCATCCCGGGCGGCGCCATGATGTCCATGCCGACCGACGGCTGCTCGAGGTCGAGCTCGACTTCCTTGTCGTCGAGCTGGCCTTCGCGCAGGCGCTTGCGGAACGTCTGGCGCGTCGCGTTGTTGTCGTCGTTCGCGTGCTCGGCATTGCCGCCGAAGCCCACCGCGCGCGGTTGCGGCAGCAGGATGTCGAGGATGCGGTCTTCCGCCTGGTCGGTCGCCTTGCTGCGCACCTTGCGCATCTCGGATTCGCGCGTCTGCTTGACCGAGATCTCGATCAGGTCGCGCACGATGCTGTCGACGTCGCGGCCGACGTAGCCGACTTCGGTGAACTTGGTCGCCTCGATCTTGATGAACGGCGCATCGGCGAGCTTCGCGAGGCGGCGCGCGATTTCGGTCTTGCCGACGCCCGTCGGCCCGATCATCAGGATGTTCTTCGGCGTGATTTCCGTGCGCAGCGGATCGGCGACCTGCTGGCGGCGCCAGCGGTTGCGCAGCGCGACCGCGACGGCCTTCTTTGCCTTGTTCTGGCCGATGATGTGCTTGTCGAGTTCCGAGACGATCTCGGCAGGGGTCATGGTGCTCATGGGGCGGTCCTTACTCGATCGTTTCGATGATGCGGTTGTGGTTCGTGTAGATGCACATGTCGCCGGCGATCCCGAGCGACTTCTCGACGATCTCGCGCGGCGACAGCTCGGTGTTCTCGGCGAGCGCGCGGGCCGCGGCCTGCGCATACGCGCCGCCCGAGCCGATCGCGCAGATGCCGCCTTCGGGGTCGAGCACGTCGCCGTTGCCGGTGATCACGAGCGTGGTGGTCGCATCGGCCGTGATCAGCATCGCCTCGAGGCGGCGCAGCATCCGGTCGGTGCGCCAGTCCTTCGCGAGCTCGACGGCCGCACGGGTCAGGTTGCCCTGGTGCTTCTCGAGCTTCGCCTCGAAGCGGTCGAGCAGCGAGAACGCATCGGCGGTGCCGCCCGCGAATCCGACCAGAACCTGGTTGTTGTAGATCCGCCGCACTTTCCGCGCGCCACCCTTCATGACGATGTTGCCGAGGGTTACCTGGCCGTCGCCGCCGAGCGCGACCTTGTCGCCGCGCCGGACCGAAACGATGGTCGTGCCGTGAAATTGCTCCATCTGCGTTCCTTGAGAAAAACGGGGAAGAGTCGGGCGGCGCGAGGCGCCGCCGCGTGAATCGCAGTGCGCCGGGGAGCGGCCCGGCGCGCGTCCGTTTCATTTTAGGGCGGGCGCGGGGATATCAAGAGGCGGGGGGCAAATCGGCCGGTGGGGAACCGGTGCCGGAAAAACAAAAAGCGCGCGGCAGGCCGCGCGCTTTCGGGAAGCAGCGTGTCGGAGCGGAACGCCGCTCGATCAGTCGCCGAACAGCTTCTGGCGCAACTCGCGGCGCTCCTGCGCCTCGAGCGACAGCGTGGCCGTCGGACGCGCGAGCAGGCGCGGAATGCCGATCGGCTCGCCGGTTTCCTCGCACCAGCCGTAATCGCCGGAATCGATGCGGGCGAGCGACTGCTGAACCTTCTTGAGGAGCTTGCGTTCGCGATCGCGCGTGCGCAGCTCGAGCGCGTGCTCTTCCTCGATCGTCGCGCGATCGGCGGGATCGGGGACGATCACCGTCTCGCGCAGGTTCTCGGTCGTCTGGCCTGCATTCTTGAGGATGTCCGCCTGCAACTGTTCGAGCCGATTTTTGAAGAAGGCGAGCTGATCCTCATTCATGTAATCCTTGTCGCTCATCTTCAGGATTTCGGCTTCGGTCAAGAGTTTCTTCGTCATCTGCTTGCTTCTTCAATGTGCGGCAAATCAAGAGATATTGCCTGCACTTTGGGATTACCCGCAACCGCGCTTGCAATCATTTGCGATTTGCCGCCGCGGGGCCGAAAGCCTCTGGAAAACCGGTTCTCAAATACCAGGATAGGCCTGGCGCGGATTTGCGCGCGCGGCGAACCGGTGTGCTGCGCGGCAGATCGCATCGGCCGCGGCCGGGTGGCGGATTGGCGATCCGGCGCGGTTGCGATGCCCGGAAAACTGGTTCAGCAAGAACCGGGCCTGTTTGTTGCCGTACTCCAGCGGGCACGTATTGTAACTGAATCGCAAGCGGGCGCCGTATCGGGTCGATCCCCGTCGGCTGCGCCAATATCTAGAAAATATAACGCGCAAATCGCGAAAAAGCGATGACGGCGAAACCCTGCCCGCACGCCGCCGCCGGGGCCGCCGCGAAAGCGGCGGCGCGGGCGGGGCGCAAAGGGCCAAAAAGGGCCGCAAATGCGGCGCCCGCGCGCGTCAGGCGAGGCAGGCGTCGAGGCCGTCGGTGATCAGGTCCTGCGGCAGGTCGACGCCGATGAAGACCATCTTGTTGGTCTTCTTTTCGGCCGGCAGCCACTTGGCGGCGAGGTCGCTGCCCATCATCTGGTGTACGCCCTGGAACACGACCTTGCGGTCGACGCCCTTCATGAACAGCACGCCCTTGTAGCGCAGCATCCGCTCGCCGTAGATCTGCAGGATGCCGCCGAGGAAGTCTTCCAGCTTGTTCGGATCGAACGGGCGGTCGTTGCGGTACACGAACGACTTGATCTTGTCGTCATGGTGCGCGTGGTGGTGATGGTGGTGGCCGTGATCGTGCGCGCATTGGCCGTGATCGTGGTCGCAATCGGCGTGATCATGATCATGGTCGTGATCGTGGTGATGGTGCGCGTGATCGTCCTCGGCGAGGAAGTCGGGGTCGATCTCGAGCTTCGCGTTCAGGTTGAAACCGCGCAGGTCGAAGATTTCCTTGATGTCGGCTTCGCCGAAATTCACGACCTTGATCGCGGCCCTCGGGTTCATGTGCATCAGGCGGTGCTTGAGATCGGCGACGGTCTGGTCGTCGACGAGGTCCGACTTCGTGATGAACAGGCGGTCGGCGAAACCGACCTGGCGCTGCACGACTTCGTGTTCGTCGAGTTGCGCGTCCGCGTGTTTCGCGTCGACGAGCGTGATGACCGCGTCGAGCAGGAAATCGTCGGCGATTTCGCTGTCGATGAAGAAGGTTTGCGCGACGGGGCCCGGGTTCGCGAGGCCGGTCGTCTCGATCACGATGCGGTCGAAGTCGAGCTTGCCTTCGCGCTTCTTCGCGGCCAGATCGCCGAGCGCGCGTGCGAGGTCGCCGCGGATCGTGCAGCAGATGCAGCCGTTGCTCATCTGGATGATCTGCTCGTTCGAATCCTGCACGAGGATTTCGTTGTCGATGTTCTCTTCGCCGAACTCGTTCTCGATCACGGCGATCTTCATGCCGTGCTGTTCGTTCAGGATGCGCTTGAGCAGCGTCGTCTTGCCGCTGCCGAGAAAGCCGGTAAGGATGGTGACGGGAGTGGCCATGTCGGTCGCCTGTGGTTCGTGAATCGGGGTCAAAACCAGGATGTGCGTCGCGCCCTCGCGCTGCGAGCCGGGGCGCACAACCATCCATTGAAACATACCTGTCAAGCCCCCGCCCGTCGTCCGGACGACAGGCGAAAGCGCTGGCCCGCCAGGCGGGGCCGGCGGACCAGGGTGTCCGCCAAGATCGGGGCGATCAGACGATTTGCAACAGCAGGCCCTTCAGATATTCGCCTTCCGGGAACGCGGCGAGCAGCGGGTGATCGACGCCCGCGCCGAGCCGCTTCAGGATGCGCGCGTCGACCTTCGCGTCGGCTGCCGCGCCCGCGACGATCTTCTGGAACAGGTCCATGTCGATCGCGCCCGAGCACGAGTACGTGAACAGCAGGCCGCCCGGGCGCAGCAGCTTGAAGCCGCTCAGGTTGATGTCCTTGTACGCGCGCGCCGCGCGATCGACGCTGTCTCGGGTCGGCGCGAACTTCGGCGGATCGAGTACGATCAGGTCGAAACGCTCGCCTTCGTCGACGAGGCGGCGCAGCGTCTTGAATGCATCCGCGTCGAGCCAGGTCGCGCGTTCGGCATCGAAGCCGTTGGCGACGACGTTCTGCTGCGCGAGCGCGAGCGCATCGCCCGACGAGTCGATCGACACGACGCGTTTCGCGCCGCCCTTGAGTGCCGCGAGCGAGAAGCCGCCCGTGTAGCAGAAGCAGTTCAGCACGTCGCGGTCGGCCGCGTACTGCGCGACGAGCGCGCGGTTGTCGCGCTGGTCGACGTAGAAGCCCGTCTTGTGGCCGTTCGGCACGTCGACGTGATAGCGCACGCCGTTTTCGTTCGCGATCAGCGTCGCGGGCGGCGCATCGCCGGCCAGCACGCCGGTCGTCTGTTCGAGCCCTTCCTTGTCGCGGATCGACACGTCCGAGCGCTCGTACACGTTCGGGCAGCCCGTCGCGCCGGTGAGCGCCGCGACGATCGCATCCTTCCACGCTTCGACGCCCGCGGCCATGAACTGGCAGACGAGCTGGCCGCGCGGCGCCGCGCCGGCTTCCGCGGTGTCCGCGACGTAGTAGTCGACGATCAGCCCCGGCAGCCCGTCGGCCTCGCCGAACACGAGCCGCACCGCGCCCGTGCCGGACACCATCGTCGTGCGGTGCGCGACCGCGCGCTGCACGCGGCGCTTGAAGAACGCGTGGTCGATCGGCTCGTTCTCGTCGAAGCTCCACACGCGCACGCGGATCTGCGACTGAGGGCTGTACGCACCGCGCGCGAGGAAGCGGCCGTCGTGCGAGCGCACGATCACGGTTGCGCCGGGCGCGGGCTTGCCGTCGACGCGGTCGATCGCATTGGCGTAGATCCACGGATGGCGGCGCAGCAGCGATTTTTCCTTGGACGGCTTGAGTGTGACGGTTTGCATGATGGGATCGAAATGGGCCGCGCCCGACGCCGACCGTTGCCGGTCGCCGCGCGCGGCGGGTAACACGGGACGCGCGTCAGTCGCGCTTCTTCGCGCGCGGATGCGCGCTGTCGTAAATCTTCGCGAGATGCTGGAAGTCGAGCGACGTATAGACCTGCGTCGCGGCGACGCTCGCGTGGCCGAGCAGTTCCTGCACCGCGCGCAGGTCGCCGCTCGACTGCAGCACGTGGGTCGCGAACGAGTGGCGCAGCACGTGAGGGTGGACGTTGGCGGGAATGCCCGCGGCGAGCGCCGCGCGCTTCACGCGCTCGCGCACGACCCCGGGCGACATCCGGTTGCCGCGCACGGACACGAACAGCGGATGCGGGTCGTGCTTCACGAATTCGCCGCGCACCGCGAGCCACGCATTCAGCGCATCGATCGCCTTGCGGCCGACCGGCACCTTGCGCTCCTTGTTGCCCTTGCCGCGCACGGTGACTTCGGCTTCGGCGAGATCGAGCCAGCCGGCCGAGCGGTAGCCGTCAGCCTGCGTGTACATGACGTCGAGCCCGATCAGCTCGGCCAGGCGCAGCCCCGACGAATAGAACAGCTCGAGGATCGCGTGATCGCGGATGCTCTCGGTCGTGCCGGAGAGCGGCGCGTCCATCAGTGCCGACGCGTCGTCGACCGACAGCGCCTTCGGCAGCGTTTTCGGCCGCTTCGGCGCGCGCACCGCGGCAACCGGGTTCGCGGGCATCTCGATGCGCTGCGCGAGCCAGCGGTAGAACGCGCGCCATGCCGACAGGCGGTGCGAGATCGACCGCGCGGACAGCCCGCCCGCGTGCGCGCGCGCGACCGCGCCGCGCATGTCGACGGCCGTCAGCGTGTCGAGCGGGCGGCCGGCCGCGAGCTTCTTCAGTTCGTCGAGTTCGTGCGTGTACGCGCGCAGCGTATGTTCCGACAGCTGCCTGATGTGCTTCAGGTTCGACAGGTAGGCGGCGACCGGATCGTCTGTCATCGCGTGCGCGGTCAGTGCGGCAGCAGGCGCGTGAGCGCCGCGCTCGCGAGCGTCGCGATCTGCGCGAGGAAGTCGGTGGCCATCCCGTCGTGGAAGCGGCGCGGGTCGGGCGAGCCGAGCACCAGCAGGCCGAACGCGGGCGCGTCGGTGCCGGCGAGCGGCGCGCGCAGCGCGAGCAGCGCGACCGATGCGGCCGAGCCGTCGCCGGCCGGCGCGGCTTCGGCGCCTTCCGCCGCATTCGCGGCCGAGGCGGCTACCGCGGGCGCGAGCCACTGCGCGGCCTCGAAGCCCGTGTTCGCGCCGCAGTACGGCGTCGACAGGCCGTTCGTGAACAGGCGCACTTCCTCGCCGACCTGGCGCGCGAAGTCGGCCTGCGCGTAGGTGTCGGCGACGTCCCATACGCGCAGTGCGGTTTGCGGCACGTCGAACACGTCGGCGATGCCGTCGGCGATCGTGCGCGGCAGCGCGTACGGATCGCGTTCCGCGATCACGCGCGCGGTCCAGCGGCTGAACTTCGCGGACAGGCTGTCGTTCTCGTGGCCGTACCGCACGAGCTCGGCTAGGCGGCGCTCGAGATGCTTGTTCTTGTCGCGCAGCATCTCCATCTGCCGCTCCTGCAGCGAGATCGCGGCCTTGCCGTGCGGGTTCGCGAGACGGATCGTCGCGAGCAGTTCGGCGTGCTGCGCGAAGAATTCGGGATTGGCGAGCAGGTAGTCGGCGACTTCGCGATCGTTCATGTGGCTGGAGCGTTCAATTATCAAGGACGTTGCAGGGTCAGGCGTTCAGGTCGATCTCGCCTTCGAACACGGTCGTGGCGGGCCCGGCCATCATCAGCGCGGCGGTTTCGTCGCGCGCGCCGTCCCAGCCGATCGTCAGCGTGCCGCCGTGCGTGTGCACGGTCACCGGCGAATCGAGCAGGCCGCGCCGGATGCCGGCCGCGACCGCCGCGCACGCACCCGTGCCGCACGCGAGCGTCTCGCCCGCGCCGCGTTCGTACACGCGCAGCTTCACTTCATTGCGCGACACGATCTGCATGAAGCCGGCGTTCACGCGCTGCGGGAAGCGCGCGTGGCGCTCGATCAGCGGGCCTTCTTCCAGCACGGGATACGCTTCGGCATCGTCGACGACCTGCACCGCATGCGGATTGCCCATCGACACCGTCGAGATCCAGCGCGTCGCGCCGCCGACGTCGAGCGGCCACAGCGTGTCGCGGCCTTCGGTGCGGCCGTCGAGGCCCGACGCATCGAACGGCACCTGTGCCGGCGCGAACACGGGCGCACCCATGTCGACGACGACTTCGCCGTTGTCCTGCAGCGTCAGCGTGATCAGGCCCTTCATGACCTGCACGCGCACGCTGCGCTGGTCGGTCAGGCCGCGGTCGCTGACGAATTTCACGAAGCAGCGCGCGCCGTTGCCGCAGTGTTCGACCTCGCCGCCGTCGCAGTTGAAGATCCGGTACTTGAAATCCGCGCCTTCGACGGTCGGTTTTTCGACGAGCAGCAACTGATCGGCGCCGATGCCGAAGTGCCGGTTGGCGAGCGCGCGCACCTGCGCTTCGGTGAGCGGCGGCAACGCGCGCGAATAGCCGTCGAGCACGACGAAGTCGTTGCCCGCGCCGTGCATCTTGGTGAACGAGAGTTTCACTGGGTCCGGGATTCCATGGCGAACAAGGCGGCCAGCACGACGCGAACGGCCCGCGGCCATGCCGGGCGGCCTCGTTCGTCGTGCTGATCTCAGCCGTAAATGATACATGCAGCCGACAGGGGCGTCCCGCGCGGGCGGGCGTTTCGCGTCGCCAGTGGAGACGGGACGGGCGGTATCTGTCGATCGGTCGACTGGTCGCATCAGTGGCGAGGGGACAAATTGACGCGGTGTGGCGGGCGTTGTCGCAGCGCAGGCGAGGCTTGGCGATGCGTGCCCGATGCACGGTGAAAGCACGGGACGACCCGGATGAGCGTTTTCGTACGGGTCAAATTGACAAGGTGATCAAGCGATTCGTATAGTGTGGCTATACGTCTGTAGGCCATGCTGTCGACATCGCGACTTGAGTGTGGGAGGTCCATGATCAAGTCATGGCAGCACAAGGGGCTGGAAGCGTTTTTCATGAACGGGAGCAAGGCGGGCATCCTGCCGGACCATGCTCCAAGACTGCGGCGCCAGCTTGCCCGTCTCGACGTGGCGAGCCGGCCGTTCGACATGAACGTGCCGGGCTGGCGCTTCCATGGCCTTGCCGGCGGGCTGGACGGTTACTACGCGGTGAGCGTGAGCGGTAACTGGCGCCTGACGTTCAGGTTCGACGGCTCCGATGTCGTCCTGGTCAATTACCAGGATTACCACTGAGGTGATTTAAGCCATGACACGCATCTTCAATCCGCCCCATCCGGGCGAAGCGCTGCGCGATGACGTGCTGCCGGCGCTCGGCCTGACCGTCACCGAGGCCGCTGCGCAACTCGGCGTGACGCGCGCGGCGCTGTCGCGGATCCTGCACGGCCATGCCGGCATCTCGCCGGAAATGGCGCTGCGTCTCGAAGCGTGGCTGGGCGAGGACAGCGGCGGCCGTGCGGATCTATGGCTCGCACAGCAGGCTGCGTTCGATCTCTGGCAGGCGCGCGCGAAAGGCGCGCCGAAGGTGGCGAGAGCGCAGGCGCGCGCATGACGGCGCGCCCGCGGGTTTCGCCCGGCAGGGTCAGTACAGGCCCGGCTCGCCGGGCGGGCGCGTCTTGAAGCGCTTGTGGACCCAGTAGTACTGCTCGGGCATCAGCGGGATCTGTTCCTCGAGGAATTCGTTCATCCGCCGCGCGTCGAGATCGTCGTCGCCGGTCGGGTACCGATCCCACGGCTTGAATACCTTCAGCCGGTAGCCCTTGTAGTTCGGCAGCACCTCGCCGATGAACGGCACGACCTGCGCGCGGCCCGTCTTCGCGAGCCGGCCGACGGCCGTCAGCGTGCAGGCCGGCACGCCGAAGAACGGAACGAACGTCGAGTTGCGCAGCCCGTAGTCCATGTCGGCGCCGAGCATCACGGGCTTGCGGTCGCGCAGCCAGCGCAGCACGACGCGCGCGCTGTCCGCGCGGCCGACCATCTCGGCGTCGAAGCGCCCGCGCGCCTTCTTCGCTTCTTCCTCGAGCACCGCGTTCGAGAACGGCTGGTAAAGCGATCCGCAGCGGCGCTGCAGCGACCGGTTGAGCCAGATCGAACCGGCTTCGATGCCGACGAAGTGCAGGCCGAGGAACAGCGTCGGCGGCAGGTCGGGATCGGTGAGGTCGACCGCGCTGTCGACCTGGATCAGCTTCTCGAGCTTCTTCGCGGAGCCGAACCATTGCACGCTGCGCTCGACGTAGCTGCGGATCGCATGGCGGAAATGCAGGCCGGCCACTTCCTCGCGCCGTTCGTCGCTCCAGTCCGGGAAGCAGAGTTTCAGGTTGGTGTGTACGATGCGTTTTCGCCGGCTGGGGATCTGGTACAGCAGCCAGCCGAGACCGTCGCCGAGCCGCGCGGTCAGGCCGTACGGCAACAGGGCGAGCAGCTTCAGGAAGCCGATGGCGAGATGCGTGCCGAGGCGGCCTAGCATGCGGCACCTCCGTGGGGCCGGATGGCCGGCGCGTTGCGAGCAGGGTGGTAAGACAGTGGAAGAAACAGCACGGGCAGCGCTCTGTGACAATTCAGGAAAGCCGCTATAATACGGGCTTCGCCGAGTTAACTGACAACTTGCGGGGCGAAGCCGGCTGGCGCGAAGCGCGCTGCCCGGTCCTGGTAATCCGCTAAAGCGTCGCCGCTTCAGGCCCAACGAAGCTGGCTACGTGAAACCAACCGTAACCACACAGGAGCCTGAAAAAGTGGCAAACGATTATCTCTTCACGTCCGAATCCGTCTCCGAAGGCCATCCGGACAAAGTCGCGGACCAAATCTCGGACGCGATTCTCGACGCCATCCTCGAGCAGGACAAATATTCGCGCGTTGCGGCGGAAACGCTGTGCAACACGGGTCTCGTCGTGCTGGCCGGTGAAATCACCACCACGGCCAACATCGATTACATCCAGATCGCGCGCGACACGATCAAGCGCATCGGCTACGACAACACCGACTACGGCATCGACTACAAGGGTTGCGCGGTGCTCGTCGCGTACGACAAGCAGTCGCCGGACATCGCCCAGGGCGTCGATCGTGCACACGACGACAACCTCGACCAGGGCGCGGGCGACCAAGGCCTGATGTTCGGTTATGCGTGCGACGAAACGCCGGAACTGATGCCGCTGCCGATCTACCTGTCGCACCGTCTCGTCGAGCGCCAGGCCAGCCTGCGCCGCGACGGCCGCCTGCAGTGGCTGCGTCCGGACGCGAAGTCGCAGGTGACGGTCCGCTACGTCGACGGCAAGCCCGATTCGATCGACACCGTCGTGCTGTCGACGCAGCACGCACCGGACATCGAGCTGCCCGCGCTGCGCGAAGCCGTGATCGAGGAAATCATCAAGCCGACGCTGCCGGCCGACCTGATCAAGGGCGACATCAAGTTCCTCGTGAACCCGACCGGCCGGTTCGTGATCGGCGGCCCGCAGGGCGACTGCGGCCTGACGGGCCGCAAGATCATCGTCGATACGTACGGCGGTGCCGCACCGCACGGCGGCGGCGCGTTCTCGGGCAAGGATCCGTCGAAGGTCGACCGTTCGGCTGCGTATGCAGGCCGCTACGTCGCGAAGAACATCGTCGCCGCCGGCCTCGCGTCGCGCGCGCTGATCCAGGTGTCGTACGCGATCGGCGTTGCCGAGCCGACCTCGGTGATGGTCAACACGTTCGGCACGGGCCGCGTGTCGGATGCGGTGATCACGAAGCTCGTGCGCGAGCACTTCGACCTGCGTCCGAAGGGCATCATCAAGATGCTCGACCTGCTGCGCCCGATCTACGAGAAGACCGCTGCTTACGGCCACTTCGGCCGCGAAGAGCCGGAATTCTCGTGGGAAGCGACCGACAAGGCGCTCGCACTGGCCGAAGCGGCCGGCGTGGAGCCGACGGCACGCGTCGCGTAAGCGTCGTTCGCCCGAAACAAAAAACCCCGGCAATGCCGGGGGTTTTTTTATGGATTCCGATCGCCGGCACAACGGCGGCGATCATGGCGGGCAGTGCCCGCCGGCGCTGCTTCAGCGCGCACCGAACCCGAACCAGCCGTTGCTGGCCGCGAGGCGGCGCGGCCGGTTGACGCGCCGCTGCGGGCCGAGCGCGCGGCGCAGCGCGAGCGCGCGCAGCGACGACGGCTTTTGCAGCAGCGAGCGCAGGCCGGCACGGCGTGCGAACGTCTGCGCACTCATCATCGAGAAAAACGCGTGGAACCACGCACGGATGCCGTCGAGCCGGCTGTGCGCGGGCGCGCGCTCGGCCAGCGCCTGCGTGCGTGCGCGGTGATGGCGCAGCGGGCGGGCAGGAGCGGACGGCGCGACGCGCTTCGCAGCGCGGCTGAGACGGGAAGTCAGACGGAATGGCATGTGAACGATGCTTCGCTTGTATGGATGGCGCCCTTGAAGAGCGCACTGGTATGAACGGCCTCGGATTGCGCAACGGATCATATCGAAAGCCGCTGCGCGCCGCGCCCGCCAGAATTGACAGGCCGCGTCAGGCTACAGGGGATTCATGACCGGCAAAAGTCGCGATAAACCCTTGTGCCGCAAGGCGTGTGCCGCATACCGCCTGTCGGTGAGGCCAACGCCGCGCCGCACAGTTCCCTTGCGCCAGATCAAATCGGCGATTGGCATGCCCCTGCGTACGACAATGGCGCTGTTCGCGGCATCCGGCGCCGATTTACAATCGTCACATTCACACAATAAACGTCTGGCATCCCATGTCGTCTCCATTGCAGTCGGAATCGATCCGCGCGCAAGTCGCGGAATTGCGCGAACGCGGGTTCGTCGTCGCGCGTGGCCTCGTCGGCGAGCAGCAGTGCGCGGCGCTTAAACGGATCGCAGAGCGGCAGTTGCAGGAGGCTGCCGAGCCGATCGAATTCGAGGCGGACCTGCGCTACCCGGGCGCACCCGAGTCGAAGCATGCGCCGGGCGGGCATACGGTGCGGCGGCTGCTCGATGCGTACTCGCGCGATCCGGCATTCGCCGAGCGCGCGGTCGCACCCGAAATCGGCGCGTGGATGCGCGAGTATTTCGGCGAAGAGCCCGTGCTGTCGCGCGCACATCACAACTGCATGATGACCAAGCACCCCGCGTACGGCAGCCTGACGGGCTGGCATCGCGACTTCCGCTACTGGGCGTTCGAGCGTTCGGACATGGTGTCGGTATGGCTCGCGCTGGGGCCGGAAACGAACGAGAACGGCGCGTTGTGGCTCGTGCCGGGTTCGCATACGGCCGAATTCGGGCCTGAAGCGTTCGACGATGCGAAGTTCTTCCGCAGCGACCTGCCGGAGAACCGGAAGATGATCGACGCGGCCACGTGCCCGTCGCTCCAGGCGGGCGACGTCGTGTTCTTCCACAGCAACACGCTGCATTCGGCCGGGCAGAACCGTTCCGACCAGGTGAAGTTCTCGCTCGTGTACACGTATCACGGCGCGAGCAACCGGCCGGTGCCCGGCACGCGCTCGGCGGCGAAGCCGGAAGTGCAGTTCTAGGTGCGGATCGGTCGGCGCGGCGAGGCCGCGACGATCACGCGATGCGGCGCATCGCGGGCGAATGAAGCAACGGGCGGCCTGGCCGCCCGTTTCGTTTTGCGCGGCCCGATCAGGGTGACGCGGGCCGTTCGCGCGGCTGCGCGATCAGCGCTTGCCGCCCGGCATCGCGAGGCCGATCAGGCCGACGAACGAAGCGACGGCGCCGCCCACGATCAGCAGGATCGTCTTCGTGGCGGGCGAGCCGGTGAAGAGGCGCGACATGTTGTCGTTGATCGAATGGAACGACTGGCCGCCGAAATACAGCAGCACGACGCCGCCGACGAGCAGCGCAACCGAGATGACGCGGGACATACCAACCTCGCTGAAACGGTGATTCGAGACGCCGCAGTGTAGGCGACGACCGCGGTTGCGTCCATCGCCGTGCGCGCATCGGCCGCCTTCGTTACCATAGCCGTCGTGCGTTTTTCTTCGCCGCCGTCGCGCCCTGTGCGCGGCCGGCGCGCGCCCCTCCCTCCGACGTCCTGACGGGAAATACTCATGGCCTACGAAGCAGCTTCCGAACGTTATGCGGACATGCAATACCGCACCTGCGGCAAATCCGGGCTCAAACTGCCTGCCCTGTCGCTCGGCCTGTGGCACAACTTCGGCGACTCGACGCCGATCTCGACGCAGCGCGAGATCCTGCGCACCGCGTTCGACCTCGGCATCAACCACTTCGATCTCGCGAACAACTACGGGCCGCCGTACGGCAGCGCCGAAACCAACTTCGGCCGGCTGCTGAAGGAGGATTTCCTGCCGTATCGCGACGAGCTGCTGATCTCGACGAAGGCCGGCTGGGACATGTGGCCGGGGCCGTACGGCAGCGGCGGCGGGTCTCGCAAGTACGTGCTCGCGAGTCTCGACCAGAGCCTGCAGCGGATGGGGCTCGACTACGTCGACATCTTCTATTCGCACCGCTTCGACGCGCACACGCCGCTCGAGGAAACGGCGGGCGCGCTCGCGTCGGCCGTGCAGCAGGGCAAGGCGCTCTACATCGGCATTTCGTCGTATTCGGCGGCGAAGACGCGCGAGATGGCCGAGTTGCTCGCGCAGTACAAGGTGCCGCTGCTGATCCACCAGCCTTCGTACAACATGCTGAACCGCTGGATCGAGAGCGACCTGCTCGGCACGCTCGACGACGTCGGCGCGGGCAGCATCGCGTTCACGCCGCTTGCGCAGGGGCTGCTCACGTCGAAGTACCTGAACGGCGTGCCGGCCGATGCGCGCGTGAACAAGCCGGGCGGCGGCTCGCTGAAGCAGGATCACCTGAGCGCGGACAACCTCGAGCATGTGCGCAAGCTCAACGCGATCGCCGAGCGGCGCGGCCAGAGCCTCGCGCAGATGGCGCTTGCATGGGTGCTGCGCAATGGCCGCGTGACGTCCGCGCTGATCGGCGCGAGCCGTGCCGAGCAGGTGCGTGAAAACGTCGGCGCGTTGAAGAACCTCGAATTCTCGGCGGAGGAACTCGCGGAGATCGATCGTTACGCGACGGAAGGCGGCATCAATCTGTGGGAAAAGCCGTCCACCGATCAGGCGATCTGACCGGCAGTCGATACGGCATGCGAAACATCGCATGCCGGTATCACCGGCTTGCAGGCAGCACGTCGCATCGTTGCGGCGCAGCGATGCGCGTCAGGCACGGGGGGAGGCTAGAGCAGCGCAGGCAGACCTTCGACCAGCAATACCGCGACGCCGACGCCGAGGATGACGCCCAGCACGCGCAGCAGGTTGTGGCGGAATTCGGTTGCGCACGGCACCGCGCCGAGAAATAGCGCTCCGGCCAGCGCCATCGGGATCAACAGGATGAAGTCGCCGATCGTGAAATAGGTGGTCATGCGTGTCTCCAGTGTCGGCCGGAGTCAGCGCTTCAGCACTTACTTCGGCCCCATGCCGGGTGTTTCTAGTATTGGTCCGACCCGATTGCGAGCGGGACGGTCAATTCGAGTATAGGCAACCCGATGATGTTTTCGCTATCCGAACCATTAAAAATCAGCGGAAAGCCTCGCGAGTCGCACATTTTTCCCGCAAGTTCGACGAACGCCTTGCACGCATCTTTCCCGTTCCTTTCGATTTGCGCGGAATTGTCGTATGTGTCCGATGCAGGCCGCCGCACTTGCGGGCGCGGCGGCCTGTCCGCTTACGTGCGGTCGGGTTGCGTGCGTGCGGCCGGCGCGCGGAACACGAGCGCGAGCCCCGCGATGATCGCGCCCATGCCGGCGAGCGCGAGCGGTTCGGGCCGGTTGCCGAGCCACACGGCATCCATCAGCGTGGTGACGACGGGCACGAGATAGAACAGGCTCGTCACGTTGACGAGATCGCCGCGCTGCATCAACCGGTAGAACAGCAGTTGCGCGATCACCGAAATCACGATGCCGAGCCACAGGAGCGGCACGACGAACGCCCAGCTCATGTCGAACGAAATCGGCCGGAACGGCACGATCGCCACGCACAGCGCGAGGCCGATCGCATTCTGCAGCGGCAGCACGTCGGCGGGCGCCGCGCGTACGCGCTTTTGCAGCAGCGAGCCGACGGTCAGCGCGACGAGTGCCGTGAGCGCGCACGCGATGCCCGCGAGCGGCAGGCCGGCATCGCCCACGCCGCGGCATACGACGAGCGTGAGGCCGGCCAGCGACAGCGCGAGCCCCGCGACGCGCATGGGCTGCCAGCGCCGCTCGATGATCGCCAGCGTGAGGATTGGCTGCACGCCGAGGATCGTTGCGAGCACACCCGGCGCGATCCCGCGCTCGAGCGCGAGCAGATAGAAGATCGAATAGCCGCCCATCATCAGCAAGCCGGTCAGCGCGGCCATGCGCCGCTCGCCGCGCGGCGGCAGCCAGCGTTTGCGCATGAAGACCAGTGCGAGCAGCACGAGCGACGCGAGCGCGAAACGCGCGGTGAGAAAGACGAACGCGGATGCGTGACGCAGACCGAGTTCGGCGAAGATCGCGCCGCTGCTCCACAGCAGCACGAAGAGCGACGTCGCTCCATGCGCGGCAAGCGCGCGTTTGAACGAAACCATGTGAATCCACCTGTCGAACGGATCGGAACGTTCCATCCGCGCGTGCAGCAGGGAGTCGTGCGTCACGACGCACGAACGGAAGCTGACGGGCGAATGAAAGACGAAACGGAAGCCGGCTGGTCAGCCGGCGCGTGCCGCCGGAGGGGGCGGCGCGGCGCCGACGAGCGGCGGTGCGACAGGAGGCGGGAGGACCGACGGATGCGCGCACGCCTGCGGCCGCGAGTCGAACTGCGGCCGGGATTTTGCGAGGGCGGACGAGAGCGGATGCATCGTGTCGGAATGCGGTTGAACGCGAATGAACGTCAAAGGTACTGCAAGGCCGGCATCCGGCGCAACAACTGTTCGGCGGTCCCGCATGGCGAAAGACGCGTTGAGGTGATGCCGGGCGACGCTTGTGTGCGGTGGCTGCGCGAGCCGTGTTCGAGACGGGGGAAGGAGGCTGTAGCGTGCGAGGCAAGCGGCGTGGCGCCGCAGGCTCGGTCACGCGAAATCTCCTGGCGGCCCGGCACGCGGCAAACGATGTGCGCATTGCGTCGATCGCGGGTGCGCCGCGGCGCCGGGCGGATTCGGCGGGCAGTCACATTCGACAGGGTATGATGGGGGTGTCCGCCCGTGCAAGCGCACGCGCGGCGCAGTGGTTGATTGGAGACATTTGACGAATTCGCGGCACTTCGCCTGCTTCTTCTTCTTTTCGCGCTTCGATAAACCGTGAACAATGGGATTACGCGCAACGCTCCGTCGAGAGCGGCGCGGATCGCGCATTTGCCGGCTCGCCAGCGGGCCGGGTTTCAAGATTCAAGAGTGGGGAACCATCATGCATGTCGGGTCGATTGTCTGCACTACCCATATCGCGGTGCCGAAGGGCGCGCGCGGCATCGTCCAGCGCGTCCTGGGCGACATGGCCATGGTGACCTGGTACGCGGGCGTGCCGGGTGAGTCGAAAGAACTCAACACCGAGCCGTTCTTTCTCGAGGATCTGATCGACACCGGCGAATCCGTGCTGCCGGCCGGCGCGGCGCTCCACTAAGCGAACACCGCACCGGACGCTCGTCTTTCGGCCCGGCTGGCGGCACAATGCGGGGCATGACAGACGCCACTTCCGCTCCCGCTTCTCCCGCCGGCCCGCCGTTCGCCGGCCTCACGCCCGAGTGCGTGCTCGACGCGCTCGACAGCGTGCTGATGCCGGCCGGCCTGCGCACCGACGGGCGCCTGCTCGCCCTCAACAGCTACGAAAACCGCGTCTACCAGGTCGGCATCGAAGACGGCCCGCCGGTCGTCGCGAAGTTCTACCGCCCGGCGCGCTGGTCGGACGATGCGATCCTCGAAGAGCACGCGTTCGTCGCCGAACTCGCCGAGCGCGAGATTCCGGCGGTGCCTGCGCGCACGTTCGACGGCCGCACGCTGCACGCGTTCGACGGCTTCCGTTTCTCGATCTTCGAGCGGCGCGGCGGCCGCGCACCCGATCTCGATCGCAGCGACACGCTCGAATGGCTCGGCCGCTTCATCGGCCGGATTCATGCGGTCGGCGCGACGCAGCCGTATGTCGCGCGTCCCGTGCTCGATATCGATACGTTCGGCTACGAGCCGCGCGACTACCTGCTCGCGCACGATTTCATTCCGGATGACGTACGACCCGCGTACGAGACGGCGGTCACGCTCGCGCTCGAAGGTGTCGAGGCCGCGTTCGAACGTGCGGGCGAGATCCGCCTGCTGCGCACGCACGGCGACTGTCATCCGAGCAACGTGCTGTGGACCGATGGCGGCCCGCATTTCGTCGATTTCGACGACAGCCGGATGGCGCCCGCGATCCAGGATCTGTGGCTGCTGCTGCCGGGTGATCGCGAAGGCGCGTCGCGCGCGCTGGCGGACCTGCTGGCCGGCTACGAGGATTTCTGCGAATTCGAGCCGCGCGAGCTGCATCTCGTCGAAGCGCTGCGCACGCTGCGGCTGATCCACTACGCGGCATGGCTCGCACGGCGCTGGGACGATCCCGCGTTCCCGGCCGCGTTTCCGTGGTTCAACACGCATCGTTACTGGGAAGCGCGCGTGCTCGAACTGCGCGAGCAGATCGGCGCGATGCAGGAAGGGCCGCTCTGGCCCGTGTGACGGCGCGCGCGGCACAGGTGCCGCGCGGCAGGCTTGCGCGGGCCGCGGCGCGATGCGCGCGGCCCGTCCGGTTCAGAACTTCAGCATCAGCTTGATCAGCGCGGCGAAGCGCTTGCCGTACGGCGGCGCGAGCAGGTTGCGCGCGTTCAGGCGCGGCTGCGTGAGCACGGGCTTCATCTTCGAGAACGTCACGAAGCCGTCGTAGCCGTGGTACGCACCCATGCCGCTCGCACCGACGCCGCCGAACGGCAGGCTGCCGCACGCAATGTGCATCAGCGTTTCGTTGACCGACACGCCACCCGAGATCGTTTCGTGCATCACGCGGTCGATCGTGCCGCCGTCCTCGTCGAACAGGTAGAGCGCGAGCGGACGCGGGCGCGCATTCACGTATGCAATCGCCTCGTCGAGCCGCTCGTACGGCACGAGCGGCAGCAGCGGCCCGAAGATTTCCTCCTGCATCAGTTGTGACGCGGCCGGCACCTGCGTGACCGCGCACGGCACGAAGCGGCGCGACGCGGGGTCGGACTGCGCGTCGGACAGCGGGTGCAGTTGCGCGCCGGCCGCCTGCGCATCGCTCGCGAGTTGCTGCAGCCGCGCGTAATGGCGCGGCGACACGATCGTCGTGTAGTCGCCGTTGGTCGACAGGTCGGGATACATCTTCGCGAATCGTGCTCGCGCGCGCTCGATGAACGCGGCTTCCATGCCGCGCGGCAGCAATACGTAGTCGGGTGCGATGCAGGTCTGGCCCGCGTTCAGCGTCTTGCCCGCGACGATCGCGTCGACGGCCGCGTCGAAGCGCGCATTCGGTCCGACGATCGCCGGCGACTTGCCGCCGAGTTCGAGCGTGACGGGCGTGAGATTGTCGGCGGCCGCGCGCATGACGTGGCGGCCGACCTGCGTCGAGCCGGTGAACAGCAGATGATCGAACGGCAGCCCGCTGAACGCGGCGCCGACCTCCGCATCGCCGTTCACGATCGCGACGTGGTCGCGCGTGAAGGTCTTCGCGATCAGTTGCTCGAACAGCGCCGACGTGCGCGGCGTCAGTTCGGACATCTTGACGATCGCGCGGTTGCCGGCCGCGAGCGCGCAGATCAGCGGGCCGGCCGAGAGCAGCACCGGGTAGTTCCACGGCACGACGATGCCGACCACGCCGAGCGGCTGCGGAATCACCTTCGCGCGCGCCGGGCGCAGCCACTTGTTCATCGGCTTGCGGATCGGCTTCATCCAGCGCTTGCCGTGCTTGAGCGCGTCGTCGATCTCTTCCTTCGCCATCCAGATTTCCGACAGCAGCACTTCCTGCTTCGCGCGATGGCCGAAATCGGCGCTGATCGCTTCGGCGAGCGCGTCCGCGTTGTCGATCAGCATCGTGCGCAGCGCGCGCAGGTGCTGCACGCGCGTCTCCCATGCCGGGTACGGTGCGCGCAGGTAGGCCGCGCGCTGGTCGCGCAGCAGCGACGTCAGCGCATCGGCCGGCGACAGTGCTTGCGGGGCCAGTTCGGGCAGGTCGTTCTTCATGTTGTCTCCTCCAGTTGAGCCTGGCTTGTCGGCCAGCCGTCACGCCGCACGCGAGCGCTCGGCGAGCGCGGCGACGCGGATCGGGGTGGTGCGCGTCGCGCGGCGCGGGGCCTGACGCGACGCATGCTCGAAAATCGGTTGCAGCGCGCGGCGGGCGTCGCATCCGCGCGACGGTATCCGCATCCGAAAACCGCGCCGCGGCGTGTTCGCGTGCCGCGCGATACGACTGCTGCCGGGCATGCGACGCCGCAGCGCGAGCGCTTGCCGGTGCAGCGAAGCGGGGCAGCGCAACGCGCACGCCAATACGGGTTGCAGCGCATCGCGCCGCTGCGGCAGACAGCCGTCCAAACGGTCGGCGACCACGCGTGCCGTTCGATTTCGATCGGCTGCGCGCACGACGCTGTACTTCTGCGCGCCGGCAGCCGTTTGAAATGAAATGCGGGCCGCGTGCGGTGCATCCGGACAACCCGGTCGACACACGGCCTGCAGAACCTGGCGCTGCATCGTCGTCTCTCCCGTTTCGCGACGGATCGGCTTCTCGTGGCCGGCGTGTCGCGCGAAGCGAATCGATACATCTTAAATTTAGTTCACGCGGGCGTTTAGAGGAATCGCTCTTGAATCCGCGCGCCGCGTGTGCGACGGCGATTCCTACAATGCCCGAACACCAGGGTCTGTTTGCATATGGAACGCACATGCGTTGCCCCGAGAAGGGCCGCTCGCGAGGCGCGCGACGCCGCGAATACTGACGTATTCGCAAGGAGCGCAACGTGGCGAGCGACCCTTCTCGGGGCAACCCCAAATTAAAGAGTTCATGTCACGGGAATGCCCGAAATCGCCCGTATGGCGGCGTCGCTCGTCGCTTGTTTGGCTCGGCCAAACGGCGCTCCTCACTTCTTGCCCTACGAGCGATTTCGGGCATTCGCATGTGCGTTCCATATGCAAACAGACCCTGTAAGAGGGGACACGGTCGCGCGGCGATGCCGGGCGCCTTCCATGACACGACGGAGACGTGACATGCAATACGACTACATCATCGTCGGCGGCGGTTCGGGCGGTTCGAGCCTGGCAGGCCGTCTCGCCGATGCCTGCCCCGATGCGACGATCGCGCTGATCGAGGCCGGCTCGCATACGGAGCGCAACCTGCTCGTCAACATGCCGGTCGGCATCGCGGCGCTGGTGCCGTTCAAGCTTGGCACGAACTACGGCTACGAGACGGTGCCGCAGCCGGGCCTCGGCGGGCGGCGCGGCTACCAGCCGCGCGGGCGCGGGATGGGCGGCTCGAGCGCGATCAACGCGATGATCTATACGCGCGGCCACCCGGGCGACTACGACGAGTGGGCGCAGCTCGGCGCAACGGGCTGGGGCTGGCAGGACGTGCTGCCGTATTTCCGCCGCGCGGAAGGCAACGAGCGCGGCGCCGATGCGTGGCACGGCGCGGACGGCCCGCTGTCGGTGTCGGATCTGCGCTTTCGCAATCCGTTCTCCGAACGATTCATCCAGGCCGCGCACGCGGCCGGCTATCCGCTGAACGACGACTTCAACGGCGCGACGCAGGAAGGCGTCGGCTTTTATCAGGTCACGCATCGCGACGGCTCGCGCTGCAGCGTCGCGCGTGCGTACATCTATGGTCGCAACCGGCCGAACCTGCACGTGATCACCGATGCGACGGTGCTGCGCGTCGGCTTCGACGGCAAGCGCGCGGTCGGCGTCGCGATATCGCGCAACGGCCGCGTCGAGACGCTCGGCGCGCGCGCGGAAGTGATCCTGTCGGCCGGTGCGTTCAATTCGCCGCAACTGCTGATGTGCTCGGGGATCGGCCCGGCCGAGCAATTGCGCCGGCACGGGATCGCGGTCGTGCAGGATGCGCCGGACGTCGGCACGAACCTGATCGACCACATCGACTTCATCATCAACACACGCGTGAATTCGTCTGAACTGGTCGGCGTGTGCCTGCGCGGGATCGCGAAGATGACGCCGGCGCTCGCGCGCTATTTCTCGAGCCGCACGGGGATGATGACGAGCAATGTCGCGGAGGCCGGCGGCTTCATCAAGAGCGATCCGTCGCTCGAGCGTCCCGACCTGCAGCTGCATTTCTGCACGGCGCTCGTCGACGACCACAACCGCAAGATGCACTGGGGCTTCGGCTATTCGCTGCACGTGTGCGCGCTGCGGCCGTTCAGCCGCGGCACGGTGGCGCTCGCGAGCGGCGATGCGCGCGACGCGCCGCTGATCGATCCGCGTTTCTTCAGCGATCCGCGCGATCTCGACCTGCTCGTGCGCGGCGCGCAGGCGATGCGCCGCATCCTGTCGCAGGCGCCGCTCGCGTCGCAGGGCGGGCGCGAGCTTTACACGCGGGCGGACCAGAGCGAAGCCGAGCTGCGCGCGACGATCGTCGCGCATGCCGACACGATCTATCACCCGGTCGGCACGTGCCGGATGGGCTCCGATGCGCGCGCGGTCGTCGATCCGCAACTGCGCGTGCGCGGCGTCGAAGGGCTGCGCGTGGTGGATGCGTCGGTGATGCCGACGCTGGTCGGCGGGAACACGAATGCGCCGTCGGTGATGATCGGCGAACGCGCGGCGGACTTCATCGTCGCCGCGCGCAAGGGCGGTGTGTCGCGCGGCGAGGCGGCTGCCGCGGTGCACGGCCGCTGAGCGTGCACCGGGCCGCGCGGTGGCAAGGGGACTTCCGTCGGTGCGTTTGGTACGGCCAAACGGTGCTCCTCACCTCTTGCATACACCCGAAGGAAGTCCCCTGGGGGACGACCGGCAACGCACGCTCGCAAGCCCGTTATTAGCGGGAACAGGCCCTATGCAAACGTATCGACGAGGCCGGCGCGGCTCACGCTCGCGGCGGCCGGTGCGGATTGCGCAGCGTCGGTGGGTGCATCGACGGCTGACGATCCGCCGTGCCCGCGCCGCGGCGACTGGCCGCCGGCGAAGGTCTGTTGCGGGTTCTGCTGCTGCGACGCGAAGCCGCCGTCGCTGACGGTCGCGCTGCCGAGCCCGAGCCCGCCCGCTTCCATCGCTTCACGCAGCTTCGGCAGCGCGGCTTCGACCGCGTCGCGCACCTGCGCGTGCTGCGACACGAACAGCGCGTGCGCGTGGTTGTCCGCAACGCGCAGCACGACCTGCAGCGGCCCGAGATCGGGCGGGTTGAGCGTCAGCTCGGCGCTCTGCTGGTGCGCGTTCGACAGGAACACGACCTTCTGGCTCAGCGCGTCCGTCCAGTCGGCGGTGCCGACGTGCGGCGCGAGCACGTGCGTGTTGGCGGCGGCGATCGCGCTCGCGGCGGGCGACAACTGCAGGTTCGCCTGCGCCGCGGCCGCAGCGGTTGCACCGGCCGCGAGCGTCGCGCTGGCGGCCGGGTCCGTTGCTTCGCTGGCGGCGGCGAGCGCATGCTGCGCGCCGGACTGCACGTTCGCGTCGGCCTGCAGCGCCTGCGCGGTGGCCTGCGTCGGCGTCTGCTGCGTGGCGAGCGCCCCTTTCGCGTCGGCGAGCGTGCGGTCGAACGTCGGCACCTTCGGCGTCAGCGGTGCGGCGGCGGTCGATGCAGAAGATGCAGACGATGCCGGTGCCGATGTCGAAGCCGTCGTGCCGCTCGCGGGCGTCGCGATTGCGCCCGAGCCGCCGGTCAGCTTGGCGAGCGCCGCTTGCAGCGCGTCGCGGGTCGACGCCGGCGTGGCCGGCTGGGCGGCCGCATCCCCGGCCGCGTGGTCCGCCAGCGTGGCCGTCGCATCGGGCTGGCCGGACACGGCCGTCTTTTGCGCGGTAGCGGCGGCCGTGGTGACGGTAGCGGCGGCGGCGGTAGCGGCATCGGCCGGCGTCGCGTTGTCCGTGCGCGCCTGCAGTTGTGCCTGCACGGCCGCGGCGGCCGCGAGTGCGCCGGCGTCGGGGTTGGTGGTGGCGTTCGCGGCGTCGGTCGACTGGTCGTCGTCGGTGCCGGACGGCTTCGTGCCGGCGGCCGGCTTCGATGAAGCCTGCGTCGTCGACGCATCCGGCGTGGCGGGATTCGCCGCGTCGCGCCGCGTGGCGACGCTTTGCTTCAGCGTCTGCGCGAACGGCACGGCGGTCGTGGCGGTCGCGGCATCGTTGCCGGCGGCGGTGCCGGACGAACCCGCGCCGCGGGCGGCTTTGAGTGCGGCGCCGGCGGTGTCGATCAGCACGCCGAGCAGGGGCAGGGGAGGCATGGCGGTTCTCTCGTTCGAATGCGGTGGTCGGTTACGACGAGCGGGCCGCATCGGCCCGCATGCGCAGGATCTTCGCGGCGTGTTCGTCGGCGTCGCGCTGTTCGCGCCGGGCGTCGAGCCGTGCTTCCTGCGCGACGCCGCGCGCCTGCAGGATTTCATATGAGCCGACGGTGCGTTTCTTCTGTTGCCAGTTCGGGCGTGCCTCGTCGATGCGGACTTCGGCCGCGGCGAGCACGTTGCGCTGCTGCGCGATCGCGGCGTCGAGCGTGTCGATGAATGCCTGGAAATTGCGCCAGTTGCCGGCCGGCATCCCGTGCTGCGCGGATTGCGAGAAACGCGCGTGGTATTCGTCGCGATAGCGCAGCAGCGCGTCGAGCTGCTCGGTAGCCGCGGTGCGGTCGCGCTGCGCGGTGCCGAGCTGCTTCGCGGCCGTGTCGAGGTCTTCCTGCGCGCGGTCGAGCAGCAGTTGAAGGGGAAAGCCGTGAGCCATCGTGATCAGCCTCCGTAAGCGTCGAACAGCGCATCGAGCCCGGCGAGGCTCGACGCGAACGGCGCGCATTCGCGAAAGCCCTGCTGCAGGAACGCCTCGATGCGCGGATAGAGCGCGATTGCGCGGTCGAGCTGCGCGTCGCGTCCGGGTGCGTACGCGCCGACCGCGATCAGGTCGCGATTGCGCTGGTAGCGCGACAGCATCTGCTTGAACTGCCGCACGTGGTCGAGATGCGTTTCGTCGATCAGCGCGGTCATCGCGCGGCTGATCGACGCCTCGATGTCGATTGCCGGATAGTGGCCGGCCTCGGCGAGCGTGCGCGACAGCACGATGTGGCCGTCGAGGATCGCGCGCGCCGAATCGGCGATCGGGTCCTGCTGGTCGTCGCCTTCGGTCAGCACCGTGTAGAACGCGGTGATCGAGCCGCCGCCCTCCGGCCCGTTGCCGGTGCGCTCGACGAGCGCGGGCAGCTTCGCGAACACCGACGGCGGATAGCCCTTGGTCGCGGGCGGCTCGCCGATCGCCAGCGCGATCTCGCGCTGCGCCATCGCGTAGCGCGTCAGCGAATCCATCAGCAGCAGCACGTGCTTGCCCTGGTCGCGGAAATATTCGGCGAGCGACGTCGCGTAGGCCGCGCCCTGCATCCGCAGCAGCGGCGACACGTCGGCCGGCGCCGCGACGACGACCGAGCGCGCGAGCCCGTCCTCGCCGAGGATCTGTTCGATGAATTCCTTCACTTCGCGGCCGCGTTCGCCGATCAGCCCGATCACGATCACTTCCGCGCTCGTATAGCGCGCCATCGTGCCGAGCAGCACCGACTTGCCGACGCCGGAGCCCGCGAACAGGCCCATTCGCTGCCCGCGGCCGACGGTGAGCAGCGCGTTGATCGCGCGCACGCCGACGTCCAGCACGTGGTGGATCGGTTCGCGTTCGAGCGGGTTGATCGACGGCGCCGACAGCGGCGCATCGACCTTCGATGCGAGCGGCCCGAGGCCGTCGAGCGGGCGGCCCGACGCGTCGACGACGCGCCCGAGCATCTCCCAGCCGACCGGCAGCCGCTTCGCGCCCGCGAGCGGATCGGCGACGGGCGCGCTTTCGAGCGGCCACACGCGCGCGCCGGGCAGCACGCCGGCGACGTCGGTGGTCGGCATCAGGAACAGGCGGTCGCCGGCAAAGCCGACGACTTCCGCTTCCGCGTGCGGCAGCGTGCTGCCGGGCGGCAATTCGATCGTGCATTCGGCGCCGACCGACAGGCGCAGCCCGATCGCCTCGAGCACGAGGCCCGCCGCGCGCGTGAGGCGCCCGCAAGGCCGCAGCGGCAGCGCGCGGTGGCTGCGCGCGGCGAGCCCGTTCAGGTGCGTGCGCCAGTGCGCGAGATGCGGATTGTGCGGCGCGCGCGGCGCGGCGTCGTATGCGGCGGCCGTTGAAGCGGTCGCATGCGGTTTCGTGTCGTGTGCGGTGTCGTGCGCGCCAGCGGGGCCGAACGACGCGAGCGCGAGTTCGCGCTCGAGCGGCGTCATGCCGTCATGCGCGAGCGATTCGGGCGACCGCGTCACCACGTGCTCACCTTGCCGATCGCGGCGGCGACGCGCTGCCAGCGCGTGGGCAGCGTCGCGTCGACCTCGCCGGTCGCGGCGTGCGCGCGGCAGCCGCCGCGCTCGATCGACGCATCGGTGCGCACGTTCCAGCCGAGCGTATCGAGATCGTCCTGCAGATAGGCTTCGACGACGGGCAGGTCGGCCGGATTCACCGCGAGATGCGGCGCGCCGGACAGCGCGGGTTCGGCCGCGAGCACGTCGCGCACGGCCGCGACGAGCGCTGCCGGGTCGTGCTTCACGTGCTGGCGCACGACCTGCTGCGCGATGTCGAGCGCGAGTTGTGCGATGTCGGAGGCGAGGTCGTGCTCGGCGCTCGACACGGCCTCGCGGAACGACGCGGCGAGCGCTGTGAGCTGCGCGGCCTGTTCGCGCGCAGCGGCCTGGCCGGCCTCGAAACCCTGTTCGCGGCCCTGCTCGAAACCGGCCCGGTAGCCGAGCGCCTGGCCTTCAACGTGGCCGGCCGCATGGCCTTCGGCGTGCGCGGCATCGCGCACGCGCTGCAGTTCCTCGGCGAGCGCGGCGGCGGCCGCTGCCGCGTCGTCGGGCGGCGGCGGGGGCGGCGGCGGGTCGAACGACGCCATCTCCCACCGCTGGTAGGCGGTGAGGGTGCCCGCGCGATCGCTCGCCGAATCAGACATACGCGTCTTCCGCCTTGCCGCCGATCACGATCTGGCCGCTCTCGGCGAGGTTGCGCACGATCTGCAGGATGCGGCGCTGCTGCGTCTCGACGTCGGACACGCGCACCGGGCCGCGCGCGTCGAGATCCTCGGCGAGCAGTTCGGCCGCGCGCTGCGACATGTTCGCGAGGAACTTCTGGCGCAGCGCGGGCGGCGCGCCCTTCAGCGCGATGATCAGCGTTTCCGACTCGACTTCCTTCAGCACCATCTGGATCGCGCGATCCTCGAGGTCGAGCAGGTTCTCGAACACGAACATCTGGTCGACGATCTTCTGCGCGAGATCGGCGTCGTACTGGCGCACGCTTTCGAGCACGCCTTCCTCATGCACGCTCGTCATGAAGTTCAGGATCTCGGCCGCGGTGCGGATGCCGCCCATCGGGCTGCGCTTCAGGTTGTCGCTGCCGGACAGCAGGCCGGTCAGCACGTCGTCGAGCTCGCGCAGCGCGGCCGGCTGGATGCCGTCGAGCGTCGCGATCCGCAGCAGCACGTCGTTGCGCAGCCGCTCGGTGAAGCACGACGCGATCTCGGACGCCTGGTCGCGGTCGAGGTGCACGAGGATCGTCGCGATGATTTGCGGATGCTCGTTCTTGATCAGTTCGGCCACCGCGCCCGAGTCCATCCACTTCAGGCCCTCGATGCCGCTCGTGTCGCTGCCCTGCAGGATGCGGTCGATCAGCACGCCGGCCTTGTCCTCGCCGAGCGCCTTGGTCAGCACCGAGCGGATGTATTCGCTCGAATCGAGCGACAGCGCGGTGTGTTCCTCGGCTTCCTTCACGAAGTCCTGCAGCACGCTCTCGACCTGCTCGCGCGTGACGTTCTTCAGCGCGGCCATCGCGGCGCCGATCTTCTGCACCTCGCGCGGCGCGAGGAACTTGAATACCTCAGCGGCCTCTTCCTCGCCGATCGACATCAGCAGCAGCGCGCTCTTGGTCAAGCCTTCAGCGTTCATCGGACACCCAGTTCTTCACGACGGTGGCGACGATCTTCGGATCCTGGCGGGCGATCGTGCGCGCGTAGTCGAGGTTGCGTTCGTAGCGGTTCTTCTCGGATTCGAAGCCGAGCAGCAGCGAGTCGGGTTCGTCGTCGGCCTTGACCGGCGCCGGCAGGCCGTCGAGCACGACCGGATCTTCCGGCGCCGCGAGCGCCGGCACGGCCGGCTCGGGCGGCGGGAACGCGCGGCGCATTGCCGGGCGCACGAACATGAAGTAGAGCGCCGCCGCGGCCGCCGCGATGCCGAGCCACTTCGCGGCTTCCTTCGCCATCGCGATCATGTCGGGCTGGCGCCACCACGGCAGGTCGGCGTACGGATCGCTCGCGGTCGAGAACGCGCTGTTTACGACGTTCACCGAGTCGCCGCGCTTCTCGTCGTAGCCCATCGCGTCCTTCACGAGCTGCTCGACCTGCGCGAGCTTCGCGGGCGGCAGCGGCTGCATCGTCACGTGGCCCTTCGCGTCGGCGATCGGCTGGTAGTTGACGACGACCGCGACCGACAGCCGCTTCACGCTGCCCATCGGCTGTTCGAGATGGCGGATCGTCTTGTCGAGCTCGTAGTTGGTCGTCTGGTCCTTGCGGTCGCTGACCGGCGTCGTCTGCGGCGCGTTCTGGCCGTTGCCGGCGACGACCGGCGCGGAAGCCGGCTGCGGCGGCGTGTTCGACAGCGCGCCCGGCACGCCCGACGCGCCGCCCTGCGCGAGTTCGGTCGCGCTGCTGGTCTGCTGGCTGCGGATCGCGGCCTGCTGCGGCACGCCGTTCGGGCCGTAGCTTTCCGACGTCTGCTCGATCTTCGAGAAATCGAGGTCCGCGCTGACCTGCGAGCGCGCGTTGCCGGCGCCGAAGATCGGCGCGAGGATCGCGTCGATGCGCTTTTGCGTGTTGTGCTCGACCTGCTGCACGTACTTGAGCTGGCTCGCGTCGAGGCCGGACGCCGACGCCGACTGGGTCAGCAGGTTGCCGTCCTGGTCGACGATCGTCACGTTCTTCGCGGGCATGTCGGGCACGCCGGACGACACCATCCGCGTGATCGCCTGGACCTGGCCCTCGTCGAGCACGCGGCCCGGGTAGAGGTCGACGAACACCGACGCGCTCGGCGCTTCCTTGTCGCGCACGAATACCGACGGTTTCGGGATCGCGAGATGCACGCGCGCGCCGCGCACGGCGTTGATCGATTCGATCGTGCGCTGCAGCTCGCCTTCGAGCGCGCGCTGGTAGTTGATCTGTTCGGCGAACTGGCTGATGCCGAATTTCTGGTTGTCCATCAGCTCGAAGCCGACCGAGCCGCCCTTCGGCAGCCCCATCGCGGCGAGCTTCAGGCGCGTTTCATGCACCTGGCTCGACGGCACGAGGATCGCGCCGCCGGCATCGGCGAACTTGTAGGGAACGTTTGCCTGCTGGAGCGCGGTAATGATCGCGCCGCCGTCGCGGTCCGACAGGTTGCTGTACAGCACGCGGTAGTCGGGCGTCCGGCTCCACAGCACGAGCGCGGTAATCGCGGCGATCGCGAGCGCCGCGGCGATCAGGAACGGCAGCTTCGGGTTGCCCTTCATCCGCGAGATGCCGGGAATGCGTTCCGCGAAGCCGCCGAGCCCGAAGTCCGCGCCGGCGACGCCCGCGCCCGGCAACGCGGCGGCCGCGGCGGCGCCGGGCGCCGGGCTGGCGAGGCCCGCGCGGGCGTCGGGGTTGATCAGCGAGTTGGCCTGCGAATCCATGCGTCGAGTTTCTCCGGAGCGGGACGACTGAGCTCGCTCGGGCGAGCGGGCGGACAATGACACGATGCGATTATCGTGATCCGGGCCGTACTCCGATCGACCGAAAAGAGCGGGGTTTCCCCCGTACTTTCTCGGCTTTGCCGCGCGGCGCGCTGCTATCCTTTTTCGCGATCCGGCATGGTGCGCGTGGTGCGGCGCTGGCGGAAACGCCCGGTGCGTCCGGGTCTCTTCTCTTATGTCTGGGGACAGCATGACTGCGAACGTCAGCGGAATCGGTTCGGTGTTGCAACAGATGCAGTCGATGGCCGCGCAGGCGTCCGGCGGCGTCGCGAGCCCGACGGCGGCGCTTGCCGGCTCGGGCGCGGCGACGGCCGGCACGTTCGCGAGCGCGATGAAGGCGTCGCTCGACAAGATCAGCGGCGACCAGCAGCACGCGCTCGGCGAGGCGCAGGCGTTCGAGGTCGGCGCGCCGAACGTGTCGCTGAACGACGTGATGGTCGACATGCAGAAAGCCAACGTCGGCTTCCAGTTCGGGCTTCAGGTCCGCAACAAGTTGGTGAGCGCTTACAACGACATCATGCAGATGTCGGTGTGACGGGGCGGCCATCCGGCGACGGGCATCCCGGGGGCGGCCATCCGACGACGGGCACCCGGGGACGGCCAACCGGCGAAGGGCATCCCCGCGACGGCCACCCGGCGACGGCCAACCAGCCTTGCCGGGCGGGGCCGGCGGGCCGGCATCCAGCGCCCGGCCGCGGCCCCGCGCGCCTAAAGCTTTTCAAATCCCTTCCGATAACTCCGGAGAAGGCCGCGTCGTGCGATGCACGGCGGCGGCTCCCGTATAGCCAAGGCATGACAAGGAGAAGCGCATGTTTTCCCCAGGACACGCTGGAGCCAGTGCCTACGCGCGTGTCGGCGTCGAGACAGGGGTGATGGGCGCCTCCCCGCACCGGCTGATCGCGATGCTGTACCAGGGCGCGCGGCAGGCGATCGCGCTGGCGCGCATGCACCTGCAGCAGGGCAACGTGTCCGCGCGCGGCGAAGCGATCGGCAAGGCGATCCGGATCGTCGAGAGCGGCCTGCAGGCGTCGCTGAACCGCGACGCGGGCGGCGAGATCGCGGGCCGGCTCGACGCGCTGTATGCGTATATCGGCCGGCGCCTGCTGGAAGCGAACGCGCAGGCGAGCGACGCGATGCTGGTCGAGGTCGACGGACTGCTCGCAACGCTCGAGGAAGCATGGACGGGCATCGCCCCGGAAGTCGCGCGGATGGCCGCGCAACAGGCAGTGGAAGCAGCACGATGAATCTCAAGGCCGAATACTTCGCGCGTTACGAGGCGCTCGCAGCCGTGTCGGGCCGGATGCTGTGCGCCGCGCGCGACGCCGACTGGGCCGCGTTGCCGGGGTTGCAGGTCGAATTCATGCAGCTCGTCGACGGGCTGAAGGAAGCCGATCCGGGCGTCGCGCTCGACGAATCGGATCTCGGCCGCAAGCTGGACCTGATTCGCCGCATCCTGGCCGACGATGCCGCGATCCGCGATCTCGCGAGCCCGGACGTCGCGCGGCTGTCCGCGCTGTTCGAGGCGCGGCGCTCGACCAAGGTATTGACCGATCTCTACCGCGCGCGCGGGTAGGGCCCGCTTTTCGGGGAGACGGGCGCGGGGCGCCCGTGCCCGTTACCGCACGCGGCACGCGCGCTGTTCCCGCGGGCGGCACCGGCGTGCCGCTCCCGGATTCGCAACGATGTGGCTGAGGTGAGCAGGCTCCGATCATGACCGGTATCGATTCCGTTGCGGCCGCGCTGCTGGCGAGCCGCCTCGACAGCCTGCTGACCGGCACCGTATCGGCGCCCGCCAGCGGCGGCGCGACCGCGCAGGTCGGCACGCCGGGCACCGGCGCGTCGTCCTCGCCTCCGGCCGGCGGCCCGCCCGTCGCGCCGCAAGCCTCCACGCAGACCGCGCTGTCCGACGTCGGGCGCGTGCTCGACGCGATCTCGCGCGCGGGCGGCGACGCGACGCCCGCGATCGCCGGGCGCGCACCGCTGCTGGCCGATCCCGCCGTGCTGCTGACCGATACGGCCGTGCCGGCGCGTGCGCCGGCCGTGTCCGATCCGGCGGCGGCGGCGGCTTCCACGCCTTCTTCCGCTGCGGCGTCGTCCGCCGCGGCGGCGCGCGAAACGGCCGCGCCGCTGCCGGTCGCGGCGTTGCGTGCGGCGCTCGCCCAAGCGGTGAGCGAGAGCGGCCTCTTCTACGAATCCCATCTGGCGCAGTGGCTGGCCGGCCAGCGTCCGCTCGCGGCGCTGATGCGCGAGCCGCAGGCGCGCCTGACGGCCACGCTTGCGCCGGCCGACCCGGATGCCGCGCAGCCCGGCTCGACCGACGTGCTCGACGAACTGCTCGCGCAGCGCCCGCCGCTGCCGGCGACCGCGCGGGCGACTGCGCAAGCGGGCGCGCCGGCCCAGGGCGGCGCCCCCGCTCGCGACGCCGCGCAGGCGTTGCCGGCGGCCGCCCGGCAGGGCGCGTCGTTGCCGCCCGATACCGCCGATCCGCTCGGCGCGCATGCCGACCCGCGCTGGACGCCGGCGCGTGCCGGGCTGGCCGCCGCGTCGTCCGACCCGCAGGCGCAGCCGCTCGCTCCCGTGCACCCGGCCGCGGTGCCGCTCGTCAGGCAACAGCTCGACGCGCTCGCGACCGACCAGTTCCGCTGGACCGGTGAGGCGTGGCCCGGCGCGCGGCTCGACTGGACGATCGAACCCGACGATCCGGGCAGCCGCGCACCGCGCGGCGGCGACGACGCGGGCGACGGCATTGCATGGCGCACGCGCCTGACGCTGACGTTGCCGTCGCTCGGTACGGTCGACGCGGAGCTGGTGCTGAACGGCGCGCAGCTCGTCGCGCGGCTGCGTGCGAACCAGACGGGCGCCGACCGCCTCACGCGGCACGAGGCCGCGCTGCGGCAGCGGCTCGAGGGATCGGGGCTGCGGGTGGGCGGGCTGTCGATCCGCGCGGTCGACGACGGGCCGGACGGCTTCGACCTGTTTGCCGCACAGGCGGCGGCCGCCGCGTATGCGCGCGGTGCGGCGGCCGGGCCGGGCACGCGCGTACCGGGCGCCGACGACGAGGTGCCGCAATGAGCATGTCGTCCCGCAAGCGCGCGGCCGCGCTCGTCTACGACCCGAAAGGCGGCGATGCCGCGCCGCGCGTGGTCGCGAAGGGCTACGGCGTGCTCGCGGAGATGATCGTCGCGCGTGCGCACGATGCGGGGCTGTACGTGCATACCGCGCCGGAGATGGTGTCGCTGCTGATGCAGGTCGACCTCGACGACCGGATTCCGCCGCAGCTCTACCAGGTCGTCGCGGACCTGCTCGCGTGGCTGTACGCGCTCGATCGCACCGAACCCGGGCCGGACGCCGCCGCACCGCGCTTTCCGCTGCCGCCGCTGCGCTGAACGGCGCGCCATCGCGCCGCTTCTTACGAAACGCTGTCTCGGCCTTGCGGGGTCATTCGGCCGGCATTGGTCGCCTATCGAGCGATATTTCGATGCAACGTGTTCGCTTCGTCGGCGTTTCTTCGCTCGTCGAGCGCGCCGCAGCGCAGCCGGACCGATTGAGCCGGAATTCGATTTATGTAATGATATCCATTCTCATTTTCATGTTGCCCGGGCGGCGTGCGATCCCTGCGCGCCGCCCGTTGTTTTGAACGAATGGATACTTTCGCGTGAACGCGCCCGAAACGATCGACTCTCCCAAGGCGGGTATGCCGCGCGCGGGCGTCACCGTGCTGCATCCGGCGGCCCGCCCGCTGACCGACGACGAACTGGCCGCGCGCCGCCAGCGCTCGCGTCGCGCGACCTTCATCAAGTGGCTGCGCAAGGTGCACGGCTGGGTCGGGCTGTGGGGTGCGGTGCTCGGGCTGCTGTTCGGCGTGACGGGCGTGGTGCTGAACCACCGCGCGCCGCCGCTGAAGATTTCGACCGGCGAGCCGCAGGTCGAGCAGATGCAGATCGCGCTGCCCGATCCGGTGCCGAAGACGCCCGCCGCGATGACGAAATGGCTGCAGCAGGAACTGCATTTCGACGGCCGGCCCGGCCGCATCCGCAAGGATCCCGCGCAGGCCGTCGCATGGGGCGACCAGCGCGTGATGCAGCCCGAGCACTGGCAGTTCGGCCTGTTCGGCCCGCACCGGAACCTGCAGGCCGAATACTGGGTCGGCAATGGCTATGTGTCGGTGAAGCGCACGGACAACACGTTCCTGACGACGCTGAACAACCTGCATCGCGGCGTCGGGATGAACCTCGGCTGGGTGCTGCTGATGGACACGATCGCGGGCTCGCTGATCCTGCTGTCGCTGACGGGCGTGCTGTTGTGGACCGAGCTGAACAAGCGCCGCACGGTCGGCGTCGTGCTGGTGGTCGGTTCGGTCGCCGCGGCGCTCGCGGCCGGCCTGACCTGATCGGCGCTCGCGCCGGCCTGCCGCCGGCGCGAGCCGCTTCGTCCGGCTAGCCAGTGCGGATCAGAGGCCGCAGGCCGCGCCGCTGTTCGCCGCGATTTCTCGCGCGGCCTTTGCGCCCTCGACCTGCAGGATCGTCGGCAGCGACACGTTGTTCTTCGCGGCGGTGATCTCGGCGAGGATCGAGATCGCGATTTCCGGCGGCGTCCGGCTGCCGATGTAGATGCCGGCCGGCCCGTGCAACCGGCCCAGTTCCGCTTCGTTCAGGTCGAACTCGCGCAGCCGCTCGCGCCGCGCCGCGTTGTTGCGCCGCGAGCCGAGCGCGCCGACGTAGAACGCGGGCGTCTTCAGCGCCTCCATCAGCGCGAGATCGTCGAGCTTCGGATCGTGCGTGAGCGCGATCACGGCCGAACGCGCATCGAGTTTCATGTCGAGCACCGTATCGTCGGGCATCGTGCGCACGACGCGCGTGCCCGGCACGTCCCACGCATCCGTGTATTCCTCGCGCGGATCGCACACCGTCACCTGATAGTCGAGCCCGACCGCGATCTGGCACAGATAGCGCGACAACTGGCCCGCGCCGATCACGAGCATCCGGTAGCGCGGCCCGTGGATCGTCACGAGCCGTTCGCCGTCGAACGCGAGCCCGTCGGCCGCCTGTGCGGGCGACAGCGACGCGCGGCCGGTCGCGAGCGTCATCGTGCGCGTGACGAGGCGGCCGGCCTCGACTTCAGCGCACAGCGCGGCAATCCCGCTGTCGCGCGTGAGCGGCTCGAGCACGAGCTGGATCGTGCCGCCGCACGGCAGCCCGAAGCGGTGCGCTTCCTCGGCCGTCACGCCGTACTTGAGCGCTTCCGGGCGCGCGTCGGCCGCGATCCCGCTTGCGTGCACACGGGCGATCAGGTCGTCCTCGATGCAGCCGCCGGACACGGACCCGACCACGAGCCCGTCCTCGCGCACCGCCAGCATCGCGCCTTCGGGGCGCGGCGACGAGCCCCACGTCTTCACGACCGTCACGAGCAGCACGCGGCGCCCTTCTTCGAGCCAGCGCGCGCTTGATTTCAGTACATCGAGATCGACGCTTTCCATCATCTTTTTCCTGTTGCCGGGCGGCCCGCCGGTCCGGGCCGTCGTTCGATGGCGGGATTATGAACCGCCCGGCGCGCGTGTGCAGGCAGCGTGCAAATCGTGCGGGCAAATCCGGAGGATCGGGCAAGAGATCGCGACGATCGGACACGATCGCGCGCGGGAAGGGCACGGCGGCGCGTGTCCGGCGGCGGCTGATGCGGCGGGGAAGGGGCGTGCCGCACGAGGCCGGTTACGGCCCGGCGCGGTGTCGCACCGCTGCGCGCGGCGTGCGCGCGCAGCGGCGGAGGTCAGTGCGCGTCGTGGTGACCGTGCGCGAGCTTCGAGTGGTGACGCGAGTACAGGAAGTAGATCACGAGGCCGATCACGAGCCAGATGCCGAACGCGGCCCACGTGACGGGCTGCAGGTTCAGCATCAGGAACAGGCACGACGCGACCGCGAGGATCGGCACCACGGGCACGCCCGGGCAGCGGAACGCGCGCGGCAGGTCGGGGTGCGTGCGGCGCAGCACGAGCACCGCGATCGACACCATCGAGAACGCCGCGAGCGTGCCGATGTTGATCAGCTCGGCGAGCACGTTGAGCGGCACGAGCGCGGCGATCAGCCCGAAGAACAGGCCGACGAGCCAGGTCGTCAGGAACGGCGTCGCGTAGCGCGGATGCACGCGCGACAGCGTCGCCGGCAGCAGCCCGTCGCGCGACATCGCGAAGATCACGCGGGTCTGGCCGTAGCTCATCACGAGGATCACGGTCAGCATGCCGAGCACGGCGCCAAGGTCGATGAAGCCTGCGACCCACTTCTCGCCGGCGGCCTGCAGCGCGTACGAGATCGGGTGCGAGATGTTCGCGTACTGGGCCGACGGCACGATGCCGGTCGCGACCGCGGCGACCGTCACGTACAGCACCGCGCACACCGCGAGCGACGCGATGATGCCGATCGGCAGGTCGCGTTTCGGGTTCTTCACTTCCTCGGCCGCCGACGACACCGCGTCGAAGCCGATGAACGCGAAGAACATCACGGCCGCAGCGCCGAACACGCCGTTCCAGCCGTGCGGCATGAACGGCTTCCAGTTCGCGGGCGTCACGTGGAACAGGCCGACCGCGATCACGAGCAGCACGACCGACACCTTGATGAACACCATGATGTTGTTGATGCGGGTCGATTCGCGGATGCCGATCGACAGCAGCGTCGTGATCACGAGCATCACGAGGAACGCGGGCAGGTTGAACCACGTGACGACGCCCGGCACCGCGCCGGGTGCCGCCGTCAGCACGGTCGGCAGCGACAGCCCGAAGCCCTGCAGCAGCGACTGCAGGTAGCCCGACCAGCCGACCGACACGGCCGACGCCGCGAGGCCGTACTCGAGCATCAGGTCCCAGCCGATGATCCATGCGGCGAGCTCGCCGAGCGTCGCGTACGAATACGTGTAGATCGAGCCGGCGACGGGGATCGTCGACGCGAATTCCGCGTACGACAGCGCCGCGAGGCCGCATGCGATCGCGGCGATCACGAACGACAGCATCAGTGCCGGGCCGGCCTGCACGGCGCCGGTGCCGGTCAGCACGAAGATGCCGGTGCCGATGATCGCGCCGATGCCGAGGAAGGTGAGGTCGATCGCGCCGAGCGCTTTCTTGAGCCCGGCGGCGTGCGCGCCGGCGATCATGCGATCGACGTTTTTCTTGCGGAAGAGGGACATTGCGGATGAATTGCCAGCGCGCGCGAGCGCGGCGGCGCTGACTGAGTGAAAACCCGCAATTTTAGCCGATTTGGCGGACAAGGCCCGCTGCGGCGCAGCGGCGCGGCGCGGAATCGTCCGATAAAACAAGCGCTTGCGCGCGAAAACGGGCGGCGGTCGAGCGCGACCCGGCGTGCGCCGCGCCGTTGAATCGTACGAATCCGATGTATCGGGCGAATCCGTTGAATCAGGCGCCGGCCGTGGGCGACATGTCGACGAGCCGGTTGCTCATCACGTAGAACGTGAGCTCCGCGTTGTTCGACAGCCGCATCTTCTCGAGCAGCCGCGACCGGTACACGCTCACCGTCTTCACGGACAGCGACAGCGTGTTCGCGATGTCGGTGAGCCGCTTGCCCGACGCGAGCATGCAGAGCGTCTGGTATTCGCGGTCGGACAGCTTCTCGTGCGGCAGCGGCTCGTTCTCGAACGACACGTATTCGGCGAGCGCCTCGGCCATCGCGGGGCTCACGTACTTGCGGCCGGCCGCGACCTGCTGGATCGCGCCGATCATCTGCGCGGCGTTGACCGTCTTCGACAGGTAGCCGGCGGCGCCGGCCTTCAGCGCGCGCACCGCGTACTGGTCCTCGCGGTACATCGAGAACATCAGCACCGGCGTGCGCGACAGCTTGCGCTTGAGGCGCTTGAGCACCTCGATGCCGTTCGTGTCCGGCAGCGAGATGTCGAGCAGGATCACGTCGAATTCCTGCCGGTCGACGGCCGCCATCGCGTCGCCGCCGGTCTCGGCCTCGGTGACGTCGCGCGCGATGCCGCGGTCGATCAGCAACTGGCGGACCCCTTGCCGGACGATCGCGTGATCGTCCACGAGCAGGATGTTCAGGCTCATGACGACCTCACGAACGCGACGCGCGGCGTGCCGCGACGGGCGTCGCGAGCAGCGAATCCCACGCGAAGCGCGCGGTGACGCGCGTGCCGTGGCCGGTTTCCGGCGTGGCCGTCTCGAAGCTGCCGCCGAACGCTTCGCAGCGTGCGCGCATGCCGGCGAGGCCGTAGCCGGTGCGGCGGCCCCGGGCGAAACCGGTGCCATCGTCGGCGACGATCAGCGACAGGTGCGAGCCGTCGGTGACGATCCGCACGTCGACCGACTTCGCCCGTGCGTGTTTCGCGACGTTCGACAGCGCTTCCTGTGCGACGCGGAACACCGCGAGCGCGCTGGCGCCGGCGATCTTCGTCAGGCGCGCGTCGGCCGCGCACACGAAGCTGGTGCGCAGGCCCGTGCGCGTCGCATGGCTGTCGACCCACGACGACAGCGCGCCGACCACGCCCGCGTCGAGCGTCGGCGTGTCGCGTTCGTCGATCAGCCGGCGATTCGCGTCGGTCGCGGCGTCGAGCGCCTGCTGGGCAAGCTCCAGCGCGCGCACGCAGCCGTCCGGCGCATCGGCCGGCAGCCACGTTTGAACGTTTGCGAGCGCGAAACGCGCGGCGGTGAGTTCGGCGCCGAGCCCGTCGTGCAGCTCGCCGGCCAGATGGCGGCGCGCGGCTTCGTCGGCGGCAAGCAGCTGGGCGGACAGCGCGGCGATGCGCGCAGCGGAGGCGTTGCGTTTCGACGCGGCTTCGGCAATGGGCGGAGTAGCGGCGCAGCCCTGTACGAGCTGCCGCGACGGGAACGGGGCGTGGGCGCCCAGGGGCGCGTTAAGCGACGTATCCATGACTCTCCCTGCTGTCAGAAAGCGGTTCAGACACCGGCTGGCTGCGTGGAACGACTGTCGTTTCGATGACGGTCGCCGCCAGGGAATCGCTCCATGCCGAGGTAACAAAAGTTACATTTTGTAACGTTCGCATCCGACCCTTCAACACCCGTCCGAACGGCGACCACGAGCGCCGAATAATATCTCAAAAATTCCGTAAAAGTCATGTCGGGCGGACATTTAAGGGTAAATGTGAACAATCCGGATGAAGCTGTTGTAGGAAAAACACTGACACCCAAGCACCGGGCGATGACGTATCCAAATGTAACTATTTGAGATGAGATGGTCCCAGTTTGTTACGAATTCGCCAAGTGGGGACGAAAAAAAACCGGAGCTTTTGCTCCGGTTTTTTGATGCGGCACAAATTTCGGGGCGGATCAGTCCACGAATGCGCGCTCGATCACGTAGTGGCCCGGCGCGCTGTTCTTGCCTTCGACGAGGCCGGCCTGCTTCAGCAGGTCGGTCGTGTCCTTCAGCATCGCGGTGCTGCCGCACAGCATCACGCGGTCGTTTTCCGGCGAGAACGGCGGGACGTCGAGATCCGTGAACAGCTTGCCCGTCGCGATCAGGTCGGTGATCCGGCCTTCGTTGTCGAATGCTTCGCGCGTGACCGTCGGGTAGTAGACGAGCTTTTCCTTGATGATGTCGCCCAGGTACTCGTGGCCCGGCAGGTCGTGCTTGATGTAGTCCATGTACGCGAGTTCGCCCTTCAGGCGGCACGTGTGCGTGAGGATCACCTTGTCGAAGCGGTCGTAGATGTCCGGATCGCGGATGATCGACATGAACGGCGCGAGGCCCGTGCCCGTCGACAGCATCCACAGCGTCTTGCCCGGCAGCAGGTTGTCGGCGACCAGCGTGCCCGTCGGCTTCTTGCCGATCAATACCGTGTCGCCCACCTTCAGGTGCTGCAGGCGCGACGTCAGCGGGCCGTTCTGGACCTTGATGCTGAAGAATTCGAGGTGCTCTTCGTAGTTCGGGCTGACGATCGAGTAGGCGCGCGCGAGCGGCTTGCCATCGACCTCGAGGCCGACCATCGTGAATTCGCCGTTGTTGAAGCGCAGGCTCGCCTCACGGGTGCAGGTGAAGCTGAAAAGCGTGTCGGTCCAGTGGTGGACGGATTGGACGGTGGCGGTGTCGTATTTGCTCATGGCTTTGAAAACGGACGCGCGTGGCGAACGCGTGTAACGGGCCCAAAAACGGGCAAAAAAACCGAGTGCGACGGCCCGATCGAGGATCGGCCGGCCGGCGCGTCGGACACGCGCCTTCTCGATGACAGACGATTGACGAACTGGTTATTTTACCCTGTTGGCGCTGATCGCGGGCTTGACCCGCGTGGCTGCGCGGATTTGGCGCAACGAATTCTTTCAACTGACTTTCGTCGAACGGCCGCGGGTTTCGCGCCGAAGCCGACGAGCGCCACGCCGCACAGCGTGCCGAGCGGGCACCGCACGCGCCGGCAGCCGCGCTGGCGGCGGATTGCGATCGTGTCGTTATTGCGGATCGAGGCGCAGGCGCGCGATGTACGGCAGGTGGTCCGACAGCCACGCGGCCTCGCCGGACGGCGCGCGCCATTCGAGCGGCGTCAGGCCGCGCACGAACATCTTGTCGAGCGCGAGCGCCGGCGAGAACGCGGGGAAGGTGCGGCCCGATTCGCCGAGCAGCGTCGCGACCTCGGACATCCCGATCTCGCCGAACAGCGCGACCGAATCGTTGCGCCAGTCGTTGAAGTCGCCGGCGAGCATCAGCGGGCCGTCGCCCGCGTTGCGCACGATCCAGTGCGCGATCCAGTGCATCTGGCGCAGCCGCGCGGCGCGCGTGAGCGCGAGGTGCGCGCACAGCAGCGTGACCGGGCGCGCACCCGCGAGCGTCGCGCGCGCGACGAGCAGCCCGCGCCGTTCGAAGCGGTGCGCGGAGATGTCCCAGCGGCCGCCGAGATCGAGCGGATGCGGCGACAGGATCGCGTTGCCGTGCCGCCACGACGGCTTGAACACGTTCGGCCCGAGCGCGATCTGCCAGTCGAGCGCATGAGCGATCTCGGTGGCCTGGCAGTGCCATACGTCGTCGACCTCGTCGTCCATCGGCGCGCCGAAGCCGGGCGCGAGCACGGGGCGCGGCATGCGGCGCGCCATCGCTTCCTGCAGGAAATACACGTCGGCGTGCGTCGACTGCATCCAGTTGCGCATCGCGTTCCATGCGGTGAAGCCGAGCGGCGAGCGGCCCTTGTGCAGGTTCCAGCTGACCGCGGTGATTTCGTCGGGGGCGGCGTGCGGTTCGGCGAACGGCAGGGACAGGGCGTCTGCGGACATGACGCTCAGTCCTTCGCGACGTGCGCGCGCACGCGGTACACGAGGTGCGGACGTTGCTCGACGAGCGTCCAGTCGGTCCACGCGTCGCTGCCGACCGACAGGCCGGGGTGGCTCGCGACGATCTGTCGCGGCGACGCGGGCACGCACGGATCGCCGCGCGTCGCGTTTTCGTCGTCGAGCGTTTCCTGCACGTCGAGCGCGAGCGACACCGTGTTCGCGCCGGTGTCGACGGTGAGCGGCGCCACCGTCACCGAGCGCGAGCGCTCGGTCGGCACGACGCGCGCGGCATTGCCGCAGCCGACCGGCACGGCGGACGGATAGCGATGGGTATCGGTGCGGGTCTGACCCACGGTGGTGCGCTGCTGGAACGTGTCGATCGTCTGACCGTCGCGCACTACCTGGATCTCCCACGCGACGGAGGCCGGTGCGGGGCTCTGCGCATGGGCGGCGAGCGCGAGGCTCGCGAGCAGGACGGCCAGGCCGTGTTTCAGCATGAAACGTCTCCGGAAACGCGGAATAGCGGGGAACGGACGCACATCTTACGCCCGATCGATTTCGATCGTGATGTGACAGGACGCGCCGCGACAGGTTCGCCGCGCAATATGGTCCTGTCCGAAAGGTAGGTGCGCGTCATGCATTTTCAAGCGAAAAAGCGTGCGAATTCGGCGACGGGCGCGCGTTCGGTGACGAGGCGGTTCTCGATCGCGTCGGGGTCCGCATGGCCGAGCGACATGCCGCAGACGAATTGTTCGTTGGCGGGAATGCCGAGATGTTCGGCGACGATCCGGTGAAACGGCACGAACGCGGCCTGCGGGCAGGTATCGAGCCCGCGTGCGCGCGCGGCCGTCATCACGCCCTGCAGGAACATCCCGCAATCGAGCCACGCGCCGTACGACATCACGCGATCGAGCGTGAAGAACAATGCGACCGGCGCATCGAAGAAGCGGAAATTGCGCGCGTGCTGCGCGTGCATGCGCGCCTTCTCGTCGCGGCCGATGTTCAACAGCCCGTACAGGTCCCAGCCGACCTTGCGGCGCCGGTCGAGATACGGCGACACCCATTCGCGCGGGTAGTAGTCGTACTCGGCGACGTATTTCTCGTCGCGCGCGGGATCGTCGTGGGCCGCGGTCAGCGCGGCGGCGAGCGCATCGCGCGTGGCGCCTGTCGCAACGTACACGCGCCACGGCTGGATGTTGGTGCCGGACGGCGCGCGGCTCGCGGCTTCGAGGATCGCCTCGAGCGTGTCGCGCGGCACGGGCGTCGGCAGGAACGCGCGGATCGCGCGGCGCGACGTGAGCGCCGCGTCGACGGCGGCGATCGCATCGGCGTCGATGCGCGGGAAAGCGGTGGGGGCGGACATCGGCATACCTTCGGGACGGGGCGCGACGCGCCGCGCGGGCGCCGCCGGCGAAGCCTTGAGGCGGGTGGGTGAACCGACGATCATACGCCGCGCCGTGCAGCCGTGCAGCGCACGCCGGGTGTTAGCAGCAGACTCGCACGGCTGCTTGCTTGCGCGCGGATACGGGCCCGCTACACTGAAATCGTAAGGGTCTGATGGTGGTGTGACAGCAAGCGGCAGCGAGGTTGGTATGACGACGGCGATGGTGAAACAGGAACTGGCGGTGGCGTCCTTCAGCACGGTGTACGACCTCGAGCAGGTCGAGACGGCGCTGAGCGACCTGAACGAGAGCGCGAGCGACGCATTGCGCGCCACCTACGAAAGGATGCTCAAGACGGGGAATCTGCGCTTTTGCGTGAAGCCGAACCGGATGCCGTCGTTCGACGCGCTCGGCGACGCGCTGCCGAATTTCACCGAGCCGCTCGACGACGTGCGCAAGCAGGTCGCGCTGTGCCTCGAAACGGACGACCGGCTCGAACTGATGCCGATCCTGCTGCTCGGGCCGCCCGGCATCGGCAAGACGCATTTCGCGAAGGCGCTCGCGCAACTGCTCGGCACCGCATACCACTACGTGCCGATGAGTTCGCTGACGGCCGGCTGGATCCTGTCGGGTGCGTCGTCGCAATGGAAGAACGCGAAACCCGGCAAGGTGTTCGACGCGCTCGTGAACGGCAGCTATGCGAACCCGGTGATCGCGGTCGACGAGATCGACAAGGCCGGCAGCGATGCGCAATACGATCCGCTCGGCGCGCTGTATGCGTTGCTCGAGCACGACACCGCGCGCGCGTTCGTCGACGAATTCGCGGAAGTGCCGATTGATGCGGGCAACGTGATCTGGGTCGCGACCGCGAACGAAGCGCAGGCGATTCCGGAGCCGCTGCTCAACCGGATGAACGTGTACGAGATCGCGCCGCCCGATGCGGCCGGTGCGCGCCGGATCGCGCAGACGATCTACGACGAGATCCGCACGTCGCACGCATGGGGTCGGCGCTTCCCCGACACGCTCGGCGACGACGCGCTCGACGTGCTGGCCGCGACGCCGCCGCGCACGATGCGCCGCGCGCTGCTGCATGCCTTCGGCGCCGCGCGGCTCGACGGTCGCGACGCGATCGGGCCGCACGACATCCGTGCCGACGAGGGGGCCGCGAAGCGCAGGCCGATCGGCTTCTGAACCGGCGGCGCGCGCACGGCCGAGGTGTGCGCGCCGAATCGTGCGCAGTGTCGTCGCGACGCGGCACACATGCTTTCGGCAGGCTTGCGAACCGGGACGTACAATTCTCTTCTCTCCCCTCGACGCGTTAGCAGCGCGAAACGTCATGGAGCAGATGGATTGTGTGGTGATCGGCGCGGGCGTCGTCGGCCTTGCGATTGCACGCGAACTGGCCGCGCGCGGGCGCGAGACGCTCGTGCTCGAGGCCGCCGACGCGATCGGCACGGGCACGAGCTCGCGCAACAGCGAAGTGATCCACGCGGGGCTCTACTATCCGCGCGGTTCGCTGAAGGCGATGTCGTGCGTGCGCGGTCGCGATCTGCTGTACGAATTCTGCGACACGCATCACGTGCCGTATCGGCGCACGGGCAAGCTGCTGGTCGCGACGAGCGTCGCGCAGGTGAAGCAGTTGAAGGCGATCGCCGCGCGTGCCGCCGAAAACGGCGTGCTCGACCTGCTGCCGCTCACGCGCGTCGAGGCGCAGACGCTCGAGCCCGCGCTCGAATGCGTGGAAGCGCTGTTTTCGCCGTCCACCGGCATCGTCGACAGCCACCAGCTGATGCTCGCGCTGCTCGGCGCCGCGGAACGTGACGGCGCCGTGTGCGCGCTGAAATCCCCGGTCGAGTCGATCGACGTGTTGCGCGGCGGGCGCTTCGTCGTGCGCACGGGCGGCGACACGCCCGCCGAGATCGAGGCCGCCTGCGTGATCAACAGCGCGGGCCTCGGTGCGCAGGCGCTGGCGCGCCGCACGCGCGGCCTCGACCCGCACTGGGTGCCGCCGCTCTATCTCGCGCGCGGCAATTATTTCAGCCTGTCGGGCCGTGCGCCGTTCTCGCATCTCGTCTACCCGATGCCCGACCGCGCGGGGCTCGGCGTACACCTGACGTTCGACCTCGCCGGGCAGGCACGCTTCGGGCCGGACGTCGAATGGGTCGATTCGCTGCGCTACGAAGTCGATCCGGCGCGCGCCCCCGCGTTCTACACGTCGATCCGCGCGTTCTGGCCGGGCCTGCCCGACGGTGCGCTGCAGCCGGCGTACGCGGGCATTCGGCCGAAGGTCGCGGGGCCCGGCGAGCCGCCGGCCGATTTCATCGTGCAGGGCGCCGCGCAGCACGGCGTGCGCGGGCTCGTGAACCTGTTCGGCATCGAGTCGCCGGGGCTCACCGCGTCGCTCGCGCTCGCGCAGCGTGTCGGCGACATGGCCGCATACGGCTGACGCGCCCGTGCGCGTCGCGCCGTGTGAAATCCCTTATCTCCGGCATTTCGGCGCGCACATTTATTCGCTTGGCGGTTATTCTGTCGAACGGCTGTCGCCAGAACAGCTTTCAAACCGATAACGTTGGAGCGAGTCCCCATGAAAACATCCCGTCGGAGTTTCCTGATTTCGAGCGTTGGCGTCGTGTCCGCGCTGGCGCTGTCGCGTGAAGCGCTGGCCGATGCGCCGATGCTGTCGGAAACCGATCCGACCGCGGTGGCGCTCGGCTACAAGGCCGATGCCACGAAGGTCGACAAGACGAAGTACCCGAAATACGCAGCGGGCCAGGATTGCGCGGCCTGCATGCTGTACCAGGGCAAGAAGGGTTCCGCTTCGGGCCCCTGCGGCGCCTTCCCCGGCAAGCAGGTGTCGGCGAAGGGCTGGTGCAGCGCATTCTCGAAGATGGGTTGAGGCCCGTGCGGCATCGTGCGATGCCGCAATGTGGCGAAAACCGCAAAACGCCCGCCGTCGAAAGACGGCGGGCGTTTTTATTGCTTGAAAACGGTTCCGTCGCTTTCTACACTCGCTGCAAACCAGCGCGGCGCGGCACACTGCGCCGCGCCGCCCGACACGGCGAATTCACGAGGATGAGGCACGCATGGCGACGATTGCGAATTCAACGAAAACGATCCGGCCCGAGCGTGCGCTGAATCGGCGCGCGGTCGTGGCCGCCGTGATCGGCAACGCGCTCGAGTGGTACGACTTCACGGTGTTCGGTTTCATGACGGTCGTGATCGCCGAGCTGTTCTTCCCGACCTCCAGCGAATACTCGTCGCTGCTGCTGACCACCGCGACGTTCGGCGTCGCGTTCTTCATGCGCCCGATCGGCGGCATCGTATTCGGGCTGTACGCGGACCGTGCCGGCCGCAAGGCCGCGCTGTCGCTCGTGATCCTGCTGATGACGTTCGGCATCTTCCTGCTCGCGATCGCGCCGCCCTATGCGGCGATCGGCATCGGCGCCCCGATCCTGATCGTGCTCGGCCGCCTGCTGCAGGGCTTCTCCGCGGGCGGCGAATTCGGCAGCGCGACGGCGCTGCTGATCGAGGCCGCGCCGTTCTCGAAACGCGGTTTCTACGGCAGCTGGCAGATGGCGAGCCAGGCGGCCGCGCTGCTGATCGGCGCGCTCGTCGGCGCGGCCGTCACGCGCGGGCTGTCGCACGACGCGCTGCACAGCTGGGGCTGGCGCGTGCCGTTCGTCCTCGGGCTCGTGATCGGCCCGATCGGCTTCTACATCCGCCGCCATCTCGCCGATTCCGAAGCATTCCTGCATGCGCAGCAGAGCGCGCGCCGCGCGACGCTCGGCGAAGTGTTCACGCGCCACCCGCGCGAGGTGCTGTGCGGGCTCGGCTCGGTGATCGCGCTGACGGTGACGATCTACGTGCTGATCAGCTATCTGCCGACCTTCGCGGTGAAGCAGCTGAAGCTGCCGTACTCGGAATCGTTCTACGCGGTGATCGTCGGCAACCTGCTGCTGATGGTGCTGTCGCCGGTCGCGGGCGCGTGGTCGGACCGCATCGGCCGCAAGGGGCTGTCGCTGTGGTCGCTCGCGCTGACGCTCGTGCTGATGTATCCGCTGTTCGCGTGGCTCGACGCGGCGCCGAGCATCGGGCGGCTGATCGCGGTGCAGGCCGTGCTGTCGGTGACGCTCGCAGGCTATTACGGGCCGTTCGGCGCGATGATCGCCGAGCTGTTCCCGGCCAACGTGCGCTCGACCGGGCTGTCGATCGCGTACAACGTCGCGGTGATGCTGTTCGGCGGCTTCGGGCAGTTCATCGTCACGTGGCTGATCAAGGTCACGGGTACGCCGCTGGCGCCGACCTACTACGTGATGGCCGGGCTCGCGCTGTCGATCGTCGCGGTCGCGTTCGTGCCCGCGCGCAGCGCCGACCTCGACGCGCCGGCGTGACGACGTGACAGGGAGAAGACCGTCATCGAATCGTTTCGCAAAACGCAATGATGTGCGGTCAGACACGGGAGACCGCGCGCCGAACCTTCGCATTCGCGCCCGAATTGTTTAGTTGTCGAACGAAACATGCGCGGAATGAACGGAACTGTCGCTCGCGCGCGTTTTCGCATTTTTTACCGGAGCAAGACATCGGCAAAAACCCGTGCGGGCGCGTCTAGAAGAGTTTTTTCTCCAGCTTGTTGCAGAATCGCTAGCTCAAGTAATATCCGCGTACGCCGGACCCTGGCGGGACCGGTTCCGATCTGGAGACCTGGAGGAAACATGGAATACAACCGTCTGTTGCACACCCTGCGTGTTACCGCCATTGCAGGCGTGGCAGCGGCATCGCTCGGCGTCGCGGGCTCTGCATTCGCACAGATCCCGAACAAAACGCTCGTCTACTGCTCAGAAGGCAGCCCGGCGGGTTTTGATTCCGCGCAATTTACGACCGGCGTCGATTTCACCGCCGCCACGTTCACCGTCTACAACCGCCTCGTCGAATTCGAGCGCGGCGGCACCAAGGTCGAGCCGGGCCTCGCCGAGAAGTGGGACGTGTCGTCCGACGGCAAGGTGTACACGTTCCACCTGCGCCACGGCGTGAAGTTCCACACGACCGACTTCTTCAAGCCGACGCGCGAATTCAACGCGGACGACGTGCTGTTCTCGTTCCAGCGCATGCTCGACCCGAACCAGCCGTTCCGCAAGGCGTATCCGGTGTCGTTCCCGTACTTCACCGACATGGGCCTCGACAAGCTGATCACGAAGGTCGAGAAGGTCGATCCGTACACCGTGAAGTTCACGCTGTCCGAGCCGAACGCGCCGTTCATCCAGAACATGGCGATGGAATTCGCGTCGATCCTGTCGGCCGAATACGGCGACCAGCTGATGAAGGCCGGCAAGGCCGCCGACATCAACCAGAAGCCGGTCGGCACGGGCCCGTTCATCTTCCGCAGCTACACGAAGGACGCGACGATCCGATTCGACGGCAATCCTGATTACTGGAAGAAGGGCGAAGTGAAGCTGTCGAAGCTGATCTTCTCGATCACGCCGGACCCGGGCGTGCGCGTGCAGAAGATCAAGCGCAACGAATGCCAGGTGATGAGCTATCCGCGCCCGGCCGACATCGCGACGCTGAAGGCCGACTCGAACGTCGACATGCCGTCGCAGGCGGGCTTCAACCTCGGCTATCTCGCGTACAACGTCGAGCACAAGCCGGTCGACAAGCTCGAAGTGCGTCAGGCGCTCGACATGGCGATCAACAAGAAGGCGATCCTCGAATCCGTCTACCAGGGTGCGGGCCAGGCGGCCAGCGCGCCGATGCCGCCGACCCAATGGTCGTACGACAAGAACCTGAAGATGGCCGCGTACGACACCGCGAAGGCGAAGGCGCTGCTCGCGAAGGCCGGCTATGCGAACGGTTTCGAGATCACGCTGTGGGCGATGCCCGTGCAGCGCGCGTACAACCCGAACGCCCGCCTGATGGCCGAGATGATCCAGGCCGACTGGGCGAAGATCGGCGTGAAGGCGAAGATCGTCACGTACGAATGGGGCGAGTACATCAAGCGCGCGCACGGCGGCGAGCAGGACACGATGCTGATCGGCTGGACCGGCGACAACGGCGATCCGGACAACTGGCTCGGCACGCTGCTCGGCTGCGAGGCGATCAAGGGCAACAACTTCTCGCACTGGTGCTACAAGCCGTTCGACGAGCTGGTCCAGAAGGGCCGCACGACGACGGGCCAGGACGCGCGCACGAAGCTCTACACGCAGGCTCAGCAGATCTTCGCGCAACAGCTGCCGTTCTCGCCGATCGCGAACTCGACGGTCTACCAGCCGGTGCGCAAGAACGTGGTCGACATGCGCATCGAGCCGCTCGGCTATGCGCGCTTCGACGGCGTCGGCGTGAAGTAATACGACCGGCGTAAGCTGTCGTCGTTGAGAAGACCGGCTTGAAATCATCCGGCGGCGGGAGGCCAAAAGCCCCCCGTCGCCGGTCGCACATTTCCCACAAGAAAATACGAGAAGCATCATGCTCCGATTCGTGTTGCGCCGCGTGGGCATGGTGATCCCGACCTTCATCGGCATCACCATCCTCGCGTTCGCGCTGATTCACCTGATACCGGGCGACCCCATCGAAGTGATGATGGGCGAGCGCGGCGTCGATCCCGCCATGCACGCGGAGGCGATGAAACGCCTCGGGCTCGACCAGCCGCTGCCCTTGCAGTACGTCCACTACATCGGCCGTGCGCTGCACGGCGATCTCGGCACGTCGATCATCACCAACACCAGTGTCGCGGGCGAGTTCTTCGCGCGCTTCCCGGCGACCGTCGAGCTGTCGCTGTGCGCGCTCGTGTTCGCGCTCGCCGTCGGCCTGCCGGCCGGCGTGATCGCCGCGCTGCGGCGCGGTTCGGTCATCGACCACGGCGTGATGGGCACCGCGCTCACCGGCTACTCGATGCCGATCTTCTGGTGGGGGCTGATCCTCATCATGGTGTTTTCGTCGTACCTCGGCTGGACGCCCGTGTCGGGGCGCATCGCCGTCGAATACGACTTTCCGCACCCGACGGGCTTCATGCTGATCGACGCGCTGCTCGCGCCGGACGAAGGCTCGTTCAAGTCGGCGGTCAGCCACCTGATCCTGCCCGCGATCGTGCTCGGCACGATCCCGCTCGCGGTGATCGCGCGGATGACGCGCTCGTCGATGCTTGAAGTGCTGCGCGAGGACTACATCCGCACCGCACGCGCGAAGGGGCTGTCGCCCGTGCGCGTGGTGGTCGTGCATGCGCTGCGCAACGCGCTGATCCCGGTCGTCACCGTGATCGGCCTGCAGATCGGCACGCTGCTCGCGGGCGCCGTGCTGACCGAGACGCTCTTTTCGTGGCCCGGTGTCGGCAAGTGGCTGATCGATGCGATCGGCCGCCGCGACTATCCGGTCGTCCAGGGCGGCATCCTGCTGATCGCGACGCTCGTGATCGTCGTGAACCTGGTCGTCGACCTGCTGTACGGCGTGCTGAATCCGCGCATCCGCCACACGAGGTAATTCCATGAGCAATCTGCAAAACACCCTGCCGAGCGAATCCGCGCCGGCCGGCGGCCGTGCGCTCGCGCTGCGCGAGTTCTGGGCCAACTTCTCGCGCAACCGCGGCGCCGTCGGCGCCGGCATCGTCGTGATCGCGCTGATCCTGGTCGCGCTGCTTGCGCCGCTGATCGCGCCGCACAGCCCGGTCGAGCAATACCGCGACTACGTGAAGATCCCGCCCGCATGGCTCGACGGCGGCAACTGGAAATTCATCCTCGGCACCGACGAAGCCGGCCGCGACATTCTTTCGCGGCTGATGTTCGGCGCGCGGATGTCGTTCTGGATCGGCTTCGTGTCGGTCGTGCTCGCGCTGATCCCCGGCATCGTGCTCGGGCTCGTCGCCGCGTTCTTCCAGAAGTGGGCCGACACGCCCGTGATGCGCATCATGGACGTGCTGCTCGCGCTGCCGTCGCTGCTGCTCGCGGTCGCGGTCGTCGCGATCATCGGCCCGGGCCTCACCAACACGATGTTCGCGATCGCGATCGTCGCACTGCCGGCCTACGTGCGCCTCACGCGCGCGTCGGCGCTCGGCGAACTGCAGAAGGAATACGTGACGGCGTCGCGCGTGGCCGGTGCCGGCACGCTGCGCCTGATGTTCTCGCAGGTGCTGCCGAACTGCACGGCGCCGCTGATCGTGCAGGCGACGCTGGGCTTCTCGTCGGCGATCCTCGACGCGGCCGCGCTCGGCTTCCTCGGCCTCGGCGTGCAGCCGCCGACCGCCGAGTGGGGCGCGATGCTCGCATCCGCGCGCGACTACATCGACAACGCATGGTGGATCGTGACGATGCCGGGCCTGTCGATCCTGATTTCGGTGCTCGCGATCAACCTGCTCGGCGACGGGCTGCGCGACGCGCTCGATCCCAAACTGAAGCGGATGGCATGAACATGAGCCAAGATCTTCTGACCATCCGCAATCTCGCGGTGAACTTCAACGGCCTGCCCGCCGTCGACCGGATCAACATGTCGATCGCGCCGGGCGAGGTGGTGGGCGTCGTCGGCGAATCGGGCTCGGGCAAGAGCGTGACGATGATGGCGCTGATGGGCCTGATCGACGCGCCGGGCAAGGTGACGGCCGACGAGGTCACGTTCAACGGCGTCGACCTGCTGAAGGCGTCGGCGAAGGCGCGCCGCAAGATCGTCGGCAAGGACATCGCGATGGTGTTCCAGGACGCGCTGACGAGCCTGAACCCGAGCTATACGGTCGGCTACCAGATCAAGGAGGTGCTGAAGCTGCACGAAGGCCTGCGCGGCGACGCGCTGCACCGGCGCGCGCTCGAACTGCTCGACCAGGTCGGCATTCCCGATGCGAAGAACCGCATCGCGTCGTTCCCGCACCAGATGTCGGGCGGGATGAACCAGCGCGTGATGATCGCGATGGCCGTCGCGTGCAACCCGAAGCTGCTGATCGCCGACGAGCCGACCACCGCGCTCGACGTGACGATCCAGGCGCAGATCATGGATCTGCTGGTGAAGCTGCAGAAGGAGCGCGGGATGGCGCTCGTGCTGATCTCGCACGACCTGGCCGTGGTGTCGGAGGTCGCGCAGCGCGTCGCGGTGATGTACGCGGGCGAGATCATCGAGACCAACAGCGTGCCCGAGATCTTCCGCACGCCGCATCATCCGTACACCGAAGCGCTGCTCGCGGCGATTCCCGAGCACAATAAGGGGGCGCGTCGCCTTGCCGCATTGCCCGGCATGGTGCCGGGCCGCGATGATCGCCCGTCCGGGTGCCTGTTCGCGCCGCGCTGCAAGTACGTGGTCGACGATTGCCGCAAGGCGCGGCCGGCGCTCGACACGCTGGTGTCCGGCAACGATGCGATGCGCGCACGCTGCATCAAGCCGCTCCATGTTTCCAACCTCGACCTGACGGGAGGCGCACGATGAACGCAGTCCACGAAACGCGCGCCACGCCGCACGACGACGACGTCGTACTGGTCGCCGACCAGCTCGCGAAACACTACACGGTGAAGCGCGGCATGTTCGGCCAGGGTACGGTGAAGGCGCTCAACGGCGTGTCGTTTTCGCTGAAGCGCGGCAAGACGCTCGCCGTCGTCGGCGAATCCGGTTGCGGGAAGTCGACGCTCGCGCGGCAGCTGACGATGATCGAGACGCCGACGTCCGGCCACCTGTCGATCGACGGCAAGGACGTCGCGGGCGCGGACCGCCACCGGGTCGCCGACCTGCGCCGCCGCGTGCAGATGGTGTTCCAGAACCCGTTCGCGTCGCTCAACCCGCGCAAGACCGTCGAGCAGACGCTCTCCGAGCCGCTCGAGATCAACGCGAACCTGACGGCCGCCGAGCGCGCGCAGCGCATCGCGCAGATCATGCGCACGGTCGGCCTGCGGCCCGAGCACGCGAAGCGTTATCCGCACATGTTCTCGGGCGGCCAGCGGCAGCGTGTCGCGATCGCGCGCGCGATGATCCTCGATCCGCGGATCGTCGTCGCCGACGAGCCGGTGTCCGCGCTCGACGTGTCGATCCAGGCGCAGATCCTGAACCTGTTCATGGATCTGCAGGAGCAGTTCAAGACGAGCTACGTGTTCATCTCGCACAACCTGTCGGTGGTCGAGCATGTCGCGGACGACGTGATGGTGATGTACTTCGGCAGCGTGGCCGAGCTCGGCGACAAGGAGACGATCTATGCGCGGCCGCGCCATCCGTACACGCGCGCGCTGATGTCGGCGACGCCGGCGATCTTCGAGGAAGACCGCCGCGTGCAGATCAAGCTGCAGGGCGAACTGCCGTCGCCGCTCAATCCGCCGTCGGGCTGCGCGTTCCACCAGCGCTGCCCGTATGCGGTCGAGCGCTGCCGTGTCGAGGAGCCGCAGCTGCGCGAGGTCGACGGACGGCGCGTGGCCTGCCATCGCGCCGAGGAGGTAGGGGAGGCGAATGCCTGAAGCGTTGGCGGCGCGCGTGTCCGGCGCGCGCCGTTCGGGGGCAAGCAGCGCGTGCGTGATGCGCGCGTACCGCTGCGCGCGGCGCTGGAGCGTGCGCACCGTTACGGGCGCGGCGCTGGCCGGCGCGTGCGTGGCAGCCAGCCTCGCGGTTCCCGTCGAGGCCGCGCGCGCCGAAGGGCGCGCGCCGGCCACTTCGCCGATTCATCCGTCGCAAGTCCCGCCGCCCGGCATGAGCCTGCCGGGCTTTCACGCGCCTGCCGTGTCGAACGGCACGGTCGCGAGCGGCGCGGTGCGCGTGCAGCCCGCGCGCATGCCGTTCTACGTCGCGACCAGGGGCAAGGTCACGCTCTACGTGCTCGGCACGCTGCACACGGGCGACCCGTCCGACTACCCGAGCGCGCAGCCGTTCCGGCCGCGCATCCTCGCGGCGCTCGCCGCGTCGCCGACGCTCGCGCTCGAACTGTCGCCCGACGACCTGCTCGAATCGCAGGACGACGTGTCGAAGTACGGCGTGTGCCGCTACCCGTGCCTGCAGCGCCTGCTGCCCGAGCCGCTATGGCAGCGGCTCGCGGCGCGCCTGCGCGGCAACCCGGCCGCGCTCGCCGAGATCCGCAAGATGCGGCCGTGGCTCGCAGCGCTCGTCGTCGAGACCTACGATTCGCTGTCGGCCGGCCTGCAGACCGAATACGGCACCGAGGCGCAACTGCAGAACGTGTTCCTGAAGAAGAAGGGCGGCCGCGTGATCGGGCTCGAGACGCTCGCCGAACAGATGCGCGCGTTCACCGGGCTGACGCTGGCCGAGCAGCGCGAGATGCTCGCGCAGGACATGGTGCAGACACCCGCGCAGAACGCGGACGACATCAAGGCGCTGCACCGGCTGTGGCGAATTGGCGACGCCGACGCGATCTCGGCGTGGGCCGTCGCGAAGAGCGAGCGGCTCGCGCGTTCGAAGGCGTTGTCGGCGTCGATCGACAACAAGATCCTGTACGAGCGCAACCGGCGCTTCGTTGCACGGATGACGGCAATCGCCGCGCCGAACCGGCCGCTGTTCGTCGCGATCGGCGCGCTGCATCTGGGCGGCTCGCGCGGCGTGCTCGAATTGTTGCGCCAGCAAGGATACCGGGTCGACGCGAACTGATCGCGCCCGGCGGCATGCACCGATCTTCCCCTGTTTGATTGCCATCGCGCGCACGTCGCGAGGCGCCGGTGCGGCCGCGGCAATCGATAAGGAAAACCCTTGAATCGTCGGAAAATAGCGTTTGAAACGATTGACATCCTGTTCTGCCAATATCTATTCTTCACCCCACAAGTTGAAAAAATGAAAAGAATAGATAAGTTCTACGGGGTAGCAGAAATAAAGCGCGGGGTTAGCGTTGCCGGCACGTGAAGCGCGTGCCGGCCGCGGAGTGTCTGCATGCACGGCGGGGCCAATCATCGTCGGACACAACAAATGCATGCGGGCCGACTTGCAGATAAGCAACGTTCCGTCGTCTGACCGGGGAATGCAGTGATCGGGCGATGGCGGACGTTTTTTAATCCGGAATGTTTTTCCGGTCACCGTCGAAAGACGGTTTCGGGGGGCGAATCGACAGACGGCGAAGCCGCGGCGATTGCGCCAACGTAAAAGCGCCACGAGGGCGCTTTTTTCTTTTGGGCGACGGATGCGTGCAATGCACGTGTCACGCGACGGATACGCGTCACGCGCCTTCGTCGGCCTGTAGCGCGCCAGGTGCCACGACGTCGACACCCGCCGCCTCGAGCGCCGCGCGGATCCGCTTCGCGAACGCCAGCGCATGCGGCCCGTCGCCGTGCAGGCAGACGGTCTGCGCGTTCAGCGGCACCCATTCGCCGCTCAATGCACGCACGTGCCGGTTGCGCACCATGTCGAGCGTGCGCGCGAGCACTGCCTCTTCGTCGTCGATCAGCGCGCCGGGCTGGCTGCGCGGCACGAGCGAGCCGTCGGCGCGGTAGCCGCGATCGGCGAACACTTCCTCCACCGCGGCGAGCCCCGCCTGCCGCGCGGCCGCGACGAACACGCTGTTCGCGAGCCCGAACACCGCGAGCGACGGATCGAAATCGTGGATCGCGGACACCACCGCATCGGCGATCATCGGGTCGCGCGCGGCCTGGTTGTACAGCGCGCCGTGCGGCTTCACATGCGCGATGCGGCCGCCTTCGGCCTGCGCGATCGCCGACAGCGCGCCGAGCTGGTACAGCACGCCGGCGTAGATGTCGCCGGCCGGCAGCTGCATTTCCTTGCGGCCGAAATTCTCCGGATCGTGAAAGCTCGGGTGCGCGCCGATCGACACGCCTTTCTGCACGGACCAGCGCACGCAGTCGCGCATCGCATTGGCGCCGCCCGCGTGCCAGCCGCATGCGATGTTCGCCGACGTGACGAGGTCGAGCAGCGCCTCGTCCGATCCGCATCCTTCGCCGAGATCGGCATTCAGATCGATTTCCATGATGTTCCTCGTCCACTGATTGCGTGGCGCGTCTTCCGTACCGCTTCCGCCATTGTCACGCCGCGCGCGATTGGGCGCGGCGGCGCGCTTCCTCGCGCATGTCGATCGCGATGTCGATCTGCCGCAGATACGCGCGTTCCGCGGCGAGGGCGGCACGTGCCGCGTCGGGTGTCGTGCGCACGAAGCGGATCGGCAGGTTGAGCCGCGCCTGTGCGAGCTTCCACAGGTCGGCGCGGATCACCGTGCCGATCTTCGGATAGCCGCCGGTGGTCTGCGCGTCGTGCATCAGCACGATCGGCTGGCCGTTCGGCGGCACCTGGATCGTGCCGGGCAGCACCGCGTGCGACAGCAGCTCGGCCGGCCGCTCGCGCACGAGCTCGGCGCCGGCGAGGCGATAGCCCATCCGGTTGCTGTTCGCGGTGACGAGCCATTCGTCGTCCCAGAACGCCTGCTGCGAATCGGCCGCGAACGACGCGTAGTCGGGGCCCGGCAGCACGCGCACGGGCATCGCCCACGGCGCATGCGCGGGGCGGTGGCGGCGCGGCGGCTCGTCGACGCGCCCGAACGCGCACCACGCGGGCGCCTTCACGCCGAATTCGGGCGCGTCGGCCGCGAGGCAGCCCGCGCCGGCCGGCGGCACGCCGACCGGGAGCCGATCGCCGTCGCGCAGCGTGCGGCCGCCGAGGCCGCCGAAGCGCGACGCGAGATCGGTGCTGCGCGAGCCGAGCATCGGCAGCACGTCGATGCCGCCCGCGATGCACAGGTAGCCGCGCATCCCGCGTTTCGCGGCCGGCAGCACGAGCATCTGCCCGGCTTCGACCGGCAGGCTCCACCACGAATGCACGCGCCGGCCGTCGAGCGTCGCGCCGAACTCGGTGCCGGTGATCGCGATGCGGGTGGCGCGCGTGAAGCGGAATGCGGTCGGGCCGATCGTGATCTCGACGGCCGCCGCGTCGGGGCGGTTGCCGACGAGCCGGTTGCCGACCTCGAGCGCGAGGCCGTCGAGCGCGCCGCCCTGCGCGACGCCGAGATGGCGCGCGCCGCGCCGCCCGAGATCCTGCACGGTCGACAGCGGGCCGGCCCGCACCACCTCGATGGTGCCCGGTGCGTTGCTCTGGGTCATCGTGCGTCGACTCCTGCAATGGTGAAGCGCACGCGGTCGCCGGGCAGCAGCAGCGTCGGCTGCGGCCGCGTCGGATCGAACAGCACCTGCGACGTGCGGCCGATCAGCTGCCAGCCGCCGGGCGACGTGGCCGGGTAGATGCCCGTCTGCGCGCCGCCGATGCCGACCGAGCCGGCCGGCACCTCGAGGCGCGGCGCAGCGCGGCGCGGCGTATGCAGCGACGCGTCGAGGCCGCCGAGATACGCGAAACCCGGCTGGAAGCCGATGAAGAACACGACGTATTCGCCGGCCGCGTGGCGCGCGACGACCTCGTCGGCCGACAGGCCCGTGTGCGCGGCGACGGCCGCCAGATCGGGGCCGGCGGCACCGCCGTACTCGACCGGGATCTCGACGTCGCGGCCGTCCGCGTGCTCGACGTCGGCGGTCTCCCACGCGTCGCGCAGCGCCGGCGTGAGCGACTCGGCCGTCGCGGCGAGCGGGTCGAACACGATGGTCAGGTTGTTCATGCCCGGCACGACGTCGATCACGTCGGGCCACGCGCGCGCGGTCTCGGCAACGGCCCAGACGCGGCGCTGGCAATCGAGCGTGGCGGGCGGCGGCACCTCGCAGACGAGGGCGGCATCGCCGAGCGGATAAAAACGGGGTTGCGTCATCGGACTGGCACGGTTCGGACGGCAATGTTAGCGCACATTGTCAACAAAATATCGACAACTTACCAATAAGCGTTTTCGCCTAGCCCGTATACAGGGGCTTCTGACGTACACTCGGCACACCCTGACATCCTGCTTGCGCCGCCTTTCCATGAAGCGTTCTCCGACCAAGATCGTGTCATCCGAACACCTCGTTTCCGACTCGAGCGCGGAGCTGTCGGAGCTCGAATACGGGCTCATCATGGCCGGCAACGCGTTCAACCGCTGGATGGTGCGCTGCATGTCGGCGGCCGGCGCGAAGGACATGACGGCGGTCGAGGTGTCGCTGCTGCATCACGTGAGCCATCGCGAACGCAAGAAGAAGCTCGCCGACATCTGCTTCGTGCTCAATATCGAGGATACGCACGTCGCGACCTATGCGCTGAAAAAACTGATCGCGCGCGGCTACGTGAAGAGCGAGAAAAACGGCAAGGAAGTGTTCTTCTTCGCGACCGACGCGGGCCGCGACCTGTGCCTGAAGTATCGCGAGGTGCGCGAGCACTGCCTGATCGAGACGCTGAAGGACAGCGGGCTCACCAACGAGCAGATCGGCGACGCGGCGCAGTTGCTGCGCCACGCATCGGGCCTGTACGACACGGCCGCGCGCGCGGCGGCGTCGTTGTAAACGTCGCTGTAAACGATTGCGGAAAGTGTTGCGCGCGGCGTTGCGCTGACGGGCGTGCGGCGACGGCCGTGGCGCCGCGCGCCGCGTCATCCGGCGGCCGGGTAGAGCGCGCCGTCGGTCACGATCCAGCGCAGCGCGAGATCGTGCGCTTCGGCCGGCAGCGCGTCGACGCGGCACGCTTCATACGCGATGCCGACCGTCACCGGCAGCGTGTCGCCCGGCCACGCGGCGAGCGTGCGATCGTAGTAGCCGCCGCCGTAGCCGAGCCGGTAGCGCTGCGGATCGAATCCCACGCAGGGAATCAGCAGCAGGTCGGGCACGACGACGATTCCCGCCGCCGGTTCCGGAATCCGGTGATGACCTTCGCGCATCGGCGTGTGTGCGTCCCACGCATGGAACGCGAGCGGCGTGTGCCGCTCGCCGATCACGGGCAGCGCGGCGCGCCGGCCGGTGCCTGCCGCACACCATGAGAGCACCGCATCGCGCGCATCGAATTCGCCCGGCAGCGGCCAGTAGAACCCGACCGTGCGCGGCGCGAGCCGGTCGAGCAGCGTGCGCAGCCGCGCGTCGAGCGCGGCGTTCGCGGCGGGCTGCGACGCGGCGTCGCGACGCGCGCCGGACAGCGTTTTGCGCAGTGCAGCCTTCGGGTTCGGCACAGGGTGGCGTGCTATGCTTTCGCTCAATTCGTGCTCCATTCAAAACGATGTCGAACAGCCTTTTCCGAGTATATCGCGCGGTCGCGCTGACGCTTTCGGCGGCCGCGCTGGTCGCGGGCACGGCCGCGTGCGCCGCGCCGGGCGACGACACGGTCGCCGGGGATGACCAGATCTTCGTGCAGCTTCGCGAAGCCGCACGCCGCAACGACGCCGCGAAAGCCGCGCAGCTTGCGTCGATGATCCCGAACTATCCGGTCCCGTCCTACGTCGAGTATTTCCAGATCAAGCCGCAGCTGTTCGATTCGACGGGCCGTGCGCGCGTCGACGCGCCGGACGCGCCGGTGCAGTCGTTCCTGCAGCGCTACGACGGCCAGGCGATCGCCGACCGCCTGCGCAACGACTACCTGCTCGTGCTCGGCGCGCGCCACGACTGGCGCAGCTTCGACGATCAATACAAGCGCTTCGTGCTCGACGACGACACGCAGGTCAGGTGCTACGCGCTCGAATCGCGCGCGGCGCGCGGCGAGAACGTCGCCGATGCGGCGCGCGCGCTGCTCGTCGAGCCGAAGAATTACGGCGACGCTTGCGTCGACCTGATCACCGCGCTCACGGTCAACCAGCAGTTCACGAGCGACGACGTGTGGCAGCAGGCGCGCCTCGCGTACGAGCAGAACTACACGACGCTCGGCGGCAAGATCGTCGACGCGCTCGGCCCGCGCCCGGTCGCCTTCGACCAGGCGACGAGCGCGCCGCCGCTGTTCCTCGCGCGCGGCGTCGGCCCCGACGCGACGTCGCACCAGCTCGCGCTGATCGCGCTCGGCCGCATGGCGCGCAACGATCCGGACGCGGCCGCCGGGATGCTGACGTCGGTCGCCGGCTCGCTCACGAAACAGGAGCAGGCGATCGCATGGGGCGCGATCGGTTACCAGGGCGCGATCAAGCGCTCGCCGCTCGCGTCGGTCTGGTACGCGAAATCCGCGAACGCGCCGCTGTCGAACCCGGGCTACGAATGGCGCACGCGCGCCGCGCTGCTCGCCGGCAACTGGCCGATGGTGCGCTGGTCGATCGAGCAGATGCCGCCGTCGCTGCGCAGCGATCCGGCGTGGATCTACTGGCATGCGCGCGCGCTCAAGCAGAGCGGCGACACGCTGCAGGCGAACCAGGAATTCGAGCAGGTCGCGGGCCAGTTCAACTTCTACGGGCAGCTCGCCGGCGAAGAGCTCGGCCAGCGCACGACGGTCCCGCCGCGCACGAAGGTGAGCGACGCCGAGATCGACGCGATGGGCAAGATTCCGGGCTTCGCGCTCGCGCAGCGCTTCTACGCGCTGAACCTGCGCCTCGAAGGCAACCGCGAATGGAACTGGCCGCTGCGCGGGATGACCGATCGCCAGCTGCTCGCGGCCGCCGAGTACGGCAAGCGCGTCGAGCTGCTCGACCGCACGGTCAACACGGCCGACCGCACGAAGGCCGAGCACGACTTCACGCTGCGCTACCCGTCGCCGTACCGCAACATCGTCGAGCGCTATGCGCAGTCGACGGGCCTCGACATCGAATGGGCGTACGGGCTGATCCGCCAGGAGTCGCGCTTCATCACGAGCGCGCGTTCGTCGGTGGGTGCGGGCGGCCTGATGCAGCTGATGCCGGCCACCGCCCAGCTCGTCGCGAAGAAGCTCGGCATGGGCACGATCACGCGCGCGCAGATGCACGACATCGATACCAACATCCAGCTCGGCACCTGGTATCTGGCGGACATCTACAACAACTTCGACAGCTCGCCGGTGCTGGCCACCGCCGGCTACAACGCGGGCCCGGGCCGGCCGCGCCAGTGGCGCCAGGTGTTGACGCAGCCGGTCGAAGGCGCGATCTTCGCAGAGACGATTCCGTTCAACGAGACGCGCGACTACGTGAAGAACGTGCTGTCGAATACCGTCTACTACGCGGCGCTCTTCGAGGGCAAACCGCAGTCGTTGAAGAAACGTCTAGGCATGATCTCGCCCTGATCCGCAATCTTCACACTGCCGCGCGAGACGCGGCAGTGTTCTTAAGGGCCTGTTCACGCTAATAACGGACTTGCGAACGTGCCTTGCCGGCTGCGGTGCAAGAAGCAAGGAGGCGCCGTTTGACCGAGCCGGACAAGCGACGCGCGACGCCGCAATGCGGCCGGCAAGGCACGTTCCCCTGACCGGGAAAAAGTCATGAATGGGGCTGGCCGCCAGAAGGGCCGATCGCTGCGTCATGCTCCTTGCGAATACGTCGAGTATTCGCTTCGTCGCAGTCCTTGCGCTCGGCCCTTCTGGCGGCCAGCGAAAGTCCGTTATTAGCGTGAACAGGCCCTAGGAGTGTCGAACATGGATCGTCAGACCGTCGCGCTGCTGGGCGGCACCGGCTTCATCGGCAGCCGGCTCGTCAATGCGCTGATCGACGCCGGCAAGCAGGTACGGATCGGCACGCGGCGGCGCGACCACGCGCGCCATCTGCAGATGCTGCCGGTCGAGATCGTCGAGCTCGAAGCGCTCGACACGCGCACGCTCGCGCGCTTCGTCGCCGGCGCGCACGCGGCGATCAATCTGGTCGGCGTGCTGCACGGCGGCCGCGGCACGCCGTACGGGCCCGGCTTCGAGCGCGCGCACGTCGCGCTGCCGGCCGCGCTCGCGAGCGCGTGCACCGAGGTCGGCGTGCGGCGCCTGCTGCACATGAGCGCGCTCGGCGCCGATTCGCACGGCGCGAGCATGTACCAGCGCTCGAAGGGCGACGGCGAAGCGGCGCTGCATGCGATCGCGGCGACCGATTCGCTCGAGCTGACGATCTTCCGCCCGTCGGTCGTGTTCGGCCCCGGCGACTCATTCCTCAATACGTTCGCGAACCTGCAGCGCACGGTGCCCGTGCTGCCGCTCGCGATGCCCGACGCGCGCTTCCAGCCGGTGTTCGTCGGCGATGTCGTGCGCGCGTTCGTCAACACGCTCGATCTCGCGGCCGCGCACGGCAAGACCTACGAGCTCGGCGGCCCGACCGTCTATACGCTCGAGCAGCTGGTGCGCTATTGCGGCACACTGGTCGGCCGGCAGGCACGCATCGTGCGGCTGCCCGACGCGCTCGCGCGGCTGCAGGCAAGCGTGTTCGAGTGCCTGCCCGGCGAACCGGTACTCACGCGCGACAATCTCGCGTCGATGTCGGTGCCGAACGTGCTGTCGGGGCCGCTCGCGCCGGAACTCGGGATCTCGCCCGCGAGTCTCGAAAGCATTGCGCCCGCGTATCTCGGCAAGGCCGCGGAGCGGTCGCGGTTCGACTGGTTCCGCTCGCGCCGCTAGGCGCGGCCGGGATGCCGTCGTTCAGCCTCTTCCTTTCCACCTTCGCGTTTTCCGGAACACCGTCATGAAACTCGTCATTGGAGACAAGAACTACTCGTCGTGGTCGATGCGCCCGTGGCTGCTGCTCGTGCATTTCGGCATCCCGTTCGACGAGATCGCGGTCGAGCTGCGCCGCGACGACACGGCCGCGCGCATCCTCGAGTATTCGCCGTCCGGCAAGGTGCCGTGCCTGATCGACGACCACGGCGTCGCGATCTGGGATTCGCTCGCGATCGCCGAGACGCTCGCCGAGCGCTATCCGCAGTTCCCGATGTGGCCGGCCGATCCGCTCGAACGCGCGCATGCACGCTGCATCGCGGCCGAGATGCATTCGGGCTTCGCGGCGCTGCGCACGCAGATGGGCATGAACGTGCGCGCGTCGATGCCGGGGCGCGGCGCGACGCCCGACGCGCTCGCCGATGTCGCGCGCATCGACGCGCTGTGGAGCGCGTGCCTCGAGGCGTCGGGCGGGCCGTTCCTGTTCGGCGAGTTCGGGATCGCCGATGCGATGTATGCGCCCGTCGTGATGCGCTTCAACACGTACGAGCCGGGCCTGTCGCCGGACGCGGCCGGCTACGCGGCGCGCGTGACGGCGCTGCCGGCGGTGCAGCGGTGGATCGACGCGGCGCGCCGCGAGACCAACGTGATCGCCGAATACGAGCCGCAGCCATGAACATCTACGCAGTAGGCGGTGCGATCCGCGACGAATTGCTCGGCGTGCCCGTGCAGGACCGCGACTACGTGGTGGTGGGCGCGACGCCCGAGCAGATGGCCGCGCAGGGCTTCCGGCCGGTCGGCAAGGATTTTCCGGTGTTCCTGCATCCGCACACGCAGGAGGAATACGCGCTGGCGCGCACCGAGCGCAAGACGGCGGCCGGCTATCACGGCTTCCAGTTCCATTACGCGCCGGACGTGACGCTCGACGAGGATCTCGCGCGGCGCGACCTGACGATCAACGCGATGGCGCGCGAGGTGAGCCCGGAGGGCGCGCTGGTCGGGCCCGTGATCGACCCGTTCGACGGGCAGGCCGACCTGCGCGCGCGCGTGTTCCGGCACGTGAGCGACGCGTTCGTCGAGGATCCGGTGCGGATCCTGCGGATTGCGCGCTTCGCCGCGCGGTTCGCGGATTTCACGGTCGCCGACGAAACGCTCGCGCTGATGCGGCGGATGGTCGACGCAGGCGAGGCCGACGCGTTGGTGCCCGAGCGCGTGTGGCAGGAAATCGCGCGCGGGCTGATGGAGGCGAAGCCGTCGCGGATGTTCGCGGTGCTGCGCGACTGCGGCGCGCTCGCGCGCGTCCTGCCCGAGGTCGATGCGCTGTGGGGCGTGCCGCAGCGCGCCGACTATCACCCGGAAGTCGATACGGGCGTGCACGTGATGATGGTCGTCGACTACGCGGCGAAGCAGGGCTATTCGCTGCCGGTGCGCTTCGCGGCGCTCACGCACGATCTCGGCAAGGCGACGACGCCGGCGGACGTGCTGCCGCGCCACGTCGGCCACGAGGGCCGCAGCGTCGACCTGCTCAAGCCGTTGTGCGAGCGGCTGCGCGTGCCGAACGATTGCCGCGATCTGGCGCTCGTGGTCGCGCGCGAGCACGGCAACCTGCATCGCGTGATGGAGATGGGCGCGGCCGCGCTGGTACGGCTGTTCGAGCGCAGCGACGCGCTGCGCAAGCCGGCGCGTTTCGCCGAGATGCTGCAGGCCTGCGAATCGGATGCGCGCGGGCGGCTCGGGCTCGACGCGCAGCCGTATCCGCAGGCCGAGCGGCTGCGCGTGGCGCTCGCGGCCGCGCGCAGTGTCGATGCCGGCGCGATCGCGCGCGGCATCGGCAACGAGGCGGAGAAGATCAAGGATGCCGTGCATCGCGCGCGGATCCAGGCCGTCGCGCAGGCGCTCGCGATCGGCGAATAAGGCGGCAGGTATGACGGCGGCGGGCGGTGGGCGGCGCGCGGCCGCCAGCCGTTACGGCTTCTTGCGCGCGGCTGCCTTGCGCGCCGGGGTTGCGGCGGCCGGACGTTTGCCGACCGATGCGCGCGGCTTGGCCGCAGCCTTCTTTTCCGCCGCGCCGGCCGGCCGTGCCGGATCGGCGTCGCGGCCGCGTTTCGGCGCCGGCTCGCGGCGGCTCGCGCGCGGCTCGCCCGGCGCAATGCGCACGCCGGGCTCGGGCTGCCTGATTTCCATCGTCGCGGACACGAATTCGGCGCAACTGTCGTCGAACAGCGGCAGCGTGCCGACCACGATCAGTTCGGCGGGCCCGTCGCCCACGTTGGCGACGCGATGCCGCTTGCGCGCGTCGAAGTGCAGCGAGTCGCCGGGCGCCAGCGGGTAATCCTTCTTGCCTACCGTATAGCAGATGCGGCCGGTCAGCACGTAGACGAATTCGTCGCCGCCGTGCGACACCCATTCCGAGCGGTAGCCTTCCATCATCTGCACCTTGACTGCGTTGATCTGGCTGCCGTCGAACGTGGTGGACAGCCGTTCGTACCACTGCGACGCGCTGTCGACCGCGTACGGCTTGCGGCTGCCTTCGTGCGAATCGGGCTGCGCCTGGCGCGGCTGGTCGATCAGCGCGCCGAGCGGCACGTCCAGCGCCTTCGCGACATTGACGAGCGACGACAGCGAGATGCCCGTGAGATGGCGCTCGACCTGCGACAGGAACCCGACCGACAGCTTCGCTTCGGTCGCGACTTCCAGCAGCGTCTTCTTCGCTTCCCGGCGCAGGCGGCGAATGCGCTGGCCGATACGCATGATGTCTGAATCCATGAATCTCTTTCGTGGCAACGAGTCGGGAGGCGAGCGGAGGGGTGGTGCAGTCGCCGGGACGTTGCTTTCCGCGCATCGCACGAAGCACGGCCGTCGGGACGACGATGCCGGCGCATTGTACCGCGCGGTGTCGCCGGGCGAGGCCACGCTGCGCCTGCGTGCGGAACCGTGCCGCCGATTTTAGTCCTACGAAAATTTTGGCTTGACCTCAATTTCAGCGTGCTCTAGATTCTGTCGCGCGCATCAAACAAAGTTAAGTGAGACAAAAATTTCCGCGGACCTGCCGCTGGCACTGCACAGCGGCCCGGCGGCGTGCAGTGCCGCGCGTCGCCCGACCATCGGCGCCGTGCCGCGACAAGCCTGCTTCAGGCATGCGCCCCGCCGCGTCACGCCGCCGGCCGCCGACAACCATGGATAACGTGGGCATCCGATGATCGATCGACTGAAATACAGCTTCTCCGGCCTTCCCCCGTACGACGCGTCCGTCGCCGACACGCAGGCCGGCCTGTCGCGCCTGCTCGACGCCGCGCGGCTCGACGCGGTGGTGGTCACGTCGCAGGACGAATACGTCACCGAGTACCTGCCGCGCAGCAATAACCCGCGCTACGCGCTGTCGGGCTTCGACGGCTCGGCCGGCTGCGGGATCTTCCTGAGCGCGGAGACCGCGCGGGCGCTCGGCGTGCCGCCGTTCGTGCTGTTCGTCGACGGCCGTTATCACCTGCAGGCCGAGCAGCAGTGCGATCCGGCGCGCGTGCGCATCGAGAAGCTCGGGATGAACCTGACGATCTGGCAGGCGATGGCCGACTGGCTGGTCGCGCATGCGAGCCGGCTCGCGCGGGTCGGCTACGACGGGTTGCGGATCAGCGTCGCGCAGCGCGACCGGTTGCTCGAGCAGACGCAGGCCGCGGTGCTCGACTGGACGAGCCTCGCCGATCGCGAGATCGACCGCGCGATCGCGCTGCCGGGCTGGGTCGTCGAGCGGCCGATCTTCGAGCTGCCGGAATCGATGACGGGCCTGAGCGTCGCGCAGAACCTCGACACGCTGAACCGCAAGCTCGCCGCGCATACCGGCGCGGCCGACGGCAAGGCCGCGTTCTTCACCTGCGCGTCGGACGATCTCGCGTATTTGCTGAACAGCCGCGGCTATCACATCCCGAATGCGTCGTCGCATCTCGGCTTCCTGTTCGCGGTCGGCGGGGAGGTCGCGCTGTTCCTGCCGGAAGGCTGCGACCGCTGCGAAGTCGCGCTCGAGTCGTATCCGGCGCTGCACGTGATCCGGCGCGACGTCGCGGCGCTCGAGCGCTTTCTCGCGCAGTTCGCGGTCGATCACGTGTGCTACGGCTTCGAATCGGTGAACTGCGCGCTCGTCGACGCGGTGAGCCGCGTGTGGCCGCACGCGCGGCATGCCGACTTCAATCCGGTCGAGGCGATGCGGGCCGCGAAGACGCCGGCGGTGCTCGACCGGTTCCGCGACGCGTTCGCGCGCAGCTCCGCGGCGATCGCCGAGACGATGCGCTGGGCGAAGACCGGCGAGCCGGGCGCACGCCACACCGAATACGACCTGGCGCGCACGATCAACGACGCGTACGGCGCGCGCTCGGCGGTCGCGCTGACGTTTCCGTCGATCGCGGCGAACGGCGCGAACAGCGCGTTCGCGCACTACACGGCGGCGAGCGCCGACGTCGAGCTGACGGAAGGCGAACTCGTGCTGCTCGACAGCGGTGCGTACTACGAAGCCGGCTTCGCGACGGACTGCACGCGCGTCGTGCTGCGCCGCACGCGCGCGGATACGGTCGCGCAGCCGTGGCAGCGCGAGATCTACACGGTCGCGCTGAAGGCCTGCATCAAGGGGCTCGTCACGCGCTTCCCGGCCTCGGCGACTGGCGGCGACGTCGATGCGCTCGTGCGGCAGGTGTGCCGCGATCACGGCCACGATTACGGCCACGGCACCGGGCACGGCGTCGGGATCCACGTGCACGAAGGCGGCGTGCGTTTCGCGCCGGGCGCGAAATACGGGCTGGTGCCGAATGCGGTGATTTCGCTCGAGCCGGGCATCTACGTGCCGGGCAAGGGCGGCGTGCGGATCGAGAACATCGTGATCATCCGGCCGGACGAAGCGCAGCCGGATACGGTGACGTTCGAGAACATCGTGACGGTCGGCTACGACTGGGACCTGATCGATCTCGACCTGCTGGACGACGACGAGCGCGCGTACCTGCGCGACTACGAGCGGCTGTGCGTGGAGCGCGGCACGCAGGTCACCGCGTGTCCGCTGTTGTAAGGAAAGGCAAGGCAGGCGCGCGGCCGTCGGGCGGCCGCGCGGCGCGACGTCAGCGCGTCAGCGCCGACACGCGCCCGTCGGGGCCGTAGACGCCGGCCGGTGCGGGCGCCGAGCGCAGCACCGCGAGCGCGCGCTCGTTGTAGTCCATCCGGATCCGGATCAGCATCCCGTTGTTCGCGTTGGCCCGGCGCGCGCGTTCGGCGGCCTGCTGCAGCAACTGCCAGCGGCCGGCGAGGCGAGCATCGCGCTCGGCGGCCTGGTCCATCCCTTTCTTGCCCGATGCAAAGCCGAGCGCGGACAGCTGCGTGTCGCGCGTGCGTTCGAGCTGCGCGAGCCGGTCGATCAGCTCGCTCTTCTTCTCGACGATCCCGGGCAGCATCTCGAGCGGCTCCGCCGTCGTCAGCGCTTTTTCCTCGTAGGCGAGCAGGGACGCGAACGCCTCGACCGTCGCGTGTTCGTCGTTGACCGTGGCCAGCAGCTCTTCTCTCATCGCGTCATGCTCGTCGCGCCGGAGCGCGGGGTGCGGCGCGCCGGCAAACCGGGGGGACCGGCCGCGAGGCGGCCGGCTCAGCTGCCCTGCGGGCGCTGCTGTTGCAGCAGTTCGCGGGCGGTGTTCAATACGCCGTCGGCAATCTTGTTCGCGTCGATCGTCAGCGTGCCGTTGTTCAGCGCTTCCTTGATCGACTGGACCAGGCCCGTGTCGATATCGGCGTTGCCGGACGCGGATGCCGAGCGCAACTGGCCGGACAGACCCGACAGGTTCACGGTCGCGTCGCCGCCGGTCGATCCTGCGTCGGCCGCCTGCGCGGACGACTGGGCCGCGCCGGATTGTGCACGGGCCGCGCCGTTGCCGGACGGCGCGAGGGGGCTCGGTTTCGGAGTGGAATCGATCTTCACGATGGGTTTCCTGTACGGTTTGACCCAGATAACGGCCGGGTCGGCCCGAACTTTAGCATCGTGAGCCCGAAATTCTCCGAATAAACAATTCTTTGCAATCTTGCGGCGGGATCCGTCCCTACAGCGGAATTTCCACGGTGCCGGCGTCCTTGACGATTGCCGTGACGATCTGGCCCGCCGCCATCCGCACCCGCACCGACTGGCCGGGCGCCGCATTCGCGAGCACGCTGCCCTCGGCCGAAATCGTGAAACCGGGGCCGGCCGCGACGACCCGCACCGTCTGGCCGGCCGACACCGACGCCGCGCTCTTCAGCATGTCCTGCCGCAGCGGCAGCCCGGCCGAGATGCGCGCGAGCGCGGTCGAGCCGACCGCCTGCGCCGGATCGGTGATCACCGCGAGCGGCAGCACCGTCAGGTCGCCGTCGCGGGCGACCAGGTCGGCCGCGCCCAGCGGCTCGCCGGGCGCGATCTGGCGCGCGGCGACGTAATAGGTGGCCTGCACGGCGACCTTCGCCTGCAGGTAGACGGTCCACGGCCGTTCGCCCGCGCAGCGCACGCCGACCGTCGTGCGGCCCCACAGGCGTGCGCCGGTCGGCAGGAACGGCTCGAGCGTCGTGCACGCGGCGAGACCGCGCGGAAATGCGGTCGTGACCGTCGCGGTGGTCTTGCCGGGCAGGCCCGCGATCTGCTGCTGCAGGAACGCGAGGGCCGCGCGCCGGATCGAGTCGGGGTCCTGCTGGCCGGGCGGCGTCGCGGGCTGGGCTGCGGGGGCCGCCTGGGCCGCCTGGGCCGCTTGGGCCGCCTGGGCCGGGTTGGCGGAAGCCATCGGCGCACGCGGCGCCGGCGCGGCTGACGCGGCGCGGGCCGCCGCCATGCGCGCGGCGATTGCCCGCGGCGCCGGCCGCGCGGGATTCGACGCAGGCTCGGCCGTACCGGCGACGACCGTCGCGATGGCGTTGGGATCGGCGGCGCGCGGCGCGCCGTAGGCGGCGTTCGCGCGAGCGGCTGCGTAGACGGGGATCGGCGTGGGGGCCGGTGCAGGGGCCGGCGGCGGAACGTTCGTCACGACCATCGTGCCGGCCGGCTGCGCCGCGTAGCCGGCGGTGGCAGCACCGGCCGCGCCGGCAGTACCACCCGCGCCGACAGCGCCGACAGCGCCGACAGCGCCGACAGCACCACCCACACCGACAGCAGCTGCCGCCGCGCGCCCCGCGTCCGGCGCCATGCCTGCGCCCGAACCCGTCCCCGCATTCCCGCCGAACTGCCCGCCGCTCGCCGCATTGGCGTGCGCGAGCGCGGTTTCGGCCGTCTCGCCGCGTCCGGGAATCACGATCATCCCGTCGTCCGCATACACGGCCGGGGCGGCGATCCACAGCGCCGCGGCGAGCGCAAACGCACGCCGGACGTGCGTGAGCCGCCCGTTCCTGCCGCGAAGTGCGCTGCCGGTCATAGCCGTGTCCTCGATCCGTTGATCCGATTTGCATTCTAGGGAGCGGGGCCGCCGCGCAAACGATGAATAGAGGGGGGCTTTGCCGCGTTATTCGCCCGATTGCCGGTTGCGTGCGACGCCTACCATCGCTGTCATGGAAAAAAGCCTCTCGGGTCGCCATCCGGCGCGAGGGGCGTGCAGCGCTTCATACGGAGAGACGCACACATGCTGGACAAACTCGATGCGGAATTCGCGTTCGGCCGACAGGCGCTCGACGTGCGCGCCTATCGGCAGGAACTGCTGTCGTCGAACATCGCGAACGCCGACACGCCCGGCTACCAGGCCCGCGACGTCGATTTCGCGTCGACGCTCGCGCGCTCGCTGAAGCAGACCAACGGCGGCCTCGCGCCGAGCAACGCCGCGCAACTGCCGATGACGCAGCCGGCCGGCGTGACGAGCGGCATGTCGATGGTGTCGACGGCGGCGGGCCACATGGCCGGTACGTCGAAGCTGATCCCGACGGGCGGCCCGGCCGACGACTACGGCCGCGCGCAGTACCGGATGCCGCTGCAGCCGTCGCTCGACGGCAACACGGTCGATCTCGACGTCGAACGCGTGCAGTTCGCGAACAACGCGCTGCACTACGAAACCGGGATGACCGTGATGACCCAGCAGATCAAGGCCATGATCGCCGCGATCTCGACGAACTCGTAAGCGCGCCGCTTCCGAACCCGCGCACAAGCACAAGGAGCCTCCATGCCTTCGTTGATGAACATCTTCGGCGTCGCCGGTTCGGCGCTGTCCGCGCAATCGCAGCGCCTGAACGTCACCGCGTCGAACCTCGCGAACGCCGACAGCGCCACCGGCCCCGACGGCAAGCCGTACAAGGCCAAGCAGGTCGTGTTCGCGACCGACCCGATGGGCGGCGCGCGCACCGCGTCCGGCCAGGGCGTGGGCGGCGTGCGCGTGACGAAGGTGATGGACGACCCGTCGCCGATGAAGTCGACCTACGACCCGGCGAACCCGGCCGCCGACGCGAACGGCTACGTGCAGATGCCGAACGTCGACCCGGTGCAGGAGATGGTGAACATGATCTCGGCGTCGCGCTCGTACCAGGCCAACGTCGAGACGCTGAACACCGCGAAGACGCTGATGCTCAAGACGCTGACGATCGGCTCGTGAGCCGCGCGCCGACCGACCTTACAGACCCGACAGTTCCGATAGAAGGCCACCCAGGATGACTTCCTCCAGCACGACGATCGGCGGCAACGGCACGAACGTGTCGACCCTGCCGACCGACACGATGAACACCAACAAAGTGTCGTCGACCAACGGCACGTCGGCGAGCGACCTGCAGGCGACGTTCCTGAAGCTGCTCGTCACGCAGCTGCAGAACCAGGATCCGACGAGCCCGGTCGACAGCTCGCAGATGACGTCGCAGCTCGCGCAGATCAACACGGTGAGCGGCATCGCGCAACTGAACACGTCGCTCACGTCGCTGTCGACGCAGCTCACGGCCGGCCAGCAGACGCAGGCCGCGCTGCTGATCGGCTCGAACGTGCTCGCGCCGGGCAACGCCGTCGCGGTGAAGAGCGGCGCGGCGTCGCCGTTCGGCGTGTCGCTGGCGAGCTCGGTGTCGAACCTGACGATCACCGTGAAGAACTCGGCGGGCGCCGTCGTGAACACGATCAACGCGGGCGCGCAGTCGGCCGGCACCGTGCCGTTCAACTGGACGCCGACCGACGCGGCGGGCAATGCGCTGCCGGACGGCAAGTACACGATCAGCGCGTCGTACACCAACAGCGCCGGCACGCCGCAGGCGGCCACGACGCTCGCGGCCGCGCAGGTGCAGAGCGTGATCAAGCAGGCTGACGGCACGGCGGGGCTCGTGCTGTCGAACGGCACGACGGTGGGGCTCACCCAGGTCGCGTCGATTTTCCCGAACACGTCGTCGTCCGGCGGCACTACGTCCAACTGATTCAGCTTTCCCGAAACGGAGACCGAAATGGGTTATCAACAGGGTCTGAGCGGCCTCGCCGGCGCATCGAACGCGCTCGACGTGATCGGCAACAACATCGCGAACGCGAACACGGTCGGCTTCAAGTCGAGCACCGCGCAGTTCGCCGACATGTACGCGAACTCGGTCGCGACGTCGGTCAACACGCAGATCGGCATCGGCACGACGCTCGCGTCGGTGCAGCAGCAGTTCGGCCAGGGCACGATCAATACGACGAACTCGTCGCTCGACGTCGCGATCAACGGCAACGGCTTCTTCCAGATGTCGAACAACGGCGTGACGACGTACTCGCGCGACGGTACGTTCCAGCGCGACAAGAACGGCTTCATCGTCGACTCGCAGGGCCGCAACCTGATGGGTTACGCGGCCGGCTCGGGCGGCGTGATCAACACCGCGCAGACCGTGCCGCTGCAGGCGCCGACGTCCAACATCGCGCCGACCGCGACGACCAAGATCACCGGCCAGTTCAACCTGAACTCGCAGGACACGGTGCCGGCCAAGACGCCGTTCAACGCGACCGACACCACGACCTACAACTACTCGACGTCGATCCAGGTGTACGACTCGCTCGGCGGTTCGCAGGCGGTCAACATGTACTTCGTGAAGTCGGCGGCCGGCACGTGGGAAGCGTACGCGGGCGTCCAGGGCGGCGCCACGACCGATCTCGGCACGGTCACGTTCAATTCGTCGGGCGCGATCCAGAGCACGACGCTGCCGGCCGCAGGCGGGCCGACCGCGTCGCTCGGCCAGTTCCAGTTCACGGTGCCGAACACCGACGGCTCGGTGACGCCGCAGAGCCTCACGCTCGACCTGACCGGCACGACGCAGTACGGCGGCAAGGACGGCGTGAACAACCTCGCGCAGGACGGCTACGCGAGCGGCACGCTGACGACCTACTCGATCGGCGCCGACGGCAAGCTGACCGGCAACTACTCGAACGGCCAGACCGCCGTGCTCGGCCTGATCGCGCTCGCGAACTTCAACAACCCGAACGGGCTGGTCAACCTCGGCGGCAACCAGTATGCGGAGTCCTCCGCATCGGGCGTGCCGCAGATCTCCGCGCCGGGCAGCACGAACCACGGCACGCTGCAGGGCAGCGCGCTCGAGAACTCGAACGTCGACCTCACGTCGCAGCTCGTCAACCTGATCACCGCGCAGCGCAACTACCAGGCGAACGCGCAGACGATCAAGACGCAGCAGACCGTCGACCAGACGCTCATCAACCTGTAAGCGCGGATAACCGGCAGCCATGGACCGACTGATCTACACGGCGATGACGGGCGCGTCGCAGTCGCTCGACCAGCAGGCGATCGTCGCGAACAACCTCGCGAACGCATCGACGACGGGCTTTCGCGCGCAGCTCGCGACGTATCGCGCGGTGCCGATGAATTTCGGCGACGGCAGCAACATCGACCCGACGACGACGCGCACCTACGTGCTCGCGTCGACGCCCGGCGCGGATTACGCGCCGGGTCCGATCACGCGCACCGGCAATCCGCTCGACGTCGCCGTGCAGGGCGCCGGCTGGCTGTCCGTGCAGACGGCTGACGGCAGCGAGGCGTACACGCGCGCCGGCAACCTGCACGTCGACCAGAACGGCCAGCTCGTCAACGCGAGCAACCTGCCGGTGATCGGCAACGGCGGCCCGATCTCGGTGCCGCCGAACGCGGAAGTGACGATCGGCAAGGACGGCACCGTGTCCGCGCTGATGCCGGGCGACCCGCCGACGGCGGTCGCGATCGTCGACCAGATGAAGCTCGTCAATCCCGATCCGGCCACGCTCACGCGCGGCAACGACGGGCTGTTCCGCACCGCCGACGGCAATCCGGCCGACGCCGACACGAACGTGGTCGTCACGCCGAATTCGATCGAAGGCAGCAACGTCAACCCGGTGTCCGCGATGGTCGCGATGATCGACAACGCGCGCGCGTTCCAGCTTCAGTCGAAGCTGATCCAGACGGCCGACCAGAACGAGCAGACGGCAAACCAGCTGCTCAACTTCAGCTGAGCGCCCGCGCCAGCCCACGCAGGAGAATCGACAAGTGAACCGTTCGCTCTACATCGCCGCCACCGGCATGAATGCGCAGCAGGCGCAGATGGACGTGATTTCGAACAACCTCGCGAACACCAGCACGAACGGCTTCAAGGCGTCGCGCGCGGTGTTCGAGGATCTGCTTTACCAGACGATCCGCCAGCCCGGCGCGAACTCGACGCAGCAGACCGAGCTGCCGTCGGGCCTGCAGCTCGGCACCGGCGTGCAGCAGGTCGCGACCGAGCGCCTGTACACGCAGGGCGGCCTCACGCAGACCGGCAACTCGAAGGACGTCGCGATCAACGGCGCGGGCTTCTTCCAGGTGCTGATGCCGGACGGCACCAATGCGTACACGCGCGACGGCTCGTTCCAGACCAACGCGCAGGGCCAGCTCGTCACGTCGAGCGGCTACCAGATCCTGCCGGCGATCACCGTGCCGCAGAACGCGCAGTCGCTGACGATCGGCAAGGACGGCGTCGTGTCGGTCACGCAGCCGGGCTCGGGCAACGCGGTGCAGATCGGCTCGCTGCAGATCGCGACCTTCATCAACCCGACCGGCCTCGAGGCGCGCGGCGAGAACCTGTTCTCCGAGACGACGTCGTCGGGCGCGCCCAACGTGTCGCAGCCGGGGCTGAACGGCGCGGGCGTGCTCAACCAGGGTTATGTCGAAGCGTCGAACGTGAACGTCGTGCAGGAGCTCGTCAACATGATCCAGACGCAGCGTGCCTACGAGATCAACAGCAAGGCCGTGACCACGTCCGACCAGATGCTGCAGACCGTCACGCAGATGAAGAGCTAACCGGAACACCCCGTCGTCGCCATGAAGCAGGTTCGCCTCCTCCCGTCAGCCACCGTCCGCGCCGCGTGCGCGGTCGCGGTGGCGGCGCTCGCCGGTTGCGCGCAGATCCCGCGCGATCCGATCATCCAGCAGCCGATGACGGCGCAGCCGCCAGCGCCGATGTCGATGCAGGCGCCCGGCTCGATCTACAACCCCGGCTACGCGGGGCGGCCGCTTTTCGAGGATCAGCGGCCGCGCAACACCGGCGACATCCTGACGATCGTGATCGCGGAAAACATCAACGCGACGAAATCGTCGGGCGCGAACACGAACCGGCAGGGCAACACCGGTTTCGACGTGCCGACGGCCGGCTTCCTCGGCGGGCTGTTCGCGAAGGCGAACCTGTCGGCGGCCGGCAACAACAAGTTCGCGGCGACGGGCGGCGCGAGCGCGGCGAACACGTTCAACGGCACGATCACGGTGACCGTCACCAACGTGCTGCCGAACGGCAACCTCGTCGTCAGCGGCGAGAAGCAGATGCTGATCAACCAGGGCAACGAATTCGTGCGCTTCTCGGGCATCGTCAACCCGAACACGATCTCGGGCGCGAACTCGGTCTACTCGACGCAGGTCGCCGACGCGCGGATCGAATACTCGGCGAAGGGCTACATCAACGAAGCCGAGACGATGGGCTGGCTGCAGCGCTTCTTCCTCAACATCGCGCCGTGGTGATGACGATGCACAAGCCCCTGTTCAACCGCCTGTCGTCCCGCGCACGAGCGTTCGCGCGGCTCGTCGTCGCGTTCGCGGCCGCGGCCTGCGTGTTCGGCGCGGCGCCCGCGCACGCGGAACGCCTGAAGGATCTCGCGCAGATCCAGGGCGTGCGCGACAACCCGCTGATCGGCTATGGCCTCGTCGTCGGCCTCGACGGCACGGGCGACCAGACGATGCAGACGCCGTTCACGACGCAGACGCTCGCGAACATGCTCGCGAACCTCGGCATCTCGATCAACAACGGCTCGGCCAACGGCGGTTCGTCGTCGCTGAACAACATGCAGTTGAAGAACGTCGCGGCCGTGATGGTGACCGCCACGCTGCCGCCGTTCGCGCGGCCCGGCGAGGCGCTCGACGTGACCGTGTCGTCGCTCGGCAACGCCAAGAGCCTGCGCGGCGGCACGCTGCTGCTCACGCCGCTGAAGGGCGCGGACGGGCAGGTGTACGCACTCGCGCAGGGCAACATGGCGGTCGGCGGCGCGGGCGCCAGCGCGAACGGCAGCCGCGTGCAGGTGAACCAGCTCGCGGCCGGCCGGATCGTCGGCGGCGCGATCGTCGAGCGTTCGGTGCCGAACGCGATCGCGCAGATGAACGGCGTGCTGCAATTGCAGCTGAACGACATGGACTACGGCACCGCGCAGCGGATCGTGTCCGCGGTCAATTCGAGCTTCGGCCCGGGCACCGCGACGGCGCTCGACGGCCGCACGATCCAGCTCGCGGCGCCGGCCGACTCGGCGCAGCAGGTCGCGTTCATGGCGCGGCTGCAGAACCTCGACGTGAGCCCGGACAAGGCCGCCGCGAAGGTGATCCTGAACGCGCGCACCGGCTCGATCGTGATGAACCAGATGGTCACGCTGCAGAGCTGCGCGGTCGCGCACGGCAACCTGTCGGTCGTCGTCAACACGCAGCCGGTCGTGTCGCAGCCGGGGCCGTTCTCGAACGGGCAGACGGTGGTGGCGCAGCAGTCGCAGATCCAGCTCAAGCAGGACAACGGCGCGCTGAAGATGGTGACGGCCGGCGCGAACCTCGCCGACGTCGTGAAGGCGCTGAACACGCTCGGCGCGACGCCGGCGGACCTGATGTCGATCCTGCAGGCGATGAAGGCGGCCGGCGCGCTGCGCGCCGACCTGGAGGTCATCTAAATGGCAGCGAATCTTCCTAACGCGAACGACCTCACGCAGCGCTTCGCGCTCGACGTGCAGGGTTTCGACGCGCTGCGCGCGCAGGCGAAGCAGTCGCCGCAGGCCGGTGCGAAGGCCGTCGCGGGCCAGTTCGATGCGATGTTCACGCAGATGATGCTCAAGAGCATGCGCGACGCGTCGCCCGACGGCGGGCTGTTCGATTCGCATACGTCGAAGATGTACACGTCGATGCTCGACCAGCAGCTCGCGCAGCAGATGTCGACGCGCGGGATCGGCGTCGCCGACGCGCTGATGAAGCAGCTGCTGCGCAATGCGGGGCAGGGCGCGGGCAGCGACACGGCCGGCGTCGGCGCGGGCGGGATGGGCGCGGCCGGCTTGGGCGCGGGCGGTCTCGGCACGGCCGGCAACGAAGGCAGCCTCGCCGCGATGAACGCGATGGCGCGCGCGTACGCGAACGCGGCCGGGAACAACGGCGGGCTCGCCGGCGCGCGCGGCTACTCGGCCGGCAGTGCGCTGACGCCGCCGCTGAAGGGCGCGAGCGGCGCGCCGGACGCCGACGCGTTCGTCGACCGGCTCGCGGCTCCCGCGCAGGCGGCCAGTGCGTCGACCGGCATCCCGGCGCGCTTCATCGTCGGCCAGGCCGCGCTCGAATCGGGCTGGGGCAAGCGCGAGATCCGCGCGGCCGACGGCTCGACCAGCTACAACGTGTTCGGCATCAAGGCGAACAAGGGCTGGACGGGCCGCACGGTGTCGGCGCTGACGACCGAATACGTGAACGGCACGCCGCGCCGCGTGGTCGCGAAATTCCGCGCGTACGACTCGTACGAGCACGCGATGACCGATTACGCGAACCTGCTGAAGAACAATCCGCGCTACTCGGGCGTGCTGAGCGCGAGCCGCAGCGTCGAAGGCTTCGCGCACGGGATGCAGAAGGCCGGTTACGCGACCGACCCGAACTACGCGAAGAAGCTGATCTCGATCATGCAGCAGATCGGCTGACGGGCCAGGGCCTGCGCCCGCCGATAACAGGCTCCGGCCCACCGTCGATTACCCTCTCAGGACCGCGCCCGGCATACCGCCGCGCGCGGTTTCAACGTTTGCGCGAAAAAAAACGGGAAATCGATCTAAACTTTCGGTCAGCACTGCCGCTAAGTGTGAGAGACCTGCGACCGGGCCTTGTTCTGGCCCGGTTTTATTGCGCACCGGTTGTCCGTGCGCCCATGACAAGAAAGACCGGCTAGCCATGAATATCGAAATGTCGACGGACCCCAGCCTGGACGCAGGCCACTCCGGGCCCGACTATGCCCGCCGCAATCCGCTGGAAATCGGCGTGCAGCTGCGCAACCTCGTGAACCGCGGCGATTTCCTGACCGTCCAGTATCCGGGCGGCCAGCTCGTCACGCGCCTGCTCGAGGTCGACGTCGGCGCGCGGACGTTCACGTTCGACTGGGGTGCGCTGTCCGAGCAGAACGCCGGCATCCTCGGCGCGTCGCACTGCACGTTCGCGGCGTCGCCGGAGGGCGTGCGCGTCGAATTCACCACGGGCACGCCGCGCGAGACGCGCTACGAGGGGCTGCCCGCGTTCGTCGCCGATTTCCCCGAAGTCCTGACGTGCATCCAGCGCCGTGAATATTTCCGGGTCGACGCGCCGATCGTCGATCCGTTCCTGTGCCGCGGCAAGCTGCCGGACGGCGAGAGCTTCCTGTTCGAGGTGCACAACCTGTCGCTCGGCGGCGTGGGGCTGCGCACGGCCGACGAACGCGTCGAGGCGCTCGAGGTCGGCACGCTGCTGCCCGACGTCGAGCTCGAGCTGACCGGCCACGGCAAGCTGTCGCTCGACCTGCAGCTCGTGTCGCAGCGCTCGACGCAGATGCCGAACGGGTCGCGGCGCTACCAGCTCGGCTTCCGCTACATGTCGCTGCCGGGCAGCGCCGAGAACACGCTGCAGCGGCTGATCACGCAGCTCGAGATGAAGCGCCGCTCGCTCGTGCGGGCCTGACGCGGCCGCCGGCCCGCACGGGCCGCCCGCGCACCGCCGCCGGCCCCGCCGGCCGGACGCTCCGACCGGCGCTGCGCACCCGCGCGTCGCGCGTGCATTTTTTCCTCAATTTTTTCGATCCGCGGCCGTTATACCGGGAGTTACGCAACCCGGCGGCCGCAGCGCGGCCGGCTCATCAGGATCGCGCATGTCCAACTCACTCATGAACCTCGGCGTCAGCGGCCTGAATGCCGCGCTCTGGGGCCTCACGACGACCGGCCAGAACATCAGCAACGCCGCGACGCCGGGCTATTCGGTCGAACGACCCGTCTATGCCGAGGCGAGCGGCCAGTACACGAGCAGCGGCTACATGCCTCAGGGCGTGAACACCGTCACCGTGCAGCGGCAGTACAGCCAGTACCTGAGCGACCAGCTGAACGGCGCGCAGACGCAGGGCGGCGCGCTGTCGACGTGGTATTCGCTCGTCACGCAGTTGAACAACTACGTCGGCAGCCCGACGGCCGGCATCTCGACCGCGATCACGAGTTACTTCACGGGGCTGCAGAACGTCGCGAACAGCGCGTCCGACTCGTCGGTGCGGCAGACCGCGATGAGCAACGCGCAGACGCTCGCGAACCAGATCACGGCGGCCGGCCAGCAGTACGACGCGCTGCGCCAGAGCGTGAACACGCAGCTCACGAGCACCGTCACGCAGATCAACGCGTACACCGCGCAGATCGCGCAGCTGAACCAGCAGATCGCGTCCGCGAGCAGCCAGGGCCAGCCGCCGAACCAGCTGATGGACCAGCGCGACCTCGCGGTGTCGAACCTGTCGAACCTCGCGGGCGTGCAGGTCGTGCGCAACAGCGACGGCTACAGCGTGTTTCTCGCGGGCGGCACGCCGCTCGTCGTCGCGGACAAGAGCTACCAGCTCGCGACCGTCACGTCGCCGTCCGATCCGAGCGAGCTGACCGTCGTGTCGCAGGGGATCGCCGGCGCGACCCCGCAGGGGCCGAACCAGTTCCTGTCCGACGCGTCGCTGTCGGGCGGCACGCTCGGCGGCCTGCTCGCGTTCCGCAGCCAGACGCTCGACCCCGCGCAGGCGCAGCTCGGCGCGATCGCGACCAGCTTCGCCGCGCAGGTCAACGCGCAGAATGCGCTCGGCATCGACCTGTCGGGCAATGTCGGCGGCAACCTGTTCGCGACCGGCTCGCCGATCATCTACGCGAACCAGGGCAACACCGGCAATGCGGCGCTGTCCGTGTCGTTCGCGAACGCGTCGCAGCCGACCACGGGCGACTACACGCTGTCGTACGACGGCACGAACTACACGCTGACCGATCGCGCGAGCGGCACGGTGGTCGGCTCGTCGGCGTCGATGCCGGCGTCGATCGGCGGGCTGAACTTCTCGTTCACGTCGGGCTCGATGAGCGCCGGCGACAAGTTCACCGTGCAGCCGACGCGCGGCGCGCTGAACGGCTTCGGCCTCGCGACGTCGAACGGCTCGGCGATCGCGGCGGCGGCGCCGTACGTGCCGTCGGCCACCACGACGAACACGGGCACCGGGACGATCGGCGGGTTGTCGGTCACGAGCGCGGCGGCCGCGGCCAACGCGCACAAGTACACGATCACGATGGGTGGGACGTCGGCCGCGCCGACCTATACGGTCACGGACAACACGGCCGTGCCGCCGACGACCACCGGCGCGCAGCCGTACCAGTCCGGCACGCCGATCACGCTGACGGCAGGCGTCACGGTGACGGTGTCGGGCACGCCGGCGGTGGGCGACACGTTCACGGTCGCGCCGAACACGGGCGGCACGAACGACGGCAGCAACGCGCTCGCGCTGTCGAAGCTCGTCAACTCGAAATCGTTCGGCAACGGCTCGACCACGCTGACGGGCGCATACGCGAACTACGTGAACAGCATCGGCAATACGACGAGCCAGCTGAAGTCGTCGAGCGCCGCGCAGACCGCGCTGGTCGGCCAGATCACGCAGGCGCAGCAGTCGGTGTCGGGCGTGAACCAGAACGAGGAAGCGGCCAACCTGATGCAGTACCAGCAGCTCTACCAGGCGAACGCGAAGGTGATCCAGACCGCGTCGACGCTGTTCCAGACCGTGCTCGGCCTGTTCAACTGATTAGGGGCTGTTCGCGTATGGAACGCACATGCGAATGCCCGAAATCGCGCGTAGGGCAAGAAGTGAGGAGCGCCGTTTGGCCGCGCCCAACAAGCGAGGAACGACGCCGCCATACGGGCGATTTCGGGCATTCCCGTGACATGAATTTTTTAATTTGGG
>NZ_JAGXKA010000200.1:0-285 GCF_019091065.1 Burkholderia sp. GbtcB21
TTAAAAATCACGTAATACGCCTATGCTAGCTAGGGTGTTACAATTTGGTATCAGAGCCGCCAGGTTGTCTTCCGAAGATCGTCACGACATGTACAATCATCACCAGCAGCTAGCTCGTTTCACGGTACAGTAAGCCTTTATTGCTTTAGTAGTTTATTTTATTCAGTTATGAAAAAGAAAAGCCTGTTAGGAAGCATGTTAGTAGCCTGATAGTAGAATAGGCCCATGTTTCGTTTTTAATTTCCAAATTAAGCGGCATTAGTAAGCTCTCGTTGATCGTGACCT
>NZ_JAGXKA010000201.1:0-284 GCF_019091065.1 Burkholderia sp. GbtcB21
GTGACGACGCCGGTGAGCGTGGCGGACTTCGACGAGAACTACATGCGCATCGACGGAACGTATCCGGGGGCGAGCCCGGGGACGTGGACGGTGCGGGAAGGGGAGACGCTGAAGTCGATCGCGTCGGCGCTGTGGGGAGACGAGACGCTGTGGTACGTGCTGGCGGATGCGAACGGGCTGAAGAGCACGGACGAGCTGAAGGCAGGGCAGACGCTGACGGTGCCGAACAAGGTGACGAACGTGCACAACACGGCGAGCACGTTCAAGCCGTACGACCCGGGTCA
>NZ_JAGXKA010000202.1:0-284 GCF_019091065.1 Burkholderia sp. GbtcB21
CGCTATTGGGATCGCTGTAACCAAGTTTCTGTCGAGACATCTTCAGATACAGCAATTAAAGACGTGTTTACTACACGGTAGTTTTGACCTAGTAAAAGCGGGAAAATCACAGCTATATTGTAAAGACCGCTTAGTTTAATTTGGAAATTAGCTGATAATCACGTTTAATTATGAAATTATTTATAGCTATTTAAATAATTTATTATGCTGTTATTTATGGAATTCAGAAAATGCATGTTTATGCTATTTAGTAGTTTTCATATTTCGCATTTCCGGTGCCCGGT
>NZ_JAGXKA010000203.1:0-283 GCF_019091065.1 Burkholderia sp. GbtcB21
CAGGTGTGTAAGCGCAGTAATGCGTTCAGCTAACTGATACTAATTGCCCGTAAGGCTTGATCCTATAACAAGTCTGTCTCGATAGCCGTTAGCGCTTCAGCGCTTACGGATATCGAGCGTCGAGTGCAAGGCACTCGACGTACGACGGTTGAAGTACCGCGTATGTGTGAGATACAGCTCACAACCCAAAATTACTGCTTCTTCCAAGATTGGTCGCGCTGCGAAGCAACGCGACAACCCTCTTTGCCTGATGACCATAGCGAGTCGGTCCCACCCCTTCCCA
>NZ_JAGXKA010000204.1:0-283 GCF_019091065.1 Burkholderia sp. GbtcB21
TCATGAGCCAGTTGCTGGGCAAGCCGTTCGTGCTCGCGGTGACGGCAGTGTTGGCCTTGGCGATGGGCATGCTGCCCGGTTTTCCGCTGCAGGTGTTTATGTTGTTGGCCGCGGCGCTGGGAGGGTTGTTCTATTACGAGCATCGCAAAGCCAAGCGGGCGGCGGGCGGCGGGGCGCAATCAAGCAGCGCCGGCATGTCCGGCATGGCTGGCGCGGCGGGCGTTTCAGCGGCGGCGGGCGGCAGCGACAGCTCTCTGGGGCTGATCGGCAATCTGGACAAGGT
>NZ_JAGXKA010000205.1:0-283 GCF_019091065.1 Burkholderia sp. GbtcB21
TAGAAGGCATATTTGCCCCATTGGTATTGGTCATGGAGAATCTCTCTAGAACTTTGTCAATGTAAGTTGTTTGAGAGAGAGCAAGGGATCTGTTCTTCCGATTTCTGATAATCTGAATACCGAGAACAAAGGCTGCCTCACCCAAGTCTTTCATGTCAAATTGAGTGTCAAGCCATTCCTTGATGTGAGTCATTTTCTTGACATTGTTGCCAATGATCAAATTGACCTCAACATAAACGACCACGAAGTCCAGCTCTTGGACTTCGTCTAGTTTGGTAAGAAC
>NZ_JAGXKA010000206.1:0-283 GCF_019091065.1 Burkholderia sp. GbtcB21
ATAGGATAATTTTTTAGTGACTTGTCATTGCCACGTGGGCAAAATTATGAGCTGGACAGACGGCATCTTAAAATGTAAACAGAATAGTACTTTGGAGGGTTTTCCCACCAAAATATGAGGTTGGATGGTTTTTTGTAAGTAAATTGATAGTTGAGGGGGTTTTGCCGCAAATTACTCTATTATTATTCATGTCACTATAAATAAATAATGTCATATATAAAAACTTGAAGTAATTTATAAATATTTAATATACATAAAACGATTACACATGATCTTATCTTAT
>NZ_JAGXKA010000207.1:0-282 GCF_019091065.1 Burkholderia sp. GbtcB21
ATGTCTACGACCGCACGCGAAACGAGCCTCGACGTCGCCCGTGGCGCGGGGATCATGCTTGTCGTCTTCGGACACGTGTTGCGCGGAGCCGCCTCGTCGGGCCTCGAGCCGGCGGGCCTGCCCGATACCGCGTTCGAATGGATCGACTACGTGATCTACACGTTCCACATGCCGCTGTTCTTCATCCTGTCCGGGCTGCACGTCTGCGGCTCGTTGCGCAGCGCGCCGCACCGGTTCATCGGGTCGAAGGTGCGGACGATCGTCTATCCATACCTGATGTGG
>NZ_JAGXKA010000208.1:0-281 GCF_019091065.1 Burkholderia sp. GbtcB21
CCCACTCAATTGCACTACCGTGTTCCCAAAAAGTATGTATCACCCTGACCTAAAAGTAGGCTTAACTAACAATTCAAAGGAACACGAATAGCCTTTCAAGATTGAGCCTAATCATAACAGGATTAAGATCATTTGATCTAGGATCAACTTGGCGATATTGACTTGAATAGATTTTACGGTAAGTTTAATTAAATCTAAGTCAAAGTTCAATATCGGTTCCTTCCGATGCATACTCCATGCATCCAACCTGAGTTTTACTTTAACCAATGTTCTGGAAAGAA
>NZ_JAGXKA010000209.1:0-281 GCF_019091065.1 Burkholderia sp. GbtcB21
CTAGCTCCTTTCAGATCTTCTAGATTCTAAATCACATGTTATCTAATTAATTCCTTAATTAAACTAACATGAAATCAGCATTAAGCAATAATCTACTCGTCACATAAGTCATGTAAATACTTTCGTTTCACATAGAACATCGATTATCTTAATTTTAGCATTCTCAATTCTCACTTTTCAGATTTTGAATTGAGATCATAGAACATGCACAAGGTGATCAATCTTAAACATGAAATTAGAAACAAAGTAAGATAATTTCACACACAAGAATTGAGGAATGG